>NZ_JBVIEE010000005.1:0-48983 GCF_055572015.1 Streptomyces sp. NPDC030840 | reverse complement strand
CGCGGCTCGGATCTCCCCGCCACGGCTGGGCCCCCGACCGCGGCTCGGATCTCCCCGCCACGGCTGGGCCCCCGACCGCGGCTCGGATCTCCCCGCCACGGCTGGGCCCCCGACCGCGGCTCGGATCTCCCCGCCAGGGCTGGGCCCCCGGCCGCGGCTGGGATTTGCCCGCCGGGGCTGGGGTTTCCCGGCCGGGGCTGGGATTTCAGGCGAGGCCAGGTGCATCCAGCCCGTCCGGCGTTTGAGGACGAGGCCGAAGGCCGACAGGGGGGTCTGGGGGCGCAGCCCCCAGGGGACGGGACGGGTGGGGGCGGCGGGGGCGAGAACCCTACGAGGCGAACAACCGCACGGGCCACCCCGCATGCACCTCCGCACTGATCTCCAGCAACGGACCCGAAGCCGCAGGCAAGGCGTCAACCCCCTCACCCACCACCCTCCGGGCCGCCTCCACCGCCTGCCGCACCACTAGATCCATCTCAGGAGCCAACCGAGCCAGCACCCCCGTCGCTTCGAACGGATCAAGACTGAGCAACCGCACCGTCGCGGTGGCCGGCCCGCTCACACACTCGTACACGGAGCAGTACGCCGCGTCCTCCGCCCCCAGCCCCGCGGCCCGCGCTGTCACCCCGAGCACCACGGGCTGATGCGCCCCCTTCGGAAACTCCCTTGCGAGCGCGTCGAGTTCGGCGGAGGGCCACGTGGCACGAGCCGCCCGCATCAACTGCCGCCCCAGCTTCCGCGCGGCACCCCGCAGCGCGGCGGACGGCGTACGCGCGTCCGCGGCGCCGTCCAGCTCCACCGGATCGACTCCGAGCGCGGCCGCCGCGGCCAGTCCCGCCGAGACCAGTCCGGCCGTGTGCAGCCGCCCCCGGCAGAACTCCTCCAGCTCCGCCGCCCCCGAGGCACCGGTGATCCGCCCCGCCTTGACGGCCGCCTCGGCCCCGCCGGAGTGCGCGTGCCCTCCGGCGGGAAACCGACCGTCGGCCAGAACGAGCAGTGCGGCCCGTGACATCGCCATCCGTCATCCACCTCGCCCTGGTCCGGCCTCAGAAGAGGAAGTACCGCTGGGCCATGGGCAGTTCGGCGGCGGGCGTCGCCTCCACCAGCTCTCCGTCGATGTGCACGGCGAAGCTGTCGGGGTCGACCCGTACGTCGGGCCGCGCGTCGTTCTCCCGCATGTCGGCCTTGGTGACCCCCCGCGTCGACTCGATCGCGACGAACCGCTTGCCGAGCGCGAGCCGCTCCGGCAGCCCGTCCTCGATGGCGAGCGGCGCCACGAAGTTGAACGAGTTGGCGGCGGGTGCCCGCCCGATCGCCCCGTACATGGGCCGCGGGAGGATCGGCTGCGGCGTCGGGATCGAGGCGTTGGCGTCGCCCATCTGCGCGTACGCGATCTGGCCGCCCTTGAGGACGAGATGCGGCTTGACCCCGAAGAACGCGGGCTCCCACAGCACCAGGTCGGCGAGCTTGCCGGTCTCCACGGAACCGACCTCGCCCGCGAGCCCCTGCGCGAGCGCCGGGTTGATCGTGTACTTGGCGACATAGCGACGCACCCGGCGGTTGTCCGCACGCCCGTCACCGGGCAGCGCGCCCCGCCGCCCCTTCATCACGTGCGCGGTCTGCCAGGTCCGCAGGACGACCTCACCCACACGCCCCATGGCCTGGGAGTCGGACGAAATGATCGAGATGGCGCCGAGGTCGTGGAGTATGTCCTCCGCCCCGATGGTGGACGGCCGGATCCGCGACTCGGCGAAGGCCAGGTCCTCCGGCACGGCGGGGTTGAGGTGGTGGCACACCATCAGCATGTCGAGGTGTTCCTCGGCGGTGTTGACGGTGTACGGCCGGGTCGGGTTGGTGGAACTCGGCAGCACGTACGGCTCGGAGACCACGGTCATGATGTCGGGCGCGTGCCCGCCGCCCGCGCCCTCCGTGTGGTAGGCGTGGATGCCGCGGCCGGCGATGGCGGCCAACGTGTCACCGACGAACCCGGCCTCGTTCAGCGTGTCGGTGTGGATGGCGACCTGGATGCCGGTCCGCTCGGCGACGGTCAGGGACGCGTCGATGACGGCCGGGGTCGAGCCCCAGTCCTCGTGCAGCTTCAGCCCCAGCGCGCCCCCGCGGATCTGCGAGAGCATCGCCTCGTGCGAGACGGTGTTGCCCTTGCCGAGGAAACCGATGTTGAGCGGGTACTGCTCCATCGCCTCCAGCATCCGCGCCAGATGCCACGGACCGGGCGTCACCGTCGTGGCCTTGGATCCCTCGGCCGGGCCCGTGCCACCGCCGACCAGCGTCGTGACACCCGCCGACAGTGCCTCGTCGGCGATCTGCGGGCAGATGAAGTGCACGTGCGCGTCGATCGCGCCGGCGGTCAGGATGCGCCCGTTGCCCGCGATGACCTCGGTCTCCGGGCCGATGACCAGGTCCGGGTGCACGCCGTCCATGGTGTCGGGGTTGCCGGCCTTGCCGATGCCGGTGATCCGGCCGTCGCGGATGCCGACGTCGGCCTTGACGATGCCCCAGTGGTCGACGATGACGACACCGGTGATGACGGTGTCCGGGGTGCCGTCTGCGCGCGTAGCGCGCGCCTGGCCCATGGATTCGCGGATGACCTTGCCACCGCCGAACACCGCCTCGTCACCGGCGAGTCCGGGGCCGCCGCTGCGGTCCTCCTCGATCTCGATCAGCAGATCGGTGTCGGCGAGCCGGATGCGGTCGCCGGTCGTGGGGCCGAACAGGTCGGCGTACGCGGCGCGGGAGATCTCAGGCATCGAGGGCACCTCCGGTCTCACCGCGCAGGCCGGGCACGATGCGGGCGCCGGTGAGCGGGACGAGTTCGACGTCGACGGGGATTCCGGGTTCGAAGCGCACGGCGGTGCCGGCGGCGACGTTCAGCCGCTTGCCGCGGGCCGCCGCGCGGTCGAACTCCAGGCCGGGGTTGGCCTCGGCGAAGTGGTAGTGGGAGCCGACCTGGACGGGGCGGTCGGCGGCGTTGAGGACGGTGAGCCGGGTGACCTCGCGACCCTCGTTGTAGACGATCGGGGTGTCGTCGAACAGGATCTCTCCGGGAATCATGAGCTGCCCCTCCCCCGTCAGACGATCGGGTCGTGGACGGTGACGAGCTTGGTGCCGTCCGGGAAGGTCGCCTCGACCTGGACGTCGTGGATCATCTCGGGGATGCCCTCCATGACGTCGTCCCGGGTGAGCAGCTTGCGCCCGGACGCCATGAGTTCGGCCACTGTACGGCCGTCACGGGCGCCTTCGAGGATGTGCGACGTGATGAGTGCGACTGCCTCGGGGTGGTTCAGCTTCAGTCCGCGGGCCCGGCGCTTCTCGGCGACATCGGCCGCCACGTGGATCAGCAGCCTCTCTTGCTCGTGCGGGGTCAGTTGCACGGCGTCCCACCTCACAGTCCTCGCTCCGGACCGTGCGGGGTCCGGTTGCCGCGGCCACCGGGCAAAGTCGCTGGTGGCGTGGGCGCAGGCTAGTTGGGTGGCGTTTCAACGACGTTAACCGGCCCGCGGTGGGCCGCGCGCCGCCGCGAGGTGGCGAGCGGGGCGCGCCGGGCGGGGGCCGGGCCCGTCAGGAGGCGCCGGTCCCGCGATGCTCCGCCGCGATCCCGAACCGCCGGCGTTCCCCTGCGGGCGATCCGGCGTCACGGACGCTGGAGACCGAGCTGATCATCGGCTCCTCCGTCGCTGCGGACTCCTCCAGCCGTTCCAGGTCGGCGGCGGAGACCAGTGCGACGAGGGGCTTCCCGTGCCGCGTCACGACGACGCGCTCGCCGCCGTAGACCACGCGGTTGATCAGGTCGGCGAGTTCAGCCCTGGCTTGCGTCACCGGAATCTCGTAGGCCATGTCCCCCAGCTTACGGGGCGCCCGCGGGGTACGGACGGTGGAAGGAACCGAACACCCAGGTCAGGAGCGCTGTGGAGCGGCTCGGCGCGGCGGCACCGTCATCGTGGAGGTGCAGTAGCCGGCCGGCTCCGGTTCGTCGACGAGGGCTCCGTCCGCCTCGACCCGCGCATGGGCCCGGAACGGCGCGGCGCGCACGCCCGTGCACCACACCGGCCACGCCCCGCCGAACCGGCACAGCAGCGCGGTCGTGAGGGACCGCTGCGGACAGCCCTGACCGGCGCGGCGGGTGCCGACCGCGACGACGGCGTCCCGTGCCGCCCGCGCCTGCGCGGCGCCGCCGGAGCGGCCCGGCCCCGACCAGGCACAGGACGTACGGATCCGGCGCGGCGGGCGGCCGGGCGAGAGCGACGGCGCACCGCGCGGCGAGGCGGCGCCGCCGGGTCGGCGGTCCGGCGCCCTCCAGGGCGAACGGGGTGCTCATACGGTGGCCGGCCTGGCGTCGCGCAGGGCGACCCACCGCCACCACGACGCCGACCGCACCACCTCCGGCCACGCCAGGTTTGAGTTTCGCCCCGACAGCGGAGATGACAACGTACGTCCTGTACATTTTTTACAGAGACCGCTGTGCTGGACCACGGCTCTGCCGCGAGGAGGGGTACACCATGACCCGACCGTCCGCCCGCTACGTCCTGCCGGAGTTCACCGAACGCACGACTGAGGGCCACAGGACGATGGACCCGTACTCGAAGCTGCTGGAGGGGCGCATCGTGTTCCTCGGGACGGCGATCGACGACACCTCGGCGAACGACGTGATGGCGCAGTTCATGCACCTCGAGTACGCGTCGCCGGACCGGGACATCGCGCTCTACATCAACTCTCCGGGTGGCTCGTTCAGCGCGATGACGGCCGTCTACGACATGATCCAGTTCGTCACCTGCGACGTGGAGACCGTCTGTCTCGGGCAGGCGGCGTCGGTCGCCGCGGTGCTGCTGGCCGCCGGCACCCCGGGCAAGCGGTCGGCACTGCCGGGGGCCCGTGTGCTGCTCCAGCAACCCGCGCTGCACGAGCCGGTCGAGGGGCAGGCGTCCGACCTGGCCATTCAGGCCGCCGAGTTGATGCGCAACCGCCGGACGCTGGAGGAGATGCTCGCCCGGCACACCGGCCGGAGCGCCGAGCGGGTGCGCGACGACATGGAGCGGGACAAGATCCTGGACGCCCGGGCAGCCGTGGAGTACGGCCTGGTGGACCGGATCGTGCCCAGCCGGAAGCCGTCGAGCACCCTGCCCGGCGCGAGGTGAACCGCCGATGCTCCCACCCGACCTGCCGCCACTGCCCGCGCTGACCCGCGCCGAGGCCGAGCTGATCGACCGCTACCTCGACGTGGTCGACCTGCTCGGCCGGATCAACCCGGCCCGCCCCGGCGACACCTACCGCGGGCTGCGCGCCGCCCAGGCCCTGGTCCCCAAGGCGACGGCCCTGCGCGACGCACTCGAACTGATGCACACCCGAGGTGAGAACGAGATGCACGCGACGACCCTCGCGCGGGCCCTGCGGGTCCTCGACGGGGAACGCCGGGCGGCACGCGTCGCCCTGCCTCCCGGCCCCGGCAGCTGACGTGACGGCACGAGCCCGGGCCGCACGACGAACTGACGAGACGTCCGGCCCGGTTCTCGAACGGACCAGAGGACGTACCTGCGAACGGGGCAGATTTCGATCCCTCCTCAGGCCCAGGAAAGTTGCGCAACACGCGTACCACAACAGCGGAATCAACCGTTTCTCCGCTGGTCCGGCGCTCGTCGGCCTCCTTGACTCCCGGGTGCGCGGATGCCTGTCCACCCGAACGGGCGAGTGGTGAGTAACCCCACAAACTGCCGATTCCGTTCGCGGTTTCCAACATTCGTGCGTCAAGATCCGTACCTGACGACAAGCCCCCGCCACCGCGGCGGGGCGATCCGGGCGGACGCCGAGTCCTGCCGCCGCCCGGGTGACCGGTCGACAGGAGTGGATCGGCAGGAGTGGAGGACCCAAGCACGACGGGCCGCCGGAGCGTCAGTTCCGAGCAGTCCTTGGGGTGAAGCCGCGGCAACGCGGCCGGGCAACTTCGCCAGCCCGAATCCGACAGGTCATCCTTCACAGGCGGCTGACGAAGGGTTGCGCATGACTGCGCTCAATCGTGTCCCGTCGCTCATGGCCCGGGCCGGTACGGCCTCGGCTCTCACCATCGCCGCGGTGGGCGGCACCATCGTGGCCCCCGGCATCGCGTCGGACGCCGAGGCGGCCACACCGGCGGCCAAGGCGCTGCAGGTCGCGGCTTCGAAGAAGGGCTCCCCCTACAAGTGGGGCGCCGCGGGCCCCAAGAGGTTCGACTGCTCCGGGCTGACGCTGTACTCGTTCAAGAAGGCGGGCAAGAAGCTCCCCCGTACGGCGCAGGCGCAGTACAACAAGACGAAGCACATCTCCGCCAAGAGCCGCAAGGCCGGAGACCTCGTCTTCTTCCACTCGGGCTCGAACGTCTACCACGTCGGTATCTACGCCGGTAAGGGCAAGATCTGGCACTCGCCGAAGAGCGGGGAGGTCGTGAAGAAGGAGAAGATCTGGACGAAGAGCGTCTGGTACGGCCGGGTCCGCTGATCCGGCCGAGGGGCGACGGCGGTGAGGGCAGCCGTCGCCCCTCGGGGCCCGCCCGCGACGCGCCGGACCGAGACGTGCCCGCCCGCGACGCGCAGGGCTGTGATGTGCCTGGCCGGCGGCTCGCGGTGCGTGACACGGCCCGGGATGGTTACTCGTTCATCCATGTCCGACCACCAGAGTGCGCACTGGGGACGCAACGAGACACCCCTGGAGAGAGCCGACCGCAACTTCGTCGAGCTCCTGCAGGAGCTGCGCGTCACCCAGACCGGTGTCCAGATCCTCTTCGCCTTCCTGCTGACCCTGGCGTTCACCCCGCGCTTCCCGTCGCTCGACACGGTGCAGCGCGTCACCTACGTCACCACACTGCTGCTGGCGGTCCTCGCGGCCGCGCTCTTCACGGCCCCGGCCGCGCTGCACCGCTCGCTCTTCCAGCAGAACGCCAAGCCGCTCATCGTCCAGGTCTCCTCCCGGCTGGCCAGCGTCGGCCTGATGGTGCTCACGCTGGCGTTCACGGGGTCGGTGCTGCTCGTCGTGGACGTGACCCTGAACCGGGGTGCCGGTGCCGCCGCGGGAGCCGGCGCCTTCGGCGTCTGTGTCGCGCTGTGGTGGGTGCTGCCCCGCTTCGTCCGGCGGTCAGGCCTCGGCCGGGGTCCCGACGTCACCCCCACCCGCTCTCCGGAAGCGGCGCCGCCCGGACGCCGGTGAGCGGCCGAGAAGGGCGAGGCGGCCGCTGCGCGACCTCAGGGTTCCTTCTGCCCGGCGGCGGTGACCGGCTGGGCGGGGATCGTCCACGGCAGTTCGATGGCCACTGTCTTGCCGCCCTCCCGGGTGGGTCTGACGCTGAGTCTGCCGCCGCACTCGGCGGTCAGCCAGCGGATGATGACCAGGCCTCGGCCGTTGTCCTGCTGGACGGCCGCGGGCAGGCGCTTCGGAAAGCGCGGGTGGCTGTCGGTGACGCCGATCCGCAGCTGCTCGTCACGGTCGAGCGCGATGTCCACGGTGAACGTGGGTGACAGCCCGAACGTGTGCTGGACGGCGTTGGTGGCGAGTTCGGACACGATCAGCCGGACGGTGTCCGCGACTTCGGTGTCGCTCGGCAGGCCCCATTCGGCCAGCACGGTGGCGACGTATGTGCGAGCCGCGGAGACCGAGGCTGGATCGCTCGGCAGAGTGACGGATGCTTCCTGGTGGTCTGCCATGGCGACGTCGTCCCTTTCCCACGGGACCGGAGTCCGACACGGAGCGGATGGATTCGAGTACGGTCCCGGACTGGTGCTTCGCGCCAGATTGCCATCACCAGGGCCGTCGCGGTGCCGATCCACCGAGATATGCATATATCTGTCGCTCGAAGCGGTGAACTCTCCGACGACCGACCGTATTTGGGCGGGCCTTTCGGTGCATCCTCTACCGTCGCCCCCGGCACCGCGGCCGGGCGGAAGGAGACGACCCATGCAGTACGGTCCGGCGGTGCGCCGGCGCAAGCTGGGAGCCGAATTGCGTGATCTGCGCACCCGCGTCGGCCTCACCAGCGTCGAGGCCGCGCGCCTCGTCGGCTGGCACCAGTCGAAGGTGAGCCGCATCGAGACCGGCTCCAGTGGAGTGAAACCGGCCGACGTACGCCGGCTGCTCGACGCGTACGACGTACGGGATCCGGAGCTACGGGAGCTGCTGCTGGTCCTGGCGGGCAGCGAGGACGGCGGTGGCGTACGGCAGAACTGGTGGCACGCCTACCGCGGGGTACTGCCTCCCGCCTACCGGGACTTCATCAGCCTGGAATCCCAGGCCAGCGGCATGCGCACGCTGGAGACCTCGGTGGTGCCGGGGCTGCTCCAGACCCCGGAGTACGCCCGGGCGGTGACCCGTGCCGCGGTGGAGGGCCTGCCCGAGGACAAGCTGGACACGCTGGTGGAGGTGCGCATCGCGCGGCAGGAGGTGCTGCACGGGGACCCTCCGCTGGAGCTGAACGCGCTGCTGGACGAGGCCGTGCTGCGCCGGGAGGTCGGCGGACCAGAGGTGATGGCGCGGCAGTTGCGACGGCTGAGGGAGGCGGCCGCTCTCCCCCAGGTGCGACTCCAGGTGCTGCCGTTCACCGCTGGGGCGCATGTGGGCATCACCGGTCCTTTCGTCATCTTCTCATTTTCGAGCACAACTGATCTGGACGTGGTTGTTCTCGACAACCTGACGAGTAGCCTCTACCTCGAGCGGAAAGAAGAACTCCAGGCGTATGTCGAGGCCTTCAACGCCCTTCAGATCCACGCCCTTTCGCCCGAGGAATCGTTGGATTACATCGCCGGGATAGCCGCCGGCGCGTAAGGAGGCACCCATGTCCGCACTGCCACCGCCTCGGAACATCCCCTCAAGCACCGCGTTGCACGACGTGCGGTGGCTGCGCAGCAGCCGCAGTACCGGAATGAACAACTGCGTCGAGACGGCCCGTCCGGGCCCCGGCCCCTGGGCCGGACAGGTCGCCGTGCGCGACTCGAAGAACACGGCCGGGCCCGCCCTGCTGTTCGCCCCCGAGGCCTGGGAGGAGTTCATCGCGGCACTCCGGTGACCGCGCCGGCCACCACGTCCACGACAACGGTCACGTTCAGGTCCGCGTGATCACTCCCGCCGATCGCGACGCACGGCCGTGGCACGCCGACTCACGGTCGCGTCTCGCCGATCACCCGTACGGCTCGGTCGAGTTGCCCGTCGGTGAGATCCCCGCGGGCGGTCAGCCGCAGCCTTGAGATGCCGTCGGGCACGGACGGTGGGCGGAAGCAGCCGACGGCGAGACCGGCCGTGCGGCAGTCCGCCGCCCACCGCACCGCCTGTTCGGGGGACGGCGCGCGCACGGAGACCACGGCGGCGTCGGGCCGCACCGCTTCAAGGCCCGACGCCGTCAGCCGTGTGTGGAGCTCGGTCGCCACCGTGCGCGCCCGCGCGGCGCGCTCCGGCTCCCGGCGCAGCAGCCGCAGCGCCGCGAGGGCCGCTCCGGTGGCGGCCGGGGCCAGACCGGTGTCGAAGATGAAGGTGCGGGCCGCGTTGACCAGATGGTCGATCACCCGCGCCGGGCCGAGGACGGCACCGCCCTGACTGCCCAGCGACTTGGACAGCGTGACCGTCACGACGACGTCCTCCGCGCCCGCGAGCCCCGCCGCGTACGGAGCACCCCGGCCTCCGTCGCCCAGGACGCCGAGCCCGTGCGCGTCGTCCACCAGCAGCCCGGCTCCGAACTCCCGGCAGACGACGGCGAGTTCGTCCAGCGGGGCGGCGTCGCCGTCCACCGAGAACACCGTGTCGGACACGACCAGCGCACGCCCGCCCCCAGTACCGAGCGCCTTGCGGACGGTCTCCGGGTCGGCGTGCCCCACCACCTGCGTGGTGCCCCGGGCCAGCCGGCACCCGTCGATGAGGGAGGCGTGGTTGCCCGCGTCCGAGACGATCAGCGAGCCGTGCGGGGCCAGCGCGGTGACGGCGGCGAGGTTGGCCGCGTACCCGGAGGAGAAGACCAGGGCCGCCTCGAAGCCGCAGAAGCCGGCCAGCTCGCGCTCCAGCTCGCCGTGCAGCTCGGTCGTGCCGGTGACGAGCCGGGAGCCGGTCGAGCCGCCACCCCACCGCCGCGCGGCCTCGGCGGCGCCCTCGACGACCTCGGGGTGCCGGGCCAGGCCCAGGTAGTCGTTGCTCGCGAGGTCGAGGAGCGGTGAGTCGGCGGGCCGCGGGCGCAACGTCCGTACCAGTCCGGCACGGTGGCGCGCGTCCGCCTGTTCGTCGATCCAGCCGAACGCCATGGTTCCTCCGAGCGGGCGTGCCTCTGTGCGGGCGTGTGTCTTTGTAGGCAGTGCACAGACCCTAGCGGGGCGGCGAGCGACGCAGGATGTGGCAATACCCACACGTCGAACCGTCTCTGTTGTGCAAACTCTCCTTGGCCCGGAGCGCACCCGTAGGACAGGATCGGCTCTCATGGACCTGCTGACGACGCTGGTGGACAAGGGGCTTCGGCGCGAGATGCCGACCCGCGAGGAAGCGCTGGCCGTACTGGCCACCTCCGACGACGACCTGCTCGACGTGGTGGCCGCGGCCGGCAAGGTGCGCCGCCACTGGTTCGGCCGCCGGGTGAAGCTCAACTACCTGGTCAACCTCAAATCGGGCCTGTGTCCGGAGGACTGCTCCTACTGCTCGCAGCGCCTCGGCTCCACCGCCGGCATCCTCAAGTACACCTGGCTCAAGCCGGACGAGGCCTCGAAGGCGGCGGCCGCCGGTTTGGCGGGTGGCGCCAAGCGGGTCTGCCTGGTCGCCAGTGGCCGGGGCCCGACGGATCGGGACGTCGACCGGGTCTCCGCCACCATCAAGGCGATCAAGGACGAGAACGAGGGCGTCGAGGTGTGCGCCTGCCTCGGCCTGCTCTCCGACGGCCAGGCCGAGCGGCTGCGCGAGGCGGGCGCGGACGCCTACAACCACAACCTCAACACGTCCGAGGCGACGTACGGCGACATCACCACCACGCACACCTACGCCGACCGTGTCGACACCGTGAACAAGGCGCACGCGGCCGGTCTGTCCGCCTGCTCCGGCCTCATCGCGGGCATGGGCGAGAGCGACGAGGACCTGGTGGACGTGGTGTTCTCGCTCCGCCGGCTGGACCCGGACTCGGTGCCGGTCAACTTCCTGATCCCGGTGGAGGGCACGCCGCTGGCCAAGGAGTGGAACCTCACCCCGCAGCGCTGTCTGCGCATCCTGGCGATGGTGCGGTTCGTCTGCCCGGACATCGAGGTGCGGATCGCGGGCGGCCGCGAGGTCCATCTGCGCACGATGCAGCCGCTGGCCCTGAACCTGGCCAACTCGATCTTCCTCGGTGACTATCTGACCACCGAGGGCCAGGCCGGCAAGGCCGACCTGGAGATGATCGCGGACGCCGGTTTCGAGGTCGAGGGCACGGACCAGGTGACGCTGCCGGAGCACCGGGCGCAGGCCGGGGGCGGCTGCGGCTCGCACGAGACCGAGGGTGGCTGCGGCTCGCAGGGAGTGTGCGGTTCCACTCCTGGGACGACGACCACGCCCACGGTCCAGGAGGCCCGTACGGACCTGGTCGCCGTACGCCGCCGGGGTGCCGGAACGGATCTCGCGCCCAATGCCTGACCTGCCCGTACCGGAACTGCTGGCCCTCGACCGGCGGCACGTCTGGCACCCGTACGGCCCGATGCCCGGCCGGCAGGAGCCGCTCGTCGTGGAGTCGGCGAGCGGGGTGCGGCTGCGACTGGCGGACGGCTCGGGCGAGTTGGTGGACGGGATGTCGTCCTGGTGGTCGGCCATCCACGGCTACAACCACCCGGTGCTCAACGAGGCGGCACACGAGCAGCTCGCGCGGATGAGCCACGTGATGTTCGGCGGGCTCACGCACGAGCCCGCCGTACGGCTGGCCAAGCGGCTCGTCGACATCTCCCCGGAGGGCCTCGAACACGTCTTCCTCGCCGACTCCGGCTCGGTGTCGGTCGAGGTGGCGGTCAAGATGTGCCTGCAGTACTGGCGTTCGCTCGGCCACCCCGGCAAGCAGCGGCTGCTGACCTGGCGCGGCGGCTACCACGGCGACACCTGGCAGCCGATGTCGGTGTGCGATCCCGAGGGCGGGATGCACGAGCTGTGGCAGGGCGTGCTGCCGCGTCAGGTGTTCGCGGACCCGCCTCCGGCCACGTACGAGGAGCCGTACGCCGAGCAGTTGCGCACGCTGATCGGGCGGCACGCCGGCGAGCTGGCCGCGGTGATCGTCGAACCGGTGGTGCAGGGCGCGGGTGGGATGCGCTTCCACTCACCCGCCTATCTGCGGGTGCTGCGCGAGGCGTGCGACGCGCACGACGTGCTGCTGGTGTTCGACGAGATCGCGACCGGTTTCGGCCGTACGGGCGCGTTGTTCGCGGCGGAGCACGCGGCCGTGACCCCGGACGTGATGTGCGTGGGCAAGGCGCTGACCGGCGGCTACATGACGATGGCGGCGACGCTGTGCACCACGCGGGTGGCCGAGGGCATCTCGCGGGGTGAGGTGCCGGTGCTCGCGCACGGCCCCACCTTCATGGCCAATCCCCTTGCCGCGGCCGTGGCGTGTGCCTCGATCGACCTGCTCCTCGGGCAGGACTGGCGGACCGAGGTGAAGCGGATCGAGGAGGGCCTGCGGGACGGGCTCGCCCCGGCGGCGCGGATCGAGGGCGTCCGGGACGTCCGTGTCCTCGGGGCCATCGGCGTGGTGCAGCTCGACCACGAGGTGGACATGAAGGCGGCGACGCGGGCCGCGGTGCGGGAGGGCGTGTGGCTGCGGCCGTTCCGCGACCTCGTCTACACGATGCCGCCGTACGTGACCGGCGACGCGGACGTGGCACGGATCGCGCGCGCGGTGTGCGCGGCCGCACGGGAAGGATGAGCATGCCGATCCTGCTGATCACGGGCACGGGCACGGAGGTCGGCAAGACGGTCACCACGGCCGCGGTCGCCGCGGTGGCCGTCGCGGCCGGGCGATCGGTCGCCGTCCTCAAGCCCGCCCAAACCGGCGTGCGGCCCGGCGAACGCGGCGACGCCGACGAGGTGGCCCGGCTCGCGGGCACCGTGACGACGCTCGAACTGGCCCGTTACCCCGAGCCGTTGGCCCCGGCGACGGCCGCGCGGCGGTCCGGGCTTCCCCCGGTCCGTCCGGAGGAGGCGGCCCAGGCCGCGGCCAAGCTCGCCGCGGACCACGACCTGGTGCTGGTCGAGGGCGCGGGCGGCCTGCTCGTACGGTTCGACGAGACGGGCGGAACCCTCGCGGACACGGCCCGCCTGCTGGACGCCCCCGTCCTGGTCGTCGCCTCGGCGGGCCTCGGCACGCTGAACACGACCGAGCTGACAGCACGCGAACTGCGGTCCCGGGGCCTCGATCTGACGGGCGTGGTGATCGGCAGCTGGCCCGCCGCCCCGGACCTGGCGTCCCGTTGCAACCTCGCGGACCTGCCGGTGGTGGCGGGGGCTCCGTTGCTGGGTGCGGTGCCCGCGGGGGTGGGCGCGTGTGATCCGGACGACTTCCGCACGGAGGCACGGAACTGGTTGGCACCTGCCTTGGGCGGGGTGTGGGACGGCGAGACCTTCACGACACGGGAGGCGGGCCCGGGTCCGTCCGGCGTGTGACGAGGCGACCGCCCAAGCCGGCAAGCGCCCCCGCCGCCCCTACCCGTCCCATCCCCAGGGGCTCCGCCCCTTCGACCCCGCCAAGGGGGCTGCGCCCCCTGGACCCCCATCCTTTTTCGGGGCTCCGCCCCGGACCTGGTTGCGGGGGCCGCCCCCGGACCCCCGTCCTTTCGGGGCTCCGCCCCGGACCCGGTTGCGGGGGCCGCCCCCGGATCCCCATCCTTTCGGGGCTCCGCCCCGGACCCGGTTGCGGGGGCCGCCCCCGGATCCCCATCCTTTCGGGGCTCCGCCCCGGACCCGGTTGCGGGGCCGCCCCCGGATCCCCATCCTTTCGGGGCTCCGCCCCGGACCCGGTTGCGGGGCCGCCCCCTGGCCCCCGTCCTTTCGGGGCTCCGCCCCGGACTGCGATCGGGTGCCGGCCCCCGGAACCCCGCTCCTCAAACGCCGGAGGGGCTGGATGGTGCGCGGCGGGGCTGGATGGTGCCGTGGGCTGGGTGGTGCCAGGCATATCCAGCCCGTCCGGCGTTTGAGGACGAGGCCGAAGGCCGATGCGGGGGTCTGGGGGCGCAGCCCCCAGGGACAGGATGGGACGGGTAGGGGCGGCGGGGGCGAGAAAACCCACCCCCACCACCTCAGCCGTCGTCCTCCCCCAGCAACCGCACCAGCTCGATCCGCGACCGGATCCCCAACCGGGAGAACACCCCCCGCAGATGGTGATCGATGGTCCGCGGACTCAGCAGCAGCCGCGCGGCGATCTCCCGGTTCGTGGCCCCGTCGGCCGCCATACGGGCCACCATCAGCTGCTGAGCGGTCAGCCGGGCGGCGAGATCGTCGGGCCCGGGCGTGGACGGCGCGCGCTCGCCGAGGGCACGGAGCTCCGCCCTGGCCTGCGCGGCGCAGTGCGGAGAGCCGAAGTGCTCGAAGGCCTCCAGCGCGCTGTGCAGCCGGTCGCGGGCCAGGGCCCGGTGGCGCAGCCGCCGCAGCGCACCCCCGAACAGCAGCTCGGTGCGGGCACGTTCGAAGTCACGGGTGCCGGAGGCATGCAGGTCGAGGGCCGCCCGGTAGTGCTCGACTGCCTCCTCCCCCGTGGCCAGCAGGGCACGGCAACGGGCGCTCAGGGCCAGATCGTCCGGGCTGCGGACGGTGCGCGCCCAGTGGTCGTAGTCGGCGTGCGCGGCACGGGCCACCCGGGTGTCGCCGGTACGGACGGCGGCCTCGACGTAGTGCGGGGTCGCGATGTGCCGGATCGCCCGGTGGCCGTGGCCGGGCCCGAACCCGGCGAGAGCGCGCAGCCGGGCGGCCGAGGCCTCGTAGCGGCCGGTGCTGAGGTCCAGGAAGGCGAGCGCGTACATGGCCAGGGCGGCGGGGAGCCCGAGCCCGCGGCCCAGGGCGTAGGAGCGGGCGGCCTCGGCGCGCTCGCGGCAGACCTCCTCGTCCCCGGTGACGGCGGCGAACATCGCGAGGGCGGCCTGGAGATGACAGGCGCCGTTGTCCTGTCCGGTGGCGTACGCCTGCCGCAGCGACTCGACCGCTCCGGCTTCGGCGGCCCGTGGGCGCCCGGTCCAGAAGTCGGCGTACGCCCGGAACTCCATGGCCTGCGGGACGGTGATCTCCTCGCCCCTGCTCCGGGCGGAGGCGGCGGCACGGACGGTGGCGGTCGCGGCCTGCGTGTGGTCGCCGAGGAGCAGCGCGGCGATCCCGGTGTGGATCAGCAGGGTGGGGTCGCCACCGGGTCCGCAGCGGCCCGCGGCGGCCTTGAGTGCGTCGCGTGCGTCGTCGTACCGCCCTTCGAACGCGGCGGCCAGTCCCTCCAGCGTGCCGGGCGCCACGATCCCGAGGTGGTCGGCGACGGCGGCGGCCTCCCGGCAGCGGCGCAGGTCACCCGTGTAGATGGCGGCCTCGGTGGCACGTGCCAGCAGGTGCGCGGCGGCACCGGAGGGGTTCTCCCGGCCCCGCGCCACAGTGGCCGTGAGCAGCGCGTCGAAGGCCTCGGCCGCGTTTCCCGCGCGGAGGGCGAGCAGTCCGCCGAGGGCGCCGTCGTCGGTGGCGGCCACGAGGCGGCGGGCGCGGTCGCCGTCCCCCGACCGCCAGGCGTCGGCGGCGGCGCGGGCCAGGAGCCGGGCACGCTCGGCCGGTTCGGGCGAGAGGGCGGCGGCGCGTTCGGCGAGGGCGCAGGCCAGGGCTGGTTCGCCGGACTCGCGCGCGTCGCCCGCCGCCTGGCCCAGTTCGGCGGCCAGTCGGCGGCTGGGGCCGAGGGCCGCGGCGCCCCGGTGCCAGGAGCGGCGGGGGCCCTCGCTCTCGCCGCCCAGGACGCGGGCGAGGAGCTGGTGGGCTTCCCGGCGGTCGTTGGCGGAGGCGGTCTCGTACGCGGCGATACGGGTCCACGGGTCCCGGAAGACGACGCCGCCGGCCGTGGTGTGGGCGAGCCCCGCCGCCTCTGCCTCGTCGAGGGGGCGGGTGTCGAGCCGGGCGGCGGTGACGGCCCGCGGGAAGGCGTGGGTGGCGACGGGGTACTGGTCGGCCGCGGCGAGCAGCAGCAGGAACCGGGTGTCGTCGGGCAGGGCCCGGATCTCCTGCCGGTGGGCCCGCAGCAGCGCGGGCGCGAGGGCGGCGGGTTCGGCGGGGAGCGGGTCGAGGCCCGTCAACTGGCGGTCGGTCAGCACGGAGGCGAGTTCGACGGCCGCGCGGGGGTCTCCGTGGGCGGCGCGCAGGACACGGACACGGACGCCCTCGGACAGCGGGGCGTCCGGACTCGGCCACGCGGTCACGGGGGGCGGTGGCGAGGGATGCGGAAGGCGTGGGCGGTTCACCGGAGTCACCACGCTCATCACGTTACTTGCGAGTTAACCGACAGGTAAAGACCGGCGATTTCACCGATGCGGCGCGCGTAGACCCGCCTGACACTCCAGGCAACCCCACCCGTTTCAGGAGGCTTCATGCAACGCCGCATGCGTCGCATCGCCACGGCCCTCGCGACCGTGGCCTCAACGCTCCTTCTGTCACTCACCTTCTCCGCGGCCCCCGCCCGTGCCGCGGCCCACAACCCCGTCGTCTTCGTCCACGGCCTCAGCAGTTCCGCGAGCAGCTGGGACGAGTGGCGCGGCTACTTCCTGGCCGACGGCTACACGTCGTCGGAGCTGGACGCCTGGTCGTACGACTGGAGCCAGTCCAACGCCACCACGGCACAGCAGTTGTCCACCGAGATCAAGAACGTGCTCGCCCGGACCGGTGCCTCGAAGGTCGACCTGGTCGTCCACTCGATGGGCGCGCTCAGTGCCCGGTACTACCTCAAGAACCTCGGCGGGACCGCGTACGTCGACGACTTCGTCTCCACCGCCGGGGTGAACCACGGCACGACCGTGGCGGGCTGGTGCCGGTGGCTCTACACGTCCTGCAACGAGATGTACACCGGCAGTTCCTTCCTGACCGCGCTCAACTCCGGTGACGAGACGCCGGGCAGCGTCTCGTACGCGAGCTACTGGTCGAACTGCGACGACGCGCTCACCCCGGACACCACGGCCATCCTCAGCGGGGCGACGAACGTCGAGGTCGGCTGCGTCTCGCACACGGACATGAACAACGACCACGGGATCTACGAGCAGGTGCGGAACTTCGTCGCCTGATCGGCCCCCTCGCGGGAGCGCGCTGCCGGGTCCGGCCTCTGACGGTGCCGGGCCCGGCGGCGCGGGCGGTCGCGTGTTCCCGGCACACAGGCACGACGGGTGAGCCGGGTCGCGGCGGGGGACAATCGCGGTAACTGCCGCCCTCCTCAGGAGGTCCGCCATGGCCCGCGCCGCCAAGGACGCCGTGCACCACCCCCTCTTCGCCCGGTTCTACGCCCGTTTCAGCGAGGCGGCCGAGAAACAGGTGGGCCCCTACCGCGGGGAGTTGCTCGCCGGTCTCTCGGGACGGGTCATCGAGATCGGGGCGGGCAACGGACTGAACTTCACGCACTACCCGGCCACCGTCTCCGAGGTCGTGGCGATCGAACCGGAGCGCGTGCTGCGCCGACTGGCCGTGGACGCGGCCCGGCGCGCCGAGGTCCCGGTCGACGTCGTGCCGGGGGCGGCGGAGGCTCTGCCGGTCAAGAGCGAGGCCTTCGACGCGGCCGTGATGTCGCTGGTGCTGTGCAGTGTGCGGGACGTGCGCCGGGCCCTGTCGGAGGTACGGCGTGTGCTGCGGCCCGGCGGGGAGCTCCGGTTCTTCGAGCACGGCGCGGGGGGCGGGCGTGCGATGAGGACGACTCAGCGAGTGCTGGACCGTACGGTGTGGCCGCTGCTGTTCGGGGGGTGCCATACGGCACGGGACCCTCTCGGGGCGGTGCGCTCCGCGGGGTTCGAGGTGGGGGTGTACCGGAGTTTCGTGGTGCCCGAGAAGGGGCCTCGTGTGCCTACGTCGTACTGCGTGCTTGGTGCGGCTCGGCGGGCTGAACTCGACGAAAGGGGTGGCTGAGCCTTGTTTCGAGACGGCCTGTCGTCTGTGGTTGCTCGCGCCCACGCGGCGGAGCCGCATATCGACACAGCCCCGCGCCCCTTCGGGCGCACCCCTTACGGGGCGCTCCACCGCCTGAGCTCGGCCGCGATGTCGCCCAGGGTCGCCTCGCCGCTCTTCACCAGTCGGGCCAGGTCCCGTACCTGGACGGGCGACGTGGTGACCTTCACTCCGCTGGCGACGAGGTAGGCGTACGCGACCGCGGAGGCGAACAGGGCGTTGGAGCGTTCGAGGGCCGGGACGTGTAAGAGGAGTTGCAGCAGGGCGGCGGCGCGGGCGTGCGGAGTGTCGTAGACAGGGACGTCGAAGATTTCCGCCTGGTGCCGGGCGACGGCCGCGACGAGGGCGCCCCAGTCGGTGACCTGGGGGTCTCCGGGCGTCTTCTGTTCGGCGATCATCAGGAGCCAGGCGAGGTCGATGCTGAGATTGCTCAAGGGTTCAGTGCTGTCCTCGGCGGCCTTCGCGCTCCGCTCCGAATTCGTCGGCGAAGACACTCTCGTACTGCTTCATGAAGTCGGCGGCGGCTTCGACGAAGGTGTGTCCCACCTCGCCGGTGTCCTGTCGCACCAGCTCCTCGATGTAGCGGTTGACGCTCATCCCACGCTCCAGGGCTCGCTCTCGGGCGGCGCGGGCCGTGTCCTCGTCCACCCGCACGTTCAGCTGGGTCTTGGCCATACCTCGAAGCTAGCGCCGGATTGCTAGCAACGGCAAGGGGAACCGTAGCCGGTGTGCACCCACTTTGAGTGCCCCTTACATGCTTATCAGGGAACCGACCTGCGACGGAGGACGTCTGGGCCTTCCGGAGGATTCCAGGTGTGCGTTGGATCACACTACGCTCGGGCCGGGACACCAGGGTCCGTCCCCATAACACCGCATTCGACCTGGCCCGACCTAGGAGGCCGCCTTGCCGACAGCTGCTCCGGAGCACGCCCCCGGCCGCGCGGAGGCCCACGGGATCGCCGCCCGCGCGCGGGGCCTGACGAAGGCGTACGGCTCGGGCGAGACGACCGTGCTCGCCCTCGACGCGGTGGATGTGGACATCGCGCGCGGTCGTTTCACCGCCGTCATGGGCCCGTCCGGCTCGGGCAAGTCCACCTTGATGCACTGCCTGGCGGGGCTCGACACCGTCTCGGCCGGTCAGGTGTGGCTCGGTGACACCGAGATCACCGGGCTGAAGGAGCGGGACCTGACCCGGCTCAGGCGGGACCGGATCGGGTTCATGTTCCAGTCGTTCAACCTGATACCGACGCTGAACGCGGCCGAGAACATCACCCTCCCCATGGACATCGCGGGCCAGAAGCCCGACCAGAAGTGGCTGGACGAGGTCATCGACACCCTGGGGCTGCGCGCCCGCCTGGGGCACCGGCCCTCCCAGCTCTCCGGCGGGCAGCAGCAGCGCGTGGCCTGCGCCCGGGCACTCGCCTCCCGCCCCGAGCTGATCTTCGCCGACGAGCCGACCGGCAACCTCGACTCACGGGCCGGCCTCGAAGTGCTCGGCTTCCTGCGCCAGGCGGTCGACGACCTCGGCCAGACCGTCGTGATGGTCACCCACGACCCCGGCGCCGCCGCCCACTCCGACCTGGTGCTCTTCCTGGCGGACGGGCGCATCGTGGACGAGATGGAGCGCCCCACCGCGGAGGCCGTGCTGGAGCGCATGCGCCTCTTTGCTGGGGGGAACCCCCAGACCCCCGGATTCGACACCACCCGGGCGGCCACTGACGGCGAAGGTGCCACCTCGGGTCCGCCCCCGGGCGCCGCCCCGCACGACGTACGCCCCGCGATATCCCCCGAAGGCTCCCCCGACAAGGACTGAGGCCGTGCTCAAGGCGACGCTGCGGAGCTTTCTCGCACACAAGGGCCGGCTGCTGCTGTCCGCACTGGCCGTTCTGCTGTCCGTGGCCTTCGTCGCGGGAAGCCTGATCTTCTCGGACACGGTCACCCGCACCTTCGACCGGCTGTTCGCCTCCACCTCGGCCGACGTGACCGTGACCCCCAAGGAGGACCTCACGTCACAGATCCCGTCGGGTGCGACGCCGACCGTGCCCGCGTCGCTGGCCCGGCGGATCACCGGGATCGACGGCGTCGCGGACACGCATGTCGACGTCTCCGTGGAGAACATCACGGTCGTCGACCGCGACAACGAGTCCGTGGGCCCGACGACGGGCGCCCCCACCATCGCCACCAACTGGTACGTCACCGACCGCAGCCCGGTGAAGCTCACCTCCGGGCACGCGCCGGAAGGGCCCGGCCAGGCGCTCCTCGACGCGGACACCGCGAAGAAGAAGGACGTGACGATCGGCGACACCCTGACGGTGCTCGCCCAGCCGGGCTCCTTCAAGGTGGAGATCGTCGGCATCGCCACCTTCACCGCCACCAATCCGGGCGCCGTGCTCGTCTTCCTCGACACGCGTACGGCGCAGAGCGAACTGCTCGGTTCGCCCGACGCCGCCACCGGGATCTCGGTGACCGCCGCGTCCGGGGTCAGCGACTCCGTGCTCAAGCAGCGCATCGCCGCCGAGCTCGGTCGCGGCACGTACGAGTACCAGACCGCCGACGAGCAGGCGGAGTCGTCCGCGGCCTCGCTCGGCGGCTTCCTCGACGTGATCAAGTACGTCATGCTCGGCTTCGCGGGCATCGCCGTCCTCGTCGGCATCTTCCTGATCGTCAACACGTTCTCGATGCTGATCGCCCAGCGCACCCGTGAGCTGGGACTGCTGCGGGCCCTCGGCGCCGACCGGCGGCAGGTGCGCCGGTCCGTACTCACCGAGGCGACGCTGCTCGGCCTGGTCGGTTCGACGCTGGGGCTCGCGGCGGGCATCGGGCTGGCCTTCGGGCTGATCGAGCTCATGGGCGCGTTCGGGATGAACCTCAAGTCCACGGAGATCGTGATCGGCTGGGCCACTCCGGTCTCGGCGTACGTCGTCGGCGTCGGCGTCACGTTCGTCGCGGCGTACCTTCCGGCGCGGCGGGCGGCGGCGGTGTCGCCGATGGCGGCGCTCGCCGACGCCGAGATCGCCGGGGTGGGGCGGCCGCTGCGGGTCCGCGCGGTGGCCGGTGCGGTCGTCGGCGCGGCCGGTGCCGCCGCACTGGCCGGGTGCGCGGTCTCGACGGACACCGGGTCGGCGGCCTCGCTGCTGGGCCTCGGCGTGGTTCTGACGCTCGTCGCGACCGTGATCGCGGGACCGCTCCTGGTGCGGCCGGTGATCCGGGTGCTGGGCGGGGCCTTCCCCGTGCTGTTCGGCTCGGTCGGGCGGATGAGCCAGCGCAACGCCCTGCGCAACCCGCGGCGCACGGGTGCCACCGCGGCCGCGCTGATGGTGGGGCTCGCGCTGGTCGGCGGGATGTCCGTGGCCAGCGCCTCCATGACCAAGTCGTTCGACCAGCAGATCGACAAGACGCTGGGCGCCGACTTCGTCGTCCAGAACCAGAACTTCCAGCCGTTCCCGCAGGAGGTCACCGACAGGATCCGCGCCACCGAGGGGGCCGGGCTGGTCGTGCGGCAACGGTTCTCGCCGGTCGCGGTACGGCTGCCGGACGGCAAGCGGGTCGAGACGACGGCTGCCGGGTACGACCCCCGGCTCGACGAGGTCGCCCACGTCGCGTACGCCGAGGGCGACACCGCCGCCGCCCTCGCGGACGGGCACCTCGCCATGGACGCGGAGTTCGCGAAGGACCACGGCGTGAGGATCGGCACCACGGTCCCGGTGGAGTTCCCGGCCGGCCGGCGGGCCGAGCTGGAGGTGGCCGCGCTCACCGACCAGGACACCGGCGACGGCTTCGGCACGCAGGGCGGGCTGTACTTCGGCTTCGCCACCATGGAGAAGTACGTGCCGGGCGGCCAGGACTCGGCGCTGTACGTGAACGCCGCCTCCGGAACGAGCGTCGACCAGCTCCGCTCACGCCTGGAGAAGACCCTCGACCCGTATCCGCAGGTGCAGGTCCGCGACCAGGCCGACTACAAGGAGCTGATCCGGGGCCAGATCGCCGTGCTGCTCTACCTCGTCTACGCGCTGCTCGGCCTGGCGATCATCATCGCGGTGCTCGGCGTGGTCAACACCCTGGCTCTTTCGGTGGTCGAGCGCACCCGCGAGATCGGGCTGCTGCGGGCGATCGGGCTCGCCCGGCGCCAGCTGCGGCGGATGATCCGGCTGGAGTCGGTGGTGATCGCCGTGTTCGGCGCGGTCCTCGGACTGGCGCTGGGGCTGGTGTGGGGCGTGTGCGTCCAGCAGGTGCTGGCACTGCAGGGAATGAGGGCGCTGGCCATCCCCTGGGGCACGGTGATCGCGGTGGTGATCGGATCGGCCCTCGTGGGCGTCGCGGCGGCGCTGCTCCCCGCGCTGCGTGCCTCGCGGATGAACGTACTGGCGGCGATCGCGCACGAGTGATGTACTCGCCTGGCGTACTCAAGTCCCGTGAGGGTGAGGAGAGTTCATGCCACGGCCGTTCCGCTTCGGGGTCAACCTGCTGCAGTCCACGACCACGGAGGAGTGGCGCGCGAAGTGCCGCAGGGCCGAGGAACTCGGGTACGACGTGATCCTGGTCCCGGACCACCTCGGCATGCCGGCCCCGTTCCCGGCCCTGGTGGCGGCGGCCGGGGCGACCGAGCGGCCACGCGTCGGCACGTTCGTGCTCAACGCGGGCTTCTGGAACCCCGCGCTGCTGGCCCGCGAGGTGGCCACCACGGACGCGCTCACGGACGGCCGCCTCGAACTCGGGCTCGGCACCGGGTACGTGGAGGCGGAGCACGAGAGCGCCGGCCTTCCATGGGGTTCGCCGGGCGAGCGCGTGGACCATCTGCGGCGCACGATCGAGGAACTGGAGCGGCTCCTCGGCTCCGAGGAGCACCAGCCCCGGCCCGTGCAGCAGCCCCGTGTGCCGCTGCTGATCGGCGCCAACGGCGACCGGATGCTGCGGCTCGCCGCCGAGCACGCGGACATCGCGGCGTTCACGGGCGCCCGGACGCGGGCGGGCGGCGTACTGGAACCGATCACGGCCGAGGAGCTCGACGAACGGGTTGCCCTGTACCAGCGGCTGGCGGCCGGGCGGAAGGAACCCGCCGAACTCAATCTGCTCCTCCAGGTGGTCGTCGTCACCGACGACCGGAGCGCGGCCGTCCAGGAGTGGCTGCCCCGTATCCCGAACCTCACGGAGGAGCAGGTGCTGCGGCTGCCGATCGTGCTGGTGGGGACACTGAAGGAGATCGTCGACCAGGTGCGGGCACAGCGCGAGCGGTACGGGATCTCGTACCTGACGGTGCTGGAGCCGAACATGGAGGTGTTCGCGCCGGTCATCGACGCGCTGCGCGGCGAGTGAGTCCGCCCGCGGCGTTCCGCCGTGTGGCGTTCCGCGCTGCCGCGGGCGGTGTCCGGATCGTGGAATTGCGGGTGCGGCGGGCGATGCCCGACCCCAAGACCAGCGAACTGATCTCGGGCGCCCAACGCGCGGGGTCCGCGACCCGGCCGAACCGCCCGCCGACGGCGAGCAGGGCGAGCGAGCCGTTCCGGGTGGCGTCGCGGGCGCCTTACGAGGCTGCGGCATCGCCTGTACGCCGAGCGCATCGCCCTCCTGGAGGAGGGCCGCACTTCCGCCAGTCGACGCCACGGGGAGGCCCGAGAGCGGAGGCGATCGGACGGGTGGCTGGACGCACCGAGTGGTCCGCGGGCAACGGGACGGTCGAGGAATCGCCCGGTCCCGTCCGGACCCCCGAACACGGCCCGCCGCCTCGCCCGTGCGGCCACTGCGGACGAACTCATGGCCGGGCGGCGGGTCGCACCGGCGTCCTCGGTGAGGCGAGGCCCGGCAGCTCGGCAGGATGCTCGGCCGGGCCGGACTTCTACCTGCTCCGCGAACGGGTCCTTCCGGCGGCGCGAGGCCGTTCCGGATCGCTGTCGTGGTGCCGATGTGCCGACCGCACCGTCCGCTGGCGGGTACGGAGGCGGTCGACGAGCAGAACACCTGCTGTCGCGGCCATGGAGACCAGGCCGCCCAGGTACAGGCCGCTCCGCGCGCCCAGGTGTGCGGTGAGCCAGCCGATCAGGAGGGCGCCCAGCGGCGTGGACCCCTGCATGATGAGGGTGTACACGGCGAGCACCCGGCCGCGGTACCGGGGATCGCTGCCCAACTGGATCCGGTGGTTGGCGGCCTGTGCGAAGTAGATCGCCGCGAACCCCGTCCCCCCCAGCAGAACCGTCGCGGACGCGTAGCTCGGAGCCCAGCCCGCCGCCGTTTCGAGCGCGCCGAACGCGAGCGCGGCCGCGGTCACCGTACGGGCGGACGGCCGCCCCCGGCGGGCCGTGCCCGCGAGCCCGGCGAGGAGGGAGCCGGCCGCGAAAGCGGTGGTGAGCAGACCGAACGACGTGGCATCCGCGTGGAAGACCGTCTTGGCCAGCAGCGGCAGCGTGAGCTGGAAGTTCAGTCCGAACACGCCGATGAACAGCACCATCGCCATGGGCGCCACGAGGTCCGGGCGCGATGCGAGGTGGCGCAGCCCGTCGGTGACCCGGGCCCGGCCGTCGGGTGTGACGCGTCGCAGTTCACCGGGGCGCATCATGCGCAGGCCGACCACGACGGCCAGGTAGCTCGCGGCGTTCAGCACCATGACGGCCCCGGTGCCGAAGCCGGCGATGAGCAGACCGGCGGCGGCCGGGCCCAGGACACGGGCGACGTTGAAGTAGACGGCGCTCAGTGCCGACGCGTTCGGCAGCAGGTCTGTGCCGACCAGTTCGCTCACGAACGACATACGGGTGGGGACCTCGACGGCGTTGACGATGCCCAGGCAGAGGGCGAACAGGAACACGTGCCACAGCCGTACCGACCCGCCGAGGTCCAGCACGGCGAGCCCGAGTGCGCAGGCGCCGGAGACCAGGTTGCACGCCATCAGCGACCGGCGCTTGTCGTACCGGTCGGCGATCCGACCGCCGTAGAGCGTGAGCAGCAGCATCGGGACGAACTGCACGGCGGTGACCGCTGCCAGAGCCGTGCCGGAGTCCCCGGTAAGGGAGAGCACGAGCCAGTCCTGGGCGACGACCATCATCCACGTTCCGGACACCGAGAGCACCTGGCCGAACGCGAAGAGCCGGAAGTTGCGGACCGACAGCGACCGGAAGGCCGTCCCGAGCACACCGAGCATGGTCAGGAGACCGCCGCGGACGGCAGGGAGCGGACCGCAGGGGGCGGCGCGAGGGTCGTTTCACGGGAGACCAGGCAATCTTCGAGGAAGGCGAGGGCACGCAGATGGTAGGAGCGGGCAGCCCAGCCGAGGCTGATGTTGTGCCCCGCTCCGGGCTGCCGGTCGACGCTCACGCGCGGGGCGGACGTGAAGTGCGCGGCCATGTCGGTGAGAGCCGCGTCGTCGTGGCGCCACCACACCTCGTGCTCGGCGAAGGTCAGCCGGACGGGCACGCGGACGCGTGGCGCCGTGGCCCGGAACGCCTGCGGCCAGCGGGGCAGCTCCGCCCGCTCCAGGGCGGGCACAGGCTCGACGATCGAGCCGCTCGCCTGGAAGGTGTCCGGCGGATAGAGGCGCAGCGGCCCCCAGCTCCTGCGCAGCCGGCCGCTGTCGTCGTGGGTGGTGGGCAGTTCGTGCGGCTCGACGGCGTACACGTGGCCGCAGCCGGAGATGTCCAGCCCGAGCAGGTGCGGCAACCCTGGGTCCGCGGCGACCGTGAGCGCCACCTTGCCTCCGTAGGAGTGGGCGAGCAGGAACAGGCCCGCGCCCGTGGCGTGACGGGAGGTGAAGTCGCGCAGGGCCAGGCGCAGCGAGACGGCCTGCTCCGCCAGGTCCTGCCCCTGGGGCAGCCGGGCGGCGGAGTGGCGGTAGCCCGGCCGGTCCACGGCCAGGACGGTGTAGCCGAGGTCCGCCCCCAGCGTCAGCAGCGACTGCAGGGGATGAGCCCGGCAGTCGAAGTAGCCCGCGTTCATGCCGCCGCCGTGCACGGCGACCACGACGGCACGCGGGGAGCCGACGGGCTCGCTGAGCAGTGCGGACAGCGGTACCCCAGCGGCACCCAGGGTGATCCGACGCACCCCGCGCGAGGGTTGGTGGGTTGGTGCGGTCATGGTCGTTCTCCTCCGGGTGGTGGCTTCGGCGGCCGTGGTCAACGGGCCAGGTGCGATGTGAACGCCAGGGCCGCGTCCGCGCCGTAGGCCCGCTCAAGGCTCAGCAGGAGGTCGGTCGAGGTGAGTTTGTAGGTCTGGGTGCCGACGGACTGGAGCACCACGGCGGCCAGCGCGCTGCCCAGGCGGCCGGCCTCGCGGTACGGCAGGCCCCGGACGACGGCCGCCAGGAACCCGGCACGGAAGGCGTCGCCCACCCCAGTGGGATCGGCCACGGCATCCGTGGACACCGCGTCGACGTGCAGCCAAGGCTCTCCCGTCCGGCCGATGTCCGCACCCGCGGCGCCGCGGGTGATGATCCAGGCGCCGGTCCGCTCCAGAACCTGTTGGCGCGTCCATCCTGTGCGTTCCTGGAGCAGCGCCGCTTCGTACTCGTTGGTGAACAGGAAGCGGGAGCCCTCCACCAGATGGCGGGTCTGCGGGCCGTCCAGCCGGGCCAGTTGCTGGGACGGGTCGGCGGCGAACGGGATACCCAGGCGCCGGCACTCGGCGGTGAGGCTCAGCATGGCCTGCGGGTCGTTGGGGGCGACCACGGCCAGCCCCAGCTCCCCGGTCCGCTCCCGCACGGAGGCCAGCGTGATCCGTCCGGCCTCGGCCATCGCACCGGCGTAGAAGGTGGCGATCTGGTTGAGGTCGAGGTCGGTGGTGCACACGAAGCGGGCCGTGTGCAGCGCGTCACTCACGTACACCGAACCGGTGTCGACGCCGTTGTCGCGCAGCCAGGCACCGTACTCGGCGAAGTCCTTGCCGACTGCTCCGACGAGTACGGAGCTGAGGCCGAGGCGGGAGAGTCCCAGGGCGATGTTCGCCGCCACGCCTCCGTAGCGCACCTCCAGATCGTCCGCGAGGAAGGAGAGCGAAACCCGGTCGAGGCGGTCGGCGATCAGCTGATCGGCGAATCGCCCCGGATAGGCCATCAGATGGTCGGTGGCTATGGAACCGGTGACAGCGATGCGCATCTCAGGCCCCGGCCGCGTTCCGCAGCGCTTCGACCCGGTCCGTCCGCTCCCACGTGAAGTCGGGGAGCTCACGGCCGAAGTGACCGTACGCCGCGGTCTGGGCGTAGATCGGGCGCAGCAGGTCGAGGTCGCGGATGATGGCGGCCGGGCGGAGGTCGAAGACCTCGGAAATGGCGGTCTCGATCTTCTCCGCGTCGACCTTGGCCGTACCGAAGGTCTCGATGAAGAGACCGACGGGCTCGGCCTTGCCGATGGCGTAGGCGACCTGGACCTCGCAGCGGGAGGCCAGGCCCGCCGCGACCACGTTCTTGGCGACCCAGCGCATCGCGTACGCCGCCGAACGGTCCACCTTGGACGGGTCCTTGCCGGAGAAGGCGCCACCGCCGTGGCGGGCCATGCCGCCGTACGTGTCGATGATGATCTTGCGGCCGGTCAGACCGGCGTCGCCCATCGGGCCGCCGATCTCGAAACGGCCGGTCGGGTTCACCAGCAGGCGGTAGCCCTCGGTGTCCAGCTTGATGCCGTCGTCCAGCAACGCCTTCAGCTCCGGCTCGACCACGAACTCCCGGATGTCGGGGGCGAGGAGGGAGTCCAGGTCGATGTCCGAGGCGTGCTGCGAGGAGACCACCACCGTGTCGAGACGGACCGCCTTGTCGCCGTCGTACTCGATGGTGACCTGCGTCTTGCCGTCCGGGCGCAGGTACGGGATCGTGCCGTTCTTGCGGACCTCGGAGAGGCGCTTCGACAGGCGGTGCGCCAGGAAGACCGGCAGGGGCATCAGAGTGGGCGTCTCATCGGTCGCGTAGCCGAACATCAGACCCTGGTCGCCCGCGCCGCCCGTGTCGACACCCTGAGCAATGTCCGGGGACTGAGCGCCGATGGACACCGACACACCGCAGGAGGCGCCGTCGAAACCCTTGCTGGAGGAGTCGTAGCCGATCTCCAGGATCTTTTCGCGGACCAGTTGGGCGATCGGCGCGTAGGCCTTCGTCGTCACCTCACCGGCGATGTGGACCTGCCCGGTGGTGACCAGGGTCTCGACGGCGACCCGTGAGGCCGGGTCCGCGCGGAGCAGCGCGTCGAGGACGGTGTCGCTGATCTGGTCGGCGATCTTGTCGGGGTGACCCTCGGTCACGGACTCGGAGGTGAACAGGCGCAGGGGCACGGGCATCCTCACGTCGTGGGTGGGTGGTCATGGGTGGGATCTCGTACGGGACGTGCGGGTGGCGCGCTGGAGGTACGAGGCGGGCCGGTCACTCGCCGCTGTCTCGCGCGTTGCGTCATACGGTCCCGAAGGGGTTGGTGACGACGTAGCGCCACTGGCCCCGGTCGTTCCTCCGCAGGACGTCGAGGCCACGGCCGGAACCGGACATCTGCGGGGCGCCGGGCACCTCGATACTCCAGTCGACGACGAGCGAGGCGATGTCGCCGACGACGTACCGTTCCCGCACCTCGGCCGACAGCCTCGGCTGGTTGTCGAAGAACTCCAGCACGGCCTGCCGGTGCGCGGCGCCGGTCACCGCCGTGCCGGGTCCCCGGACCGCGAACGCGCCCGGCGCGTAGACCGCCATGACCGCGTCGATGTCGCGTGCGTTGTAGGCCGCCACGTAGCGGGTATTCAGCTCTGCGGGGTCGTCCGGCTCTGCGGGGTCGTCCGGCCCGCCGCGTACGTCCCGTACGTCGGACGCGTCGGATGCCGGGGCCGGTCCCGCGAGACTCAACCGGTGCACGTCGAGGTCCTGTTCCAGACAGTCCCGCAGCCGGTCCAGGAACTCCTTGAGGTACGGCTGGGCGAGATGCCGCGCCACGGCCTCCTCGGATGCCCACCTCTCGTAGCAGACGAACAGGTCGGGGTCCGCCAGATCCTGGTGGACGAGCGACTCCAGGCAGCCCTCTTCGGTGCGTGAGCGCTCGGCGATTGCCACCAGGATGTCGCCCAGCTCGGCGGCCCGGTGGCGCCTGGCCCGGGCGAAGCCGACCGCGGAGAGCGTCTTGTCGTGCATGCTTTGTCGTCTTCCTTCCTCTCCCCGCCTGGTCAGCGGAGCAGTGTTCCGCCGGTCGCGTCGATGAAGGCGCCGGTGATCCAACGGGAATCGCCGGAGGCTACGAAGGCGACGACGTCGGCGATCTCGGAGGCCGTGCCGACGCGGTGGAACACCGACAGCGCCGACATGCGCTTCAGCGCCTCCGGGTCCTCGAACACCGGGTCACCGTTGTCGGTGACGCCCGGGGCGACCGTGTTGATGGTGATTCCACGGGACGCGAGGACCGGAGCCATGTGCAGGGTGATCTGCTCCAGGGCGCCCTTGCCCATCGCGTACGCGATCTGCTCCGGGACGGCGGAGTGCGTGACGCCGGAGGAGATGTTGACGATGCGGCCGCCGTCCGGGATGAGCTCCAGTGACCGCTGGATCAGGAAGAAGGGCGCCTTGGCGTTGAGGAGATAGCAGTGGTCGAGGGTCTCCTCGGTGACCGCGTCCGGCATGGTGCCCGTGAAGCCCGTGGCTGCCGCGTTGTTCACCAGGATGTCGAGCGTCGTGGCACCCGTGCGCTTCAGCAGCCCCTGCTCGACCGCCGTCACCAGGTGCTCCACCGAGCCAGGCGCGCCCAGCCGGGCCCGCACGGGGAAGGCGCGCCCGCCGGCTTCCTCGATCAGCGCCACGGTCTTGCGCGCCGCGGTGTCGTCGTTCGCGTAGTTCACGGCGACGAGCGCACCGTCCCGGGCGAGCCGCAGCGCGATGCCGCGGCCGATCCCCCGGCTCGCGCCGGTGACCAGCGCCGTCCTGGTCCGCAGCCTGCTCATGTGGTGATCCCCCGTGGTCGCTCGCGCAGTCGGCGAACCGGTCGTCCGGACGCGGGCCTCGGCTTCTCAGTACGCGCGCCGGGGTTCTCAGGGCGCGTGGAGGGACGCGTGGAAGCTGTAACGGGTCCCGGCGCCCGCCTCGCCCTGGCCCATGTACTCCAGCAGCGGCACGATCACTTCCTCGATGTGCGCGACCGCCTCCGCCTCGGACACCCACTCGGAGAGCAGGAAGATGCCGGCGCCGTCGGCCGCGATGTGGAAGTTGGCGGCGAGCGCCCCCGGGTAGGCGCGGTCCTGGCCCTCGTTCTGCTCCTCGTTGTCGAGGAGACCGTCGACCCACTTGCGGGCCGCGTCATGGCTGTCCATCGCGAAGACCGCGGCGGGGTAGCACTGGGGCAGTGGCGGCGGATCCGGCAGCGCGGTGGGCCGTACGACGCGGTAGAGCTCGTACGCCGTGGGCGTTCCGGGCTCGACGCCGAGCGCCCGCCAGTCGGGGCGCGGCACGCTTCCCGCCGCGTCGAGCGCCTCGGCCGAGGACCACTGGGCGTACGTCAGCAGCGAGTCGCCGTCAGTGCTGGTGAACAGCGACTGGGACACCAGGCCGGCCGGCCAGGGGGCCGACTCCCAGTGCGCCACCACTGCGGCCGCGGTGGCGCGCTGCCGTCGTGCGTCGCCGGTGACGACTTCCTCGACGACGGCGATGGAGACGTTCGGGCGGTCGATGACCGGCCGGACGCCGGACGCGCGGGGCATCTTCGACTCCTTCGGGGTGGACGGACGCCGTGTCCCGGACAGTGACGTCCTGGACCGTGACGTCATGGGATTCAGCGGTTCTTGCGGCCGATGACCAGGACGTCGTCGTGGAGGCCGGGGACCTCCGCGGTCTCGGGGGTGAAGCCCACCTCCGTCAGCCAGCCGTGCAGCTCGGGCACGGTGTACTCGTGACCGCCGCGGGACCAGACGAGCATGGCCAGACTGGCCAGCACCGCGTGCATCGGCGGCTTGTCCCCACCGGCCATCGGGTCGTAGACGAACACCGCTCCGCCGGGTTCGACCGCGTCGTAGGCGCTCTTGAGCAGCCGGAGGCGGTCCTCGGTGTTCCAGTTGTGCAGGACGTGGCCGAAGACCAGGACATCGGCCTGCGGGAGCGGGTCCTTGAAGAAATCGCCGCCGTGGAAGGTGATCGCCGAGGCAGCGTCGCCGAGCTGGTCCATGTGCCGGCTGAAGGCCGGCTCCAGCTGCGGCAGGTCGAAGACCGCGCCCGTCAGGTGCGGGTTCTCCGAGACCACGTGGTGGGCGAAGTTGCCGCGCGCGCCACCGATGTCGACGAAGGAGGTGTAGCCGCTCCAGTCGAGCCGGCTCATGGCCAGGGAGACGGGCGTGTTGAGCAGATCCATGCTGTCGAGGAAGCCGTCGGTGGCCTCCGCGTCCTGGTAGAGCGTGTCGTAGGGGTTGCCCACCACGGCGGCCCGGTTGTGCGGTGTGCCGGTGCGCAGCGTGGACGCCAGGCCGTCCCACGCGGGATTCAGCTCACGGTCGCAGAACTGGAGGTAGCCGCCCAGGTATTCGGTGCGCCCGCGTATCAGGAAGCGCTCGGCGACGGGTGAGTTGGAGTACGTGCCGTCGGACACCTCCAGCAGGCCGAGGTGGGTGAGCCCGGCGAGGAGGTACTGCGTTCCGAGCGGGGTCAGGCCGAGGCGGTCGGCCAGTTCCGCAGAGGTGGCGGGCTTGTCCGACAGCCCGGTGAAGACATCGGACTCGACGGCGGCCAGCAGGATCTTCGTCTGCCAGTAGCCGGCCATGATGCCCATGATCGGGCCGGGGTTCACAGACGACTCGGGCGACTCAGCTGTCATTTTCGGAAAGCCTCCTTTGACGGCGGTTTCGGGACGCGTGGTGGGACGTGGAGAGGTGACGAGGAAGGGAGCGGTGGGGCGTCATGTGGTTCTGACGTGCCGGTGGAAACGCTTGAAGCCGATCGGTCGCACGCCGGGGATCCGTGTGCTGATGCGGTACGTGCCGGCCCGGCCCGCTCCGTCGAGGAAGGCGATGTGCGCCTCGTCGGTGGTCCACTCGGCGAAGTTCAGTACCCGGGTGCCGTCAGCCGTCGTATGGAAGTTGGCGGAGAGCATGCCGGGGTGCGCGCCGGGCGGCTGCGACTCCAGCGCGTCGCAGAGCGAGTCGGCGATGAGCCGCTGCCGATGGGGCCCGTCCACGTCGAACGTGGCAACGACCACGCAGCCGGGCTCCACGGGAGCCGGGTCGAACACGACACTGCGGTACGGCCGGTAGGCGACCGCCTCGGCGGCGGCCGGTCCCGTCAGCGCTCCGGCGAACCTCTCGTAGGCGTCCGGGGCCGAGACCTGTACGCAGGTGAGGACGGTCTGCCCCTCGACGTCCAGGTAGGCGCCGAGAGACACGACTTCCGCGGGCCTGGGCACGGCCGCCCACTGGCCGAGCACCTCGTCCAGGAACGTGCGGCCCGCCTCCGCGTCGGGTACGTATCGCATGGTGACGAACGCGGCGGCCACACCGGTGCGGTGGAAGCCGTCCCGGTCCACGTGCTGTTCAGTGCCGTGCATAGCCCGTCCTTCCGGGACGCGTGCCCCGCCCGGTGGCCGCGACCGCCAGTCCGAGCGCTGCGGCCGCGGTGACGATCGCCAGTGCGGGGCGGTAGCCGTCCGCGTACGTGAGCGGCAGGGCGACCAGCGGCAGCAGGACGCCCGCGCCCAGCTGGACGCCCGTCTGGTACAGGGAGACCGCGGCCCCCCGGTCTGTCGCGCCGACGGACGCGGTGGCCTGGATGTTGAGGGCGGTGAAGGCACAGCAGAAACCGGCCTCGACCAGCAGCAGGGCGGGCAGCATGCCGAGCGCGTACGGGCTGCCCTCGGGGTTCACGAGGTACAGCGCGGACCCCAGGAACGGGAACAGGGCGCCGAGGACGATGAGCCGTCCGGTTCCGTACCTCGCCACGAGCCGGCCCGCGAACGGTACGGTCAGCGCCAGCGGCACACATGCGGGCAGCAGGGCGAGCGCGGTCTGCCAGGGCGTCCAGCCGAGCCGCTGCTGAGCCTGGAACGTCATCAGGACCAGCAGGCTCTGGTAGGTGCCGTTGAGCGAGGCCGCGCCGAGCGTTGAGCGCAGCAGGGCACGGTCCCGCAGCAGGGCGAGGCGCGGGATGCGGGGGGTCGGCCCGTCGGCTGGGCCGGACGGCAGGACGTACAGCCCGCACACCAGCAGCACCAGCGCCACCGGCGCCGGAAACAGCAGCGTCCAGCGCCAGCTCGCCTCGACCAGCAGGCCTGCCAGCAGCATTCCCGCGGTGAAACCGGCGGCGCCGAAGAGCGCGTAGACCGAAACCGCTCGGCGGCGCTCGGGGCCGTCCGGGAAGGTGTCGTTGATGATGGCCAGGCCGGCCGGCGCGGTGAGCGCGGCGCAGCATCCCTTGACGACGCGGACGGCGACGAGCGCGGCCGGGCCGCTGACCAGCCCTCCGGCCACCGAAGCGAGGCCGAACACCAGCATCGCGCTCAGGTAGACCGGGCGCCGTCCGGCGCGGGCGGCGATGCGCGGTCCGCCCAGCAGCATCGCGGCGAAGCCGAGCGCGAAACCGCTCATCAGCCACTGAACCCCCCAGGGGGACAGCCCGAGTCGGCTGCCGACGGTGGGCAGAGCCATCAGGACGACGGACACCTCGATGGCGTCGAGGAGCATGTTGCCGCTCAGCACGAACAGCAGGACTGCCTGCCGCCGGGGCCGGCGCGCAGGTGGGCCGGCGGCCCTGGCGGCAGGGCGCGCGGTGTGGCTCACCACGGCAGTACCTGGCCGCCGGGGGTGCCGTCCTCGCCGAGGAAGGCGGCGGTGGGGCCGTCGTCGTCCAGCGTCGCCAGGAGCACGGGGATGCGCGCGCCCTGCTCGACGTCGAGGACGCCGTTGTGGCCGTTGATGTCGGTGGCCACGAAGCCGGGCGAGGCGGCGTTGACGAGGATGCCGGTGCCGCGCAGTTCGTTGGCGTAGGTGAGGGTGACGGCGTTGAGCGCGGCCTTCGAGGTGCTGTAGGCGAGCAGGGTCGGGAACTGACCGGGCGGGAACACACCCGAGGGGTCCTCGTTTGCGGCGGCGGCCGCGAGGGAGCCGAGTGAGCTGCTGACGTTCACGATCCGGGCGGAGTCCGCGCGGCGCAACAGCGGCAGGAACGCGTTGGTGACGGTGATCACGCCGAACACGTTGGTGTCGTAGACATGGCGCACCTGTTCGGCCGAGGTCTGGCTGGGGGCCTGCTCGGCGAGGCCGATGCCGGCGTTGTTGACCAGGACGCGCAGCGGGCCGGTCTCGTCCGCGACGCGTTTGGCGGCGAGCGCGACCGAGGCCTCGTCGGTGACGTCGAGGTGGAGGAACCGTACGTCCAGGCCGTCGGCGCGCAGAGCCCCCTCGGCCGCGCGGCCACGCTGCTGGTCGCGGGAGCCGAGGTGGACGACGAAGCCGCGTTCGGCGAGTTGGCGGGCGATCTCGCGGCCGATTCCCTTGTTGGCTCCCGTGACGACGGCGACGCGGGCGGTATCGGAGGGCATGGCTTCCTTCTTCGGTCGTGGGCGGTCGGCGGATCCGGGCATCAGCCGAGCAGCGTGCCGCCGGTGGCGTCGACGAAGGCACCGGTGATCCAGCGGGCCTGGTGGGTCGCGAGGAAGGTCACCACGTCGGCCACGTCGTCGGCCTCGCCGACCCGCTTGAAGGCGGACAGCTGGGCCATCGCCTCGACTGCCTCGGGGATGTCGAAGACCGCGCCTCCGTTGTTGGTGATGCCGGGTGCCACGGTGTTGACGGTGATTCCGCGGGGCGCGAGGTGGCGGGCCAGGTGCAGGGTGAGCTGCTCCACGGCTCCCTTGGTCATCGCGTAGGCGAGCTGGTCGGGGTTGGCTGTGCGGGTGAGGCCGGAGGAGATGTTGATGATGCGGCCGCCGTCGGGCATGAGCTGCAGGGCGCGCTGCACGATGAAGTACGGAGCCCTGGCGTTCACCGCCATGTAGCGGTCGAAGTCGTCGGGAGCGAGCTCCTCGAAGGACTGGCCGGTCGTGGTGACGCCCGCGTTGTTGACGAGGATGTCGAGCCGACTCTCGCCGATGCGTTCCTTCAGGCCCTGTTCCAGGCCGAGGAACAGCTCGTGCACGTCGCCGGGGACGCCCAGTTCGGCGCGGACCGCGAAGGCGGCGCCGCCCTCCTTCTCGATGAGGGCGACGGTCTCCTGCGCCGCCTCCTCGTTGGCCGTGTAGTGCACGGCGACCAGGGCGCCCTCGCGGGCGAAGTTGACGGCGGTCGCCCTGCCGATCCCTCGGCTGGAGCCGGTGACGAGGGCGGTCTTGTCGGTGAGCCTGTCCACAGGTGACCTTCCGGGTGTCGGTGTGTGGCGGGTGGGCGGGCGCGGCTGCTCGTGGACGTCGAGGCCGCTGATCATGCGAGCGAGGTGGCGCCGGACGACGTCGGTCCGGAGCAGTTCGCCGAAGACGTCCCGCAGTTCGGTGACCTCCTGGGCGCCGAACAGCAGGTGGGCCTGCGCCTGGATGTTGGTCAGCGTGCGGGCGCCGACGGGGTACCGCTCGTCGTGGTAGCTGTCGAGGAGACCGGGCCGGGCTCCGCCGGTGACCTGGCGGGCGAGTTTCCAGCCGAGGCCCGCCGCGTCCTGGAGCCCGAGGTTGAGGGCCTGACCGCCGACGGGCATCTGGGTGTGGGCGGCGTCGCCGGCGAGCAGGACCCGGCCGCGGCGGTACTGCGTGACCTGCCGGGAGGCGTTGCCGAACCGATTGAGCCACAGCGGCTCGCCGTGGCCGATGTCCTCACCGGTGACGGCGGCCCAGGCCGCGACGACGTGGGCGAAGTCCAGCTCGCCGACCGGCGGGGCACCGTACTGGTGGATCATCAGGCGGGTCGTGCCGTCGGGCCTGCGGTAGGCGGTGGCAACCCCGCCCGGATAGCGCTTGAGACGCCGGTCGTCGATGGTGATGCCCGCGATGTCGGCGCGCAGCATCTCCTTGTCGGCCTCACGTCCCGCGAACTCGAACCCGGCGAGTGACCGTACGGTGCTGTGTTCTCCGTCGCAGCCCACCACGTAGGCGGCCGTGATCTCGTACGGCCCTTCGCCCGGTCCGAGGACGCGCACCCGTACGCCGTCCGCGGACTCGGTCAGTCCGGTCACCGTGTGGCCTCGGCGGATCTCGGCGCCCAGGTCGGCCGCGTGCTGCTGGAGGACGACCTCGAGACGGTTCTGCAGGCATTCCCACTGTCCCGCGTACGGGTGGTCCGGGTCGGCGGCGGCGAGGTCGAAGCGTAAGCCGCCGAAGTGGCCGGGGCCGAGGGGAGGGAGGGTGCCCAGCCGGTCGAGGATGCCTCGCTCCGCGAAGATCTCCATGGTGCGGGTGTGGAGTACGGATGCCCGCGATTCGCCGGTCGGCTCGGACAGTTTCTCCAGGACCAGTGCGCGCGCACCGTTCGCGTGCAGTTCGGCGGCGAGCAGCAGCCCGACCGGCCCGGCGCCGACGACGATGACGTCGTGGGCCGCGGCACGCCGCGTCACGGGCGTGCCCCCCGGGGACGCCCGGCGCTCGGAGGACCGAACCAGCGGTGCAGTGCCGTGCCCACCGCGTGATGGCTGCCCGGTGCGGCCCAGGCGACGTGACCGTCGGGGCGCAGCAACACGGCACTGGTGCCGGCCAGCGGGCTGTCGTCGGGCAGGTCACCGGGGGTGGCGGTCACGATGTCGACGCGGGCGCGCCAGCCCTCGGTACGGCGGCGCAGTACGGCGTTGTCGGCGAGGTCGAGCAGTACGCCGCGGCCGGGCCGCAGGAGTTCCGTGCTGCTGGTGGTGCGGGCGTTGACGGTCAGGGGCAGGTGGGGCATGCGCCTGCCGAGCACGGGGTGGGTTCCCGTGCCGACGTCGTAGCGGATGTCCAGGCCGCTGACCTTGGCGGCCAGGTGCCGTGCCACGTCGGGATACTCCATCAGTTCGGACAGCACGTCGCGCAGCGGCTGCACCTCGGTGCCACCGAGGACGAGCAGGCTCTGCGCCCGGGTGTTGGCCAGCATCCGGCGGCCGACCTCGTGGCGTTCGGAGTGGTAGGTGTCGAGCAGTGACGCGTCGGCGGTGCCCTTCACTACGGCGGCGAGCTTCCAGCCGAGGTTGTAGGAGTCCTGGACGCTGGTGTTCATGCCCTGGCCGCCCGCGGGCAGATGCACATGGGCGGCGTCGCCGGCGAGCAGGACCCGGCCGCGGCGGTACTCCGTCACCTGCCGTGTGGCGTCGCCGAAGGCACTGACCCAGACCGGTTCGGCGTGCGAGATGTCGATTCCGGTAAGCCGCTTCCACAGGTCGGCGACCTCCGCGAAGGCGGGCGGGGACGTGCGCCGCTGCGGAGGGATGCCCCGCTCCCCGACGATGACGCGGTGCACCCCTCCGGCGAGCTTGGCGACCATCACGAAGCCGCCGCCGGTCTGCTGGCCGGTCATGCGGGCTTCCAGGTCGACACCTCGGATGTCGGCCAGCAGCATTTCGGTCGTCGCGGCGGTGCCGGGGAAGTCGAATCCGGCTGCCTTGCGAACGGTGCTGCGGCCGCCGTCGCAGCCGACGAGATAGCGGGCCTCGATGTCCTCCTCGCCGAATTCTCCATCAACCCGTACGGTGACCGACTCCCCGGTGTCCCGCAGGGACCGGAAGGTGGTTCCGCGACGGATGTCGGCGCCGAGTTCGGTCGCCCAGGCCTCCAGAGCCTCCTCGGTGACCGACTGGGGCACCGTGCGGGCTGCCTGATGCGCGGCCCCGAGCAGGCCGACATCGAGGGGCAGACCGCCGAAGTGGCCCATGTCGCTCGTCTGGTAGTCGCCGAGGCGGCGCAGCAGTCCGCGCTGGTCGAATATCTCCATGGTACGGGTGGCCAGACCTATTCCACGGGATTCTCCGGTGCGCCGTGAATGGCGTTCCAGAACAACCACGCTAATTCCCGCGAGGCGTAGTTCCCCGGCGAGCATCAGCCCTGCGGGCCCTGCTCCGACAATGACCACCGACGGATCCATGCACCTCTCCCGACGTACCCGCAGCGAAAAAGAGAATTACGGAATCACCCTCGGCCAGTATCTTTCACGAGATTCCGAACCCGATTCAAGGGCTCAACTCCAGAACATTCACAAGAAATGTCAGGCGAATGAAAAATCATGAGGGCGCCCGGCCGTCCCCCGGTGGCACGGGGGACGGCCGGGCGCTGTTCTCCGCTTGGGCGAGGTCACTTCTGGTTGAACAACTCGCGGTAGGAGTCGAGGAAGAAGGTTCCCTTGATATCCGCCGTCCCGGCCGCGCCGAGGACGCCCAGGCCGGGGACGTAGCTGACGCCGCCCTGGGGCCCGAGCGGCAGGACGATGGAATCGGTGTCCTCCGTCTCGTAGGCGGTGAGCTCGCCGGCACCCTCGATCAGAGTCCTGATATTGGCGGCGACAACCTCGGCGTGCTTCTGCGCCAGCCGCGCCATCTTCAGTTCGGGGACGGCGGTGATGTCGCCGACGGCGAAGACGGTCTCCTGCCCCTGAACCCGCAGTTCCGCGGTGACGGCGATCCGCCGGTCGGGCCGCAGGGCACCGCCCAGGTCCTCGCCGAGGACGTCGCTGTTGGCGGTGACTCCGTAGCAGGCGAACCAGACGTCGGCGGTGACGTCGGTGCCGGAGTCCGTGGTGACGGTGAACTCACCGGCCACACCCGGTGCGGAGGACGGCAGTTCGCGCAACGAGGTCCCAAGCAGCAGCTCGATGCCCAACTGCTCCAGTTGAGCGCGCAGTTCGGCGTGGAAGTGTTCTGGGAACACGCCGTTGGCGAGCAGCCTGGACTGTGGTTCGACGACCGTGACGGCCTTGTCCGGCCAGGCAGCCTTGATCTCCCCGGCGAACTCGAGGCCCACCGGTCCGGCGCCGAGCAGCAGGACCCGCGAGGCGCGTTCCAGCTCCGCGCGCGTGGCGTTGAGCTTCGCCCTCCCGGCCCGGCTGTCGAGGGTGTCGAGGTTCGCCGGGTAGGGCGCGTTCGAGCCAGTGGCCAGGACGATGTAGTCGGCCTCCACCGTGTCGCCGGATGCGAGCCTGACCGTGTTCGCCGTGACCTCGGCCGCCCGGTCCCGGCGGACCGTGCCATGGGTCAGGAGTTTGTCGTAGGGGATGAAGAGCCTGTCGGTCCAGCTCTGGTCCGTGACGCCACGCAGTGCGGCCACGTTGTGGACGAACGCGTCACGCGGCTCGATCAGGATGACGTCGGCGACATCGTCCAGGGCTTTCGCCACGGCGACTCCCCCGTATCCACCGCCGATCACGGCCACGGTCGCAGTCATCGCATCCTCCCGGATTCAGTTCGTACTGTGAACAGTTAGCGTCGCGCCCCGTGTGTACTGGGAGCCGAAAGCCCGCCTGCGACCGGTATGTGGCCGCCCGTCACCTTTGGCCCGGGTGCGACGGACAACCCGGGGCCCCGGAGAGGCACACGTCGGTGGGCTGCGGACCGGAGGGTGCGGTGGATGTCGTCGAGGGGCGCCCGGAGGCTCCGGCTCCTGCGCTCATCGCCCTGTCCCACCTGGTCCCGCACCTGTTCGCGGACGTCGGACGCGGACACTGCAGTCTGGGCGCCTGGACAAGCACGTCGCGCCGGACGACCGGGCGCGTCCGGCCGGCGTCGTCGACCGGATAAGGGGCCGCGGAGTCCGCGGCGACCGAGTGACCGGTCCGGCCTGCGGCGTCGGGCGGCTCCGTGCCCGGGCCTCAGCTCGCGGCCGGCACGCTCACGGCCTTCGCGCCCCGGATGTTCCGGTGGATCTCAAGCGCCGCCGACGAGCGGTTGAGCGTGATGTAGTGCAGGCCCGGGGCGCCCTCGGCGAGGAGCCGCTCCGCCATGGCGGTGGCGTACTCGACCCCGATGCGATGCCCTTCCGCCTGGTTGCCGCGGGCCCCTTCGAGGCGGTGGGCCAGCCGGTCCGGGAAGGCCGCGCCGCTCAGCTCGGCGAAACGGCTGATCTGGCGGACGTCCGTCGCGGGCATGATCTCAGGGATGATCGGGATGTGGCAGCCGGCGGCCGCCACCCGGTCGCGTAGCCGCAGATAGTCCTCGACGTGAAAGAACATCTGGGTGATCGCGTAGTCCGCGCCCGCCCGGCACTTGGCGACGAAGTGCCGGATGTCCGTGTCCCGGTCCGGGGAGCGCGGATGCGTTTCGGGGAAGGCCGCGACCCCGATGCGGAAGTCACCCGAGCTCCGCAGCAGGGAGACGAGCTCGTGCGCGTACGTCAGCCCCCGGGGGTGTGCCACCCACGGTGCGTTCGGGTCTCCGGGCGGGTCCCCGCGCAGGGCGAGCACGTCCCGTACGCCCGCGTCCGCGTACCTGCCGATGAGCAGCCGCAGCTCGGCGACCGAGTGCCCGACAGCGGTGAGATGGGCTACGGGGCGCAGCGTCGTCTCGGCGGCCAGGCGCCTGGTCACCTCGACCGTACGGTCCTGGGAGGAGCCGCCCGCGCCGTACGTCACGGACACGAAGGACGGGGCCAGCGCCTCGATCCGGCGGACGGTGTTCCACAGGAGGCGTTCACCGGCGGCCGTCCTGGGCGGGAAGACCTCGAAGGAGAACGAGGGCCGGGTCATGCGGCACGACGCCAGGTCCGTGGCCCGCCGAAACCGGGGGCGCGTTCCAGGCGCCGCCAGCGGGCGACGGCCCGTATCGGCACCGGCGCGGTGGCGGTGGCGAGCGTGGCCGCACGGGCGAGCAGGACCGCGGTGAGCGCGGCCAGTTCCTCCTCGCTCGGGTTGCCCTTCTCCACGCGGACGTACTTCGTGTGCGGGTCACTCATGCGCGCTCCTGTCCTTCTCACTGGGGTGGGTTTCCGTGCTTGCGGTGCGGCAGACCGGCGTCCTTGGCGCACAGCATCGCGAGGGAGCGGATCAGCACCGCGCGGGTGTCGCGCGGGTCGATGACGTCGTCGACGAGCCCTCGCTCCGCCGCGTAATAGGGGTGGACCAGTTCCGTCCGGTACTCCTCGATCTTCTGCGCGCGCATGGCCGCGGGATCCTCGGACGCCGCGATCTCCCGGCGGAAGACCACACCCGCCGCTCCTTCGGCACCCATCACCGCGATCTCGTTCGTCGGCCAGGCCAACGCGACGTCCGCGCCGATGGAACGCGAGTCCATGACGATGTACGCGCCCCCGTACGCCTTGCGCAGGACCACCGACACCCGGGGCACGGTGGCGTTGCAGTACGCGTACAACAGCTTCGCGCCGCGGCGGATGACCCCCTCGTGTTCCTGGTCCACTCCGGGCAGGAAGCCGGGCACGTCGACGAGCGTGACCAGCGGGATGTTGAAGGAGTCGCAGAACTGCACGAACCGCGCGCCCTTCTCGCTGGCCCTGATGTCCAGCACGCCGGCCATGGACGCCGGCTGGTTGGCGACGATGCCGACGACCTGCCCGTCCAGCCGGGCCAGCGCGCACACGAGGTTGGTCGCCCACGCCGCGTGGACCTCCATGAAGTCGCCGTCGTCCACGAGCTCGGTGATCACCGACCGCATGTCGTACGAGCGGTTGCCGTCGGCCGGGACCAGGTCGAGCAGCGCGTCGCCACGGCGATCGACGGCGTCGTCCCCGCGCTCCGCCGGAGGGAGTTCGCGGTTGTTGGACGGAAGCAGCGACAGCAGGTAGCGCACCTCTGCGAGGCAGGTCTCCTCGTCGTCGTGGACGAAGTGCGCGACGCCGGAGATCCCGCCGTGTGTGTCGGCGCCGCCGAGGCCGTTGTGGGTGATCTCCTCGCCGGTGACGGCCTTGACCACGTCCGGGCCGGTGATGAACATCTGCGAGGTGTCGCGGACCATGAACACGAAGTCGGTCAGGGCGGGGCTGTAGGCCGCGCCGCCCGCGCACGGGCCCAGCATCACGGAGATCTGCGGGATGACCCCGGAGGCCTTGGTGTTGCGCTGGAAGATGCCGCCGTAGCCGGCCAGCGCCGAGACGCCCTCCTGGATACGGGCGCCCGCGCCGTCGTTGAGGGACACCAGGGGCGCCCCGGCCGCGATGGCCATGTCCATGATCTTGTGGATCTTCGTGGCGTGGGCCTCACCCAGCGCGCCGCCGAAGATGCGGAAGTCGTGGGCGTAGACGAAGACCGTCCGGCCCTCCACCGTGCCCCACCCGGTGATGACACCGTCGGTGTAGGGCTTCTTGGCCTCCAGGCCGAACCCGGTCGCCCGGTGCCGGCGCAGCTGCTCCACCTCGGTGAAACTCCCCTTGTCGAGGAGGAGCTCGATGCGCTCCCGCGCGGTCAGCTTGCCCTTGGCGTGCTGGCGCTCGGTGGCCTTGGGATCCGGTCCGCCGCGGATCATCTCCTTCAACTCGGTCAGCTCTGCCAACCGGTCGAGGGACCCGGGCCCGGAGCCTTCCGACGATGGGGCCACACCTGGCATGACGTTGTCCGTTCCTCTCGTCCGTGCATCTGTCGTCCGTCGAGCGCTCAGCGTCAGCGCGCCGGCCGGCTCGGCCCTCGTGACGAGGACCGTGGCATCCTCCGCGTAGAGACAGCCGGTCGGCACCGCGCGGAGCGTGACGCGGTGGTCGTCCTGGGTGCGCAGGGCGACCGCGGCGGCATGACCGGGGTCGCCCGGCAGGTCGTGCACGAGCCAGCCGACGGGCCGGGCGGGGTCGTCCTCGCGATCGCCGAGATAGTCGGCTGCGAGGTTCCGGTGCAGCCCGCTGCCCAGGCCCTTGAGGTAGGCCTCCTTGCGTGTCCACAGCCGCGCGAAGCCCCACGGGCGGTCGCCTGGCGCCAGTTCGGCCAGGTCCCGCTGCTCCGCCGGGTGCAGACCCGGTGCGCACAGCTCGACGGTCTCCAAGGACACAACGCCCTGGACGTCGACGCCGACCGGCACCGCCGCCAGCGCGACCAGGGCCACGCCCCCGCTGTGGGAGAGGGAGAAATGCGGCGGGGCCACGGCGTCCCGCACCACCGGCCGACCGTGCGGTGCCGAGCAGCGCGGGCAGGGGGCACGGCCGAAGCGCACCTCGGCCGGCGCGACGCCCAGGCAGAGGGCCAGGACGCGGCGCAGCGCCAGATGCGCCGACAGGTACAGCATCCGGTCCCGCGGACGCGTGTACGAGGCGGCGCGTTCCCTTTCCCGCTGGTCGAGCTCCGCCATCACCGCGGGCGGTGGTTCCCGGCCGGGCCGGGGAGCGCGCACCACCCAGAGGTGCGCCTCCCCGGGACCGAGGGGCAGCGGGGCAGTCCCCTCCAAGAGGACGGGGCCGTCGCTCATGCCGCGTCGTCCGCCACCGGGGACGGCACGGGCGGAATCCTCGTCGCGAGGTTCTCGGCCAGTGCCCGGACCGATTCGCCGCGCAGGAGGTCCGCGGGGCGGACGGTGACGCCCAGCGCCTGCTCCAGGCCGCGCTGGAGGAACAGCGCGGTGACCAAGTCCACTCCTTGGTGGCCCAGGGGTTCCTTCGCGCTGAGCCGGTGCCCCGGCGGCACCCTCAGGAACTCCCCCAGCGCGCGGCAGATGTGCTGCTCGATGATCCCGGCGCGTGCGTCGGGCCCCACGGCAGACAGCAGCCCCGGCAGCCGCTGGAACCAGCGGCGCGAAGCGGACGGCGAGGACATGGACCGGCTCCCTCCCATCGGAGAACGGAATTCCTTCGTTCCTTCGAGCGGGGTCAGCGCCGGCCCTCCGCATAGCTCTTGGCGTGACCGAGCGTGGCGCGGCTGTTGGTACTGAGCGCGGTCCGCACGTAGTCGCGGGCGTCCTCGACCGTCGCGCTCTCGCCCAGGACGCGGGCGATGTTGGCGGTGTTGAGGACTACGGTGTGCTGGGAGGAGGCGGCGACGCCGCCCTGGTGTTCCCGGAAGGTCCAGTAACCGGTGTGCAGGGTCATCAGCGCCGGAAGCGTGACCTGCTTGTACGCGATCTTCTGGACCGGCAGGCACACCCGGTACGACTTGGTGGTGTGGGTGGAGCCGTCCTTGGCCCGGGTGTCCATCTCCAGGCTCTGCAGCCCAGGTGACAGCTCCTCCAGGCGCACACGGGCCACGTGCGGCAGCCGCTCCTCCCAGAGCCCCGCTTCGTTGACGAAGTCGTACACGTCCTTCACCGCGCCGTCGATCTGCACGGTGTCCTCGAAGGAGAAGGTGACCCCCTCGGCGGCGTGCGCGGCCTCCACATTGGTCTTGAGCGCGGCGAGTTCCGAGCGCGAGTTGCGGTCGACGGCCTCGTCGATCCAGGCCAGGCCGGCCGGGTCGTCGTCGATCGCCCGGTAGTCGTGCAGCAGCCGGACCCGGGCCCGTGTGCCGGACAGCGGCTCGATGACCCAGGTGCCGCCCATGGCGGCGACCGGCGGCGCCGGCACCTCCTGGCGGAAGGTGATCCGCAGTCCCTCGGGGTCCAGTGTGCGGCGCGAGGTCCAGTTCTTGGCCGTCTCGTTGGCGGTGGCCCAGATGCGGATGCGTTCCTCGTTCGCGTGGCGCTCGACGTGGTCGACGTAAAGGGTGGGCGGGAAGATGCGAGGCCAGTTCTCCACCTCGGCGATCAGCCGGTAGACGGCGGCGGCCGGCGCCGCGATCGTGATCTCGTGCTCCACTTCACGCACGGTCATCGTCGGTCCTCCTGTCGGGGTTCAGAAGTTGCCCAGGCCGCCGCAGACGTTCATGGCCTGCGCGGTGATGGAGGCGGCGGAGTCGGAGGCGAGGTAGCCGACCAGGCCGGCAACCTCCTCGGGGGTGGAGTAGCGACCGAGGGGGATCTTCGCCTGGAACTTGTCGAGGATCGCCTCCTCGGTGGTGTCGTAGGCGGCCGCGTAGCCCTGCCTCACCCGCTGGGCCATGGGGGTCTCGACGTAGCCGGGGCAGACTGCGTTGACGGTGATGCCGGTGGGGGCGAGCTCGTTGCCGAGCGCCTTGGTGAAGCCGACCACGCCGTGCTTGGAGGCGGAGTACGGGGCACCGAGCACCACGCCCTGCTTGCCCGCTGTGGAGGCGATGTTGATGACGCGTCCGCGCTCCTTCTCCCGCATGCCACCGGTGGTGAGCACTTCCCGGGTCAGTCGGAAGACGCTGTTGAGGTTGGTGTCGATGACGTCGTGCCACAGCTCGTCGGCGATCTCGGCGGTGACGCCACCGCCGGACCTGCCCGCGTTGTTGACCAGGACGTCGATGGTCCCGAACGCTTCGACGGCGGCGTGCACGAATGTCTTGACGTCGTCGTCGGACCGGACGTCCACGGTGGTCCCGGCGACCTCGTACCCCTCCTCTCGCAGCTGCTTCACGGTGTTGGCGACGTTCTCCGCGTTGCGCGCGCCGATGAACACCCGGTGGCCCCGGTCGGCCAGGAGCCGAGCGACCGCGAGACCGATTCCGCTGGTCGCACCCGTGATCAGAGCGACGCGATTGTCCTGCTGCGACATGGTTCCTTCTCCACTGGTCGGTGGTGGCACTGTGCGTGGAGCTGCGTTGGTGCGAGTGGGATCCGTGCGAGGCGGCCGAGGTCCCGGCCCGGCCCGCGGCGGGTCCGGTCAGGCGGTGGCCATGCGCAGCTGCGAGTTGACGGTGGCGATGAGCGCACGCGGCGTGTCCGCTATGGCGAGAGCGTCCTCGTCGAGGGTGATGCCGTACTCGCGCTCGATGCGACTGCCGGTCTCCAGCAGCGCGAGCGACTCATAGCCCAGTGCCTCGAACTGCACGTCGAGGATGTCGCCGTCGAGGTCCACGCCCTCGTCCGCGCCCGCGCCCTCGAGCAGGATGCGCCTCAGGTCGTCGGCGGTGAATTCCCGGGTGGCCATGGAAGGGTCTCACTTTCTGCGTCTGCGCGACGCGTTCTCGGGACGGACGGCGCCCCGCGCACCGGAGGAAGGTCTGTGCGGGACGCCGGTCGGATGTGGTCAGCCGGCGGCCCGGACGACGACGGCGGAGTTGAAGCCGCCATGGCCGCGGGCGAGTACGAGCGCGGTACGCACCGCGGCGCTGCGGGGCCGGGGGCCGACCAGGTCGAGGGGGTACTCGGCGGCGAGTTCGACGTTGACCGTCGGGGGGATCCGGCTGTCCTTGACGGACAGCAGCGCGGCCGCGAGGTCGAGGGGGCCGGCGCCCGAGTACAGCCGCCCGGTCATCGTCTTCGGGGCCGTGACCGGAACTCCGTGGGGCCCGAAGACGGCGGTGATGGCTTCGGCCTCCACGCGGTCCAGCTCGGGCACGGCCGCCGCGTCCGCGAACACCACGTCGACGTCTGCGGGCTCGACGTCCGCGTCGGCCAGGGCCAGTTCGACGGCCTTGCGCAGCCCGGGCTCACGTCCGCTCCCGGGACGGGGGTCGAATGTCGCGCCGTACCCGGACACCTCACCGTAAACACGAGCGCCGCGCCTCCGGGCCGACTCGCCGGACTCCAGGATCAGGATGGCGCCGCCCTCACCCGGCACGTGCCCTGCGGCATCGGCGTCGAAGGGCAGGAACGCGCTCGAGGGCTCCTCGCTGGTGCTCAACCGGCCGCTTGACAGCTGAGCGACCCAGCCCCAGGGGCAGATCGAGGCGTCGATGGATCCGGAGACGATGAGGTCGGTGCCCTTGCGGATCTGACGGCGGGCCTGAGCCACCGCGTCCAGACCGCCGGCCTGGTCGCTGACGACGACACCACTCGGGCCCTTCATGCCGTTGCGGATCGAGATCTGTCCACTGTTGACGGCGTAGAACCAGGCGAAGGACTGGTAGGCACTGACGTACTGGCCGCCCCTGCTCCACAGCTTCTCCAGTTCGCCCTGGCCGAACTCGAATCCGCCCGACGAACTGGCCGTGACCACGCCCATGTCGAACTCGGCGAGGTCCTTCGGGCTCACGCCCGCGTCGGCCAGCGCCCAGTCGGTGGCGACCAGCGCGATCCTGGTCATCCGGTCGGTCTGGGGAAGCAGCCGGCTGGGCAACAGGTCCTCGGCGACGAAGCCGGGCACCTCGCCGGCGAGTGTCGCCGGGTAGGACGACGGGTCGAAGCGGGTGATGCGGCCGATTCCGTTCTTGCCCGTGAGGGTCGCGGCCCAGAAGTCCTCCGTGCCCAGCCCGTTGGGAGCGGCGATGCCCAGGCCGGTCACGACCACCGACGCGGTCATACGCCGCTCCTCTCGGGCCGCGCCAGCACCATGGCGCTTTGGAATCCACCGAAACCGCTGCCCACGGTCAGGACCGCGTCGACGAGCTGCTCACGGGCGGCCAACGGGACGTAGTCCAGGTCGCACTCCGGGTCAGGGTTGTGCAGGTTCGCCGTGGGCGGTACGACGTTGTACTCCATGGCGAGCGCGGACGCCGCGATCTCGATGGAGCCGATGGCACCGAGGGAGTGTCCGACCATCGACTTGATGGAGCTGACCGGCGTGCGGTACGCGTGGTCGCCCAGGCTTCGTTTGAACGCCGCGGTCTCGTGGCGGTCGTTCTGTTTGGTGCCGGAGCCGTGGGCGTTGACGTAGTCGATCTCGGTGGGGTTCATCCGCGCCTCGTCGAGGGCCACCCGGATGGCCTCGGCCATCTCCGCGCCGTCCGGTCGCAGACCGGTCATGTGGTACGCGTTGGAGCGCGTCGCGTAGCCGGCGATCTCCGCGTAGATGTGCGCGCCCCGCTTCCTGGCGCTGTGCAGCTCCTCCAGGACGAAGACGGCGCAGCCCTCGCCGAGTACGAAGCCGTTGCGTGTCCTGTCGAAGGGCCGGGAGGCGTGTTCGGGTTCGTCGTGCCGGGGTGTGGTCGCCTTGATCGCGTCGAAGCACGCCATGGTGATCGGCGAGATCGGAGCGTCCGAGGAACCGGCGACCATGACGTCGGCGGAACCCTCGCGGATCAGCTCGGCGGCGTACCCGACGGAGTCGATCCCGGAGGTGCACCCCGTGGAGACCACGGTGCAGGGCCCCTGCGTGCCGACCGCCCACGCGACCTCGGCCGCGAAGGAGCTGGGGACCAGATAGCCGTACAGGTGCGGCACCGCGTAGGCGTGGTCGACCAGGTGGAGCCTGCCGCTGTCGCTGACGACGTTGTACTCCTCGTCCAGCCCCATGGTGGCGCCCACGGCGCTGCCGATGGTGACCCCCACGCGGTAGGGATCGTGCGCGTCCAGGTTGATGCCGCTGTCGGCGACGGCGCCACGGGCCGCTATCACCGCGAACTGCGCGGCGCGGTCCATGCGGCGGATCTCCTGGGGAGTCAGGCCGTGGAACTCGGGATCGAAGTCGATCTCCGCGGCGACCCGGGAACGGAAGGGGGTCGGGTCGAAGAAGGTGATGCCGCGGGTCGCGGTACGGCCGTCGCTCAGCAGGCTCCAGAAGTCCTTCGCCCCGACGCCGCCCGGGGCCAGTACCTCGATGCCGGTGATGACGACGCGTCGGGCGGTCACTCCGAGGCCTCCCAGGTGTAGAAGCGCTGGGCCATGGCGTCGGCCGGGGAGCGCCACGTCGCGGGGTCGTAGGCCTCGATGTACGGCTTCAGATCTTCGCTGATGCGTATGAAGCGCGGGTCGGCCTTCGCCTCCTCGATCAGCTTGCCGCCGTTGTCGGAGTCGAAGTCCTGCATATGGAAATAAAGGCCCCGGTACTGAAAGAGCTGACGTCGGCGCGTGCCCATTCGGTGGGGCATCTCTGTCCTGTCGAACTCGGCGAAGATCCTGGCGACATCGACATTCGAGCCGGGATCCATCCGAGCCACGATCAGCGTGCTGTGCATACGTTTTTCTCCTCACGACCCGGTCGCGGAAAGCTGACCATTTGATTCACGATAATTATCGAGAACATCGGGTGACGGTTTCAACGGACGCAATGTCAGAGCATTGTCAGAACTCGTCAGCTTTCTGCAGAAGAATGACAGAGGAACAGCGGTCCACGGTGCCGGCGAGGAATCAGTCCTTGATCTCGCAGATCGCCGCGCCGGAGGTGACGGAGTTGCCGACCTCCGCCGCGAGCCCCTTGATGGTGCCGGCCTTGTGGGCGTTGAGG
>NZ_JBVIEE010000004.1:232190-575365 GCF_055572015.1 Streptomyces sp. NPDC030840 | reverse complement strand
AAACACTCGACTGGGAAACCCCAGCCGAGCGCCTGCATAAACTGCTCGCGGCCTGATCAACCAACCACGTGTTGCAACGACCCCTGGAATCCGCCGGACGGGTAGGGGCCGGGGGCGACAAAGGCCAGCGGCCCGTCCACGTCATGAAAGTTCTTGCCGGTTTTTCACTACTCTTGCTGTAACGCTTTCCTTGGCGGTACCGTCACGCGGACGCCCGGCAGCGAAGCCCTTCCGTGCCGTGGCGTGGGGTCGGACCCGTTCGAGCCGTAGCCGCAAGGAGTTCAGCGTTCATGCCTGGGAGGAATCGCATCCTGGGTCTGCGGCGCGGAGCGCGGCAGAGGCGTCACGGTCCGCTCGGCCGCGGAGTGTCCGGGCGTTTGGCCGTCGGAGATGGCTGCGAGGACTGCGACCTCACCTCGCCCTCACGACTGCCGCCCTCTCCCAGGGCCCGGCGCTCTCCCAGGCGGGCACAGACCTGCTGCGTTCCAAGTCACTGGACCGCAACTCCTACGACAGCGGCGACTGGTTCAACGCCATCCACTGGGACTGCCGGGACGGCAACGGCTTCGGGCGCGGACTGCCGATGGCCACCGACAAGAATCCAAGTGGCCTTATGCCAAGCCCCTGTTGACATCGGTCGAGGTGGGCTGCGAGCAGATCAGGGGAACCTCGGCCGCCTACCGGGACCTGCTGCGCGTCCGCACCACCGAGGACGTCTTCTCGCTCGGCGCCGCCGACCAGGTCCAGGCGGCGCTGTCCTTCCCGCTCTCCGGCAAGGACGAGACGCCCGGCGTCATCACCATGGCCCTCGGTGACCTGGTCGTCGTGCTCAACGCGACGCCCGAGCGGCAGGAGCAGCGGATCGCGGAGGCGGCCGGAACGGCGTACGCGCTGCACCCGGTCCAGGCCTCGGGCGCGGACCCTATCGTCAAGTCCTCTTCCTACGCGGCGGAATCGGGCACGTTCGCCGTTCCGGGGCGTACTGTCGCCGTCTTCGCCCGGGACGCGGAGTAGACCAATAGCGTGAGTGGCGCGGGCCCCCGCACCCCATGGGTGCAGGAGCCCGCGCCACCGACCGCGTCCCCGGCAGCCCGCGAGGACTCGCATGGCCGAGCAAGCAGACAGCACAGTTCTGGTGGTCGACGACGCGGCCGCCAGCCGGTACGCGATGGGTGCCGTACTGAGCCGCGCCGGGCACCGGGTCGTCCCCGTCGCCAGCGCCGGTGAGGCGCTCGTCGAACTCGACACACGGCTGCGCACGGACGCTCTGCCCGACGTGGCCCTCGTCGACATCGGGCTGCCCGACATGAGCGGCTTCGAACTCTGCCGCCGGCTCAAGGCGGTGCCACCGATGGCCACGCTGCCAGTCGTCCACTTCTCCGCCGCCTCCGTCGCGCCCAGCGACCGGTGCCGCAGCCTGGAGGCGGGCGGCGAGGCCTATCTGACCGTGCCCGCCGAGCCCGAGGAGATCCAGGCGGTGGTCCGGGCCGCCGTGCGCGGTGCCCGGATGCTCAGCGACGCCGAGGCGGTCGCACGGCACCTGACGCTGCTGTCGGAGACCATCGTCTCCGTCCAGGCGGCACGCTGTCCGAGCGAGCTCGCGGACGCGGCCGCGGAGGGCACCGCCCGGCTCACCGGCGGCCCGGCCGCCGTCTTCGTCGTCGGCGAGAGCGGCGAGCTGTACTGCGGCACCCGGCGCGGCCGGGCCGCCACGGTGCTCCGGGACGTCGGAGCACGCGAGACCGTGGTCCGGCTGATCCGGGGGATCGGGGCACGGACCGGCGGACCGCACGGCACCGTCGTGCCCGCCCCGCTCTGGCCGCCGGGCCTCTTCCCCGCCCGAACCGATACCGACGTCCGGCTCGTCGTGACCCACACCCAGGACGGCAGGGCGGCCGTCTGCCTGGCCACACCCGCGCCCGCGCCCCGGACACCGCGCACCGACAACCTGGTCGCGCGCCTCGCCCACGCCACCGCGCTCGCCGCCGAACCCCTGCTCCTCTACCAGGCGGAACGCCACATCGCGCTCACCCTCCAGAACAGCTTCCTGCCCAGGAGGCTGCCGGAACTGCCCGGCGTCGACGTCGTCGTCCGCTATGTGCCGGCCTCCCGTGACACCGAGATCGGCGGCGACTTCTACGCCGCCCTGCGCACCTCCCGCGGCGTGCTCACCGCGGTCGGCGACGTCGTCGGGCACTCCCTGGACGCGGCCACCGTCATGGTCGAGATCCGGCACGCCCTGCGCGCCTACTGCGTCGAGGAACCCGACCCCCGCGAGCTCGCCCGGCGGCTCGACCGGATGCTGCAGCTCTACCATCCCGACAGCACGGCCACCGTCTGCCTGGCCCTGGTCGACCCCGCCACCGGGCGCACCCGGATCGCCAACGCGGGCCACATCCCCCCGCTGATCGTCCGCGACGAGGGCGGCGCCGCGTACGTCGAGGCCGCCGGGCCGCTGCTCGGGCTCGGGCTCGACCGGCCCGCGCCGACGGAGATCGTCCTGGAGCCCACCGACCGGCTCCTCATGGTCACCGACGGGCTCGTGGAGAGCCGCGGTACGGACCTCGCGGTCTCCCTGGACCAGCTGCGCACCGCCGCCGCCGAGGCCCCGCACGGCACGGCCGCCCTCTGCGACACGCTGCTGGACTGCTTCGGGCGCGACCGGGAGGACGACATCGCGCTGCTGGCGCTGCGGTTAGGGTGAGCGGCAACGGTCCCAGGACAGGAGTGCCCATGCCGCAGATCACCGTCGACTACTCCGCGCCGCTCTCCGAGGGCTTCGACCGGCGCGGTTTCGCGCTGGCCCTGCACGACGCGGTGGTGGAGATCGCCGCCGCGAAGTACGAGGCCTGCAAGACGCAGTTTCGTGCGGCGCAGGACACGACCGTGGGGCGGGACGGGGACGGGCACGCGGTGGTGCATGTGACGTTGGGGTTGCTGGCGGGGCGTACGGAGAAGACGAAGGTGCGGCTCACGGAGGCGGTGCTTGCGTTGCTCCGCGAGCATGTGAAGCCTGACGCTGGTGTGGCGTTGCACGCCTCGGCCGAGGTGCGGGATCTGGATCCGTCGTACCGCAAGTTCGAGGTGTAGTCGCGCGGGCCCCGCGCCCCTAACGGGGCGTCGCCCCCAGCGCTACCAAGCGGCCCACCAGGTCCGTGAACGGGCCGTCCGGCGGCTCGTCCTTGAGCATGCGGCGCAGGAGGTCCGCCATCTCGGCGTCGTACGCGGCGCTCACCGCTGTCAACGCGGCGAAGTCATGGACGAGTTGGGCCTCGAGTTCCTGGCGGGGGATGCGGCGGCCGTCGAGCCAGATCAGGGCCGTGGACTCGGCGAGGGAGATCCATGAGCGGATCACCAGCTCCAGCCGGGCGGGCGGGTCGTCGACGCGCAGGTGGGTGAGGATCTGGTCGTAGGCGGCCTGGCGTACGCCGTCGATGAGCGCGTTGGTGCGGGACACCGCGTCCCGGGAGCGCAGGCCGTCCGCGGGAACCGCCGGGCCACCGCGCATCAGCGCCGAGAAACCGGGCCCGTGCTCCTCGACGAAGTCGAAGAAGCGGCGCATCACACGCAGCAGCCGGGCACCCAGGGGGCCCTCCTGCGGTTCCAGGAAGCGTCCGGCCAGGTCGTCGGAGGCGCGCTGCAACGCGGCCTCGTAGAGGCTGAGTTTGCCGGGAAAGTAGTGGTAGACCAGCGGCCGCGAGATGCCCGCGGCGGACGCTATCTCGTCGATGGAGACCTCGTCGGGTGAGCGTCGGCTGAACAGTTCAAGGGCGACGCCGATCAACTGCTGCCGCCGCTCCTCGACACCCATTCTGCGGCGAACCCCGGTTGGCATGCGAACACCTTACCGATCGGATTCGGTCTCCAACGGGCCAGAGCAGCCAGGGTTGTTCACACCTTCAGCGCACATCGATCACCGACGTGCTCACCTCAGTCCGGTGATCGGCCGGCCGTCGGCCAGGGTGCCCAACAGCTCGGCGTGGGCACCCTGCCGCGCGCGTACCGCCAGCACGTTGCCCTGGGCGGATCCGCCGTACTTGCCCTTCGCGGTCACCGAGGCCGTGCCCCGGTCTCCGGCCGCGAGCAGGTACCAGGTCCCCCCGCCCGACTTCCACAGCACACCGGCGAGGAGGTGGGGGTCACGGGCGCCGCACGCGGGGGAACCGTCGGCCTTGGCGGCGACCGCCCCGTACCGTGCGCCCGGCACCCGGAACTGGGCCAGCACCCGCGCGCCACCACCCCGCCACGTCTCGGCCCTGGTGCACACCCAGGTCGCCGTGCCGGACCAGTCGGGCAGCGACTGCCGGGCGTACTGCCAGGCGTTCACGGACCGCACCCCCTGCGCCCGCACGGCCGCCAGGGAGCACGCGTACGGCGACCACGTCCCGAGCCGCTCTCCTGTCGCCTCGCGAGGAGCGGACGGCCGCCCGGTGGTCAGGTGCACGGGAGTCAGCTCGGCGAGGTCGGTCAGCAGCCGGGCCCCGGAGGCGTCGCTCAGCTGGAGCACGTTCCACGAACGGCACTTGCCCGGTCGCAGCGCGGGACTCGCGAACACACCCGTCACCCCCTCCTTCGACACCGGGAGCTCCGACGTCCCGCCGCCCGGCTTCATCAGGTCCCGTACGGCCGTCTTCGTCACCCAGGGCGCCGTCAGGTAGCGGACGTTGCCGTCGGCCCGGTCGAGCACCACCGCGCTCGCCCCGGCTCCGGTGGCCCCGTCCACCCGGGCGAAGTCCAGCACGGTCCCGCCCGTGCCCTCCTTCGGTTCCGCGTACCGCGCGACGCGCAGCCCGTCGTACAGCAGCACGACGCGGGCGGAGCCGACCTCGCCCGCGTACAGCAGCTGCGGCGGCCCGGGGGGCCCGCCGGCCGGGGTGCCGGGTGTCGCCGAGACCTGGACGGACTCTCCCGGACGCGCCCACACGGCGAGCGCGCGCCGCAAGAGGGCCTTGTCGCCGGTGAGCGCTCCGCGGGCGGGCCACACCCCGAAGTCGGTGCGCGCGGACTTCTTCCAGGCGGTGGCCGACGCCTTCGTCAACCTGCCCGGGTCCAGGGCGGCTTCGGCGTGCGGGTTCCGTGCGTACGGCGGTGCGGCCGCGCCGTCCGGGCCCCATCCGCCGCTGGGCATGAGGAACAGCACCCCGCAGACGGCCGCAGCGGCCGTGGCGGCGAGCGCGGCCTTCACGTGCTGCCGGCGGCGCATCAGGTCGGTGGGCCTGGCCTGGAGCGAACAGGGGTCGAACTCGGGGGAGTCGAGCAGGGCGGCCTGCTTCGGGGGGATGTCACCCGCTTCCCGCAGCGCTGACTGCGGGTCCTCGACTCCGGCCGCCTCCAGCACTCCCCGGACGTCCGCTTCGGTCAGGTTCTCCAGTCCCCGCAGGACGTACGCCGCCCGTGCGGGGCCCGAGAGGGCCGACAGGCGCTGGTCCAGGGCGAGTTCGTCGGCGCCGCCCGGGTGGGGGAACAGGCGCAGGCCCCACACCTGGGGGAGCAGGGGCGGCAGCTGGGACCGCTTGGGCCAGGGCCGCGGCCTCAGCGGGCGGCCGGCCTCCAGTGCGGTGCGCAGGACCTGGAGGCGGACGTAGGCGTAGCCAGGGCCGCCGTCGCCGCCTGCTGCCGGGCCAGGGATCACCGAGGCGGAGGAGCGGCCTCGGGGGAGCGTGCGCTGGGTGAGGGCGTGGGCGGTCAGGACGCGGCGGGTGCGGCCGAGGGTGGGAGGCAGCACGAGGTAGGCCAGCCGGACGAGGCGTGGGTAGTGCTCGACGAGCGCGGCTTCCGCCTGGCCGACGTCGACGGCCGGGCCGGTGGAGGGGGCTGGGGGGCGTGGGGCGACATCCTGTGACTGCACGTTCAGCAGAACGAGCGAATCCTTTGATGGTCACCTTGCCGTGGGCGGGGTGCGGGGTTGTTTCGCCCCCGCCGCCCCTACCCGTCCCATCCCTGGGGGGCTGCGGCCCCAGACCCCCGATTGTCGGCCTGACGGCCTCGTCCTCAAACGCCGGACGGGCTGGATGTGCCTGGCCTCGGCTGAAAATTCAAGCCCAGGCCGCGAGAATCCGGCGCCGCCCGCACCATCCAGCCCCTCCGGCGTTTGAGGAGCCGGGGGCCCGGCGGCCGGCCCCCGAACGGGGTCCGGGGCGGAGCCCCGAAAGGATGGGGGTCCAGGGGGCGCAACCCCCTTGGCCGGGGTCGAAGGGGCGGAGCCCCTGAGGATGGGACGGGTAGGGGCGGCGGGGGCGAGGATCGATTTGAGTGTTGAGCGCGCGTGGGCCGTATCGAAGGACAGGGCCCTTGCCGGGGCTCTCAGCGACGTGAGCCGGAACGGACCCGGAGGTAGGTACGGATGAGTGTGACGCGGAAGAGCCTGGCAGGGAGCGCGGTCGGAGCGCTCGCCGCCCTGCTGGTGCTGACCGGCTGCGGCTCCGACGACGGCAAGAAGGAAGCGAAGGTCCCCGAGACCGCGACGGGGAGCCTGGAGCACATCGCCAGCGAGGCGGGCTGCAAGCCGAACATGCAGACGGACGCGGACACGATCCGCCAGGCCCTCTGCAAGAACTCCGACGGCAAGTTCGTCCTCGCCACCTTCGCCACCGACCGCGGTCAGCGCGAGTGGCTGAACGGGGCCAAGGACTACGGCGGCTACTACCTCGTCGGCCGCAAGTGGGTCGCCGTCGGCGAGCAGAAGACGGTCACGGCGCTGCGCGGCACGCTCGGCGGGACCATGGAAGAGGGCTCCGCCCACATGAACCCCGGCGGCAGCCACAACAGTGGCTCTCACAAGGGTTGACCGCGCGGGGCCGGGGGGCAAGCGAAAGCCGGCGGTGGGATCTCCCACCGCCGGCTTTCGCTCATGCGTTGCCGGGTGCCTCTACTGGCAGTCCTGACCGCTGTTGATGCAGTCGACCATCTCGTTCATCGTGGCCTCGTCGAAGAAGTTGATGAAGTCGTTGTGGTCGGTGATCGGCTTGTGCAGCTGGTCCGGGAAGGAGTCCACCGCGAAGGCGTTCTGGACCTGCCCGTTCTGGATCTGCGGGGCGTCGACGTCGTAGACCAGGCGGACCTGGAGCTGGGGGATGGCCTGGAAGCCGTTGGCGCAGCTACCGTCCGCCTCGACGAAGTCGACGTGCGTGCGGTGGTTGGCGCTGTCGATGTTCTGGCCGTCCCAGCAGCTCTGGAAGTTGGACGTCCGCACCACGGAGCTGCCCTCGGGGCAGATCGGGTACTTGTCCGTCAGCTGCCGGTCCTCGAAGCCGGTGCAGCTCCAGTTTGTGTTGGCGTTGCCGAGACCGTTCACGAAGGACTTGGCGTCACCGGTGATGATGCGCAGGGCCTCCGGCATGGCGACGACATCGCTCGTCTTGTTGCCGACGAACTTCAGCTGAGCCTCGGCGGGCTGGATGATCGTGCCGACGTTGCCGTCCTGACCACCACCGGGGGCGTTGGCGTCGACGTCGTCCTGACCGTCCTGCACACGCAGCACCGGCCAGAAGTACGACGACTTGTCACCCTGGTTCTGGCAGGTGGTGTCGCCGTTCTTCAGGTCCTCGTCGCTCGCGAAGGCGTCGTTGGCCTGGTTGCCGACGTAGTCGTGCTGGTGCTGCGCACCGTTGCTGACACCCGGGGCGACGATCACGTTGTCCGAGTTGCGGTTCTCGTTCTCGTTGGTACCGCAGTTCGTGGTGAAGGTACCGGTCGAACCGCTGTCGCCGTTCGCGGGGAGGCCGTTTCCGTTCACACCCTGCGGGCCGCCGTTCGGCTGGACCTGGGTGATGTCCTGGAAGTCGGCCGCGACCGGGCCGTTGCCGGCCTGGCCGCCGTTGCCCTGGTCCTGACCGCCCTGGTCCTGGCCGCCCTGGTCCTGGCCGCCCTGGTCCTGACCGCCCTGGTCCTGACCGTCCTGGTTCTGGCCGTCCTGGTTCTGGCCCTGGTCCTGGCCTTCACCCGCGGCCGTTTCAGCCTCCACGCCCTGGCACTCGGCGAGCTGGCCGGTGTCCTGCGGAGCCTGACCACCGGCGTTCCTGATGTTGATGCCGATGCGGTCGATGGTGGCTGTCCGCTTGGACTTCAGCGGGCCGAGAATGGCGTTGTTGACATAGCCCGGGTCGGCCGCCTGGTCCCGGCGCGTGTCCGCGAGACGCTTGTAAGCCTCGGTGACCTGCTGGTCGAGCTTCGCCAGTTCCTTGTCAACACCCGCCCGAGCCCCGTCCGGCACATCGGTGAGCTGCTGGCCGACATCCGGGCAGTCGATCGTCGCGATCTGCGCGCCCGCGGCCTTGACATTGTTCTGGTCCGACGACTCGCCTGCCGAGGCGTAGAAATTCGCCCAGACCAGCCCACCGCCCGCGACCGCCAGCGCCGCGGAGGCGGCGATGGCACGAACGGCCAGCGGTGAGCGACGTTTCCTTGTATTGCGTCCCATGGAACTCCTCTGACTTCCTTGCGGGGCATCGAGGCGCCCGACAGGAGTGAAGCGGCTCCATCTCATACGGGTGGGGCTCGTGGGGTGTTCAGAAACCTTGGAAAAAATCAGAAGCCCGGGAGTTCAATTCGGGCGCAATGGTCACAGAAGCCCATGTTTCAACGGCAGTTGAGGGGGGTAAGTGTCGACTTTTGAATGAGGGTCAATGGGGGCCGAGATCGCTGAACAACCGCTGAATGAAGTCCAGCGGCCGTGCCCCGAATACCGCGAGCACCGTGAGTGCACCGTGATTGTCGTCGTCCGGCGCCTCAAGTCCCCATTTGGCGACGATATTGCAGGTGTGTTTGGCGATAGCCCGTTCCGTCACCACAAGTCGCTCGGCGATCGCCGGGTTCGACAGGGCGGCCCACCCGGATCAGGGAGTCGTGCCGGACACACCCTCCTCCGCCGCCGCGAGCACCTTGGCCTCGACCTCCCGGCCGAGCCCCACGACCGGCCGGTCCGGCCGCTGGGGCGCGGTGCCCCCGATGTCCCGCAGCCAGCGCCAGGTGCGGGTTACGGTCGCGGCGACGGGCCGGCAACGCAGTCCTGTCGCCAGGGCCCTGGACACGTCCGCGCCGTGCAGGGCGTCGTGCATGTCGCTGCCAGGAGGCACCCACACCGGCAGCTGGGTCCACGGCTCGATGCCCGCACCGAGGACGACCTCGGGGGCGATCCAGCGCAGCTCGGCGTCCGACCCGGTCACCCCCACGCACGCCTCGAGAAACTCGCCCATGGTGGTGTGACCTCGCGGGCTCATGAGGTTGTACGGCCCGCTCAGCTCCCCTTCCACCGCCCGGAGGATCCACACCGCGAATCACGGACGTCGACGTACTGCAGAGGCAGGTCCCGCGGCCCGGGCGCCGGCACCGGGCCCCCACGTGCGATCCGGGTCAGCCACCACGGCAGTCGTCCTATGTTCTCGTACGGCCCGAGGATCAGTCCCGCCCGCACGAGCACCGAACGTCCGGCCCCGAACTCCTGGACGACGGCCGGCTCGCCGCCCCGCTTGTCCCGCGCGTAGTCGGTCTGCCCCGCACCGGCGTCGGCCCCCTCGACGAGGGGTGCCTCTTCTGCGTACCCGGCGGGCGGGGCCCACTCGTACACCGAGCAGCTCGACACGTACACATACCGTCCGGCGCGGCCCCGCAGCAGCCGCGCCGTCTCCCGCACGGCACGCGGTGCGGCCGACCAGGTATCGATGACGGCGTCCCACTCGCCCTCCGCCCCGGCGAGGGCGCTGAGCCCGTCGGGCGCGGTGCGGTCGCCGTGCAGCGACCGCACCCCGGGCAGCGGCTCGTGCCGTCCCCGGTGGAAGACGGTCACCTCCCAGCCGCGCCGGAGGGCCGCCTCCACGACGGCCCGCCCCACGAACTCCGTACCGCCCAGCATCAACAGCCTCATGCCGACGACTCTGCCCGGTACGGCCGCGGGACGGAACGGGGGATCTGCCGTCAGCAGAGTCCGGGTGCCGCGGCCGGGGTCAACGCCCGGCGGGCGGGGCGTACTTGTATCCCACCCTGCGGACGGTCCGGATGGTGTCCCGGTGCCCGGGGCCCAGCTTGCGGCGCAGCCGGGCGATGTGGACGTCGACCGTGCGGCCGTCGCCCACATATTCGTACCCCCACACCGTGGTGACCAACTGGTCGCGGGTGTGCACGCGATGGGGGTGGGCCACCAGGCGGGCGAGCAGCTCGAACTCCAGGTAGGTGAGGTCGAGTTCACGCCCGTCGACCGCGGCGGTACGCCGCACGGGGTCGACGCGCACGAGCGGGTCACCGCCGGCGTCGACGGCCTGTGCCGCCGGCGGCTGCCGGTCGGCCGGGACGAGTACCAGGTAGCCGATCATGGGCGGCTGCCCCGGCAGCGTGGGCAGGACGTGCTGGGGAGCGGGCAGCCAGGTGGCGCCCGGCGGCAGCAGGTCCGCGACGTCGGTCACCTCGTCCTGATCCACGGCACGCAGACGTTGCCGTGAGGGGTGCGGGGAGGTGAGCGGTGCGGCGGGGGACAGAGAACGAGTGGTCGCCATGAGTTGTCAGCTCTTTCGCGCGAGAGTCCGTTGGGAGAGGAACGTCGTGCGCGCAGGCCGAAGGCCGAGGTGTGCGGCTTCAGAGGGCCGGCGCGTTCATCGCGCGGCAACACACCCGGTCGAAGTCGTGGTGCTGACGGGAAGGCCAGAAGGGCTCGAGGTCATGGCGACCTGTCGCGGGGTGCCTCCGGAAGCCGACCATGCCCCCATTGAAGCAGACGGCCGCGCGGGGCGGGACCCGCCGTCTCCTCCCTCAGGCCCTTCCGTCCCGGGACACACCGCACCGACGACGACTGGGGGCGCCCACCGAGCCGGTGGACGCCCCCAGTCAGGAGCCCTGTGCGGATGGATCAGACCTGGCCGGCCTTCTCCAGCGCGGAGCAGCAGGTGTCGACGAGCAGACGCGTCACGACGTACGGGTCGACGTTGGCGTTCGGGCGGCGGTCCTCGATGTAGCCCTTGCCGTCCTTCTCGACCTGCCACGGGATACGGACCGAGGCGCCGCGGTTCGAGACGCCGTAGGAGTACTGGTCCCACGGGGCGGTCTCGTGCAGACCGGTCAGACGGTCGTCGATGCCGGCGCCGTAGTTCTTGACGTGGTCGAGCGGCTTGGAGCCCTCACCGAGCGACTCGCACGCGGTGATGATCGCGTCGTAGCCCTCGCGCATCGCCTTCGTGGAGAAGTTGGTGTGCGCGCCGGCGCCGTTCCAGTCGCCCTTGACCGGCTTGGGGTCGAGGGTGGCGGAGACGCCGAAGTCCTCGGCGGTGCGGTAGAGCAGCCAGCGGGCCACCCACAGCTGGTCGGAGACCTCCAGCGGGGACAGCGGGCCGACCTGGAACTCCCACTGGCCGGGCATGACCTCGGCGTTGATGCCGGAGATGCCCAGGCCCGCCTTCAGGCAGTTGTCCAGGTGGGCCTCGACGACCTCACGGCCGAAGATCTCGTCGGCGCCGACACCGCAGTAGTAGCCGCCCTGGGGGGCCGGGAAGCCGCCCTCGGGGAAGCCCAGCGGACGCGAGCCGTCGAAGAAGGTGTACTCCTGCTCGATGCCGAAGATCGGCTCCTGCGCGGCGAACTTCTCCGCGACCTCGGTCAGCGCGGCGCGGGTGTTGGACGCGTGCGGGGTGAAGTCGATGTTCAGGACCTCGCACAGGACGAGGACGTCGTCGCCGCCGCGGATCGGGTCCGGGCAGGTGAAGACCGGCTTGAGGACACAGTCGGAGGCGTGACCCTCGGCCTGGTTCGTGGAGGACCCGTCGAAGCCCCAGATCGGAAGCTCGGCACCCTTGGCGTCGTCGGCCAGAATCTTGGTCTTGGAACGCAGCTTGGCCGTCGGCTCGGTGCCGTCGATCCAGATGTACTCAGCCTTGAAGCTCACGGGCCACATCCTTCGGGTGTGTCTTGAAGTCGCAGTCATGCGGGTGCTGCGGCGGCGCTGCGGCACTGGGGCGCCGCGGGGGATATGCCCGGAAGCCTGTCAACAGGCGATTTCCCGGTCATTGCTCATGTGTGAACCCCGTGTTACCTGGGGCTTCTGTGGGCGGGATCACGCGGTGAGGTGCCGCGCGATGTTGCCGCGAGGTGCTTCGGAGGTGTCGGACGCGGGCGGGCGAGGGGGCCGAGGGGGCGAGGGCGATCGCGGCGGTGATCGACGGCGGCGGTGGGCGCTCCGCGGCGGCCGGCGGTGATGCGCGGTGGCTCGCGCGTGTCGTCGTGTGCGGCTCGTATGCGATGGGAATGCGCGAGGGGCGCGCTGGGTGTACCCGGAGCGGGGGCTCCCCGGGCCCCGCGGCGGAGCCGCATGTCGTTCGGCGAGCCGGGCCTCAGCACACGTGAGGCCGGCCACCCCCTCCGTACGGTGGCCGACCTCACAGCCTGGCTGGACCTGCTCCTCAACTGCACCCTGCACGCGCCCCACCGGGTCCGCCGGCTGGTGCTGCGCCGTCGACCGGACGTGCCGGCCCTGCTGCTCCTCACCGGGAACAGCAGGGCCCACAACGCCCGCGGGGTGGCGGCCCTCTCCGTCAGACGGCTGCCGCGTGCGGAAGTGACGTTCCTCCCGGACGCCACCCACCACACGCTGCCGCACGCGAACTCAACCGAGCTCGACGACCGTCCGACGGCCTTCCTGAGCGGCCGCGCACCCGGGTGACCTCATCCCACCCTTTCGATGAGGGCCCTGCGAATCAGAAACTTGCCTTCCTCCCTGACCTGCTCGAACGCGGCGTCGTTCAGCAGGACGCAGCTGCCGGACACCGAGGTGACCTCCACCGTCGTGGACTTGTCGTTGTCCAGGTTGGTGACCCTCAGCTTCGTACCGGCCGGGAACTGGTTGCTGGACGCGGCCGGGGCGCCCGCCTCGCCCGAGAGGGTGACCGTGGAGCCGTTGCAGACCTGCTCCCCGGAGCCCGCGGCGGCCTCGTCGTCCGCGGGCGGGGCGGTCGCGGGATCCGAGGCCTCCGAGCCGCTCGTGGCCCCCTCGGAGCCCTGAGGGTCCTGAGCCGACCCCCCGGTCTCCGCGGTGCCGCCGGTCTGACCCGTCTGGGTGCCCTGGGAGTCCTGAGCCGACTCCCCGGCCACGCAGCCGGACGCCTCCTGCTTGCGCTCGATCTCGGCGATGACCGCCTCGCGGTTGGCGATCCGCGCATCGGACTGGGCGTCGGGGTTGGCCCGTTGCCCCGCGATGAACCGCTGGTTGTTGCCGAGCGCGGTGGCCAGTCCCTGGCAGACGGTCGAGTCCGCGGCGGTCTGCGCGGCGTTCGACGTGGCGGCCATCGCGAAGGCCCCGCCTCCCGCCACGGCCACCGCGCTCACCAGCAGCGCGACCTTCTTCTTCGTGCTGATCGTTCTCCTACGCGACATGCGCGCCTCCTGTCCCCGACCGCGTCCGCGGCCGGATCGGGTGAGTACGTCGCTAGGTACGAGATCTCGAACGAAGTTACTCAACGGTTACGGAGGTCTCGCAAGTAACCTGCGTCACAGGGGACTTGGAGCGGGACCCTCACTTACCGCTCCAGAGCGTCCCGAACCGCCTCCTCCGTGCGGGCCACCACCGCGCTGCCGTCGTCGGCGGTGATGATCGGCCGCTGGATGAGCTTGGGGTGCTCGGCGAGCGCCCGTACCCACCGGTCCCGTGACGCGGCGTCCCGTTCCCAGGTCTTCAGGCCCAGCTCCTTGGCGACGGCTTCCTGGGTCCGTGTGATGTCCCACGGCTCCAGCCCGAGCCGCGCGAGCACGTCGCGGATCTCGTCCTCGGTCGGCACGTCCTCCAGGTACCGCCGCACGGTGTAGTCGGCGCCCTCGGCGTCCAGCAGGGTGAGCGCGCTGCGGCACTTCGAACAGGCCGGATTGATCCAGATCTCCATGCCGGACACGGTACGCGCGTCCGTGGGAGAGCCCCGGGGGAGCCTCCCGTCGTGGCTTTGCGGGGCAGCGCTTCAGCAGCGGCGCACTGAGGACGGCGGCGCACTGAGGACGGTGGGGCAGTGAGGACGGTGGGGCACTTCGGGCGACTGTGCGCTCCGATCGGCCGCGCGCTCCGATCGGCGCATTCGTGGCTCCGGCCGCGTGTCCTGCGGGTCCGGCCGCCCGCTCGCGATGAGTCTTGGTGGCGACGGCGGTCCGCCCCTCCGAGCGCGCGCGTGGCCGGGGAACGCGTCGTGCGGTGAAGCCGTCCGGATGACAGGGAGACGCACATGCCCGACGACGAACAGCAGATCCGGACACTCATCGAGCACTGGGCGGCAGCCGTGCGCGGAGGTGACCTTGACGGCGTCCTGGTCGACCACGCGGACGACATCGTGATGTTCGACGTGCCACCGCCCTACGAGGGCGCCCGAGGCATCGACGCCTACCGTGAGACGTGGCCGCCCTTCTTCGACTGGCAGGCGCAGGGTGCCTCGTTCGACATCGAGTCGCTGGAGGTCACCGCCGGCACCGATGTCGCGTTCGCCTACGCGCTGCTGCGCTGCGGAACGCCGCGGGAACTGGCCGAGCAGCCGGAGAACCGCCTGAGGCTCACCCTCGGACTGCGCAAGCAGCGGGGCCGTTGGGTGGTGGCGCACGAGCACCACTCGTTCCCGGACGTCTCCTGACAGGCAGTGGTTCGTCGTCCCACGCGCCCCTCGCGGACCTCGGGTGACACGGCGCCAACTTCCTTTCCCACCTGCGCTTTTGCCGGGCTCCAGGCCTCCTGATTGTCAGTGGTGGCCAGTAAAATAGAAGCAGTGTTCGAGGGTGTTGCCGGAGATCCCGGACGGCACCCTGACCGCGACAGGAGGATGCCCGTGCCCGCTGCCGCACTGACGTCGAAGCCGCTGCCCACCCAGTCCACGGCCCGGAGGCCGGTCCTGCTCGACCTTCCGTACGCACCCGTCGAGAAGCGCCCGCTGCCGCCCGGCCGCCCCCGCGAGTGGTACATCACGCACAACCGCCGGCTGAAGGCGATGCGCCTCGCCATCGCCCTGCTCGACTCCGGCGTCCACGTCCCGAACCAGGCCCGCAACGAGACGATCCGCAGCACGGCCGAGCTCATCGGCGTCCACCCGCCGTCGGACACGACGTGCCACATGGTGCGGGCGCTGATGCGCTACAGCCGCTGAGGCGTCGCGAGTCTCCGGTGCCGTCCGCTCCGAGGGGGTGGGCGGCACCGGTCTGTCTCCGGAGGCGGGGAGGCAGGGGCGGCGGGGAGGGTGGGGACGGCGGTACGGCGGGGAAAGTGGGGTGATCGCGCCAGAGTTGGCCGGAGATCGCCCTAGCCGCGCCCTCCGCGGGTCCATACGATTCGGTCGCTCCCGGTCTTCACAGCGCCTTCACAGGCTGGGGCGGTGTACGCGCCTGCTTGGCATGTACATGACTTCTCGTGTTTTCGGTCCGCGACGGCCCACGCACTGGGCCGCACCCCCCTGTCCCGGCGGCGCGCATCCGCACCCGTACCGCCGGAACACCGAAAGAACGGATGGGAGAACCATGGCTCGTGGGCTCCTGCTGGGCGGCGCGATCGCCGCTCTGCTCGCCACCGCGTTCCCGGCGCAGGCCTCGTCCTCGTCGCCGATCTTCACCGACCCGCCACCGGACAAGATCGTCATCAAGCTCGCCACGGTGAACGGCTCCGGCTGTCCCCAGGGCACGACGGCGGTCGCGGTCTCCCCGGACAACACCGCCTTCACCGTGACCTACAGCGACTACCTCGCCCAGGTCGGCGGCGGCGCCCCCTCCACCGCGTTCCGCAAGAACTGCCAGCTCAGCCTGAACGTCCACGTGCCGGGCGGCTTCACGTACGCCATCGCCAGCGCCGACTACCGCGGCTTCGCCTCCCTGCAGCGCGGCGCCACCGCCACCCAGAAGGCCTCGTACTACTTCCAGGGCTCCCCGGACACGGCCTCCAGAACGCACCCGTTCAACGGCCCGTACGAGGACAACTGGCAGGCCACCGACGAGACCGACTGGGCCCAGATCGTCTGGGCGCCCTGCGGTGTCGAGCGGAACTTCAACATCAACACCGAGCTGCGGGTCAACAGGGGCACGTCACCGGCCACCAGCACCAGCTTCATGACCATGGACTCCACGGACGGTGACATCAGCACGACGTACCACCTGGCCTGGAAGGAGTGCGAGCAGAAGTGAGCCGACGCGCCGGGTGCCCTCCCTTCCTCGGGTGCCCGGCGCCTCGAATGCCCCGTGCTGGACGGCGTCACCCGAGGCACTGTCGTCAGGACACCAGTTCCCGCTCCAGCGGCGTCCGGAAGCGCGGCGTCACCCGGGTGTCCGCCACCCAGGCGCGCAGCCGGTCCGCCTCCGCCTCGATCGCCGCGTGTGCCTCGCCGCCCACGCCCTCCGTCTCCAGCAGCCGCCACACGATCTCGCCGTCCGGACGCTGGGCCCAGCCGCCGATCACCCGGCCGTTCCACCACACCGTCGGCCCGACGTTGCCGCTCCCGTCGAACAGGGCGGGACGCAGGGCGGGCGCGAGGTACCAGTCGCGTTCCTGCCAGCCCATCGCCGTCGGGTCCAGAGCCGGAAGCAGCGCGGCCCACGGCTCGGCGGGTCCGGCGACCGGCGCCGCGTCCCCGTCCGCCACGTATCCCGTGCCCCCGTCGTCCAGCGACACGGCGTGGGCCCCGATCGCGGCGAGCGCCTTGCGCACGTCGGTCACCCGCCACCCGGTCCACCACTTCAGGTCCGCCTCGGTGGCCGGCCCGCATGCCGTGAGCCACCGCCGCAGCACCTCCGACTGCGCGTCGGCGGGCGGCAGTTCGGGGTGCGGGGGCGCCACCGCCCAGCGGAACTGCGTCGACGTCCAGGAGCCGAGCGGCCTGCCGCGCACCACCCTGCCCTCCACGCCCAGCACCCGCATGAGCCGGGACGACACGGTGTGCTCGTACTTCCCGCCCGCCCCGTACGCGAACCGCTCCCGCAGCCGCGGCTCGTCACGCACGAGTTCGTTCACCGTGGCCTCTTCGCGGCGGGCGAGCGCGGTGAGCGTGGCCTCCTCGACCTCCGCCAGCCATTCGGGGCTCAGCCGCCCGCCGCCGCCGGCGACCATGTCCTTGACCAGGGCCGCCCGCGCCCGCGCGGCGACCGTCAGCCCGGTCGAGGCGTGCACCTCCGCGGCCAGCTCCGTCGGGAACACGAACACGGTGTGCCGCATCCCGTGCATCCGCACCAGCGACCGGTCCTCATACAGCGCCCGGTCGAGTTCCGCCACCGTCCTGTCCGCGTCCGTGAGGCGCGCCCCGACGGCCAGGTACACCGTCGCCGGGTCCGTCCCGTGCAGCGCCACCAGGGCGGCGGCCACCTCCTCGGGCGTGGCCGCCCGTGCCTCCGGTGCCAGCCGGTGCCGCAGCGCGAGCCGGGCCCGTCGCTCCGCCGTCGTGACCAGCCGCCGTCGCTCACCCATGCCGATCCACCCCGTCCCCGTGAGTCCCCGTGAGTCTCTGTGAGCATCCCCATCGCGCGGACAGCACGTTACGCGTACCGCTCCAGCAGCCCCCAGTACAGGTGATCGGAGCCCTCCGCCAGGCGGCGGCCGCCCTGCGCCTCCTACCGCGAGCGGAAGCCGAGTCCGTACTCCGGCCCGTGCACCGCGCCCTTGCGGAAGCCGCTCGGCCACCCGCACCGCGTCGCCGTCCGCCCCTGGCCGCCGAGGCCCGTCAGCCGTGGCCCGTCAGCACGGCGTCCACGAACTCCCGCCGGTCGTCGGCGTGATCCCGGAACCACAGGCCCAAGAAGTGGTCCGCGCGGGGGAGTTCGAGCCGTGTGAACCGGGAACGGGCCGACAGCGCGTCGCTCACCGCCTCGGTCGCGGCCGGCGGGATGACATGGTCCGTGCCGGGCACCGCGAGCACCGCCCGGCCGGCGTACGCCCGGAGCGCGTCCAGCGCCGGGGACGCCCGCCATCCCTCCGGCGTTCGTATGACGGTGCTGAACTCCCCGTCACCGTCGCCGAACGGCAACGGCCACGCCTCGGCCGCGTACACCGCGGGCGCGCACAGCCCGACCGCCGCCACCCGCTCCCCGTAGTGCCGGGCGAGATCCGCCACCGTCTGACCGCTCATGCTGAACCCCACGAGGACCAGCGGACCGTCCGCGGGCACCCGGGCGTCGATGACGGCGACGGCCTGCTCGAAGCGCCGCCGCAGGCTCAGCTCCCGCAGCTCACCCGAGCTTTCGCCGTGCCCGGAGAAGTCGAACGCGAGGCCCCCGCAGCCGCGCACCACGAACTCGTCGAGCAACGGGAGCAGACGTTCCTTGCTGCCGTTGCCGGCGCCGTGCAGGAGGACGGCCGTGGGGGAGGCGTCCGGGGCACCGCCGTACACCCCGCTGAGTCGTTCGCCGTCGTGGTCATGCGTGAAGGAGTCGTGCGGGACAGAGAGAGGTCGGCTCATGCCCGTATTCATTCATGGTGCACGCATGGCACGCCTGTTAATTGGGATGCGGGCGCCGCAGCAGGGCGAGCATCCTGGAAGCGGTCGGTCACCCACCGCACCCGTCAGCCACCCACCACGTCCGAAGGAGGTCAGCCATGAGTACCTTGATTCTTTCGGCGACCGCCGTCCTGGTCGTCATGGGTTTCTCCGACAGCGTCTACTGGCTCGCCGCGGTCGCTCTGCTGTACGTGTACGTCCGGTACGGCCGCACCGGAGGCGGACCGTCGGCCACGTCCTCGTCCGGATCGCCGAGCGGACCGGCGGGCGCGCCGTCCACCTACCGCGCGTACCGCGAACGCCGCGACCTGCAGGCCAAGTGGGAGCGCCGCTACCGCCGTGAGCGGCCCTTCGAGGCGCGCCGGCAGGAGCGCAAGTAGGGGTCACCGCCCCGGCGGGGTCACCATCCCGGCGCGCCCCAGATCGGGAACCAGCGGCTCAGGTCCCGTTCGATCCGCAGGTCGTCCTTGAGCGCGGCCTTGACCTGCAGTTCCAGCGCGTTGTCGCGCCGCTGGCCCGAACCGGCCAGCGGCGCGAAGGGATAGAAGGTCCCGCGCTTGTACAGATACACGAGCCCGAGCCGCCGCTCGCTCCGCGCGTCCTCCACGTCGTGGAAGGCGACCACCGAGCACAGCAGCTGCGGACCGAACCCACTGCTCTCCAGCGCGCTGTTGACCGCGTGCAGGTCACTCACCAGCGCGGGCAGGTCCTCCGGCCCGCGCCGGGAGACCAGCCACGAGTACCCGTACTCGTCCCTGACCGCCTCGACGGGCGGCCCCTGACGTTCCGTGTCCGCGTCGAGCAGGGCCTGCACGTCCTCGCGCGCCTCGGCGAAGGCCGGCCCCTCGACGGTGGCGAAGCACACGGCCCCCGTCCCCGTGGGACTGAGGGAGGCCGCCGCCTGGAGCGTCAGCGCGGCCGACGGCAGCGCGAACAGCTGGTCGAGATCGGGCGCGACCGGCTTCGTGCGGCCGAGGAGGACGTCCAGGATCCCCATGCGGTCAGCCCTCCTTCCCCGGCGTCGCCGCCTCACCCAGCTCGGTGGAGATCCGGCCCAGTTGCTCCAGCCGCTGCTCCAGGCTCGGGTGGGTCGAGAAGAGCCGCGCCACACCGGGCTCCCGGCCCAGTGCGGGCGTGAAGTAGAACGCGTTGAAGGCCTGTGCCGTCCGCAGGTCCCTGGTCGGGATCCGGGCGATGTCGCCGGAGACCTTGGTGAGCGCCGAGGCCAGGACCGAGGGCCGGCCGGTGAGCAGCGCCGCCGCCCGGTCGGCGGCCAGCTCCCGGTACCGGGACAGGGCCCTGATGAGCAGGAAGCTGATCGCGTAGACGGCCGCGGAAACCCCCATCACCGTGGCGAAGACGACCGCGGTGTTCTGGTCCCTCCGCCCGCCGAACAGCTGCGAGTAGAAGGCGAACCGCACGATCAGTCCGGCGAGCACCCCGAGGAACGACGCGACCGTGATCACGGCCACGTCCTTGTGCGCCACGTGCGACAGCTCGTGCGCGAGCACGCCCTCCAGCTCGTCCGGCTCCAGCCGCCGCAGCAGCCCGGTGGTCACGCACACCACGGCGTGATCGGCGTTCCGTCCGGTGGCGAACGCGTTGGGCATGTCCATGTCCGACACGGCGACCACCGGTTTGGGCATGTCCGCCACGGCGCACAAACGGTCCACGACCCCGTGCAGCTGCGGGTACTCCTCCCGCTCCACGACCCGGCCCCGCATGGCGTACAGCGCGATCCGGTCCGAGAACCAGTACTGCGCGCCGAGCAGCGCTGCGGCGATCACCACGACCAGCACCCAGCTCTTCAGCAACACGATCAGGGCGCCCACGAAGGCCACGTACAACAACCCGAGCAGGAACACCGTGACCACCATCCGAGTGACCAGTCCGCGGTCGCTCCGGAAACGGTTCACCATCTGTATCACCCCGCACTCAGGCACTCGTCCCATTGCCAGTGTGCACCTGGGGGCCCCATGAAACGGTCGCGATCAGTACTGGGCGGGGCAAAGGGGTCCTTTCCCATGCTGCGTCCGCCCACGGCGAAGGCGTGCGCCCCGCCGCCCGACGCGCAGGCGTGCCGGAGAAGCGCACGAGGAGGCGATCAGGGACGCGCTGGCCTGGCGAGCACGTGACCATGACATGGGCGTGAGGAGTCCCCGGTGACACCACGCCACCCACCCTCGGAGAGAACAGGGAGCCATCCGTGACACAAACCGATCCCCATGAGTACCTGACACTGGACGCGCTGAGAACCCGGATCGCGACGCACCGGCAGCACAGCGAGTCTCCTGATGACGTCGAAGAAGCGGTCATCGACGAACTGCGGCTGCCGGTCGAAGGGGCTCTGCTCGATATCGGCGCCGGAACGGGGTCGTTCGTGGCAAGGCTTCGCGCGGCCGGCCACAGAGGGCGGTTGGTGGGGGCCGACAACTCGCCCGCGGCCGTCGCGCAGGTAGAGGCAACGGGGGCGGCGGATGCGGTCCTCGCCAACGCGGAGGACCTTCCCTTCCTCGACGCGCGATTCGACGTGGTCACGGCCCGTCACATGCTGTACCACCTGGCGAACCCGGACCGAGCCCTGCGTGAGTTCCGACGCGTCGTACGCCCGGGTGGCCAGATCGTCGCCACGGTCAATCATGCCAACGGGCTTCCCCATGTGACGAGACTCGTGCGGGAAGAGCTCCAAGCGGTGGGTGTCGCCCCGGAGCCCGTCTCGGAGTGGGTCAGCTCTGACGATTTGCCGGGGCGGATGGCAGCTGTGGCCGAAGACGTGCGCGTGGTCTGTCGGGACAACGCTCTCGTCTTCACGGAGTGCGTGCCGCTGACACGTTTCGCCGTCGCCATCCTCGGCATCTACGGGCTCCCCAAGGACTCCCCGCTCCGGCCCGACGTGATCAGCAGACTGGAAGCACGCATCACCCAATGGTTCGCCGACGGCGAGGGGGTGTGGAGGGACCCCAAGGGATACACGGTCTGTGTCGGACGGGTGTCCTGAAGAGCCCGTGACACGATCTTGCGGAAGCTGGTGAGCATGACCAGTACGACGATTCCACCGTTCGCGAGATGTGGGCAACAGACCGTGGATCGTGGCGGACGAACTGTGGGCGCTGACCGAGCCGTTGCTGCTGCCCTGGCCGCAGTAGGCTCCCGGTCGGCAGCCAGTGGATGACCGGTTGGGCCTGCAGGGCATCCTGTACGGGCTCTACGACGACGCCAGTCGGCACCTGCTGCCGTTGGAGCTCTGGTGGCATTCCGGACAGACCTGCCGGCGCCGGCAGGTCTGGTGGGACGAGGGTCGGCGTCTTCGAGAAGCCGCACCGGGCCTTGCTCGCCGAGTCGCACGCGGCCGAAACTCGTCCGTCCCCCAGGTCGCTCGCCACGCTGCTGTCCACGCACGTCACCACCTGGCGGGCCGAGTTGCCGCACACGGACGAGGACGGTGAGCAGCTCTCGGGCGCTGGTACGCGTCATGACGAAAGCCCGTGAACAGGTCAAGGACCTGCCCACGGGCTTCCGCCTCCACGACATGCCGCACTACTTCGCGAGCCTGCTGATCGCGAACGGTTGCGACGTCAAGGTCGTCCAGGGAACAGGAGCGCCCGGTGACGACGGCGCCGCAGGTTCAGCCGGGGTGAACGGCTCACACGTCGAAGTACAGCTCGAACTCGTGCGGGTGCGGCCGCAGCTGCAGCGGAGCGATCTCGTTCGTGCGCTTGTAGTCGATCCACGTCTCGATCAGGTCGGCCGTGAAGACGTCGCCCTGGAGGAGGAACTCGTGGTCGGCCTCGAGGGAGTCGAGGACGGCCGGGAGCGAGGTCGGGACCTGCGGGACGCCCGCGTGCTCCTCGGGGGCGAGCTCGTAGAGGTCCTTGTCGATCGGCTCGGCCGGCTCGATCTTGTTTTTGATGCCGTCCAGACCCGCGAGCAGCAGGGCCGAGAAGGCCAGGTACGGGTTGCCGGAGGAGTCGGGCGCGCGGAACTCGACGCGCTTGGCCTTCGGGTTCGACCCCGTGATCGGGATACGCATGGCCGCGGAGCGGTTGCGCTGCGAGTACACCAGGTTGACCGGGGCCTCGAAGCCCGGGACCAGACGGTGGTACGAGTTCACCGTCGGGTTGGTGAAGGCCAGCAGCGACGGGGCGTGCTTGAGGATGCCGCCGATGTAGTAGCGGGCGGTGTCCGACAGGCCCGCGTAACCGGCCTCGTCGTAGAACAGCGGGGAGCCACCCGACCACAGGGACTGGTGGACGTGCATGCCCGAGCCGTTGTCACCGAAGATCGGCTTCGGCATGAAGGTCGCCGTCTTGCCGTTCTTCCACGCCACGTTCTTCACGATGTACTTGAAGAGCTGGAGGTCGTCGGCGGCGGCCAGCAGCGTGTTGAACTTGTAGTTGATCTCGGCCTGGCCGGCGGTGCCCACCTCGTGGTGCTGGCGCTCGACCTGCAGGCCGGCCTTGTTCAGCTCCAGGGAGATCTCGGCACGCAGGTCGGCGAAGTGGTCGACCGGCGGAACCGGGAAGTAACCGCCCTTGTAGCGGACCTTGTAACCGCGGTTGTCCTCGACGGCGCCCGTGTTCCAGGCACCCGCCTCGGAGTCGATCTCGTAGAAGGCGCCGTTGGCCTTCGTCTCGAAGCGGGCCGAGTCGAAGACGTAGAACTCGGCCTCGGGGCCGAAGTACGCGGTGTCGGCGATCCCGGTCGAGGCCAGGTACGCCTCCGCCTTCTTCGCCACGTTGCGCGGGTCACGGCTGTACTGCTCGCCGGTGATCGGGTCGTGGATGAAGAAGTTGATGTTCAGCGTCTTGTCACGGCGGAAGGGGTCCACGCGCGAGGTGGACAGGTCGGCGCGCAGCGCCATGTCGGACTCGTGGATGGCCTGGAAGCCGCGGATCGACGAACCGTCGAACGCGAGCTGCTCGTCCGGGTCGAACGCCTCGACCGGCACCGTGAAGTGCTGCATCACGCCCGGCAGGTCGCAGAAGCGGACGTCGATGAACTTGACGTCCTCGTCCGCGATGAATTTCTTGGCCTCGTCGGCGTTCTGGAACATCCAGCTCCTCCTACTCCCGGCCCGTCCGTGCCGGGGTGGTAGTTCGTTCGTGCGGCCAGTGCGGTGGCACACGCTGACCTCGACACTAGGGACGGGTGATTACTCAGGTGTGACCCATTTGTTTCGTCCAAGTTAACCGACCTGGGTACGCCTGACCCCGCCTGTGAGGATGCGTGGACGGGGGAAGTACGGTGGTCGCGTGGACAAGAGGCAAGCAATCGGCTCGTGGCTCTCCGGCCCCCGCGCGGCCGCTGAGGACGCGGGCGTCGACTTCGGTTACCGCGGTGAGCAGCTGGGCCTGCCGGAGTCCGGCCCCGGCTCGATCGCCCGCCCCGGCCGGCGGCTCGGAGCCCTCGCCGTGGACTGGGCCCTGTGCGTCTTGATCGCATACAGCTTGATCACCGACGGCTACGATCCGGCGACCAGCAACTGGGCGCTGCTGATCTTCTTCCTGCTCCACGCCCTGACGGTCGGCACCGTCGGCTTCACCCCGGGCAAGCGCCTCTTCGGCATCCGCGTGGTGGCCGAGGGCACGGGCACGGTGAACCCTGTCCGGGCCGTCCTCCGTTCGCTCCTGCTCTGCCTCGCCATCCCGCCCCTGATCTGGGACAGGGACGGCAGGGGCCTCCACGACCGCCTGGCGCGGACGGTCGAGCTCCGCATCTGAGGGCTCCCTCCCCGCGAGGGTCCAACGAACGCCAGGGGCCCGGGGAACCGAACAGGTTCCCCGGGCCCCGAAACCGCACAAGCCAGCGGCGTCACCGAAGCTTCGGCCCACCCCGCGGCATCCGCATCCCCTTCGGCATCGGCCCCTTCGGCAACGGCATGTTGCTCATCAGGTCCCCCATCGCCCGCAGACGGTCGTTCGTCGCGGTCACCTGGGGCCCGGTCAGCACACGCGGCAGCTTCAGCATCGTGGTGCGGAGCTTCTTCAGCGGGACCTGGCCGTCGCCGGTGCCCACGACCAGATCGTGCACGGGCACGTCCGCCACGATCCGCGCCATCTTCTTCTTCTCGGCGGCCAGCAGGCCCTTCACCCGGTTCGGGTTGCCCTCGGCGACCAGGACGATGCCCGCCTTGCCGACGGCCCGGTGCACCACGTCCTGGCTGCGGTTCATCGCCACCGCCGGAGTGGTCGTCCACCCGCGGCCGACGTTGTCGAGCACCGCTGCCGCGGCACCTGGCTGGCCCTCCATCTGGCCGAACGCGGCCCGCTCGGCACGGCGTCCGAAAACGATCGCCGTCGCGAGGAAGGCGAGCAGGAAGCCGAGAATTCCGAGATACACGGGGTGACCGATCAAGAAACCGATCGCGAGGAAGACACCGAAGGTGACGATTCCGACAGCCGCGAGTACAAGACCGATCTTCTTGTCGGCCTTGCGGGTCATCTTGTAGGTCAGGGCGATCTGCTTGAGTCGCCCGGGGTTCGCAGCGTCCGCTGCGGTTTCCTTCCTCGCCATGCCACGAAGTCTACGTGGCCCCGGAAGCGGGGACGACGGCGGTGCCGACGAGGAACGGCACGGGGTGGGGACGGGAGCGGTGTGGGAGCCCGCGCGGGGACGGGGACGGTTTGCGCGGCGGTCGTCAGGGCAGTCGGGAGACGACGGCCTCTTCGAGGAGGCGCTGGGCCTCGACCCGGTCCTTGGCGCGGCGACGGTCCTCCAGGACGGAGGTCCAGGCGTTGCGGCGGGCGGTGCGCTGGCCGCTGCTCAGGAGCAGCGACTCGACGGCACGGAGTGCATCGGTGAACGACGGGATTGCGGTGGCACGGACGGGCGCGGCCTGCATGACGGGCGTCCCCCTCAGGGATGGCGGCTCAGCTCAGGGTTCTACGTGGTGTGAAACCAGCGTCACTGAATGGTGTTACCAGGGCGTGACCGGCCGGTCAAACGCCAATGAAGCCTTGTTTTGGAGCCCCTGAACGCCGACGCGGCCCCGAGACGCCCCCCATCTGCGGGGACGGTCAGGACCGCGCCGTATCGGCCACTACTCGGCAGTAGTCGCTTGTGCCCAGATTCACACGTGGGAAGTGGCACGCAGTGCCATTCGGGTGTGTCCGGGGAGTGCCGTTCGGATCCGCGCAGGGCGGGGTCAGACTGCCTGGGAGGCGACGTACGCGCCCCGCCGTTCGACCGCCATCCGGTACAGCCGGCCGGCCCGGTACGAGGAGCGCACCAGCGGGCCGGACATCACGCCGGAGAAGCCGATCTGCTCGGCCTCCTCCTTCAGCTCCACGAATTCGTGCGGCTTCACCCAGCGCTCCACGGGGTGGTGACGGACGCTCGGGCGCAGGTACTGCGTGATGGTGACGAGCTCGCAGCCGGCGTCGTGCAGCTGGCGCAGGGCCTCGCTGACCTCCTCGCGGGTCTCACCCATGCCGAGGATCAGGTTCGACTTGGTGACGAGGCCGTAGTCGCGGGCCTCGGTGATGACCTTGAGCGAGCGCTCGTAGCGGAAGCCGGGGCGGATGCGCTTGAAGATCCGCGGCACGGTCTCGACGTTGTGCGCGAAGACCTCGGGGCGGGAGGAGAAGACCTCCTTGAGCAGCTCCGGGACGGCGTTGAAGTCCGGGGCGAGGAGCTCGACCTTGGTGTGCCCGCCTTCCCGGCCGGCGGTCTGCTGGTGGATCTGGCGGACGGTCTCGGCGTACAGCCAGGCGCCGCCGTCGGGGAGGTCGTCGCGGGCGACGCCGGTGATCGTGGCGTAGTTGAGGTCCATGGTGACCACGGACTCGCCCACGCGGCGCGGCTCGTCGCGGTCCAGGGCCTCGGGCTTGCCGGTGTCGATCTGGCAGAAGTCGCAGCGGCGGGTGCACTGGTCGCCGCCGATGAGGAAGGTCGCCTCGCGGTCCTCCCAGCACTCGTAGATGTTGGGGCAGCCGGCTTCCTGGCAGACCGTGTGGAGGCCCTCGCTCTTCACGAGGTTCTGCATCTTCGTGTACTCGGGGCCCATTTTCGCCCGGGTCTTGATCCACTCGGGCTTGCGCTCGATGGGGGTCTGGCTGTTGCGGACCTCCAGGCGCAGCATCTTGCGTCCGTCGGGGGTGACTGCGGACACATCGGCTCCCTGTAGCTTTCGATTCTTCGGCGTACACCAGGGTACGCCCGTACGGTTCTCGGCTTCCGGGGTGGGCAACCAGGGGCTTCCGGGGGCGATTCCCGTCCCGGTGGGCGCGGGTTCTTCTCGCCGACGCCGGAGGGGCTGGATTTTCCAGCCCGTCCGGCGTTCGAGGACGAGGCCGCAAGGCCGATGCGGGGGTCTGGGGGCGCAGCCCCCCAGGGACGGGACGGGGTAGGGGCGGCGGGGGCGAAACCAATCCCCGACGCAGCCCCCGGCAGACCTACACCGCCGCCCGCTCCACCACCCGCGGCCTCAGCTCCGCGTGCTCCAGAACGTCCCGCAGATGCCGCTCCACCACCGGCAGCACCTCCGGGATCGTCAGGTCCCGGCCCAGTTCGTTGGCCAGGGACGTGACGCCCGCGTCACGGATCCCGCAGGGGATGATGCGGTCGAACCACGAGTTGTCGGGGTTCACGTTGAACGAGAAGCCGTGCATCGTGACCCCCTTGGCCACGCGGATGCCGATCGCGGCGATCTTGCGGTCCTCACGCCGCTGCCCGGCGTTGGAGGGCGCGTACTCGGGCCCGTTGAGCCGAGGGTCGAACTCCTCGTCCCGCAGCCGCGGGTCGAAGTCCAGGGACAGCCCGCCGAACGCCGGCCGCTGCTCCACCGGATCGCCGAGCACCCACACACCGCTGCGGCCCTCGACCCGTGTGGTCTCCAGGCCGAACTCCGCGCACGTGCGGATCAGGGCCTCCTCGAGCCGCCGCACATGGGCCACCACGTCCACCGGACGCGGCAGCTTCTGGATCGGGTAGCCCACGATCTGGCCCGGACCGTGCCAGGTGATCTTTCCGCCGCGGTCCACGTCGACGACGGGTGTGCCGTCGAGGGGCCGCTCGTTGTCGGCCGTACGCCGCCCCGCCGTGTAGACCGGCGGATGCTCCAGCAGCAGCACGGTGTCGGGTATCTCGTCCGCGAACCGGGCCGCGTGCACCCGGCGCTGCTCGTCCCACGCCTCCTGGTACTCGACGGCCTCGGCACCGAACCCCATGCGGACGAACCGCAGCTCACTCACGGCAAGCGCCTCCCAGTACTGAACGCACCACGCACTCGTTCGTGTATGTGTCGGGCGCGGGATGCGTTCGTCATGCATGTACGCGCCCACGCCACTGTACGCCCGCCCGATCGCGGGTGCGCCTCCCGTGTACGCCCGCCCGATCCCCGTCAGCTGAGTGGCCAATCCTCACACGATCGGATGAATGGTCTGCGATTTGTGCGACCGGCCGCTCACTCTCCGCTACATTCGCGCCGTTCACGAGGCCATAAGGGCTGCTCACAGGCAATCCGGGCACCTCGCCGAAGATCGGGAAGGCAGGAGACCGCACCGCAGATGACGGAACGACCCCCGCAGCGCACCCCCAACCGCCAGCTCGCCGCCCTCATCGCAGAAGCGGGGTTCTCCAACGCGGGGCTCGCGCGCCGCGTTGACCAGCTCGGCCTCGAACACGGACTCGACCTGAGATACGACAAGACATCGGTCACCCGGTGGCTGCGCGGTCAGCAGCCCAGGGGCACGACACCCGCGTTGATCGCCGAGGTGTTCACCCGCCGCCTCGGCCGCCGGCTCACCGCCCAGGACCTCGGCCTCGACGCGTGCGCGCCCGTCTACGCGGGCCTGGAGTTCGCCGCGACCCCCGAGGAGGCCATCGACATCGTCAGCGGGCTGTGGCGCAAGGACTCCGGCAGCCACGCCGAGCTGCGGAAGATCGCGTTCACTCCGGCGGGGCTCGTCGTCCCCAGCCGGGACTGGCTGATCGGCCGCGCCGACGACCGGGTGGGCCGGGGCGACCCGGTCGTGGGGCGCATCCCCGCGCAGGGCCGTCCCGCCGCGCCCAAGCCCTCGGCCCCGCCCGAGCAGGCAGGACCCCCGTCCCGGCCGCGCAACCAGACCGAGCGCGGCCCCGGCCAGCGGGTCACCGCGGGCGACATCGCCGCCCTGCGCTCAGTGGGGGAGCTCTTCCGCGCCCTCGACCACGCCTACGGCGGCGGCCACGCCCGCCAGGCCCTCGTCCGCTACCTGGAGCACGAGGCCGAGCCGATGCTGCGGGGCACGTACGGCGAGCAGACCGGCCGCCGCCTCTTCGCGGCCGCGGCCGACCTCACCCGGCTCGCCGGCTGGACCTCGTACGACATCGCCGCCCACGGACTCGCCCAGCGGTACTTCGTCCAGGCCCTGCGGCTCGCGCAGGCGGCCGGGGACCGGATGTACGGGTCGTACGTGCTGGTGACGATGAGCCGGCAGGCCGTCTACCTCGGCCACGGACGCGAGGCCGTCCAGCTGGCGCGCGTGGCCCAGCAGGGCGTCGGATCGTCCGCGCCGCCCGTCGTCCAGGCGCTGCTGCACTCCGTGGAGGCACGCGGGCACGGCGTGCTCGGCGAGGTGCGGGCCTGCACGGCCGCGCTGGTCCGGGCCGAGCGTGCCCTGGAGGCGGCCCAGCCCGGGGACGAGGTGCCGTACTGGGCGCGGTTCTTCGACGAGGCCCAGCTCGCCGACGAGTTCGGGCACTGCCACCGCGACCTCCAGCAGTACCGGGCCGCGGCCCAGCACGCCGAGCGCTCCCTGCAGCTGCGCGCGCCCGGCTACGCCCGCAGCCGCCTCTTCTGCCGGGTCGTCCTCGCCTCGGCCCGGCTCGGGCTCGGCGAACTCGACCAGGCCTGTCAGTTGGGCGCGGAGGCCGCCGGACAGGCCGCCGAGATGCGGTCCGTCCGGGCGGTCGAGTACGTACGCGACTTCGAGCGCCGGCTGGAGCCGTACCGGGACGCGGCACCGGTGCGGGGATACCGGGACCGGGTGGCGGCGCTCGGGTAGGGCGTACGGCCGGCGAGGGCGCCCCGAGACCCCGTACCCGTGCGTATCCCGTACGTGCGGCCGTACGGGCCTGGGGGCGCCCGTGGGCCTCACGCGGCCGTCACGCCGCCGTTTCGAGGGGCTCCGCCACTAAGGTCGGCTGGGCGTCCAGGTCCGTGAGGACGGCGTGGGCGGCCCGGCGGGCCGAGTGGAGGCTGCCCTGGAGGCTGCTCGTGTCGCGGTGGTCGCCGCACACGTAGAGACCGGCCAGCAGCCGCACCGGGCGCCGGAGGTCGTGCGGTGGAGGCGTCGCGGGGACGGCCTCGGCGTCGTGGTGGACCGCGAGCAGCTCCCACCGGGCCGTCGAGGTGCCGTAGAGGCGGGCGAGCTGGGAGCGGACCGTGGCGTCCAGGTGGGCCGGGTCGGGGAGCGCGCCCAGCACCGTCGAGGAGATCAGCGCGCGGCCGGCCGGGGCCCGGGACGGGTCGACCTGGCTGATCACCGCCGTGTGGGAGACGGGGCCGGCGCGGTCGACGTCGAGGACCAACGCCGGTTCGCTGAGCGGCGGTTCGTCCGTGGCGTGATGCAGGACCGTCACCGGGTGGAAGGCGGGAACGCGCAACCCCGGCAGAAGCTCGGCCGCGGCGCGGGCGCCCGTCGCCAGCAGGACGGCTCGGCAGCCGAGTTCGCCGTGGTCGGCGGTGGTGACGGACGTGGTGCTGACGGACGTCACGCGGACGCCCGTGCGTACGCTGCCCGTCGGGAGCGTGGCCGCGAGAAGCTCCGGTAGCGCGTCGGCGCCGCCCTCCGGGAGGCACAGACGGCCCGTCGCGAAGGAGTGCAGGGCGAGGTCGGCGCACCGGCTGGAGGTACCGAGCCCGGGGTCGGCGAGCAGGGCTGTGAGCAGCGGCCGCAGAAAACCGTCGACGGCGCGTGCCGGGAAACCCCGGCTCACCAGGGTTTCGGCGGCCGGGAGTTCCGGGCGGGCCAGGAGCTGCTCGGGTGGCGTGGTGGCGAGCCGGGCGAGAGCGGTGGACAGCCGCGACTGGTCCGCGAGGGTGCCGAGGGGGCCGGGACGGGGTGTGCGGGGGGCGCCCTGCGTGCGCGGGACGCGGGGGGCGCTCGTGAGGGCGCGTACGGCGGTGAGTGCGCCCCTTGGGCCACGGGGCGTGGTGGGAGTCGTGTCGGCGCGGTGGAGCCGGCCGCCGGTGTGCAGGAGGAGGGCCGTCGAGAAGGGGCGCAGGACCAGGCTCTCCAGGGCGGGAACGCGGGCGAGTTCCGGATACGACGTGGACAGCAGGGGGGCCGTGCGGTCGAGGCGGAATCCGTCGACCTTCTCGGTGGCCATGCGGCCGCCCGCGGTGGGGGCGGCCTCCAGGACGGTGACGCTCAGTCCCGCGCTGGTCATATGGTGGGCGGCTGCGAGGCCGGCGACTCCGGCTCCCACGACGATGACGTCCACGGTTTCCGCGGTGTTCGCTGCCGCTTGGTGCGCCGACTCAAGCACGTGCCCCTCCCGAGGTCGCGCGGTTGCTGGAGGCGTCATTCCCCCAACACGCTTCTGGAATACCCAAGTTCGCGATGAGGGTAGGTGGCCGGGCGGGAGAGGGTGAGTCGCGCGTCGCCCTCGCACGGTCGCATGGGGGCGCGGGCGAGTGCTTCCGCCGGTGGCCGCCGGGAGGTTTCGCCCCCGCCGCCCCCACCCGTCCCGTCCCTGGGGGCTGCGCCCCCAGACCCCCATTGTCGGCCTGACGGCCTCGTCCTCAAACGCCGGACGGGCTGGATGTGCCTGGCCTCGGCTGAAAATCCAAGCCCAGGCCGCGAGAATCCGGCGCCGCCCGCACCATCCAGCCCCTCCGGCGTTTGAGGAGCCGGGGGCCCGGGGGCCGGCCCCCGAACGGGGTCCGGGGCGGAGCCCCGAAAGGATGGGGGTCCAGGGGGCGCAGCCCCCTTGGCGGGGTCGAAGGGGCGGAGCCCCTGGGGATGGTACGGGTAGGGGCGGCGGGGGCGAGACAACCCCCGCTCAGCGCAGCGCCGCCCGTACCGCCGACTCCACCGTCGGGAACGCGAACGTGAAGCCGGAGTCCAGGAGCCGGGACGGCAGCACCCGCGCGCTGCCGAGGACGTCGCCGGCGACCTCACCGAGAACGAGACGAAGCACGGGGGAGGGGACGCTGAAGAGGGTCGGGCGGTGCAGGACGCGCCCCATGGCGGCCGTGACCTCACGGTTCGTCACCGGCTCCGGAGCCGTCAGATTCACCGGCCCGGACAGCGACGGCGTGTCGATGAGGTGCCGGAGCGCGGCCACCTCGTCGTGCAGGGAGATGAAACTCCAGTACTGGCGGCCGTCCCCGAGACGACCGCCCAGGCCCGCTCTGAAGAGGGGGAACAGCGGTCCCCACGCCCCACCACCGCGGGCCACCACCAGCCCCGTACGCGCGAAGACCGTCCGGACGCCCGCCTCCCGCGCCGCCGCCGTCGCCTCCTCCCACTCCACACACAGGGAGGGAAGGAACCCCTCACCCGGCGGCGCCGACTCGTCGACCACACGGTCCCCGGTGTCCCCGTAGAACCCGATCGCACTGCCGTTGACGAAGACACGCGGCGGCACGTCGAGCGAGGCCACCGCCTCCGCGAGCGCCGCCGTGCCCAGCACCCGGCCGGCCCGCAGCTTCGCCTTGTACGCCGCCGTCCAGCGGCGCGACGCCACCCCGGCCCCGGCGAGGTTCACCACCGCCGCACACCCGAGCAGCCCCGCCGCGTCCACCCGCTGGGCCTCCGGGTCCCACCGCACCTCGTCCTCGCCCACCGGTGTCCGCCGTACGAGCCGTACCACCTCGTACCCGTCCGCCCGCAGCGAGCGCGCCAGCGCCGAACCGATCAGCCCGGACGCCCCGGCGATCGCGACCCGCGAACCGGGGGCCGGGGCGCCCTCGGAACCCAGTGACGCCTCCATGTCGAGCGGAGTGTCGGCGTCCTCCAGCGGTGCGTCAGCGTTCATGGGGACATCCTGCCGGGTGAGCCGCCGCACCACACGGCCGGGCGCTCCGGTCGCCGTACTGTGGCACCCATGCCCGTTCCGTACATACGCTTCGCCACGCTCGACGACGAGGACGCGCTCGGCCACCTCGACCGCAGCACCTGGTCCACGCTGCACTCCGTCCAGCCGCGCCCCCGGCCGCCGTACGAACCCTTCTTCAACGAGCGGTTCGGGCCGCGGGACCATCTCGTCGCCGAACTCGACGGGCTGCTCGCCGGCTACATCCGGCTGGGCTACCCGACCCCGCTCGCCTGCAACTCGCACGTGCGACAGATCCAGGGCCTCGTCGTCGCCGAGACGGCGCGTGGCGGCGGGGTGGGCCGGGCGCTGCTGCGGGCCGTGCGGGAGGAGTCCCGGCGACAGGGCGCACGACGGCTCACGCTGCGGGTCCTCGGGCACAACACCCCGGCCAGGAAGCTGTACGAGTCCGAGGGGTTCGTGGTGGAGGGGATTTTGCCGGAGGAGTTCCTGCTCGACGGGGAGTACGTGGACGACGTCCTGATGGGACGTCACCTCTGACGCCTCCGCCCTGTCCTGGACGCCCGCCCTGCCCGGGGGCTACGAGGCCGTCAGCTCGCCCGTGTCCACCGGCGTCGTCGCGTTCCTGGCCTGCTGTGCCTCCCCGGCGACCTCGTCCACCGTCAGGACGTAGCCCGTCTCGTCGTCGGAGGTCGAGCGGGCGAAGACCACGCCGTACACCGTGCCGTCGGTGCTCAGGAGAGGGCCGCCGGAGTTGCCGGGGCGGACCGTGGAGCGGATGGAGTAGATCTCGCGGGTGACGGTGTCCGTGCTGTAGATGTTCTGGCCGGTCGCGTTGATCCTGCTGGCGACCGTGGCCCCCTGGAGATCGAGGCCGCCGTCCTGCGGGTACCCGGCGACGACCGCGGAGTCGCCGCGCCCCGCGGAGTCGTCGAACCGGAGCACCGGCGCACTGAGGTCCGGCACGTAGAGGACGGCCACGTCCTTGTCGGGGTCGAACAGGACGACCCGGGCCTCGTACGTGCGGCCCACCCCGCCCACGCGGACGGTCGGCTCGTCGATGCCCGCCACCACGTGGGCGTTCGTCATCACGTGCCGTGCCGCGTAGACGAAGCCGCTGCCCTCACGGCCCTGGCCGTCGGCGACGCCCTCCACCTTCACCGTGCTGCGCTTGGCCGCACTCGTCGCGGCCGCCGTGACGCTGTCCCCGGAGGGCGCGGCGACCTCCGCCGTCGCCTCGTTCTCGAACGGGTTGAAGACCTGTGGGAAGCCCGCCTCCGTGAGCGCGGAGGTGGCACGTGAAAACCAGGCCGGAGTCGTCTCCGGCATCGTGTTCTGCACGGCGCCGAGCAGCGCCGACTCGCGGATCGCCTGTGTCACCACCGGCGACGAGGAGGCGCCCAGCACACTGGCGGCGACCCAGGCGACGATGAGGACGGCGACCGTGTTGGCCGCGGCGCCGCCGACGCCGTCGGCCACCCGGAGCGGGCCGCGCTCCAACTCGCGGCGCAGCTGCAGCCCCAGACGCCCCGCCAGCTCGTGCCCTACCACCGCCGGCGCCAGGACCGTCAGCACGGCCGTGAGCGTCGCAGCCGGCGTCCCCGGCGTCACCAGGTCCATCACCCACGGCAACACCCACACCCCGACGACCGCGCCGCCCACGAACCCGGCCAGCGAGACGCAGCCGGCGACCAGGCCGCGGCGGTAGCCGGACGCCGCGTAGGCCAGGATCACCAGCAACAGCAGGATGTCGAGCACGTCCACTCCAGGCGCCTTTCTCTCGGGACCCCCAGTAGTACGCGCGGGGCGGGCCCAGTGATCAGGCAGGCCCGCGCGGACCAGCGGATTCGGCCACACGTGCCTGGACCTGTAAAAACGTCCCGGACCGGGACGATGGTTCCACCGGGTGGCGCATCCCACGTCGCGGCGGGGCCGCGGCGGGGCCAAGCTGAGGCCATGCGTGTCTTCCGGACGGCGCGAACGCGACGGCGGCGACGGGGGCGGATACGGGCCGCGCTCGCCGGGAGCGCACCACTGCGCCGGCGGGCAGCGAAGCAGCCGCCGGAGACCGGCCGGGACCAGACCCACGCCCGCCCCCGAACTCGTGTCCGAAACCGACCCCGTGCGGACACGCGCGTCCGCCCGCGAACCCACCTCCGCTCCCGGATCCGCCGAGCCGCCCGGCTGCCGCGTTGCGCCCTCCTCCTGCTCACCTGCCTGCCCGTGCTCGCCGTCGTGCTGGGGCTGGTGCTGTGGGCGACGGCCGGCGGTGAGAGGACCGGGGGCCGCGCCCGGCACCCCGAGACGCCCCGCCCCGCCGTCGCGCACAGGGCCGACCGGCCGCCGATCGTGCCGAGGGCCCGCTGGCTGGGTGACGCCGTGCGCAGCCAGCCGCCCGCCCGGTACGACGACCGGGTCCTCGCGGTCTTCGTGCACCACACGGACTCGCCGAACGACTACGACTGCGCCGAGACACCCCGCATCATCCGCCACCTGTACGCCGGGCAGACCGGCAGCCGGGACTGGGACGACATCGGCTACAACTTCCTCGTCGACCGCTGCGGCACCCTCTACGAGGGGCGCGCGGGCGGCGTCGACCGGCCCGTCACCGGCGCCCACACCCAGGGCTTCAACCACCGTACGGCGGGCATCGCGGTCATCGGCACGTTCACGGCGGGCGTACCGGTGCCCCGGGCGGTGACCGACGCGATCGCCGCTCTCGCCGCCTGGAAGCTGGGCCTCGCGGGCGTCGACCCGCGCGGCGGTGTCCACCTGGTCTCCAGCAACAGCCACAGCCGGTACCCCTCGGGCGCCACCGTCCTCCTGCCCGCCCTCGCGGGCCACAGCGACGGCTACATGACCACGTGCCCCGGCGCGGCCCTCGCGGAACGGCTGCCCGCCATCAGGGAGGCCGCGGCCCGTCTCCAGGGCCGTTCCTGACGCGCCGGGTTCACAGGTACGGCGCGGACACCTCACAGAGTTCTCCAAGACCGGCGCCCTAGCTTCTTCGTGTCACGCCGACCGGAGGTGGGGAAGATGAGCGGCAGTCGTTGGCAGAACGCTCCGAAGACCGATGCGAAGACCGATGCGAAGACCCGCCTGAGGACCGATGCGAAGACCGGTCTGAAGAACACGGGGAAGTCCTGGCCCGCGTCCCTGCGGAGCCCCTGGGCGGTGGCCTGCGCGACCGTCGCCGTCGTGCTCGGCCCGTCCGCCGTCACCGCGTCCGCGCTGGAGCGGGCGAACTCCGCGCCCCTGCACCGCCCGGCGGCCCCGGACCGGGAACCGCACAGGGAGCCGCCGCACCGCGCCGCGCCCTACGCCGCCCCGCAGTACGCCTACCTGCCGCGCTCCCCGTACCGCGGTCAGGCCCTGAACCGCTCCCAGAGCCTCGGATAGCGCTCCGCGAGCACGGCCTCGTTCTCGAAGTCCACCGGAGTGCCCTCCGGTTCGGGTGGCGCCGCCGGGATGCCGAGGTCAGGGGCGACGGTTCCGGTGAGCTGTTCGTACGCCTCGTCCGCCGCGTACCCCAGCTCCTCGCCGTCCCCGTCGACCTCCGGGTCGAAGTCGTCGAGGAGATCGGCGAGCGAGTCCGGATCGTGCACCGCGCCCTCGTAGACCTCCCGGCCCTGGCCGATCAGCCAGCACCGGAAGAAGTCGAACACGTCGTCGCCGGCCCCGTCGAGGAGCACCCATGCCGCGCCCCACACGTCCCACTGGTAGGCGCGGTTGTAGCGGGCCTCGAAGTGCCGTGCGAAGTCCAGCACCGCTTCGGGGTCCAGCTGGACGAGCCGCTCGACGAGCAGGTCGGCCTGATCCTCGGGGTCGCCCTCGGCGGCCTCCCGGGTCGTGTCCACCAGCTCCCAGAACTCCGTCTCGTCCATCACGGGACCAGCATCGGCCCTCTCGGGGACGGACGCACCCGGAGTGCGGCGAACCGTCGTGGACGGGGGAGCGCGCGCGAGTCCCGGCGCTTCACGAGCCGTACAGCTCCGCGAGGCGCGCCGCGTCGTCGGAGAACCGTTTGCGCAGGGTCGCCGGGGACAGCACCTCCACCTCCGGGCCCAGGGCGGTGAGCTGGGTGTGGGCGACCTCCTCGGACTCCACCGGCAGCGTCAGCGTCACCCGTCCGCGCTCGTCCGGGTCGTCCGCCGCCGCCAGCGCCTCACGGGCGGACAGGGGATCGACGACGTGCACCAGCCGCCGCGCCCCCTCCCCGGTCAGCCGCACCACGACCTCGGCGCGCAGGATCGACCGCGCGAACTGTGCTGCCCGCTCCTCCCAGAAGGCCGGCAGGTCGAACTCCTCGTCCCGTGCGAAGCGGTCCTCGCCGACGGCCACCGCGGTGAACCGGTCGATGCGGTAGACCCGGAAGGAGCCCTGCTCCGTCACCCGTGCGCACAGGTACCAGGCCCCCGCTTTCAGGACCAGCGCGTACGGCTCCAGCGCGCGCTCGACCTCGGCGTCCCCGCGCCCGCTCCGGTAGCGGGCCGTGATCCGCCGGTCGTCCCAGACCGCGTCCGCGACCACCGGCAGCAGCTCGGGTGTCTCGGGTTCCTTGAACCAGGCGGGGGCGTCCAGGTGGAACCGTTGTGCGGCCGTGCGCGAGGCGTCGCTGAGGGAGGGGAGGAGGGCGGCGGACACCTTGAGCCGGGCGGCCGAGGCGGCGTCCTCCAGGCCCATGTCCCGCAGGGCGGCCGGCACGCCACTGAGGAACAGGGCCTCGGCCTCGCTGCGGGCGAGGCCCGTGAGCCGGGTGCGGTACCCGCCGATGAGGCGGTAGCCGCCGGCTCGTCCCCGGTCCGCGTACACCGGGACGCCGGCCTCCGACAGCGCCTGTGCGTCCCGGGTCACCGTACGCTCGGACACCTCCAGCTCGCGGGCGAGTTCGGCCGCGGTCATGGACGGGCGCGACTGGAGCAGCAGCACCATTCTGATGAGCCGGGCAGCACGCATGAGCCCATGATGCCGGGTGGGTGGGGCCAGAGGGTTCTCGCCCCCGCCGCCCCTACCCGTCCCATCCCGGGGGCTGCGCCCCCATGCCCCCAGGGGGGCGGTCGGGGGGGTGGAGTGTGTGCGGGTGGGTGGGGGCTGGTCGCCAGTTCCCCGCGCCCCTTACGGGGCGCGCGGCGGGGGCGGGACAGAGCACCGCCCCCGCCGTACCCTCACAGCCCGTACCGCTCCCGCGCCTCCTTCACCGCCGTCGCCTTGACCTCACCCCGCTGGGCGAGCTGCGCGAGCGCGGCCACGACCACCGACTCGGCGTCGACGCCGAAGTGGCGGCGAGCCGCCTCGCGGGTGTCGGAGAGACCGAAACCGTCCGCGCCGAGCGAGGAGTAGTCCTGCTCCACCCACTGCGCGATCTGGTCGGGAACCTGCCGCATGTAGTCCGAGACCGCGAGCACCGGCCCCTCGGCCCCGTGCAGCGCCTGCCGCACGAACGGCACCCGCTCCTCGCCCCGCAGCAGTGCAGCGTCCGCCTCCAGCGCGTCCCGCCGCAGCTCCGTCCACGACGTCGCCGACCACACGTCGGCCGCCACGCCCCACTCCTCGGCGAGCAGCTTCTGGGCCTTCAGGACCCAGTGGATCGCCGTACCGGAGCCCAGCAGCTGGATGCGCGGGGCGTTGGCCACGGGCGAAAGCCCCGCCGACTCCGCCGTGTTGAAGCGGTACAGACCCTTCACGATGCCCTCGTCGATCGCGGGCACCGACGGCTTCGCGGGCTGCGGCAGCGGCTCGTTGTAGACGGTGAGGTAGTAGAAGACGTTCTGGTCCTCGCCGGGGGCGGCCTCGCCGTACATACGGCGCAGACCGTCCTTCACGATCACCGCGATCTCGTAGGCGAACGCGGGGTCGTACGTCAGCGCCGCCGGATTGGTCGCGGCGATCACCGGCGAGTGGCCGTCGGCGTGCTGCAGGCCCTCGCCCGTCAGCGTCGTGCGGCCGGCCGTCGCCCCGATGAGGAAGCCGCGGCCCAGCTGGTCGCCGAGCTGCCACATCTGGTCGGCCGTGCGCTGCCAGCCGAACATCGAGTAGAAGATGTAGAACGGGATCATGGCCTCGCCGTGCGTCGCGTACGACGTCGAAGCGGCGATGAAGTCGGCCATCGAACCGGCCTCGGTGATCCCCTCGTTGAGGATCTGCCCGTCCTTGGCCTCCTTGTAGTACATGAGCTGGTCGCGGTCGACCGGCTCGTACGTCTGGCCCTTGGGGGAGTAGATGCCGAGGGACGGGAAGAGCGACTCCATGCCGAAGGTGCGCGCCTCGTCGGGGACGATCGGCACCCAGCGCCTGCCCGTCTGCTTGTCGCGGACCAGGTCCTTGACGAGGCGGACGAAGGCCATGGTCGTGGCGACGTTCTGCGAGCCCGAGCCCTTGTCGAAGGACGCGAACGCCTTCTCGGCGGGCGCGGGCAGCGGGGCGATCGCGTGCGTACGACGGGCCGGGGCGGGACCGCCGAGGGCCGCGCGGCGCTCCTGGAGGTAGCGGACCTCCGGGGAGTCGGCGCCCGGGTGGGCGTACGGCACGACGCCGTCGGTGAACTGGCTGTCCGAGATGGGCAGTTCAAGAAGATCGCGCATCGCCTTGAACTCGTCCACCGTCAGCTTCTTCATCTGGTGGTTGGCGTTCTTCGACGCGAAGCCCTCGCCGAGCGTGAAGCCCTTGACGGTCTGGGCGAGGATCACGGTCGGGGCGCCCTTGTGCTGCAGGGCCGCCTTGTACGCGGCGTACACCTTGCGCGCCTCGTGGCCACCGCGGGAGAGGTGGAAACACTCGAGGATCTTGTCGTCGGACAGCAGCTTGGCCATCTCGACGAGCGCGGGGTCGGCCCCGAAGAAGTCCTGGCGGATGTAGGCGGCGTCGCGGGTCTGGTACGTCTGCACCTGCGCGTCCGGCACCTCACGGAGGCGTCGTACGAGCGCGCCGGTGGTGTCCAGGGCGAACAGCTCGTCCCAGGCCGTGCCCCACAGCGTCTTGATGACGTTCCAGCCGGCGCCGCGGAACTGGGCCTCCAGCTCCTGCACGATCTTGAAGTTGGCGCGGACCGGGCCGTCGAGGCGCTGCAGGTTGCAGTTGATGACGAAGGTCAGGTTGTCCAGGCCCTCGCGGGACGCCAGCGCGAGCGCGGCCGTCGACTCGGGCTCGTCCATCTCGCCGTCGCCGAGGAACGCCCAGACGTGGGAGGCCGAGACGTCCTTGATGCCGCGGTTGGTGAGGTAGCGGTTGAAGCGCGCCTGGTAGATGGCGGAGAGCGGGCCGAGGCCCATCGACACCGTCGGGAACTCCCACAGCCAGGGGAGGCGGCGCGGGTGCGGGTAGGAGGGCAGGCCGTCGCCGCCGGCCTCCTGGCGGAAGTTGTCGAGGTGCTGCTCGGTCAGGCGGCCGTCGAGGAAGGCGCGGGCGTAGATGCCGGGGGAGGCGTGGCCCTGGATGTACAGCTGGTCGCCGCTGCCGTCGCCCTCCTTGCCCTTGAAGAAGTGGTTGAAGCCGGTCTCGTACAGCCAGGCGGCGGAGGCGAAGGTGGCGATGTGGCCGCCGACGCCGTGTTTCGAGCCCCGGGTCACCATGGCGGCCGCGTTCCAGCGGTTCCACGCGGTGATACGGCGCTCCATCTCCTCGTCGCCGTCCACGGCTGGCTCGGCGGCGGTGGGGATGGTGTTGACGTAGTCGGTCTCGAGGAGCTTGGGCAGCGCGAGCCCGCCCGCCTCGGCGCGCTCCAGCGTGCGGCGCATCAGGTATGCGGCGCGGTGCGGCCCGGCGGCCTTCGTCACGGCGTCCAGCGAGGCCTGCCACTCGGCGGTCTCCTCGGGGTCGCGGTCCGGGAGCTGGTCGAGTGCGCTCGGCTGGATTGCGGTGGGGTCGGTCATTGCGCCGCCTTCCGGATGCGGAGGGGGGTTCCCTCGTCGGCAAGGGGTTTCTCGGGGGATGCCCTTCGTCTTGGCAGGACAGGGCGGAGGCTCGGGTGCGAGCCCGTCGGTGACTGTAACTCCCTGATCGATGATCGATCAAAGGGTTGAGGGGCAAAACCTCTTGATCACGAGAAAGTCGGCACGGGGTGCCTCCGGCGGCGGCACCGGGTGTCGTGGGGTGGCTGGAGTTTTTGCAGGTGGGGGTGCGTATGAGCGGGGGCGTGCTCTGGTGGTCGGGCCGGGTTTCCTCGCCCCCGCCGCCCCTACCCGTCCCATCCTGTCCCTGGGGGCTGCGCCCCCAGACCCCCGCATCGGCCTGACGGCCTCGTCCTCAAACGCCGGACGGGCTGCATATGCCTGGCCCCGGCTGAAACCCCAAGCCCCACCCGGGAATGCCCAGCGCGGCCTCACACGACCCAGCGCCGCGCGCACGACCCAGCCCGGTCCGCACCATCCAACCCCGCGCGCACGATCCAGCTCGGCCCCGCACGATCCAGGGCCGCGCGCACGATCCAGCTCGGTCCGCACCATCCAACCCCGCGCGCACGATCCAGGGCCGCGCGCACGATCCAGCTCGGCCCCGCACGATCCAGCGCCGCGCGCACGACCCAGCTCGGCCCCGCACGATCCAGCGCCGCGCGCACGATCCAGCTCGGCCCCGCACGATCCAGCGCCGCGCGCACGATCCAGCCCGGTCCCGCACGATCCAGCGCCGCGCGCACGACCCAGCTCGGTCCGCACCATCCAACCCCGCGCGCACGATCCAGCCCGGTCCGCACGATCCAGCGCGGCGCGGCACGCCCCAGCCCCGCCCGCACAATCCAGCGCTGCCCGCACCAACCAGCCCCTCCGGCGTTTGAGGAGCGGGGGTCCGGGGGCCGGCCTCCGAAACGGGGTCCGGGGCGGAGCCCCGAAAGGATGGGGGTCCAGGGGGCGCAGCCCCCTTGGCCGGGGTCGAAGGGGCGGAGCCCCTGGGGATGGGACGGGTAGGGGCGGCGGGGGCGACCAACAGGCCGGCGGCCTCACGCGCGCGGCGCGCAACCCAGCACGTGGGCCTTCACTATGTCGGCGATCCTCGGATCGCGCCGCCGGAACGCGGCCACCAACTCCTCGTGCTCCTCCGCGTACGACTGCTGGACCGTCCCGAGCCAGCGGATGGACAGAGCCGTGAACACCTCGATCCCCAGCCCCTCCCACGTGTGCAGGAGGACGGAGTTGCCCGCGGCCCGCACCAGCTCACGGTGGAAGGCCACCGTATGGCGCACCTGCCCCGTACCGTCCGACTCCCGGTCCGCCTCGTACAGCGCCGCGACATGCGGCTCAAGCGCCGAGCAGTCCTCGGCCAGCCTCTCCGCCGCGAGCTCCGCCGCGATGGCCTCCAGACCGGCCCGGACGGGGTAGCTCTCCTCCAGGTCCGCAGCCGTCAGGTTCCGTACCCGTACGCCCTTGTTCGGCGCCGACTCGATCAGCCGGAGCGACTCCAGCTCCCGCAGGGCCTCCCGCACGGGAGTCTGGCTGACCTCCAGCTCCGTCGCGATCCGCCGCTCGACGATCCGCTCGCCCGGCTTCCATCGCCCGCTCACGATCCCCTCCACGATGTGCTCGCGGATCTGTTCGCGCAGCGAGTGGACGACGGGCGCGGTCATGAGAGCTCCTTAAGGCGTTTGACGTCTAGACAATAAGGCCGGTTCGCTCCGCCGGGAGGGCGCGTGCGGTCGCTTTCGCGCAGGTGAGACAAGACTTACACGCGGTGGCGCTCCGCTGGATGGCGCCGTGGTGCTGCCGGTTGTCCGCAGACTGCCGGTGGGTCGTGGCTGGTCGCGCCCGCGGCGGAGCCGCACATCGATACAGCCCCGCACCCCAAAAAAGGAACGGTGCCCCGCCCGGAGAAAACCCGGGCGGGGCACCGTACCGACAGACCCACCGGTGGACGTACCAGCGGACGTACCGACCTACAGGCCGAGCTCCACCTCGAACTCGCCCGCCTCCAGGATCGCCTTGACCGCCGTCAGGTAGCGGGCGGCGTCGGCGCCGTCCACCAGGCGGTGGTCGTACGAGAGGGTCAGGTAGGTCATGTCGCGGACGCCGATGACCGTGCCCTCCTCCGTCTCGATGACGGCGGGGCGCTTGACCGTGGCGCCGATGCCGAGGATCGCGACCTGGTTCGGCGGCACGATGATCGTGTCGAACAGCGCGCCGCGCGAGCCGGTGTTGCTGATGGTGAAGGTCGCGCCGGAGAGCTCGTCCGGGGTGATCTTGTTGGCCCGGACCTTGCCCGCCAGATCGGCCGTGGCCTTGGCGATGCCGGCGATGTTCAGGTCGCCCGCGTTCTTGATGACCGGGGTCATCAGGCCCTTCTCGGAGTCCACGGCGATGCCGACGTTCTCCGTGTCGAAGTACGTGATGGTGCCCTCGGCCTCGTTGATCCGGGCGTTGATGGCCGGGTGGGCCTTCAGCGCCTGGGCCGCCGCCTTCACGAAGAACGGCATCGGGGAGAGCTTCACGCCCTCGCGGGCGGCGAACGCGTCCTTCGCCTTGCCGCGCAGCTTCATCAGGCGGGTCACGTCGACCTCGACGACCGAGGACAGCTGGGCCTGCTCGTGCAGGGCCTTGACCATGTTGTCGCCGATGACCTTGCGGATCCGCGGCATCTTGATGGTCTGTCCGCGCAGCGGGGAGGCCTCCAGGACGGGGGCCTTCTTCGCGGCGCCGACGGCCGGGGCGGCGGCCGGAGCCGGGGCGGCGGCCTTCGCGGCCTCGGCGGCGGCGATGACGTCCTGCTTGCGGATACGGCCGCCGACGCCGGTGCCCTTGACGGTGGACAGGTCGACGCCGTTCTCGGCGGCGAGCTTGCGCACCAGCGGGGTCACGTACGCGCCCTCGTCGGTCGCCTGGGCGGCGGCCGGAGCGGCCGGAGCCGGCGTGACCTGGGCCGGGGCGGGCGCGGCCGGCGCGGGAGCCGGAGCGGCCGGAGCCGGAGCCGCGGCCTGGGCCGGAGCCGGGGCGGGCGCCGGGGGCGCGGCCGGAGCGGCGGGGGCCGGAGCCGGAGCCGCGGGGGCGGCCGGGGCGGGAGCGGGAGCCGGGGCGGCGGGGGCCGGAGCCGGAGCGGCCGGGGCCGCGGGCGCGGCGGCGGCCGGAGCGGCACCCGGGGCGCCGATGACGGCCAGCTTGGCGCCGACCTCGGCCGTCTCGTCCTCGCCGACCACGATCTCCAGCAGCACGCCCGCGGCGGGCGCCGGGATCTCGGTGTCGACCTTGTCGGTGGAGACCTCGAGCAGTGGCTCGTCGGCCTCGACGCTGTCGCCGACCTCCTTGAGCCAGCGGGTGACGGTGCCCTCGGTGACCGACTCGCCCAGAGCCGGCAGGACCACGTCGGTGCCCTCGGCGCCGCCGGCACCCGCGGCCGCCTCGGCGGTGGGAGCCGGGGCCGGGGCGGCGGCCTCGGTGGACGGAACGGCCTGCGGGGCCGGCTCGGGGGCCGGAGCCGGAGCCGGGGCCTCGGCGGCAGCCGGGGCGGGGGCGGCAGCGGGCGCGCCCGTGCCGTCGTCGATGACGGCCAGCTCGGCACCGACCTCGACCGTCTCGTCCTCGGCGACCTTGATGGACGCCAGCACACCGGCGGCGGGCGAGGGGATCTCGGTGTCGACCTTGTCGGTGGACACCTCCAGCAGCGGCTCGTCGGCCTCGACGCGCTCGCCCTCGGCCTTCAGCCAGCGGGTGACAGTGCCCTCGGTGACGCTCTCACCGAGCGCCGGAAGGGTTACGGAAACCGCCATGGTTTCGGTTGCTCCTTACGAAATTGCGGAAGTCTGTCTCGTCGCGCCCGAAGACTGAAGGCGTCAGTCGTGGGAGTGGAGGGGCTTGCCCGCGAGGGCCAGGTGGGCCTCGCCGAGCGCCTCGTTCTGCGTCGGGTGGGCGTGGATGAGCTGGGCGACCTCGGCCGGCAGCGCCTCCCAGTTGTAGACCAGCTGGGCCTCGCCGACCTGCTCGCCCATGCGGTCGCCGACCATGTGGACGCCGACCACGGCACCGTCCTTGACCTGGACGAGCTTGATCTCGCCCGCGGTCTTGAGGATCTTGCTCTTTCCGTTGCCCGCGAGGTTGTACTTCAGAGCGACGACCTTGTCCGCGCCGTAGACCTCCTTGGCCTTGGCCTCGGTGATGCCCACGGAGGCGACCTCGGGGTGGCAGTACGTCACCCGCGGCACGCCGTCGTAGTCGATCGGGACCGTCTTCAGACCGGCCAGACGCTCCGCCACCAGGATGCCCTCGGCGAAGCCGACGTGCGCGAGCTGGAGCGTCGGGACCAGGTCACCGACGGCGGAGATGGTCGGGACGTTCGTGCGCATGTACTCGTCGACGAGGACGTAACCGCGGTCCATGGCGACCCCGGCCTCCTCGTAGCCGAGGCCCTGCGAGACCGGGCCGCGGCCGACGGCGACGAGGAGGATCTCCGCCTCGAACTCCTTGCCGTCGGCGAGCGTGACCTTGACACCGTCCGCCGTGTACTCGGCCTTCTGGAAGAAGGTGCCGAGGTTGAACTTGATGCCGCGCTTGCGGAAAGCGCGCTCAAGAAGCTTCGAGCTGTTCTCGTCCTCGACGGGGACGAGGTGCTTCATGCCCTCGATGATCGTGATGTCCGAGCCGAAGGACTTCCACGCGGAGGCGAACTCGACACCGATGACACCGCCGCCGAGCACGATCGCGGACTTCGGCACACGGTCCAGGACGAGGGCGTGGTCGGAGGAGATGACGCGGTTGCCGTCGATCTCCAGGCCGGGCAGCGACTTCGGCACCGAGCCGGTCGCGAGCAGGATGTGACGGCCCTGGATCCGCTGGCCGTTCACGTCCACGGAGGTCGGGGAGGACAGCCGGCCCTCACCCTCGATGTAGGTCACCTTGCGCGAGGCGACGAGCCCCTGCAGACCCTTGTACAGGCCCGAGATGACCTCGTCCTTGTACTTGTGGACCGCCGGTACGTCGATGCCCTCGAACGTGGCCTTCACACCGAACTGCTCGCTCTCGCGGGCCTGGTCGGCGATCTCGCCCGCGTGCAGCAGGGCCTTGGTGGGGATGCAGCCCCGGTGCAGGCAGGTACCGCCGACCTTGTCCTTCTCGATCAGGGCGACGTCCAGGCCCAGCTGCGCCCCGCGCAGGGCCGCGGCGTAACCACCGCTACCACCGCCGAGGATCACTAGGTCGAAAACGGTGCTGGCGTCGTTCGCCACGTCACGTCCTCCATGCATGTGCGCCGTGCGCCGGGCTCCCTTGTCCCATTCGGGGGGCGACCGGGCGGTCGGCTGGTGTCCGGCCGCTCTTTGCTTCGGCCCTGGGGTGGGGCCCTGTCCTGCCGTGCCCCATCTTCGCACTTGTCCGTGGCGTCCGGGACGCGGGGCTGCGGTGTGAGACAGCACACGTACGGGGCGCCCCGCACGGGGCGCCCCGACAGGGGCGCGGGGAACTGCGCGCTCAACCACACACAGCCCGCGACCGCCCTACGACACGAAGGACCGAGCTCGTGGGCGACGGAAGCCGCACACACGCGAGCCCCGCCGCCCAGGGAACCTCAGCCCAGGTCCCCCGAAGCCGCCAGCTCGGCGAGCCGCACCAGGGTCCGCACGGAACTCCCCGTCCCGCCCTTCGGTGTGTAACCGAACGCCCCGCTCTCGTTGAACGCCGGCCCGGCGATGTCGAGGTGGGCCCAGGTGATCCCCTCACCCACGAACTCCTTCAGGAACAGACCGGCGACCAGCCCGCCCCCGGCCCGCTCGCCCATGTTCGCGATGTCGGCCGTCGGGGAGTCCATGCCCTTGCGCAGGTGGTCAGGCAGCGGCATGGGCCAAGCCGCCTCGCCGGCCTCCTCCGCGGCCTCGTGCACCGCGGAGCGGAACGCGTCGTCGTTCGCCATGATCCCGAACGTGCGGTTGCCGAGCGCCAGCATCATCGCGCCCGTCAGCGTGGCCACGTCCACGATCGCGTCCGGTTTGTCCTCGGAGGCCTTGGCGAGCGCGTCGGCGAGGACGAGCCGGCCCTCGGCGTCGGTGTTGAGGACCTCGACGGTCTTGCCGCTGTACATGCGCAGCACGTCACCCGGGCGGGTGGCGGAGCCGGAGGGCATGTTCTCGGCGAGGGCGAGCCAGCCGGTGACGTTGACCTCCAGGCCGAGGCGCGCGGCGGCGACGACCGCGGCGAACACGGCGGCGGCGCCGCTCATGTCGCACTTCATCGTCTCGTTGTGCCCGGCGGGCTTCAGCGAGATGCCGCCCGAGTCGTAGGTGATGCCCTTGCCGACGTACGCGAGGTGCTTCTTCGCCTTGGAGGAGGTGTACGACAGTTTCACCAGACGGGGCGCCGAAGCCGACCCGGCACCCACGCCGAGGATGCCGCCGTAGCCGCCCTTCTCCAGCGCCTTCTCGTCGAGCACCTGCACCTTGATGCCGTGCTCCTTGGCCGCGGCCTGGGCGATGGCGGCGAACGCGGCCGGGTTCAGGTCGTTCGGCGGCATGTTGATCAGGTCGCGGGCGCGGTTCAGCTCCTCGGCCACGGCGGTGGCCCGCTCCACGGCGGCCTTGTGGGCGCGGTCGCGGGGCTTGGCGCCGAGCAGGGCGACCTCGGCGAGGGGTGCCTTGCCCTTCTTCGCCTTGGGGGCGTTGCCGTTGTCGGCGGTCCCCTTGTAGGCGTCGAAGGAGTACGCGCCGAGCAGCGCGCCCTCGGCGACGGCGGCGACGTCACCCGCGTCCGCGATGGGCAGCGCGAACGCGGCCTTCTTGGAGCCGGCCAGAGCCCGGGCCGCGGCACCGGCCGCGCGGCGCAGCGCCTCGGCCTCGAAGGTCGCGTCCTTCTGGGGCTCGGCTCCCAGGCCCACCGCCACCACGAGCGGCGCCTTGAAGCCGGACGGCGCGGGCAGCTTCGTCACCTCGCCCTCGGCGCCCGAGGCTCCGAGGGTCTCCAGGACGACCGCCAGCCTGCCGTCGTACGCCTTGTCCACGGCCTCGGCGCCCGGCGCGACGACGGGGGCCTTGGCGCCCTTCGCGACACCGACCACGACGGCGTCGGCGCGGAGGCCGGGCGCGGCGGCGGTGCTGAGAGTGAGAGCAGTCACGGTGGTGAAATCTCGCTTCCAGTTGAGTGTTCAGTGGCCGAACGGATGGGTCGACCGCCCCTGGGGAGGACCCTGGGTCCGCGGTGCGCGGCAGCCCCGGGCGGCCGGGGATCCGCAGCGCGGCGCCCCACGGCCGGACCGGGAGTACCGGAAACGAGCCTAGGGCCCTCCCGGCGGATCTCCGCGGCGTCGCGACGCCCTGCGCGCGCTCTCCCCACCGCACGGCGAGGACGAACAGGTGGCTCCGCCACACGGCCCTCCACGCCGCACGCCGAGCGCTCGCACCGGATGCCGCTCCTTCCTCCGCGCACGATCCATCCCATCAGAAGGACCCTAGCCCTGTTCGGCGGGCCGGACCTGGGACGCGGAGACCGGTTGACCGCTTCTCGACCTCGCGCGGCCTCCTCCCGGGGACGTGGGCCCGGCTGTCCGTCCTCGTCGCTCCAGCCTCCACGAGCCCCCGGCTCGTCCCGCACAGGGAGATCCCCATGGCTCGCGCATAGGGGGATCCCCATGGCCGGGACCCGCCCCGCGGGGCGTCTGGCCACAGGAGATCATCCTGGGGAACCCTTCCGTACTCCTTGGAGCCCGCCGGTGAAACGCCCGCTCGTCCTGTGTGCCCTGCTTGTGCTGCTCACGGCCTGCACGAACGCCCCCGGCGACCGGTCCGGGGACGGTACCGACCGTTGGCGGCCCCGTCCCGGCACCGCCTGGCAGTGGCAGCTCAGCGGGCGCCTGGACACGTCCGTCGACGTGCCCGTCTACGACATCGACGGCTTCGACCACTCGGCCGGCACGGTCGCCCGGCTCCACGAGGACGGCCGCAAGGTGATCTGCTACCTGTCGACCGGGGCGTGGGAGGACTTCCGCCCGGACGCGGACGACTTCCCCGAGTCCGTCCTCGGCCGGGGCAACGGCTGGGAGGGCGAGCGCTGGCTCGACATACGCCGCACCGACGTCCTCGAACCCCTCATGGCGGACCGTCTCGACATGTGCGAGGAGAAGGGCTTCGACGCGGTCGAACCGGACAACATGGACGGGTACAGGAACCGCACGGGCTTCCCCCTGACGGCCGCCGACCAGCTCCGCTACAACCGCCTCATCGCCCGCCTCGCCCACGAACGCGGCCTGGCCGTCGGCCTGAAGAACGACCTCGACCAGATCCCGCAGCTCGTCGGCGACTTCGACTTCGCGGTCAACGAACAGTGCGCCCAGTACGGGGAATGCGAGGACCTGTTGCCCTTCATCGACGCGGACAAGGCCGTCTTCCACGTCGAGTACGAGCTCGGCACCCGAAGCTTCTGCCCCGAGGCCCGGCGGCTGCGGCTGAGCTCGATGCTCAAGAAGTACGAGCTGGGGGTGTGGCGGCGGCCCTGCTGAGAAGCGTCAGCCGAGGGTGAGCACCACCAGCGCCGTGGTGGCCGCCGTCTCCGCCAGCGCGCCGAACACATCGCCCGTCACCCCGCCGAAGCGGCGGGTGCAGTGCCGCAGCAGCGTCTCGGCGGCGCCGCAGGCGAGGACGACCGCGAGGACCGTACCCAGGACGGCGTCGTACGGCCCGAGGAGCGCGCTCAGGCCCCCCGCGGCACACACGGCCAGGCCCGCCACGACCGCCGCGTCCCGTACCGGCACGGTGCCCGCGACCGCCGCGCCCAGCCCCTCGGGCCGGGCCGGCGGCACACCCGTGCGCGCGGCCAGCGTCAGGGCGAGCCGGGCCGCGGTCGCCGAAACGACCGCGGCGAGGGCGCCATGGGCCCAGGACCGGCCGTACGCCTCGGTGAGCGCGGCGACCTGGGCGAGCAGGACGAAGACCAGGGTGATGACGCCGAACGGGCCGATGTCCGACCGCTTCATGATCCGCAGCGCGTCCTCGGCGGGCTTGCCGCTGCCCAGTCCGTCCGCCGTGTCGGCGAGGCCGTCGAGGTGCAGTCCCCGGGTCAGGACGGCGGGGACGGCTGCCGTGGCCACGGCAGCGAGCAGGGCGCCCGTGCCCAGCAGCAGAAGCAGCAGGCCGAGCGCGGCGGAGGCGAGCCCGACGACCAGACCGGCGGCCGGGGCGCACAGCATCCCGGCGCGCGCGGCGTCACGGTCCCAGCGGGTCACCGTGACGGGCAGCACGGTCAGGGTGCCGAAGGCGAAGCGCAGGCCGTCGGGGAGGGAGGTCTTGGACACCGGCGTGGACACCGGCGCAGGGTATCCGGCGGCTTCGGGGCCACGAAGGGCGGGCCGGTGGGCAGGCAATGGGCAGGTGATGGGGGCAATTGTGGCTAAAGTTCGCATATGGGTCACTGGTTGCAGCGGAACATCATCGAGCCAGGCAAGCTGCCCCTCCTGCTCGCCCTCGCCTCCTTCGTGCTGACGTTCCTGATCACCCGGGTCATCACCCGCATGATCCGCGCGGGCAAGGGGCCGTTCCGCAACATCGACACCGGTGGCGTGCACATCCACCATGTGGTCCCCGGTGTCCTGCTGACGGTGGCCGGCGGCTTCGGCGCGGTGGCGAGCGGCGTGAGCGGGGTCGGCCCGGCCCTGTGCGCCGTGCTGTTCGGGATGGGCGTGGGCCTGGTGCTGGACGAGTTCGCGCTGATCCTCCACCTCGACGACGTGTACTGGACCGAACAGGGTCGCAAGAGCGTCGAGATGGTGGTGCTCACGGCGGCGCTCGTGGGCCTGGTGCTCTGCGGGTTCCTGCCGTTCGGGGTCAACAACGCGAGCGACGACGAGGTGGCCGGCCGCGGTGGGGCGATCCTCACCGTGGCCCTGAACTTCCTCTTCGCGCTCCTCGCCCTCAGCAAGGGCAAGGCCCGCCTCGCGCTGTTCGGCGTGATCGTGCCCTTCATCGCCGTCATCGGCGCGCTCCGGGTGGCCCGCCCCGGCTCGCCGTGGGCCAAGCGCTTCTACCGCGGCCGCCCGCGCACCCGCGCCAAGTCCCGGTTGCGCGCCTTCCACCACGACCGCCGCTGGGTGGCGCTGAGCCGCAAGGTCCAGGACTGGATCGGCGGCGCCCCCGACGTCCCGGCCGCGAAGTCCGTCCACGGCGCCGACCGTCGCTGACGCCGCTGCGACTCTCCCGGGGGCGGATGCGTTCTCGTCTGCCGGGTCTCCGCCGGGTTTTCGCCGGCGGGCGGCCGCGGGTGCGTTGTGGTGTGCCGCGCGGTTCCCCGCGCCCCTGAAGGAACTCGGGCGGGCCCGGCGGCCGCGTACGAACGGCCGGCGTCCGCGACCGGGCGCCCTCACCCACGGGTCCGTCGGCCCCGTGCGACACCCGAGGCGCCGCGGTTACTCCTCCGGGGCCGAGTCCGCCGCGTCCAGCGGCTTGGGCTCCTCCGGCTCCGCACGCTCCGGCAGCTCCGCCGCGAGCGCTGCCGCGGCCTGGACCAACGGCAGGGCCAGCAGCGCGCCCGTACCCTCGCCGACGGCCACGCCGTGATCGAGGAGGGGCTCGATGGCCATGCGGTCGAGGGCCTTGGCCTGCGCCGGCTCGCCGCTGTTCTGGCCGGCCAGCCACCAGTCCGGCGCCCGGAAGGCGACCCGCTGGCCGACGAGGGCGCACGCGGCCGACACGACACCGTCCAGGATCACCGGGGTCTTGCGTACGGCGCTCTGGAGCAGGAAGCCCGTCATCGCGGCCAGGTCGGCACCGCCCACCGCCGCCAGCAGCCGCAACTGCTCCCCGAGTACCGGCCGGGCCCGCCGCAGGGCGTCCCGCACGGCCGCGCACTTGCGCATCCACGCCAGGTCGTCGATCGCCCGGCCACCCCGTCCGGTGACGACGGACGCGTCCGTGCCGCACAGCGCCGCGACCAGCACCGCCGCCGGCGTGGTCCCGCCGACGCTCACGTCGCCGAGCACCACCAGATCCGTCCCGGAGTCGGCCTCCTCGTCCGCGACCGCGACACCCGCCAGGAACGCCGCCTCGGCCTCCTCCAGGGTCAGCGCGTCCTCGACGTCGATGCGCCCGGACCCGCGCCGCACCCGGTGCCGTACGACCTCGTCCGGCAGCTCCTCCGGGGCGCAGTCGAGCGCCATGTCCACCACCCGCACGGGCACGTCGAGCCGCCGGGCCAGCACCGACACCGGGCTGCTCCCGTCGAGCACCGCCCGCACCAGCTCGTGCGCCGTGCCCGCGGGCCGCGCGGAGACACCGAGTCCGGCGACTCCGTGGTCCCCCGCGAACAGCACCACGCGCGGCCGGGCGATCGGCCGCACCGGCACGGAGGACTGTGCCGCCGCCAGCCACTCGCCCAGGTCGTCGAGGCGCCCCAGCGCCCCGGGCGGCACGCTCTGCCGCTCCCGCCGCGCCTCGGCGTCGCGGCGCACCCCGCCGTCGGGGCGCTCGATCAGATCGGTGAAGTCGTCGAGATTAAGCGAGCTCATTCGCCGAACAGTACCGGCAGCGATCGAACACGACGGCGCCACATCGTCACCACGTCTTTGCACCCGGGATGGCGATCCCATACGTTCCCTTTGTCTTCAATGTCGGGCGTCTTGAACGCCCAGATGTCCGGAAGCTCTTGTTCCGGAATGTCGAGGCAGGAGCCGCGATGCCGTCCCACGAGCCGTCCCACGAGTCGGCCCACGAGCCGTTCCACGAACCGCGCCGGGACGACTGCCCCTGGTGCGGTGCACGGCGGTTGCGCACCCGCGTCCGCACCCCTGACCCGACACACCGCACACCGGGCCCGTTCGTGATCGACGAGTGCCGGGACTGCGGCCACGCCTTCCAGAACCCCCGGATCACGGCCCACGCCCTGGCCGCCCGCGGCCGCTCAGACCCCTCCGTCGAACGCGTCCTCGCCGCCCGCGGCAGCCGGCGGCGCCACCGGGCCGCGGCCCGCGCGATGCTCCCGTACCCCGAGCCCGAGAGCTGGCTCGACGTCGGCACCGGCCACGGGCACTTCCCGGAGACCGCGAGGGAGGTGCACACGTACACCTCCTTCGACGGGCTCGACGCCACGCCGCGCGTCGAGCGGGCCCGGGCCGCCGGGCGGATCGAGGAGGCGCACCAGGGCCTGCTCACCGACCCGGAGATCACCGGCCGGCTGCGCGGCCGTTACGACGTGGTCAGCATGTTCCACCACCTGGAGCACACCCCCGACCCCCGCGCGGAACTCCGCGCCGCCCTCGACGTGCTCCGCCCCGGCGGCCACCTCCTCGTCGAAGTCCCGGACCCCGCCTGCGCGTTCGCGACACTGCTCGGCACCTGGTGGGTGGCGTACGACCAGCCGCGCCACCTGCACCTGATGCCGCTGGCGAACCTCGAACGGGAACTGCTGGCGCAGGGCTGCACCGTCGTCGCCACGGACCGCAGCGCCCCCCACGTCCCGTACGACCTGGCCGGCGCGCTCTGTCTGGCGCTGGTCCGCCGGCGGGCCCGGTCGACACTGACCCGGGCCTGCGCCCCCCTGCTCGCGGCGGCCTCCGCCCTGGACGTCGGCCTCGCCCCGCTGCTGAGCCGCACCCGCTTCTCGAACGCGTACCGGATCATCGTGCGCGGACCGGCGAAGACCCCCGTGGCCTCACCCTCGTAGCGGCAGCGCCTGCCCCGCCACCACCAGCAGCACATGCTCGCACTCGCCCGCGAACGCCGCGTTCAGGCGCCCGAGTTCGTCCCGGTAGCGGCGGCCGGACGCCGTCGCGGGCACGATCCCCGAGCCCACCTCGTTCGACACCGCGACGACCGTACGGCGGGTCTCGCGCAGGGCCTCGGTCAGTTCCCGCACCCGTGCCCGCAGCGCCCGCTCACCGCCGTCGGCCCACTCGGCGTCGTCCCACGCGCCGACGGAGTCCATCGCGTCGGTCAGCCACAGCGACAGACAGTCGATCAGCAGGGGTGCGCCGTCGTCCTTCAGCAGCGGCACGAGATCGCAGGTCTCGACGGTGCGCCAGGAGCCGGGGCGCCGCTCACGGTGGGCGGCGACACGGGCGGCCCACTCGCTGTCCTCGTTCCGCGTCCCGCCCGTCGCCACGTACAGCACGTCCGGGAACGACTCCAGGCGCCGCTCGGCCTCCACCGACTTGCCCGACCGCGCGCCGCCCAGCACGAGGGTGCGGCGTGGCACGTCCGGTACGTCCTCGTAGACACCCACGGTCAGCGTCGTACCGTCCGGGACGGCCCGCGCACCCGCGGCCGCCAGCCGGCGGCCGAGCTCGGCGCCGGGCGGCACGTCGTGGTCGAGATGCACGGCGACCACGTCGGTCGCCGGCCCCACGGCCCCCACCGCCCGCAGCCGCGCCAGCGCGTCCGGCCGCCCCACGACATCGGCGAGGACCATGTCGTACGGCTCGGCGGACCGCCCCTCCAACCCCGCGGGCGCGGCGCCCGGCGGCAGGTACAGCAGCCGCTGCCCGTCCGGGCCCGTCACCTCGTACCCCGTGCCCGGCGCGTCCATCGCCACCGCCCGCACCCGATGCCCGGTCAGCAGCGCCAACTCCCTTCCGTCCGGCACCCGTCCTGGCTGCGGCAGCCCCGCCGGGACCTCGACCGCGGGCCCCTCGTGCGGATGGGTGAGCAGCACCTGCCGCAGGCCGGTCAGCGTGTGCCCGGAGCGGGCGGCGGCGAGGGCGGCGCCGGGGGTCAGGTCGAGCAGCAGCGTGCCGTCGAGCAGCAGCGCGGTCGCCGCGCGTGCGTCGGGACCGAGCGAGTTCGCGCAGGCCGCGCAGGGGCAGTCGGGGCGGGGGAGGCCTTCGGGGGCGCCGGTGCCGAGCAGTGTCAGTTCCACGCGCCTGATTTTCCCGTGCCCCGTCAAATCCGCGCAGGTCTTGCGCGTCCGACTAGGCTCTGGGGAGGAACCGGATCTTGCTCGGTACTGTGTTCGGTACCGGGCCGGTACTTACGGAGGCTCACATGGCGGCATGGACGTGGCGGTTCGAGAAGGCCGACGGGGCGGAGGTCCAGCCCTCTGTGCAGCCGGACGACTTCACCACGCAGGGGGATGCCGAGTCCTGGATCGGTGAGCACTGGAAGGCCCTTGTCGAGGGGGGAGCGGACCAGGTCCGGCTGTTCGAGGACACGACGCAGGTCTATGGGCCGATGAGCCTGCACGCGGAGTGACTCCGTCGGTTTGGCCGGGTGGGGGACTGTGGGCTGTCGGCTGCGGGTCCGTCGTGGCTTGTCGCGCGGTTCCCCGCGCCCTGAAGTGATCGCGCGGTTCCCCGCGCCCCTGGAAAGAATGCGCAGTTCCTCGCGCCCCCTGAAACGTGCCGTTCCCCGCGCCCCGGCGGGAGCGCTTCACAGCTCGCCCAGCGTTACGGCGACCGTCTCGCTGTTTCCGTTCCTCGTGTACGTGACCGTCGTGCGGTCGCCCGGCTCTTCGGTTGCCAGGGCCTCGGAGAGGGACGTTGTCGTGGTGATGTCCGTGTCGCCCAACCGGGTGATGATGTCTCCGGGCTCGATGCCCGCGCGGTCGGCCGCGCCGTCGTCCCTGACCTCGACGACGGCGACCCCGTCGGGGCGCAGGTCGTCGCCGACGACCGTACGGCCCGTGATGCCGAGCGCGGCCCGGCCCGAGTCGGTGACCCGGCCGTCCCTCACGATCTGGCCGGCGATCCTCGTCACCGTCGACGCGGGGATGGCGAAACCGATCCCGGGCGCCGCGTCGCCGCCCAGGCCCGGGTCGACGGCGGCGAGCGTGGGGATGCCGATCACCAGGCCGTCGAGGCCGACGAGGGCGCCGCCGCTGTTGCCCGGGTTGATGGCGGCGGACGTCTGCACCATGTTCGCGATGGTCGCGCTCGTCCCCCCGTCGGTACTCCCCTCGGTCACGGTCCGCCCGGTCGCCGAGACGATCCCCTCGGTCACGCTGGAGGACAGCCCGAGCGGTGAGCCCATGGCGAGGACGATCTGCCCCACCTCGACCTTGCCGGAGTCCCCGAACCGGGCCGCCCTGAGCCCGTCCGGCACCCGGTCCAGCTTCACCACGGCGAGGTCCTGCTGCGGGTACGAGGACACGAGCGTCGCGTCCAGTTCGGTCTCGCTGTTGGCGATCGTCACCCGGAACGTCCGCTCGTCCCCCACGACATGCGCGTTCGTGACGATGTGCCCTTCGTCGTCGTAGACGACTCCCGACCCCAGATCGTCGCGTGCCCGGATCTGGACGACGGAGGGCAGCACGTCCCTGACCACCTCCCGGTAGGCGTCCTGCAGGTCGTCCGGCTGCGCGGGGACGGCCACCCGGGCGGTGGTGGACCTGTCCGTGGCGCCCGGCACCCCGTCACCGGAGCACCCGGAGAGCGGACCGGAGACAGCGGCGAGGACGACCACGGGAAGCAACGTCTGGAGGGTGCGGGAGCGGACACGGAGGCGATGGGGGAGGCGATCGGGGAGGGCGTCACGGGCACGGAGAACGTCCATGTCCCGAGTCTCACGTCGGCTCCGGCCCCCGGCTCCCGGTGGGCACCCGAACGGGCCCCGGGGTACGGCGCTAGCCCCGTACCCCGCACAGATGCAGCAGAGCGGCGACCGCGCGGTACGGGTCCGTCCGTCCGGCCCGTTCCTCCGCCGCCAGCAGCGCGTCCATGTCCTGGGGGACGGGGGCGTCGTCCACGGCGAGGTCCGTGAAGACCCGGACGCCGTACCAGGCGTGGAGCGGGGCACCGATGCCCGCGAGGGTCGACGTGAGGGCGTCGAGGCGGTCGGCGCGCACGTCGAGGCCCAGGCGGTTCCGGTACGCGGTGGTGTCGAAGGAGGCCAGCGCGGTCGCCCAGTCGCCGGCCAGGCCGGGCCGCATGGCGAGCGCGTCCCCGTTCCGTACGAGGAGGGACAGGAGCCCCCCGGGGGCGAGCATCCGGGCCAGGCCCGCCAGCAGCGCGTCCGGGTCCTCCAGGTACATCAGCACCCCGTGGCACAGCACCACATCGAAGCTGCCCGGCAGGAAGTGCACCCCCGTGTCCCGGCCGTCGCCCTCGACCAGCCGGACCCGGCTCCGTATCCCCTCGGGTTCACCGGAGAGGGCCTCGCGGGCCACGGCGAGCATCTTCGCGTCCTGCTCGACCCCGGTCACCTTGTGCCCGGCGCGGGCCAGCCGCAGAGCCTGGGTGCCCTGGCCCATGCCGACGTCGAGCACCCGCAGCCGCTGACCGACGGGGAACCGCCCGGCTATCTGCTCGTCGAGCTGCCGGGCCACCAGCTCCTGCCGTACGACGTCACGCAGCCCGCCCACCTTGCTGAGCCAGGCGTCCGCGCCCTCGGAGAAAGACGTCGTGCTCAGGGCCGCTCTCCGCGCTTGACCTGCGGCTTCGGCAGCCGGAGGCGACGCATCTGGAGGGTGCGCATCAGCGCGTAGGCGACGGCGCCGCGCCTGTTCTCGTCGGGGAAGCGCTCGCTCAGCTGCTTCTTCAGACGGAAGGCGATCCAGAACGAGTCGACCACGATCAGCACGATCACGAACAGCCACAGCAGCAGCGCGATGTTCTGCAGCGACGCCACCCGCACCATGCTCAGCACGAGGATGATCACGGCCAGCGGCAGGAAGAACTCCGCGATGGAGAACCGCGAGTCCACAAAGTCCCGTGCGAACTTCCGGACGGGGCCCTTGTCGCGCACGGGCAGGTAGCGCTCGTCACCGCCCGCCAGCGCCTGGCGCTGCTTCTCCAGCGCGGCGCGACGCTCGTCGCGGGCACGCTTGGCCGCCTCCTTGCGCGTCGTCGGCGTGTTGGCGACGCTGCGGCGCTGGGCCTGGGCCTCACTGCGCTTGGGCGTGGGCCTGCCCTTGGGGGCCTGCGGGTCACGGGGCTGCTGGGAGTCGTTCACGGGCACCTTGTCGGTGACCGCGTCCTTCTCGCTCTTCGCACGGCTACGGAACACGAAACCCAAGGGTACGGGGTTTCCTGGCATGGACCCCAGCCGGGCGGGGAACGATCCGGCAACACCGCTCGTCATGTAGGGGGACAGAGTGGCCTGAAAGGGAAGGCCGGCGACGGCCCGCCCCCAGGGAGCCTGAGGAATTCCGGGACCCGTCCCGTACACAACCCCGGGAGCCACCTACTCCCTACGCCGGAGCAGTGCCGTACGCAGTCGTCCTTGGGGAGGAGCGCATCCGTCCCCGAACAGTGCGGTAATGGAAGCAGGGCCCGTACTGTGGGTTCTGTCGCAGGAGCTGGAGCTGGAGTCCGTCAGAAGGGGGCGCGCGAAGCCCATGAGCGGTGTCATGAAGCGTATGGGGATGATCTTCCGCGCGAAGGCGAACAAGGCCCTTGACCGGGCCGAGGACCCGCGCGAAACCCTCGATTACTCGTACCAGAAGCAGCTGGAGCTGCTGCAGAAGGTGCGCCGCGGTGTCGCCGACGTCGCGACCTCGCGCAAGCGCCTTGAACTGCAGCTGAACCAGCTCCAGTCCCAGTCGTCCAAGCTGGAGGACCAGGGCCGCAAGGCGCTCGCGCTGGGCCGCGAGGACCTGGCCCGTGAGGCGTTGTCGCGCCGTGCCGCGCTCCAGCAGCAGGTGACGGACCTGGAGACGCAGCACCAGACGTTGCAGGGCGAGGAGGAGAAGCTCACCTTGGCGGCCCAGCGCCTCCAGGCCAAGGTGGACGCCTTCCGCACCAAGAAGGAAACCATCAAGGCGACGTACACGGCTGCCCAGGCGCAGACCCGGATCGGCGAGGCCTTCTCCGGCATCTCCGAGGAGATGGGCGACGTGGGCCTGGCCATCCAGCGGGCCGAGGACAAGACGGCCCAGCTCCAGGCGCGGGCGGGCGCGATCGACGAACTGCTCGCCTCGGGTGCCCTGGACGACCCCTCCGGCATGGCCAAGGACGACATCCAGGCCGAGCTGGACCGGCTCTCCGGTGGTACGGATGTGGAGCTGGAGCTGCAGCGCATGAAGGCGGAGCTGGCGGGCGGCTCGTCCTCGCAGCAGCAGGCGATCGAGGGCGGTACCGGTACGGGGAACGCCTCCCAGCAGTCGCAGTCCCAGCAGCAGGACACCCCGCGCTTCGACAAGCAGTGACCGGCTGACGGTCCGCGTCCCACGCCTGAGGAGGGCGACATGATCGTACGGATCATGGGGGAGGGGCAGGTGAGGCTGGACGACAGCCACCTCACCGAACTCGACAAGCTCGACGACGAACTGCTCGTGGAGATGGAGAGCGGCGACGGTCCCGGCTTCCGCCGCACCCTCCACTCGCTCCTGGACAAGGTCCGCGAACTGGGCACTCCACTGCCGGACGACGCCCTGGAGCCCTCCGGACTCATCCTCCCGGCCCCGGACGCGACCCTGGACGAGGTGCGCGAGCTCCTGAGCGACGACGGCTTGATCCCGGGGGCGGTCTGAGTCCGGGGCCGCCCCCACGGCTCCTGCCGCCCCGGGTTTTCTCGCCCCCGACGCCCCTACCCGTCCCATCTCCGGGGCTCCGCCCCGGACCCCGCTCCTCAAACGCCGGAGGGGCTGGATGGTGAGGGGCGCCCCATAAGGGGCGCGGGGAACTGCGCATCGGGGGGCGCGGGGAACGGTGCGTTTGAGGGGTGCGGGGAACTGCGCGTCGTTTTTCAGGGGCGCGGGGAACTGCGCGACCAGCCACGCCCCACCCGCACCAACCCACGCACTCCAACCCACGCACCCCAACCCCCCGCCCCCGTTCCGCCCCCGGCAGGGCCCCCGTACCGTTTGAAAGCGTGAGCACCCTCCTCCGATCCCGCCAGTGGCTCAAAGCGCACCCCCTGGCGCTGGACGCCGCCCTGGCGACCGCCGTGCTGGCCTGCATGCTGGCCGGGTCCTTCGTCGACCCGAACGAAGCGCACGGGGCGAAGTGGGGCGCCCGCACCCCGGACGCCCTCGGCGTCACCCTGATGACGCTGGCCGCGGCCGCCCTCGTCCTCCGCCGCCGCGCCCCCAGGGCCGTCCTGGTGGCCACCGCCGGCTTCTCTCTCCTGGAGCTCGTGAGCGGCGACCCCCGCGCCCCCGTCGCGATGTCCGCCGTCATCGCCCTCTACACGGTCGCCTCCGCCACCGACCGCCCCACCACCTGGCGTGTCGGCCTGCTCACCATGACCGTCCTGACCGGCACGGCCATGCTCGCCGGCCCCCTGCCCTGGTACGAGCAGGAGAACCTCGGCATCTTCGCCTGGACCGGCATGGCCGCCGCGGCCGGAGACGCCGTACGCAGCCGCCGCGACTTCGTCCACGCCATCAGGGAACGCGCCGAACGCGCCGAGCGCACCCGCGAGGAGGAGGCCCGCCGCCGAGTCGCCGAGGAACGCCTCCGCATCGCCCGCGACCTGCACGACGTCGTCGCCCACCACATCGCCCTCGTCAACGTCCAGGCCGGGGTCGCCGCCCATGTCATGGACAAGCGGCCCGACCAGGCGAAGGAAGCCCTCGCCCACGTCCGCGAGGCCAGCCGCTCCGCGCTCAACGAGCTCCGCGCGACGGTCGGGCTGCTGAGGCAGTCCGGCGACCCCGAGGCGCCCACCGAACCCGCCCCAGGCCTGAACCGGCTCGACGAACTCGCCGGCACCTTCCGCAACGCGGGCCTGCCCGTCGAGGTCGCCCGCGCCGACCACGGCACCGCCCTCCCCGCCGCCGTCGACCTCGCCGCGTACCGGGTCATCCAGGAGGCCCTCACCAACGTCCGGAAACACGCGGGCCCCGAAGCGAAGGCCGAGGTCAGCGTCGTACGCGTGGGGCCGAACCTCGAAGTCACCGTGCTCGACAACGGCAGCGGGGAGAACACCGGCCCCAGGGAGCACGACGGCGGTGGCGGCCACGGCCTCCTCGGCATGCGCGAACGCGTCACCGCACTCGGCGGCAGCTGCACCGCGGGTCCCCGCTACGGGGGCGGCTTCCGCGTCCATGCGATCCTGCCGGTCAAGAGCCGTACCGCCGCTCCGGCCGAGGACCTCGCGTGACCGCCGCCGACAGGCCCGTACGACCGACCCAGCTGTTACCGACCGGGGGAACACCACATGACCATCCGCGTCCTGCTCGCCGACGACCAGGCGCTCCTGCGCAGCGCCTTCCGTGTGCTCGTCGACTCCGAGCCGGACATGGAGGTCGTGGGGGAGGCCTCGGACGGGGCGGAGGCCGTGGAACTCGCGCGCGAGGAGCGGGCCGACGTGGTGCTGATGGACATCCGCATGCCGGGCACCGACGGGCTCGCCGCGACCCGGCTCATCACGGCCGACCCCGCGCTCGCCCACGTCCGCGTGGTCATGCTGACGACGTTCGAGGTCGACGAGTACGTGGTGCAGTCGCTGCGCGCGGGCGCCTCCGGCTTCCTCGGCAAGGGCTCCGAGCCCGAGGAACTGCTGAACGCGATCCGCATCGCGGCCAGCGGCGACGCACTGCTGTCGCCGGCCGCCACGAAGGGGCTCATCGCCAGGTTCCTCGCCCAGGGGGACGGCGCGGACGACGACGGACGCGACCCCGCCCGCTCCGAGCGGCTCGGCACCCTGACCGTCCGGGAGCGCGAGGTCCTCGTGCAGGTCGCGGGCGGGCACTCCAACGACGAGATCGCCGAACGGCTCGAAGTGAGCCCGCTGACCGTGAAGACGCACGTCAACCGGGCCATGGCCAAGCTCGGCGCCCGCGACCGCGCCCAACTCGTGGTGATCGCGTACGAGTCCGGGCTCGTACGCCCAAGGGTGGAGTGAACTCCACCGGGGCGTACTGCGGCCGGAGTATGCGCCGTATAAGGAAATGGACCTGGGGCCTACGAGTGCGGGCCCTGCCATGGCCCAGGGTGTAAGGGCGGGCGCTCACATGTGCTTCACAGGCGCCCGTGTGCTTCGCCGTGCCGCGCGCTTCGAGTGTGCCCGCGCGCCCGCTTCTGCCGCTCACAGAAGAGAGAACCCTGACCCATGTCCTGGCTGTCACGATTCAGCCTCGCACAACGGGCCCTGATCGGCCTGATGTCGATCATCGCGCTCGCCTTCGGGGCGATCGCGATACCCCAGCTCAAGCAGCAGCTGCTGCCCACCATCGAACTTCCCATGGTGTCCGTCCTCGCGCCGTACCAGGGCGCCTCGCCCGACGTGGTCGAGAAGCAGGTCGTCGAACCCATCGAGGACAGCCTCGAAGCGGTCGACGGCATCACGGGCGTCACCTCCACGGCCAGTGAGGGCAACGCCCTGATCATGGCCTCCTTCGACTACGGCAAGGGCACCGACCAGCTGGTCGCCAACGTCCAGCAGGCCGTGAACCGGGCCCGCGTCCAACTCCCGGACGACGTCGACCCGCAGGTCGTCGCCGGTTCGACGGACGACATCCCGACCGTCGTCCTCGCCGTCAGCTCCGGTTCCGGCCAGGACCAGCAGGCCCTCGCCGACCAGCTCGACCGGACCGTCGTACCCGACCTGAAGGCCATCGACGGCGTCGGCCAGGTGACGGTCGACGGCGTACGGGACCTGCAGGTCACCGTCACACCCGACGACAAGAAGCTCGCCGAGGCCGGCCTCACGCCGGCCGCGCTCGGCCAGGCCCTCCAGGCGGGCGGCGCCACCGTCCCGGCCGGCTCGTTCGACGAGGACGGCGCCAACCGCACCGTCCAGGTCGGCGGTGGCTACACCTCGCTGAAGCAGATCGAGGACCTGATGGTCACCGGTCAGGCGGCGCCGGGCGCGTCCGGCGCCGCGAAGAAGCCCGTGCGCCTCGGTGACGTCGCCGCCGTCGAGGAGCAGGAGGCCCGCGCCGACTCCATCACGCGTACCGACGGCAAGCCGAGCCTCGCCGTGAGCGTCACCATGGACCGCGACGGCAGCGCGGTCGCCATCTCGGACGCCGTCGAGGACGCGCTGCCCGGCATGCGCGAGGACCTCGGCTCGGGGGCGACGGTCACCGTCGTCAGCGACCAGGGCCCGGCGGTCGCCAAGTCCATCGAGGGCCTGACGACCGAGGGCGCGCTGGGCCTCGTCTTCGCGGTCCTCGTCATCCTGGTCTTCCTCGCGTCGATCCGCTCGACGCTGGTGACGGCGGTCAGCATCCCGCTCTCCGTCGTCCTGGCCCTGATCGTCCTGTGGACCCGCGACCTGTCGCTGAACATGCTCACGCTCGGCGCGCTCACGATCGCCATCGGCCGGGTCGTCGACGACTCGATCGTGGTCCTGGAGAACATCAAGCGCCACCTCGGCTACGGCGAGGAGCGGCAGGAGTCGATCCTCAAGGCGGTGCGGGAGGTCGCGGGCGCGGTCACGTCCTCGACGCTGACCACGGTCGCGGTCTTCCTCCCGATCGGCCTGACCGGCGGCATGGTGGGCGAGCTGTTCGGCTCGTTCTCCCTGACGGTGACGGCGGCGCTGCTCGCCTCCCTGGTGGTGTCGCTGACGGTCGTGCCGGTGCTGTCGTACTGGTTCCTGCGGGCCCCGAAGGGCACCCCCGAGGACGCCGAGGAGGCCCGCCGCAAGGCCGAGGAGAAGGAGGCGAGGAGCCGGCTCCAGCGTCTGTACGTGCCGGTGCTGCGCTTCGCGACCCGCCGCCGTCTGACGAGCGTGGCGATCGCGGTCGTCGTCCTGATCGGCACCTTCGGCATGGCCCCGCTGCTGAAGACGAACTTCTTCGACCAGGGCGAGCAGGAAGTCCTCACCGTCAAGCAGGAGTTGAAGCCGGGCACCAGCCTGGCGGCGACGGACGAGGCGGCGAAGAAGGTCGAGAAGATACTCGCGGGCGTCGACGGCGTCAAGGACTACCAGGTCACCATCGGCTCGTCCGGCTTCCTCGCGGCCTTCGGCGGCGGTACGGACACCAACCAGGCGTCGTACACGGTCATGCTGGAGGACTCGGCCTCGGCCGAGGCCGTCCAGGAACGTATCGAGAAGGGGCTCGGGGAGCTCTCCGGTATCGGTACGACGACGATCGCGGCCGGCGACGGCTTCGGCAACCAGGACCTGAGTGTGGTCGTGAAGGCCGCCGACGCCGACGTGCTGCGCGAGGCCGCCGACGAGGTCCGCGACGAGGTCGCGAAGCTCGACGACGTCACGGACGTCACGAGCGACCTGGCGCAGAGCGTGCCGCGGATCTCCGTACGCGCCAACGACAAGGCGGCCGCGGCCGGCTTCGACGAGAGCACGCTCGGCGCGGCCGTCGCCCAGGCGGTACGCGGCACGACGAGCGGCCGGGCGATCCTGGACGACACCGAGCGGGACATCGTGGTGAGGTCGGCGAAGCCGGCGGACACCCTGAGTGAGCTGAAGGCCCTCCGCCTGGGTGCGGTGAAGCTGGGCGACATCGCGGACGTGAAGCTGGTGGACGGCCCGGTCTCGATGACCCGCATCGACGGTCAGCGCGCGGCCACCATCACGGCGAAGCCGACGGGCGACAACACGGGCGCGGTGAGCGCGGACCTCACGACCAAGCTGAGCGCGCTGAAGCTTCCCGAGGGTGCCACGGCCGAGATCGGCGGCGTCTCCCAGGACCAGGACGAGGCGTTCGCGAACCTGGGCCTGGCGATGCTGGCGGCGATCGCGATCGTTTTCATGCTCCTGGTCGCGACGTTCCGCTCCCTGGTCCAGCCCCTGATCCTGCTGGTCTCCATCCCCTTCGCGGCGACCGGCGCGCTCGGACTGCTCGTCGCCACGGGCACCCCGATGGGCGTCCCCGCGATGATCGGCATGCTGATGCTGATCGGCATCGTGGTGACGAACGCGATCGTCCTGATCGACCTCATCAACCAGTACCGCAGGCAGGGTTACGGCGTCGTCGAGGCGGTCGTCGAGGGCGGCCGCCACCGGCTGCGCCCGATCCTGATGACGGCCCTGGCGACGATCTTCGCCCTGCTCCCGATGGCGCTCGGCGTCACCGGCGAGGGCGGCTTCATCGCCCAGCCGCTGGCGGTGGTGGTGATCGGAGGCCTGATCACGTCGACGCTGCTGACCCTGCTGCTCGTCCCGACGCTCTACGCGATGGTCGAACTCCGCAAAGAGCGCCGCGCGAAGAAGAAGGCGGCGAAGCGGGCGAAGAAGGCGGGCCTGCCCGAGCAGCCGGCCGCGGACCCGTCCTCGGACGAACCCGAGCCCGCGTCGGTGTGACCGTCCCTCCACCGGCGGCCGGGCCCCCGAACCATGAGGTTCGGGGGCCCGGCCGCTCCTGTTGTGCCGTTCCGTATCCTGTGGCCTCGAACTGCACTCCGCGGGAGGGAAATCCGGCGTGCCACTGCACAGGGACGACCCGAAGTCGGTCGGCGGGTACAAGCTGGTCGACCGGCTCGGGTCGGGCGGCATGGGTGTCGTCTACTGGGGCAGATCGCGCTCGGGCCGTGACGTCGCCGTCAAGGTCGTACACGCCCAGTACGCGCAGGACGAGGTCTTCCGCGCCCGCTTCCGGCAGGAGATCGAGGCCGTCCGCAAGGTGAGCGGCGCCTTTACCGCGCCGGTCGTGGACGCCGACGCGGAGGCGACACGGCCCTGGATGGCGACCCAGTACGTTCCCGCCAGTTCCCTCGCCGAGCGGATCCGCGACCACGGTGCCCTCAAGGGCGCCGAACTGCGGCGGCTGGCCCTGGGGTTGGTGGAGGCGCTGCGGGACATCCACCGGGCGGGAGTCGTGCACCGGGACCTCAAGCCCGCCAACGTCCTGATGGCCGAGGACGGCCCCCGCGTCATCGACTTCGGCATCTCGCGCGCGGCCGAGAACCACAAGACCCTCACCGAGACCGGCCAGATGATCGGCACCCCGCCCTTCATGTCCCCGGAGCAGTTCACCGACGCCCGCACGGTCGGCCCCGCCTCGGACGTCTTCTCGCTCGGGGCGCTGTTGGCGTTCTCCGCCACCGGGCGCGGGCCCTTCGACACCGACAGCCCCTATATGACCGCCTTCCGGGTCGTCCACGAGGCGCCCGTGCTGGACGGCGTACCGGACCCGCTGCGCGCGGTCCTGGAGCGCTGCCTGACCAAGGAGGCCGCCGACCGGCCCGAACTCGACGAACTGGAGAAGGAGTTCGCGGCGGCCCTGCCCGAACCGGACCCGTCCGACCCGGCCACCATGACGCTCCGCAGGGACGGGCTGCGAACCATCGAGGAGACCCACACCGGGGCCGGCCCGGCGGCGACCACACGACCTCCACGGACCGGGCGGGTGCGCGGCCGTCGCGTCCGCCCGCTGCCGGCCGCGGCCGGCACGGTGGGCGCGGTGGCCCTGGGTCTTCTGTGCTACCTACAGTTCGGGCCGGAATTCGCGGACAGCCCCCAGGCGACGAACACCTCGGCTGCGGCCTCCCGCTGGGCGGCGGCACCCACCGGCTGGCAGCCCTGGCAGACGACGCTGTTCAAGACGGCACAGCGAGGCGAGGTCAACGCGCCGGCGAAGGACAGCTCGGACCCGGGCGACGCCACCTGCCAGAGGTACGAGAACGCGGTCTACTGCGCGGGCAACGCCATCCTTCCGGTACGGCTGGACGGCCGTACCGGTAAAACCGTCTGGCGCTCCTCCATCGCGTCCGCCGACGCCGCCGCGACGCTGAACAACTTCACGCTCCTCGGCGTGCGGGACGGCGCGGTGCTCATCCGGCAGGCCGTCTACGAGGGCTCCGAGAACGGCCCGGTCAGCATCGTCGCCCTCGACGCCGAGAGCGGCGAGCAGCTGTGGACCCGCAAGATTCACGACACGAGCGTCGACCTGGGCCTGTCCGGCGACCTCGTCCTGACCCCCGACCCCAGCGGTCGGCTGGTGACGGCCCGTTCCCCGCGCACCGGCACCGACCGCTGGACCATGCAGCTGCCCTCCGACGACTACTGCCAGTTCGTGACGGCCGGCTCCCGCCTGTACGCGCACTGCTTCCCGGACGACGAGACCCAGGGCGCCGTGCTCCTGGAGCTGGACAAGGCCGACGGATCGGTGCTCCGGCGGGTGAAGACCCCGCACACCAGCAGCCTGCTCGGCACCGTCGAGGGCCTGGTGGCCTTCGTGGTCGGGGGCGACACCGGCCCGGCGCGCCCCGAGGACCTGAAGTTCGGGGAGATCTGGCTCCTCGACCCGGACAACGGCGAGAGCACGACGATGAAACTGAAGAAGACCTACGACGGCTCGGTGCGGCTGGCCGCCGGCACCCTGTGGATCACCGGGGCCGACGGCCAGGTGACCGCCGTGTCCCCGCTGACCGGCAAACAGCTGTGGCAGACCCGGACCGGCGTCGAGGGCTCGGGCCGGCCCACGTACGACGCCCGTGCCCGCACCCTGTACCTGGCCAGCCCCAGCGGCCGGGTCGCGGCCCTCGACGCCCGCGAGGGCACGCTGCTGTGGGAGACGGGCACGCACGCCGAGCGGCTCGCGAGCAGCGACACGGTCAAGTCCGCAGTGCTGCCGTACGGCGGCGCGCTGATCGCGAGCACTCCGGACGGCACCGTCTTCAGCCTCGATCCGGCTCACCCCGAGCAGAAGTCCTCCTCGGGGTGAGCGCACCGCACAGGAGGGTTACGGCAGCGCCAGCATCCGCTCCAGTGCCAGCTTCGCGAACGCCTCCGTCTCCTTGTCGACCTCGATGCGGTTGACGAGCTTGCCCTCGGCCAGGGACTCCAGTGCCCAGACAAGGTGCGGCAGGTCGATGCGGTTCATGGTCGAGCAGAAGCACACCGTCTTGTCGAGGAACACGATCTCCTTGCCCTCGGGCGCGAAACGATTCGCCAGCCGCCGGACGAGGTTCAGCTCCGTACCGATCGCCCACTTGGAGCCCGCGGGAGCGGCCTCCAGGGCCTTGATGATGTACTCGGTCGATCCGACGTAGTCCGCCGCGGCCACGACCTCGTGCTTGCACTCGGGGTGCACCAGGACGTTCACGCCGGGAATGCGCGCCCGCACGTCGTTCACCGAGTCGAGGCTGAAGCGGCCGTGCACCGAGCAGTGGCCCCGCCAGAGGATCATCTTCGCCGCGCGGAGCTGCTCGACGCTCACGCCGCCACCCGGCTTGTGCGGGTTGTAGACCACGCAGTCGTCCAGCGACATCCCCATGTCACGGACCGCCGTGTTGCGGCCGAGGTGCTGGTCCGGGAGGAAGAGCACCTTCTCGCCCTGCTGGAAGGCCCACTCCAGGGCCCGCTTGGCGTTCGAGGACGTGCAGATCGTGCCGCCGTGCTTCCCCGTGAACGCCTTGATGTCCGCCGAGGAGTTCATGTACGAGACGGGTACGACCTGCTCGGCGATCCCTGCCTCCGTCAGTACGTCCCAGCACTCGGCGACCTGCTCGGCCGTCGCCATGTCGGCCATCGAGCAGCCGGCGGCCAGGTCGGGGAGGACCACCTTCTGGTCGTCGGACGTGAGGATGTCCGCGGACTCCGCCATGAAGTGCACACCGCAGAACACGATGCACTCCGCCTCCGGGCGCGCCGCCGCGTCCCGGGCCAGCTTGAAGGAGTCGCCCGTGACGTCGGCGAACTGGATGACCTCGTCGCGCTGGTAGTGGTGGCCGAGCACGAAGACCTTGTCGCCGAGCTTCGCCTTGGCCGCGCGGGCGCGCTCCACCAGGCCGGGGTCGGAGGGGGAGGGCAGGTCGCCGGGGCACTCGACACCGCGCTCGCTCCTGGGGTCGGCCTCACGGCCGAGCAGCAGCAGGGCGAGGGGCGTCGGCTGTACGTCGAGCTCCTGGGTCTGGGCGGTGGTCACGGCACGCACCCTTTCTGTTCTGCGGCTCGCCGGCCCGGGGCTCCGGACCGGCGGGACATGCGGGACACCGTAAACGGCTTTTCGTCGAATTGACGTTATCTATGATAACCGCTTCACGTCACTTTGACGATGCCCATAGCGTCGATGTGACGTGAATCCCGGCGGCCGCGGACGACGCCCCTGGCGACGACCACCGCGACGCCCGTCCACAGGGCGCTGCCCGCTTCACGGCCCATGTGCGAGCATGAAGGGAGAGGCGAAGGGAATCCGCCCGGCCCGGAATGAATCCGCGGCCCCGGCGGTTGCACCCGTCGGCAAAGCAGTCTCCGTACAACCCGGGAGAGATGTAGATGTCCGTATCGGACGAGTCCACCACCGTCACCGACGGCATCATCCTGTCCGACGCCGCCGCGGCGAAGGTCAAGGCCCTGCTCGACCAGGAAGGCCGTGACGATCTGGCGCTGCGCGTCGCCGTCCAGCCCGGCGGCTGCTCCGGTCTGCGCTACCAGCTCTTCTTCGACGAGCGTTCCCTCGACGGCGACGTCGTGAAGGACTTCGGCGGGGTCAAGGTCGTCACCGACCGCATGAGCGCTCCCTACCTGGGCGGTGCCTCCATCGACTTCGTCGACACCATCGAGAAGCAGGGCTTCACGATCGACAACCCGAACGCGACGGGCTCCTGCGCCTGCGGCGACTCCTTCAGCTGAGCCGCCCACCCGTTCGGCGCACGCGACGCGCACCAAGCGCACGCGAAGGCGGCGTCCCCCCTCGGGGGGGACGCCGCCTTCGCGTGCGCAACCGCTGAACTGCCGGGCGACCGGTGAGCTACCTGGCGCTCGGGGCCCGGTCGGCGAGGCTTCCCTCAGGGACCTCCTCGCCGTTCGTCCCCACGACCTCCCGGTCGCCGAGCGGCTCCTCCAGCTGGACCGTGCGCTCCATGGCCTTCGCGATCATGATGCAGACCTTGCCGGACGGCTTCTCCGTCACCGTGACCGTCACCTCACCGTTCTCCTCGTCCGCCGAGGCCGAGTACTCACCGCACGCCCCGCCCCAGAAGCTCACGGTCAGCTCCTTGCCCCGCGCCGTGTAGCCCTCGACCCTGACGTCGCGCTTCTTGGGCGCCGAGCCCGAGGGCTCACCCGGGTCGAGCGGCGACGGCGTGGCCGACGGCGGCTCGGGCGTGGTCAGGTAGGCGGGGTCGACGGCCGGGTGCGTCACGGTGAAGCTCGTGCCGGCCCCCTCCGGCCGTACCTGGAACAGCCAGGACGGCACCAGCACCGGCTCGCCCTCCGTGAAGCGCGCGGCCAGCCCGAACACGGCGTTCTCGACGGTGACCGACCCCGACTCCGGCGCCGCGGTCGCCGGAGCGCACGGCGCCTCGTCCTTGTCCTTCAGCGGTACGGGGCTGGCGCAGCCGCCCGGGCCCTTGCGGCCGCCGCCGGTGCCCTGCCCCGACCCGTTCATCAGGTCCAGCGCCTTCTCCGCGCCGATCACGGGGTACGTGTCACCCTTGGCCGGCACCTTCACGTTGCCGCTTCCGCCGACCACCTGACCGTCGGCGCCGACCTGGATGCCGGTCGTCCAGCCGTACGTGGGGAGACCGCCGGCCTCGGGATCGGCGTTCACCGTCCTGACGGCGCCCGCGACCTGGGTGGAGTCCAGCTTGGCCGCGTCCTGGCCGACGGCCTTCAGCACCGGGGCGGCCGCCTTCTTCGCCACGGCCTCGCTGACCGGGTCACCCCCGGCCGCGCTGCCCGAGGCGCAGACGTCGGCCTTCTGGCAGTTGTCCGTGCCGGGCGCGTTCCGGCTGAAGGTCCACGTGCCCGGGGCGTCCCTGTTCACCTGGAGGCTCGGGCCGGAGCTGTCCTTCTCACCGCCCACCTTCCAGGTGTCGCCCTGGACCGTGGGAGTCCCCTCGACGCCGAGGGCCTTCGCGAGCCGGGCCACCTCGGCCGAGGTCACCTCGCCGGCCACCCGGTACACGGGCGCGGAGTCCGGGCCGTCGGGCAGGTCGCCGCCGGCGCGGTAGGTCACGCCGTTGGGGTTGGGCTCGCCGGGGGCGATGCCGTTCGTACCGCCCTCTGTGTAGCCGTCGAGGGCCAGCGGCGGGGGAGTGCGATCGGCTGCCGGAGCGCCGGAGTCGCTGCCGCCGCCGGAACCGCCGGTGGCGCTCGTGGCGAGGTAGGCACCGCCGCCTCCGACGAGAAGGACCGCGGCCGCCACGGAGGCGACGAGCACGGAGGAACGTCCGCGCCGGGCCTTGGTCTCGGCCTCGCCGCGCTCGACGGTGTGGGACGCGGCTTCGGCGGCTTCGGTGGGCGAGGACTTCTCAGGGCTTTGGGGGCTCTGAGGGCTCACGGCGCTGCCGCTGTCGGCTTCGTCCGCGCTCAGGGCACCGTCGGCCTCGTCAGCCCGTGCGGCGCTGTCGGTGCGGGCCGCGCTCTCGGTATCAGCGACCCCACCGTCAGCGGCTTCGGCGCTCTCGGCACGTTCGGCGCGCTCAGTCGCGCGCTCAGTCCCCTCGGCGCCCTCGGTCCGCTCGGCACGCGCGGTGCCCTGGATGTCCTCGGTCCGCTCGGCACGCGCGGTGCCCTGGATGTCCTCGGCGCCCTCGGTCCGCTCGGTGGCGTCGGCCGGCCCGGCGCCCCCGGCCGGCTCGGTCGCGTCGTTGTCGGGTCGCTCGGTGCTCACCGCATCGCTCCTTCAGCTCCACAGCTGTCCCTGGTGACCCGGTCCTGCCAGGAAGGAGGGGCACGGAAGGGTCGTATTCCGAATCCCCTCTACGGGGGACAGCGATGGGACGCGGCGGGGGAGCGCGCGGTTCCCCGTTCAGGCGCCCTCTTGGTCAACGAGTACCCAATCGAGGGCGCCGAACGGGTTCGGGGCGGCAGTGGCGAACTCAGTCGCCGTAGTCGGACATCGCGTCCACGAGACGGGACGACGCCGGAGGCACCTTCACCCCGTGGATGAGTGACGGGGACACGGGGAGGGCAACGTTCCGGTCGGGCGCCGCCCAGTGCGGCACCATCCTGGCGCAGTCGCCGCGCAACGCCGCCAGACCGCCCTCCGGGTCGAGCGGGACTTGACTGTGGACCTCGAAGTCCTGGTGGTTCGTCATAGCGGAACCGTATGCACCGCCAGAGCCACGGAAAAAGCCCTACTATCGGGTAGTTTTTCCTGTCCCTGTGCTGCTGCAGCGCGGGAGGTGACCCGATAGCGTGAACTGTCAATACCCTTCCCGTCGCAGGAGCGTGTCCTAGCCGTGCGTATCGCAGTCACCGGCTCCATCGCCAACGACCACCTCATGACCTTCCCCGGCCGGTTCGCGGACCAACTGGTCGCGGATCAGCTGCACACGGTCTCCCTCTCCTTCCTGGTCGACAAGCTCGACGTCCGCAGGGGAGGAGTCGGCGCGAACATCGCCTTCGGCATGGGTCAGCTGGGCACGAGGCCGATCCTGGTCGGCGCGGCGGGCGAGGACTTCGACGAGTACCGCGCCTGGCTGGACCGGCACGGCGTCGACACGGCCTCCGTGCACATCTCCGAGACGCTGCACACGGCCCGCTTCGTGTGCACCACGGACGCCGACCACAACCAGATCGGCTCCTTCTACACCGGCGCCATGAGCGAGGCCCGCCTGATCGAGCTGAAGACCGTCGCGGACCGCGTCGGCGGCCTCGACCTCGTCTCCATCGGCGCCGACGACCCCGAGGCGATGCTGCGGCACACCGAGGAGTGCCGCTCCCGGGGCATCCCCTTCGCCGCCGACTTCTCCCAGCAGATCGCCCGCATGGACGGCGAGGAGATCCGCATACTGCTGGACGGCGCGACGTACCTCTTCTCCAACGAGTACGAGAAGGGGCTCATCGAGTCCAAGACGGGCTGGACCGACGCCGAGATCCTCTCCAGGGTCGGCCACCGCGTGACCACCCTCGGCGCGCAGGGCGTGCGGGTCGAGCGGGCCGGCGAGACGCCGATCGAGGTCGGCTGCCCGGACGAGGAGCGCAAGGCCGACCCGACGGGTGTCGGCGACGCCTTCCGCGCGGGCTTCCTCTCAGGACTCGCCTGGGGTGTCTCCCTGGAGCGCGCGGCCCAGGTCGGCTGCATGCTCGCCACACTCGTCATCGAGACGGTGGGCACCCAGGAGTACCAGCTGCGCCGCGCCCACTTCATGGAGCGCTTCGCCAAGGCCTACGGCGAGGAGGCCGCCTCCGAGGTGCGGGCGCACCTGAGCTGACCGAGGTCTACGACAGCCGGCGGACCACGTACGCCGAGCCTCGCTCCGCCGGCTCCTCACCCACGTACTCCTGCCCCCGCATCCCGCACCACGCCGGGATGTCCAGCCGCGCGGCCTCGTCGTCCGACAGCACGCGGACCGTGCCGCCCACCGGGACGTCCCCGATGGCCTTGGCCAGCTCGATGACGGGGATCGGGCAGCGCTTGCCGAGCGAGTCCACGACGAGGGCGTCCTCCCGTACGGCCGCCGCGGGGGCCGCGGCCGGGGCACCCAGCTTCTCGCGGACCGCCGACACCGCACCCGGCAGGACGTCGAGGAACCGCTCGACGTCCTCCTCCGAGGTGCCCGGCGGCAGCGAGACCCGGACGTTGCCCTCGCTCAGCACCCCCATCGCCCGCAGCACATGGCTGGGCGTCAGCGTGCTGCTCGTGCAGGACGAACCGGATGAGACGGAGAAACCGGCCCGGTCCAGCTCGTGCAGCAATGTCTCTCCGTCGACATAGAGACAGGAGAAGGTGACCATGCCCGGCAGTCGGCGCACCGGATCCCCCACCACCTCCACGTCCGGCACCGACCCCGGCACCCGTGCCCGGATCCTCTCGGTCAACTCCCGCAGCCGTACCGCCTCCTGGGCCGCCTCGGCACGTACGGCGCGCAGGGAGGCCGCCGCCGCCACGATCGCGGGGATGTTCTCGAACCCGGCCGCCCGCCCCGACTCCCGCTCGTCCACCGGCCCCTGGGGCGCGAACCGCACCCCTTTCCGTACGGCGAGCAGCCCGACGCCCGACGGCCCGCCCCATTTGTGGGCACTCGCCGTCAACAAGGACCACTCACCCTCCACCGGCCCCCACGCCAGCGACTGCGCCGCGTCGACCAGCAACGGCACCCCGGCCTCCCGGCACACCGCCGCCACCTCGCCCACCGGCTGCTCCGTCCCCACTTCGTGGTTGGCCGACTGAAGGCAGGCCAGGGCGGTGTCGGGCCGCAGGGCGGCGGCGTAGGCGTCCGCGGTGACGGCCCCGGAGCGGTCCACGGCCACCCGCGTCACCGTGCCGCCCCCCGCCTCGTGCACCTCAGCGGAGTGCAACACGGAAGAGTGCTCGACCGCGGACACGATCAGGTGCCCCCCGATCCGGCGACGCCCCGCCAGCGCCCCCGCGACCCCGGAGTGCACGGCCCGCGTACCGGAGGCGGTGAACACCAACTCGTCCGCCCGGCACCCCACGGCCTCGGCAGCCGCCTCCCGCGCCGCGTCCAGCAGCAATCGGGCCCGCCGCCCTTCCCGGTACAGCCGCGAGGGATCGGCCCACCCTTCGTCGAGAGAGGCCTGAAGAGCCTGCCGGGCAACGGGATGCAGAGGAGCAGCAGAAGCAGCGTCGAAGTAAGCCACACAGCAACGCTAATCCTCCGGCCAGGGGCAGCGCCCCTCTTGAGCGGCGCGGGGAACTGCGCGACAAGCCACGAACATCCCGCAGCCGCCGTGGAAAGGTAAACCCCCGAGCCCTTGGGCGCCCCCAACACCCACCAGAAACACCCCGCAGCCGGGCAACCCACCCCATCGGCGTGACCCGCGGCGCGTTAGGCACCCTCCCCGCAGACCGCCGGACGGCGTCCAGTAGGGTTTGGTCCGCATAAACATCAAACCCCTGCCCGACGCAGGGCGGCGACCGGACCAGCGAGAAGGCCGCAGCCAACAGCGCGGGCGAGACTCTCGGGAAGGCGCTACGTGAGTCCCAACGGCTCCGACCGCTCGCCGCGGCGCCCGATGCGGCGGAAGCTGCTGCAGGCACTGACTGCGGGCCTGGTCCTGGCGACAGCCACCGGTTGCTCGTACAACTGGGAAGACTTCCCCCGCCTTGGTATGCCCACCCCGACCACGGAAGAGGCTCCGCGGATCCTCTCCCTGTGGCAGGGGTCCTGGGCGGCTGCGCTCGCCGTCGGCGTGCTGGTGTGGGGCCTGATCCTGTGGAGCGCCATGTTCCACCGGCGCAGCCGCACCAAGGTCGAGGTTCCCCCGCAGACCCGGTACAACATGCCCATCGAGGCGCTGTACACGGTCGTCCCGCTCATCATCGTCTCGGTGCTGTTCTACTTCACCGCCCGCGACGAGTCGGAGCTCCTCAGTACCTCCAAGAAGCCCGACGTCACGGTCAACGTGGTCGGCTTCCAGTGGAGCTGGTGCTTCAACTACATCGAGAACGTCGACGGTTCCACCGGTGACGCGAAGACCGACAAGAACCTGGACGCGATCCCGCAGAAGTGGAAGGACCAGTTCCCCGAGAACGCGGGCGGCGTCTACACCTGCGGTACCCCCGGTGAGCGGAACCCGCAGACCGACAACCCCGGCCCGACCCTCTGGCTCCCCGAGGGCAAGACGGTCCGCTTCGTCCTCACCTCGCGTGACGTCATCCACTCCTTCTGGGTGGTGCCGTTCCTGATGAAGCAGGACGTCATCCCGGGCCACACCAATGTCTTCCAGGTGACCCCCAACCGCGAGGGCACCTTCCTGGGCAAGTGCGCCGAACTCTGCGGCGTCGACCACTCTCGGATGCTCTTCAACGTGAAGGTCGTCTCTCAGGAGCGCTACGAGCAGCACCTCAAGGAGCTCGCTGAGAACGGCCAGACCGGTTACGTCCCCTCCGGTATTGAGCAGACGAGCAACGAGAAGAACCGGGAGACGACCCAGCTGTGAGCATCATCAACGAACCCCAGGGTGCTCCCGCACCCGCGGGCACACACCAGAGCGAGCTGCCGGTACGGCGCAGGCAGCCCGGCAACGTCGTGGTGAAGTGGCTGACCACGACGGACCACAAGACGATCGGCACGCTGTACCTGGTGACGTCGTTCGCGTTCTTCTGCATCGGCGGCGTGATGGCGCTCTTCATGCGCGCCGAGCTCGCCCGGCCGGGCACGCAGATCATGTCGAACGAGCAGTTCAACCAGGCGTTCACGATGCACGGCACGATCATGCTGCTGATGTTCGCGACGCCGCTGTTCGCCGGCTTCACTAACTGGATCATGCCGCTCCAGATCGGCGCGCCGGACGTGGCGTTCCCGCGGCTGAACATGTTCGCCTACTGGCTGTACCTGTTCGGCTCGCTCATCGCGGTGGGCGGCTTCCTCACCCCGCAGGGCGCGGCCGACTTCGGCTGGTTCGCCTACAGCCCGCTCTCGGACGCGGTCCGCTCGCCGGGTATCGGCGCCGACATGTGGATCATGGGTCTGGCCTTCTCCGGCTTCGGCACCATCCTCGGCGCGGTCAACTTCATCACCACGATCATCTGCATGCGCGCACCCGGCATGACGATGTTCCGCATGCCGATCTTCACATGGAACGTGCTGCTGACCGCGGTCCTGGTCCTGCTCGCCTTCCCCGTCCTCGCGGCGGCGCTGTTCGCCCTGGAGGCGGACCGCAAGTTCGGAGCCCATGTCTTCGACGCGGCCAACGGCGGAGCCCTGCTCTGGCAACACCTCTTCTGGTTCTTCGGCCATCCAGAGGTGTACATCATCGCGTTGCCGTTCTTCGGCATCATCAGTGAGGTCATCCCGGTCTTCTCCCGCAAGCCGATGTTCGGCTACATGGGCCTGATCGGCGCGACCATCGCCATCGCGGGTCTGTCGGTGACGGTGTGGGCGCACCACATGTACGTCACCGGCGGTGTGCTCCTGCCGTTCTTCTCGTTCATGACCTTCCTGATCGCGGTGCCCACCGGTGTGAAGTTCTTCAACTGGATCGGCACCATGTGGAAGGGCAGCCTGTCCTTCGAGACCCCGATGCTCTGGGCCGTCGGCTTCCTGATCACCTTCACCTTCGGTGGTCTGACCGGCGTCATCCTGGCCTCGCCGCCGATGGACTTCCACGTCTCCGACTCGTACTTCGTGGTGGCGCACTTCCACTACGTGGTGTTCGGCACCGTCGTCTTCGCGATGTTCTCCGGCTTCCACTTCTGGTGGCCGAAGTGGACGGGCAAGATGCTGGACGAGCGGCTCGGCAAGATCACGTTCTGGACCCTGTTCGTCGGGTTCCACGGCACGTTCCTCGTCCAGCACTGGCTGGGTGCCGAGGGCATGCCGCGCCGTTACGCGGACTACCTCGCGGCCGACGGCTTCACCGCGCTGAACACGATCTCGACGATCAGCTCCTTCGTCCTGGGCCTGTCGATCCTGCCGTTCTTCTACAACGTCTGGAAGACCGCCAAGTACGGCAAGAAGGTCGAGGTCGACGACCCGTGGGGTTACGGCCGCTCGCTGGAGTGGGCGACCTCGTGCCCGCCGCCGCGGCACAACTTCATCACCATGCCGCGGATCCGCAGCGAATCCCCGGCGTTCGACCTGCACCACCCCGAGATCGCCGCGCTCGAGCAGCTCGGCCACGGCAGCCCCGCCTCGGGTGAGCTCGCGGGCAGCGGCAAGGAGGCCGGCAAGTGAAGATCCAGGGCAAGATGTTCATCTGGCTGAGCGTCTTCGTCCTCGCCATGGCGATCGTCTATGGCGTGTGGTCGAAGGAGCCGGCCGGCACCACGGCGCTCTTCCTCGCCTTCGGCCTGTGCATCATGATCGGCTACTACCTGGCCTTCACGGCCCGGCGGGTTGACGTGGGCGCGCAGGACAACAAGGAGGCCGACGTCGCGGACGACGCCGGCGAGGTGGGCTTCTTCAGCCCGCACAGCTGGCAGCCGCTCGCGCTCGGCGTCGGTGGCGCGCTCGCCTTCATGGGCGTCGTCTTCGGCTGGTGGCTGCTGTACTTCTCGGCCCCGATCATCATGATCGGCCTGTGGGGCTGGGTCTTCGAGTACTACCGCGGTGAGAACCAGAACCAGTAACACGGCCTGAAGCGCACGGGAGCCCGGACACTCCGCGAGGAGGTCCGGGCTCCCTCGTTTGCCACGCGAGATTCCCCCGTACGGCCCACTCACCGCGCCGGTGCCGAGGGCCGTTCCTAGCGTGAGGGCCATGAGCCACACTCCGCGAAACCGCACGGTCGTCCGGCGTACACTGCCGGCGCTCACCCTCGGCATGGCCGTCGCCGCCTGTTCGGGCGGTCACCCGCTCTCCGCCGATCCGTACGACGCGGCGGACCAGATCTCGTTCAACGCTCCCACCGGCGAGGGCCGGAAGGCCGACCCCGACAAACCCCTGGAGATAACGGCCGACGACGACGGGCGAATAACCGACGTCACGGCCAGGGACGCCACAGGACGCTACGTCGCGGGCGAACTCTCCGCAGACGGCAGGCGCTGGCACAGCACGTCCCCGCTGGCCGCGGGCGCCCGCTACGAGGTCCGTGTGAGCACCGAGGACGGCGACGGCGCCCCCGGCCGCGAGACCCTCACCCTCCGCACCGGCAGGCCCACCACCAAGAAGCGGCTGAACGTCACCTTCGGCCCCAGGGCGGGCACGTACGGCGTCGGCCAGCCCGTCACCGCCGAACTCAGCGCCCCGGTCAGGGACCAGGCGTCCCGGGCCGTCGTGGAACGCGCTCTGAAGGTCCGCTCGACGCCCGCCGTCGAGGGCGCCTGGCACTGGGTGGACGACAAGAAGCTCCACTACCGCCCCAAGGAGTACTGGCCCATCCACGCCACGATCCAGGTCCACAGCAACCTGAACGGCATCAAGATCGGTGACCGTCTCTGGGGCGGCCGGGCCAAGCCCCTCAAGTTCACCACGGGCGACAACATCGTCGCCGTCACGGACGCCGCCTCACACCGGATGACCGTCTACAAGAACGGCGAGGTCATCAAGGAGATCCCGGTGACCACCGGCATGCCCGGCTACGAGACCCGCAACGGCGTCAAGGTCATCCTCGCCAAGGAGGGCTCCGTTCGGATGACCAGCGCCAGCATCGGCGCCTCGGACTTCTACGACCTGATCGTCCACCATTCGGTCAGGGTCACCAACAGCGGCGAGTACGTCCACGCCGCCCCCTGGTCCACCGGCTCCCAGGGCTACGCCAACGTCAGCCACGGCTGCACCGGCATGAGCACCGCCAACGCGCAGTGGTTCTACGACACCGTGCGCGAGGGAGACATCGTCCAGGTCGTCAACTCGGCCGGCGACACGATGGCCCCCTTCGGCAACGGCTACGGCGACTGGAACCTGCCCTGGGAGAAGTGGCGCGAGGGCAGCGCCGTGCTGGGCACCGGAACCCCGGCTCACAGTGAAGAGGGCGCCCGCCTGAGCCCCCAGTCCATCTGACCGCGAGCCTCCCCGCGCCCCTGCTAGGGGCGCGGGGAACTGCGCGGTTTTTCAGGGGCGCGGGGAACTGCGCGACGAGCCACGACGAGCCCGCAGCCGCCCTACAACAGACGCACCCGAGCTCTCAGGCGCTCAGAGCATGCCGCCGCAGCAAGGAAGCAAGAGCATCCGCGAACTCCACCGGCTCCACCGGCAGCGTCACCGCCGCATCCGCCCGACTCCACGTCGCCAGCCACGCATCCTGAGGCCGCCCGATCAGCAACAGCACAGGCGGGCACTCGAAGATCTCGTCCTTGATCTGACGGCACACCCCCATACCCCCCATGGGCACGGCCTCGCCGTCCAGGACGCAGACGTCGATCCCGCCCTTGTCCAGTTCCCTGATCACGGCACCCGGGGTGGCACACTCCACGAACTCCACCAGGGGGGCGTCGGGAGCGGGCCGCCTGCCCGTGGCCAACCGCACCTGTTCGCGGGTGTTGGAGTCGTCGCTGTAGACCAGCACCGTGGCGGTCGGCTGCATTCTTCCTCCGAGACGTCAGCGTCGTACGGACAAGCACCGTTGCGCGGATGCTACTCCCTTGAACACCACGTCAACAGCGGGTCGTACCCCCCGGACACTCCGAACGGGACCCCCCGGAGTGAGGGCGGGATAAGCGACCGACATAATGTCGGTCGTGGCGACAGCAACGACAGTAGACAAGGGTCACGCGCACCCGGCGGTCAACCGGCCGAACCTCACCAGCGTCGGAACCATCATCTGGTTGAGTTCCGAGCTGATGTTCTTCGCGGCCCTCTTCGCGATGTACTTCACCCTGCGTTCGGTTACCGGCGCCGATTTCTGGCACGAGAAGGCCAGCACCCTGAACTTCCCGTTCTCGGCGACGAACACCACGATCCTGGTGCTCTCCTCGCTCACCTGCCAGCTCGGCGTGTTCGCCGCCGAGCGCGGGGACGTGAAGAAGCTCAGGATGTGGTTCATCGTGACCTTCATCATGGGTGCGATCTTCATCGGCGGTCAGGTCTTCGAGTACACGGAGCTGGTCAAGCACGAGGGCCTCTCGCTCTCGTCCGACCCGTACGGCTCGGTGTTCTACCTGACCACCGGCTTCCACGGCCTGCACGTGACGGGCGGTCTCATCGCCTTCCTGCTGGTCCTCGGCCGTACCTACGCGGCCCGGAGGTTCACCCACGAGCAGGCGACCGCGGCCATCGTCGTGTCCTACTACTGGCACTTCGTCGATGTCGTCTGGATCGGCCTCTTCGCCACGATCTACATGATCAAGTAATCGGGCAGCCGTCCGCGGCGGACCCGTCGGCCGCGGCCAACCGATCCACAGCCAGAAGCATCGACGCAGAAGATCCTGACACCGGGGTAATCCGTGAAAAAGCTCTCCGCACGACGACGCCATCCGCTGGCGGCGGTCGTCGTCCTATTCATCGCGCTGGCGGCCTGCGCGGGGCTGTACACCGCCTTCGCACCCGCGGAAAAGGCGCAGGCCGACGAGACCGCGCAGTCCCTCGCCATCGACGAGGGCAAGAGGCTCTACTCCGTGGGCTGCGCCAGTTGCCACGGCACCGGCGGTCAGGGCACCACCGACGGTCCCCAGCTGGTGGGCGTCGGCGCCGCGGCCGTGGACTTCCAGGTCGGCACCGGCCGTATGCCGGCCCAGCAGCCGGGCGCGCAGGTCCCGCGGAAGAAGGTCATCTACTCCCAGGCGGAGATCGACCAGCTCGCGGCCTACATCTCCTCGCTCGGCGCCGGTCCGTCCATCCCGACCGAGGAGCAGTACAACCCCCAGGGCGCGGACATCGCCAAGGGCGGCGAGCTCTTCCGCACCAACTGCGCGCAGTGCCACAACTTCACCGGCAAGGGCGGTGCGCTGTCCGAGGGCAAGTACGCGCCGACTCTTGAGGGTGTCGACCCGAAGCACATCTACGAGGCCATGCAGACCGGCCCGCAGAACATGCCGTCCTTCCCCGACACCACGCTGACGGAGAAGAACAAGAAGGACATCATCGCGTACCTCGACGCGGTCAACAGCGACGACACCGTGGAGCCCGGTGGCCTCAGCCTCGGCGGACTCGGTCCGGTCAGCGAGGGCCTGTTCGCCTGGGTCTTCGGTCTCGGCGCGCTGATCGCCGTCGCCGTGTGGGTCGCCGCTCGGACCGCAAAGGCCAAGAAGTCATGAGTAGCCAAGACATTTCCGAAGAGAACCTGCCCGCAGAGCAGGAGCACGCGCACGGTGCGGTGAGCGTCGCGGACGAGAAGGACCCGTTCGCCGACCCGGGCCTGCCGCCCCACGAGCACCGCGTCCAGGACATCGACGAGCGGGCCGCCAAGCGGTCCGAGCGCACGGTCGCCCTGCTGTTCACGGTGTCGATGCTGGCCACCGTCGGCTTCATCGCCTCGTACGTGACGCTGGACATCGACAAGTCGATCTATGTCTGGCCGATCGGGCACGTCAGCGCGCTGAACTTCGCGCTCGGCCTGTGCCTGGGCATTGCCCTGTTCTGCATCGGCGCCGGCGCGGTCCACTGGGCCCGCACGCTGATGTCGGACGTGGAGATCGCCGACGAGCGTCACCCGATCGAGGCCACGCCCGAGGTCAAGGCCAAGGTGATGGCCGACTTCAGGCAGGGTGCCAAGGAGTCCGCGCTCGGCCGCCGCAAGCTGATCCGCAACACGATGTTCGGCGCGCTGGCCCTGTTCCCGCTCTCCGGTGTCGTCCTGCTCCGTGACCTCGGCCCGCTGCCCGGCACCGTGCTGCGCCACACGACCTGGCGCAAGGGCAAGCTGCTCGTCAACATGAACACGAACGAGCCGCTGCGTCCCTCCGACGTCGCGGTCGGCTCGCTCACCTTCGCCAAGCCCGAGGGCCTGGAGGAGCACGACCACGAGTTCCAGACCGAGATCGCCAAGGCCGCGCTGATGATCGTCCGGATCCAGCCGGGCGACATCAAGGACAAGCGCGAGCTGGAGTGGTCCCACGAGGGCATCGTGGCGTACTCGAAGATCTGCACCCACGTGGGCTGCCCGATCTCCCTGTACGAGCAGCAGACACACCACGTCCTCTGCCCCTGCCACCAGTCCACCTTCGACCTGTCCGACGGCGGCCGGGTCATCTTCGGCCCGGCCGGTCACGCCCTGCCTCAGCTGCGCATCGGCGTGAACGACGAGGGTTACCTCGAGGCGCGCGGCGACTTCGAGGAGCCCGTCGGTCCTGCCTACTGGGAGCGCGGATGAGCACCAACGAGAACACCACGGACACGTCGGCCGCCGGCGCGGCGGACCGCTCCCGCGGGAAGGCACCCGCCGGCGAGCGCGTCGCCGACTGGGCCGACGGCCGGCTGGGGATCTACTCCCTGGCCAAGGCCAACATGCGCAAGATCTTCCCCGACCACTGGTCGTTCATGCTGGGCGAGGTCTGCCTCTACACCTTCCTGATCATCATCATCACGGGTGTCTATCTGACGCTGTTCTTCCACCCGTCGATGAACGAGGTCGAGTACCACGGCTCGTACGTCCCGCTGCAGGGACAGCTGATGTCCGAGGCGTTCAACTCGACGATGCACATCTCGTTCGACGTGCGCGGCGGTCTGCTGATCCGGCAGATCCACCACTGGGCGGCGCTGATCTTCCTCGCCGGCATGTTCGTGCACATGATGCGCGTCTTCTTCACCGGCGCGTTCCGCAAGCCGCGTGAGGTCAACTGGCTGTTCGGCTTCCTGCTGTTCGTCCTGGGCATGTTCACCGGCTTCACCGGTTACTCGCTCCCGGACGACCTGCTCTCCGGCACCGGTGTCCGCTTCATGGAGGGCGCGGTCCTGTCCGTGCCGGTCGTCGGCACGTACCTCTCCTTCTTCCTCTTCGGCGGAGAGTTCCCCGGCGGCGACTTCGTGGCCCGCTTCTACTCGGTCCACATCCTGCTGCTGCCGGGCATCATGCTCGGCCTCGTGGTGGCGCACCTGATCCTGGTCTTCTACCACAAGCACACGCAGTACGCGGGCCCCGGAAAGACGAACAACAACGTCGTCGGCATGCCGCTGCTGCCCGTCTACATGGCCAAGGCCGGAGGCTTCTTCTTCCTGGTCTTCGGCGTCATCGCGGTCATCTCCGCGATCGCCACGATCAACCCGATCTGGACCATGGGCCCCTACCGTCCGGACCAGGTGTCCACCGGCGCCCAGCCCGACTGGTACATGGGCTTCTCCGAGGGTCTGATCCGTGTCATGCCGGGCTGGGAGATCGACCTCGGCGGCCACACGCTCGTCCTGGGCGTGTTCATCCCGCTGGTGATCTTCCCGCTGGTGCTGGTCGCGATCGCGGTCTACCCGTTCATCGAGTCCTGGGTCACCGGCGACAAGCGCGAGCACCACATCCTGGACCGCCCGCGCAACGCCCCGACCCGTACGGCCTTCGGTGTCGCGTGGATCACCTGGTACATGGTCCTGCTGATCGGTGGTGGAAACGACCTCTGGGCCACCCACTTCCACCTCTCGATCAACGCCATCACCTGGTTCGTGCGGATCGCGTTCTTCGTGGCCCCGGTCCTCGCGTTCGTCATCACCAAGCGCATCTGCCTCGGCCTGCAGCGCCGGGACAAGGACAAGGTGCTGCACGGCCGCGAGACGGGCATCATCAAGCGCCTGCCGCACGGTGAGTTCATCGAGGTCCACGAGCCGCTCAGCCAGGAGCAGCTGCACACGCTCACCGCGCACGAGCAGTACGTGCCGCGCCAGATCGGCCCCGCCGTCGACGAGAACGGCGTCAAGCGCAAGATCAAGGGCTCGGAGAAGCTCCGCGCCAAGCTCAGCAAGGCGTACTACGGCGAGGACAGCCAGATCCCGAAGCCGACCGCCGAGGAGTACAAGGAGATCACGAGCGGCCACGGCCACCACTGATCGCTGCGCTCGCCACGCGCACGGCCGAAGGGCCCCGTCCGTTGTTCGGACGGGGCCCTTCGCCGTGCCTCTGGCTGGATAGGGTGGACCCGTTGAGATCCGTGGAACCGATCCGTTGATCGGTTGCCCCATCACCCAGGAGCGGCTTATGAGCGCTGTGATCCCCGCTGGAGGCGACACCGCGGCGGGCCGCTCATGGCCCGCGCTGCTGAACGGACTGCTGGACGGCCGCGACCTGACGGCGGACGACACCGCCTGGGCGATGGACCTGATCATGCGCGGCGAGGCCACGGACGCGCAGATCGCCGGCTTCGTGGTGGCGATGCGGGCCAAGGGGGAGACCGTCGAGGAGATCGCCGGCCTCGTCCGGACGATGTACGCGCACGCCAACCTGATCGAGGTGTCCGGCGCGACCGTCGACATCGTCGGTACGGGCGGCGACGGCGCGAAGACGGTGAACATCTCCACGATGTCGTCGATCGTCATCGCAGGTACGGGCGCGAAGGTCGTCAAGCACGGCAACCGGGCCGCGTCGTCGGCGTCGGGCGCCTCGGACGTCCTGGAGAAGCTCGGCGTCAATCTCGAACTGACCCCGCAGCGGGTGGCCGAGGTGGCCGAGGAGGCCGGGATCACCTTCTGCTTCGCGATCAAGTTCCATCCGGCGCTGCGCCATGTGGGCGCGGCACGTGGGCAGTTGGGCATCCGCACGGTGTTCAACGCGCTCGGTCCGCTGACCAACCCCGCGAAGGTGCGGGCCCAGGCGGTCGGGGTCGCCGATCCGCGGATGGCGCCCATCGTCGCCGGTGTCTTCGCCGAGCGCGGCAACTCCTCGCTGGTGTTCCGCGGTGACGACGGGCTGGACGAGCTGACGACGACGTCGACGTCGCGGGTGTGGGTGGTCCGGGACGGCAAGGTCACGGAGGAGACCTTCGACCCGCGGGACGTCGGTCTCGAGCTGGTGCCCGTGGAGGCGCTGCGGGGTGCCGACGCGTCCTACAACGCGGATGTGGCGCGGCGGTTGCTCGCCGGGGAGCCGGGGCCCGTGCGGGACGCCGTGCTGTTGAACTCGGCGGCGGCGCTGGTGGCGCTGGAGCCGGGGGACGGGCCGCTCGCGGCCCAGCTCCGTGCGGGTATGGACAGGGCAGCGGAGTCGATCGACTCGGGGGCCGCACGGCGGGTGCTGGAGCGGTGGGTGACGGCGAGCAACGCGTGACGGTGCCCCTGGGGCTGGGCGGGTGCGTCGGGTGCGGGTGAGTGGGGGGCTGGTCGCGCAGTTCCCCGCGCCCCTGAAAAGCACGGTCGCGGCCGGAGAACAGCCAGCGCCGCCCCGCACCATCCAGCCCCTCCGGCGCCGCGTCATCCCGCCATCCGGACATCCCACTTGCGCCCGGATGATCGTGTGGCAAGATGCTTGGCAGGTCATGAGCGACAGTCACAAGGCCCCGGCCGGCTGTCCGGCAACCCTCCGTCCGTGGCGGGGTGCCCCGGGTGAAGACCAGGCCGTAGGCAGCGAGGTCTACGGCAAGCGCGGACCCCTCGCGATAACCAGGGGTCCTGGTCGTCGAGGAGCCTTCCGTGAGCAAGCGAATGCGATAGGGCCGCAGAGCCCCGCCTCCGCACACCCTTTTCCCCTTCACCCGCGCTTGAGCCACGCAACGCCGCACCACGGCCGCTCGCGCGGTGAATCCCACCTGCCTTCACGGGAGTTCCGCCATGTCCGTCATCACCGCTGCCACCGGCCAGTCCCTCCACACCCCGCTGCCCGTCCTGGGCCGTGACGTCACCGTCCCGCTCGTGACCGGTGGCGAAGTCACGTACGCCGCGCTGGACTACGCCGCCAGCGCCCCCGCCCTGCAGCGCGTCTGGGACGACGTCGCCGCGTACGCGCCGTACTACGGCAGCGTGCACCGCGGCGCCGGCTACCTCTCCCAGCTGTCCACCGACCTCTTCGAGAACGCCCGCAGGACCGTCGCCGAGTTCCTCGACTGCCGGGACGACGACCAGCTGGTCTTCACCCGGTCCACCACCGACTCGCTGGGCCTCCTCGCCGCCGCGCTCCCCGTCGGCTGCCAGGTCTTCGTGTTCGAGACCGAGCACCACGCCGCGCTGCTGCCCTGGCGCGGCGCCCGCGTCACCTACCTCGACGCCCCCCGCACGCCGGCCGAGGCCGTCGCCACCCTGGAGCGCGCCCTCGCCGACCGCGACCCCCACGGGCCCGCCCTCGTCTGCGTCACCGGCGCCTCCAACGTGACCGGCGAGCTGTGGCCCGTCCGCGAGCTGGCCGCCGCCGCGCACGCCCACGGCGCCCGCATCGTCCTGGACGCCGCCCAGCTCGCGCCCCACCACCCCGTCTCCGTACGGGAGCTGGACGTCGACTGGGTCGCCTTCTCCGGGCACAAGCTGTACGCGCCCTTCGGTTCCGGCGTCCTGGCGGGACGCGCCGACTGGCTGCGCGAGGCCGAGCCGTACCTCGCGGGCGGCGGCGCGAGCCGGAAGGTGTCCCGGCGCACGGACGGGGGCGTCGACGTCGAGTGGCACGACACCGCCGCGCGCCACGAGGCCGGGTCGCCCAACGTCATCGGCGCCTACGCCATCGCGTCCGCCTGCAAGGCCCTCACCGAGGCCGGGTTCGACACCCTGGTCGCCCGCGAGCAGCACCTCGTCCGCACGGTCCGCGCGGGCCTCGCCGAGGTCCCCGAGGTCAGGATCCTCTCCCTCTTCGGCGAGGACGCCCCGCGGGTCGGCGTCCTCTCCTTCGTCGTCGAGGGCTGGAACAGCTCGCACTTCGCCGCCGCCCTCTCCGCCGAGTACGGGATCGGCGTACGGGACGGCCTCTTCTGCGCCCACCCACTGGTGCGGACGCTCCTCGGCGGTGACCCGCAGACCCAGGGCGAGTGCGGCGCCCCCGAGGCCGCGCCCGGCGAGAAGTCCCTCAACGCGATCCGCGTGAGCTTCGGGGCCGGGACGCCGGACGAGCACGTCGAGCGGTTCGTCCGCGCGGTCAAGGAACTCGTCCGGGACGGCGCCCGGTGGAACTACCGTACGGAGGACGGGCGTTGCGTGCCCGACACCTCCGCGTGAGGCATCCCGGCGGGCACCGGTAGCCGGGCGCCGAGCAGGATCATGCGCAGCGCGCGCTCGGTGGCGTCGGTGAGGAGTTCGGAGGCCCGGACCAGCGCCTCGGCCAGCGCCATCGGAGCGGGCAGGATGCCGTGACAGGCGTCCACGCCCGGCACCTCGTGCGCGCCCTCGCCGAGCGTGCCCGCCAGGGCGAGCACCGGCCGCCCGTGCAGTTTGGCGCGGCGGGCCACCTCGGCCGGGACCTTGCCGCGCGGCGTCTGGTGGTCCAGCGCCCCCTCGGCGGTGACGACCAGGTCGGCGCGGGCCAGCCGGGCGTCCAGGTCGAGGTGGTCGAGCAGCACCTCGAAGCGGGGGAGGAGGCGGGCGCCCAGGGCCGCGAGGCCCGCCCCGAGGCCGCCGGAGGCTCCGGTCCCGGGGCCGTACCGGAGATCGATGCCGGGTCCGCCGCCGTCCAGGCCGGCGCCGGGGGCGGCGAGGTCCCGGGTCAGGACGTACGCCCAGTTCTCCAGGGCCGCCGACAGCTCCTCCACCTGCGCCGGGGTCGCGCCCTTCTGCGGGCCGAAGACGCGGGCCACTCCGCGCTCGCCGCACAGCACGTTGTACGGGTTGCAGGCGACCAGGAGCTCGACACCCTTCAGGCGGGGGTCGAGGCCCGACGGGTCGATGTGGTGGAGGCGGGACAACTCCCGCCCACCGTGCGGGAGTTCGAAGCCGTCGGCGTCGAGCAGGCGGGCGCCCAGCGCCTGGAGGGCGCCGGCGCCCCCGTCCGACGTACCCGAGTCGCCGCAGCCGACGAGGACGCGCCGTACGCCCTGGTCGAGGGCGGCCCGGATCAGCTCACCCACGCCGTACGTCGTCGTCGCCCCCGGGTCGCGGAGGCTGTGCGGGACGAGGGACAGGCCCGCGACCGCCGCCATCTCCACGACCGCCGTGTCCCGGGAGCCGAGCAGCGCGAAGTGGGTGCCCAGGGGTTCCCCGACCGGACCCGTGGCGGGCAGGGCGACCAGCCGGCCGCCGGTCGAGGCGGCCAGCGCGGCGGCCGTGCCCTCACCGCCGTCCACCAGCGGGATGAGGTCGATCTCGGCATCGGGCACGACGCGGCGGACGCCGTCCGCGATGGCGTCGGCGGCGGCCCGGGCGGACAGGGACTCCTTGAAGCCGCTGGGGGCTACGGCGACACGGCTGAGCACGGGATGTCTCCTAGGGGGTCAGGGGGACGCCGAGCAGTGGCCACACCGCGACGGCGAAGAGCAGGACGAGGGCGGCGCTCAGCGGCGCCAGGACGGCGGACAGGCGCAGCAGGTCGCGCGGGGTGTACGTGGGCGTCCCCGGGACCTCGGCGAAGAGCGTGACCGGCTTCGCGGAGGCCGGGAGCGTGTGGCAGAAGCCCGCCGCCGCGGTGGACGCGAGCGCCGCGGCGACGGGGTTGACGCCCGCGCCCACGGCCGCCGCCACCACCAGGGGGACCAGCACCGACGAGCGTGCCGAACGGGACTGCAGGATCAGATGGGCCGCTGTGCTGATCACGACGACGACCGCCAGGAACACCGCCGGGGTGACCCCCGCCGGGAGCCCGGAGACGAGCCACTTCGCCGCGCCCGAGTCCGCCAGCGCGACGCCCATCGCCATCGTCGCCGCCATGAACAGCAGCAGCGGCCAGGGAACCGTCTTCAGCGCGTCCTTCAGCCGTACGGTGCCCAGGGCCGGCGAGGACGCGACGACCGCGCCGATCAGCGCCACGACCGCGGGCGGCACCCGGTGCAGCGGCTCGGCGCACCACAGGAGAACGACCGTGGCGAGCAGCAGCGCGCACCGGGTCTCGGCCTGCGACCAGGGGCCGGTGACCGGGCGGTCGCTGTGCTCCTGGATCTGCTCGGCGGTGATGCGCACGGGCCCCCGGCGGTCCGCGCGCCGCGTGGTGGTGAGCAGGACGGCCTCGGCGGCCAGATGGGAGGACACCACGGCCAGCGGCAGGCCCAGCAGCAGCCACTGGGTGAAGCCGATCCGGTCACCGGTGGCCTCCCACAGCACCGACACGGTGATCAGATGCGCGCCCGCCCCGATCAGGGTCGCCACCGCCGACAGAAGGATCACGGTCGGAAACAGCAACGCCAGCATCACGACCAGTCGTTTCCGGTCGGCGAGCGCCTTGGCGAGGGCCAGGAACACCGGCAGCGCGAGCGCGGCACGGCCCGAGGTGGCGGGCACCGCGAACGCCGTGACGACCAGCGCCGCCGTCGTCAGGTGCGTCAGCTGCCGTACGGTGCGCGCCCCGCCGACCAGGAACACCGCGGCCCGTCCCGCGAGCCCCGTCCGGGTCACCGCCGCCGCCAGCACGAACGCGCAGATCAGCAGCCACACCGTCGAGTCGCCCAGGGTGCCGAACAGCGTGTCGCTGCTGATCACGCCGGTCACCGTCAGCGCGAGCCCGGCGCCCAGCGCGATGTACGTGTCGTCGATCGGCGTGGCGATCCAGGCGCAGGTGGCCAGGGCGAAGACCGCGAGCGTGAGGCGGGCGTCGGTGCCGAGCCCGGGGAAGGTGCCGGGGACCACGAGCAGCGCGCACAGGGACAGCGCCCCGCAGAGGGCCGCGGTCAGACGGAGGTTCAGGGTCACGTCATCAAGGGTTCACCCGGGCCGTGAGCCGTCGATGAGCCGCACATGAAGGGAACTTCACGCGGCCGTTCACCGGTGCCGCAAGCGGCGCCGTTCACCGGTGCCGTTCACCGGTCACGCCGGCAACCGGTACCCCATGCCCCGGACCGTCTCGACCTGCTCGGAGCCCAGCTTCCTGCGCAGCGCGCGCACGTACACGTCCACGATGTTGGAGCCGGGATCGAAGTCGTAGCCCCACACGTGCGACAGGATCTGCTCGCGGGACAGCACCTGCCCCGGATGCCGCAGGAACAGCTCGAGCAGCACGAACTCGCGGGCCGTCAGGTCGACCGTCCGCTCGCCGGCCCGGGCCCTGCGCGTCCGCAGGTCCAGGCTCAGCGCTCCGGACCGCAGCACCGTCACCTCGGGCGCCCGTGCCGCCGTACGCAACCGCAGGCGCACCCGCGCCAGCAGTTCCTCGAAGCGGAACGGCTTGGTCATCCAGTCGTCGGCGCCGCCCTCCAGACCGGCCACGGTGTCCCGTACGGAGTCCCGCGCGGTCAGCACGATCACGGGGACCGTCACGCGGGCCTCCCGCAGCTCGCGCAACACGGTGAAACCGTCGCGGCCGGGCAGCCCGATGTCGAGGACGACCAGGTCGAAGCCGCCGGTCAGCGCGTACTCGTACGCGGCGTCCCCGTCGCCGACCACCGTGGTCGTGAATCCGTTGGCACGCAGGCCCTTCTCGACGAAGGAGGCGATGCGCTCCTCGTCCTCGACGATGAGAACGCGGCTCATGTACGGGCCCCTCCCAGGGTGAGGACGAAGGTGGCGCCGCCGCCCTCCGTGTCGTGCAGGCGGACCCGGCCGCCGTGGGCCTCCGCGATCGCCCGCACGATCGACAGCCCGAGGCCGGCCCCCGAACCGCGGGCGCCGCGCCGGGCGGTCCCGCGCCGGAACCGCTCGAAGATGACCCCGGCGTCCTGCGGCTGGACGCCGGGCCCCGAGTCGACGACGTACAGTTCCACGCGCGCCCCCTCGGCGCGGGACCCGATGCGGATGGTCTGCCCGGGTGTCGTGTGCTGAACGGCGTTCTGCGCGAGCTGCACCATCGCCTGGGTGATGCGCTGGGGGTCCAACTCCACCTCCCGGTCGGCGACTTCGTCGAGGCGCCAGTCGCGCTCGCCCAGGGTGCGGGCCTTGACGTAGACGTCGGCGGTCAGTTCGGCGAGCTGGACCGGCTCCGGGGTGACGAAGTCGGGACGCTCGGACTTGGCGAGCAGGAGCAGGTCCTCGACGATACGGCTCATCCGGTCGAGCTCGTCGGTGACGAGACGCACGGTCTCCTCGCGCTCGGCCGGGTCGTCGCCCATCAGCTCCAGGTGCCCGCGCACAATGGTGATGGGAGTGCGCAGCTCATGACCGGCGTCGTCGACGAACTCCCGCTGGGCGGCGAAGGCACGCTCCAGCCGGTCGAGCATCGCGTTGAACGTCTCGGCGAGCGCGGCCACGTCGTCCCGGCCGCGCACCGGGATACGGCGGGTGAGGTCCTGCTCGGTGAGCTGCGCGGCGGCGGCCCGTACCAGCCGTACGGGCTGCAGGATCCGTCCCGCGACCACCCAGCCGATCCCGGTCGCCAGGACCAGGGCCACCCCGGAGATGGCGAGCAGTATGCGGAACACGTCGTCCACGCCGCCCTGTTCGCGCCCCGGGTGGAAGGCGACAACGAACGCGGCGTCCGGTTCACTGCCGTGCCGGGCGACGGCGACCTTGGCCCAGCGGATCTCCCCGGACGCCCGGTGCAGAGTGCCGGTGGAGTCGGGCGAGTCGAAGATACGGCGCCGGGCGTCGGCGTCCCGGTGCAGGGGCACGGCGACCGGCAGGTCACGGGGCGGCTGGATGATCTGCGCGGGCCCACGGCCCTCCCGCCCCACCAGCCCGATGAGCTCCTCGTCCGGGTCGGCGTACTGCCGCTCCAGGAAGACGTGCAGCAGCCGCGCCGGGTCCGTGAACGGCCCTCCGGTGCGCGGATCGACGCCCCGCTCCTCGAAGTTGGCGAACTCACCGGTCTCCTGGGCCAGCAGCCCGTTGATCCGGTGCTCGACGTCCCGCACCAGGATCGACCGCGTCGTCGTGGCCACCGAGCCGAGGGCGACGGCCATCATGAGCAGCAGCCAGAGCAGGATGCGGACCCGAGCGGACAGCGGCCGTCGCGGACGTTCATCCGTCGTCGCCGGGCCCGTCGTCGTCATCGTCGTCATCCGCAGAGCTGCTGTCCGTCACCGGGGGCCGCGACACGACCTCGTCACTGGGCGTGGGCGAGGGCGTGGACCGGGTCGGCGTGGGCGAGGGCGATCCCTTGTCCAACTCGACCCTGGGCGGCACCTTGGGCGACTCCGGGCTGTCAGTGAGGGCGAAACTGGTGGCGGCGATCCCGAGAGGAATCAGCACAACAGCGGCGAGGGCCACCATCCGGCGCGAGAAAACCATGAGCACAGCCTGCGCCGGGCACCGGACAGCAAGGATGAGCCGCAGATGAGGAACTCTTCATCTGAGGGGAACTGCATCCAGTCAGGGGCGCGGGGCTGTGCCGATGTGCGGCTCCGCCGCGTGGGCGCGAGCAACCACGACGCACCAGCACTCGCCAGACAACCGTCAGCTGTCCAAACCGATCGCGAACGCAGCCTCAAGGTCATGCTGCGAATAGGCCCGGAACGCCACATGCGTATCCGTGGCCTCGACCCCCGGAATCTTGCTGATCTTCCCCGGGATCACGTCAGCGAGATCATCATGGGCCTTCACCCGCACCATGGCGATCAGGTCATACGTCCCGGTCACGGAGAACACCTCGCTGACGGACTCCAGCGCCGCGATCGACTCGGCGATCTCGGGGATCCGGTCCACGCTGGTCTTGATGAGCACGATCGCGGTGATCACGGCGGGTTCTCTCCCTCGGGGGCGGACGCTGGGGGTGTCACTCTAGTCGGCCACCCGCACCGCACCCACGCGCAGGCGAACCCCAGCAGGAACCCCACGACGTGCGCCAGGTAGGCCACCCCGGGCCCCCGCGGGGCCTGCCCGGCCGCCACCCACTGGAGGGCCACCCAGAACGGCAGGGTCACCCACGCCGGAAACCGCAGCGGGAGGAAGAACAGGAACGGAAAGAGGCTGGTGACCCGCGCTCCGGGGAACAGGTACAGAAACGCGCCGAGGACGGCGGAGATCGCCCCCGACGCCCCCACCAGCGTCTGCGACGAGTCGGCGTTGGCGACCGCGTACCCCAGCAGGGCGAGGCAGCCGCAGCACGCGTAGAAGAGGGCGAACCGGATGTGGCCCATCCGCTCCTCGGTCATGACGCCGAAGACGTAGAGGAACAGCATGTTGCCGAGGAGGTGGAGCCAGCTCCCGTGGACGAACAGCGCCGTCACGGGCGTGAGCGCGGCGCGCGGCTCGGCGGAGATCAGTTCGGCGGGCACGACCCCCCAGTGCCGGAAGTACGCCCGCTGGGCGGTGAGCAGCTCGTCACCGGTGCCGTACGCGGCGTTCACCCCGGACGCGGGCCCGATCACGAAGATCACGCAGCAGACACCGATCAGCCCGTACGTCACCGGCGCCGGCTGCTCCCGCAGCGCCCGGCCGGCCCTCGCGCTCCACTCGCTGATCACGCGCAGATCATGACGTAACAGGACCCAACCGCGCATACCGCCTCGCCGCCGCGGCCGGACGGGCGGCAGGTACCCGCCAGGCCGTAGGGTTACGAGCCACACGCACCAGGGAAGCTGGCGCATCACGGAGACTGGAAGGAAGAGCAGCCACGATGACGACGGTTCCCCTGCCGACCGACACCACCCGCTGGCGCTGCACGCTCTGCGGCAACCTCACTCGGTTCGATGTCACCCGCTCGTCGAAGGTCGTCGAGTACGTGCACCTGGACCTGGCGGGGGAGCCGAAGGTCGAGGAGCGCGAAGTGCTCAGTGAGACGATCGAGTCGGTGCGCTGCCGCTGGTGCAACGCCGTGGACCAGGTGGAACTCGTGGACAGGCCGGGGTCGGGCTCCTGACAGGAGCGGCCCCCGCACAGGTACCGGACAGGTAGTGGGGTGACGGATGGTGGAGACCACAGGCGGGGGGCCGGGCGACGGCGCCGCTGAGGTGCTCGACCGTCCGCTGCCCGAGGGCGTGCGCCGACGCGTGGTGCAGATCGTGTCCGACGGCTTCGGCGGGCTGACCGTCTCGGAACTGCCCGCGCAGCTCAGACAGTACGCGCGGTTCGCCCCGAACCGGAGGGCCAAGTTCGCGGGCAACGCCATGGCGGCGGCCCTGGAGGGCGACACTCTGTTCCGGCAGCGCATCGGGGAGCGGCTCAGAGAGGCCCAGCCCGAGCTCGCCGCCGCCCTCGACTCGGGCGCGCCGCCCCCGGCCGCGGACCCGCTGGATGTGGCGGCCGCGGCCTACGTGCTGCGCCCCACGGGCTGGGTCAAGCTGGTCACCGCCGCCGGCGAGGAGGCCCAGCGGGCGGACGCGGAGCGCGCGGACGAGGAGAGCCGCGCCGAGCTGGAGCGGCTGCGCGAGGAGCTCGCTCAGGCCCGCGGGCACACGAAGGCCGAGACCGAGCGGCTGCGCGCGGAGCTGGAGACGGCGAAGAAGGAAGCCGAGTCGCTGCACCGCAAACTGCGCGCCGCCCTCAGCGACGTCAAGCGCGGCGAGGCCGCGTTGCGCAAGGTGCAGGGCGAGGTCGAGGCCGTGCGCGCCGAGGGCCAGGCGCAGGTGTCGGCCGCCGAGAGCGAGACCCGGCGGCTCAAGGCCCGCCTGGGGGAGGCCGAGGCGGCGCTGGAGGCCACCCGGCGCGCCGCGCGCGAGGGGCGCAGCGTCGAGGACATGCGCGTCCGGCTGCTCCTGGACACCGTGCTGGACGCGGCCCAAGGGCTGCGGCGGGAGCTGGCGTTGCCGCCGGTGTCGGTACGGCCCGCCGAGACCGTGGACGCGGTCGAACCCGGCCGCATGACCCCGAAGGACATCGCCGCCCGCGCCCTGTCCGAGAACGACCCCGCGATCCTGGACCAGTTGCTCGCGCTGCCGCAGGCGCACCTCGTCGTCGACGGCTACAACGTCACCAAGACGGGCTATCCGCAGATGCCGCTGGAGAAGCAGCGCCTGAGGCTCCTCGGACAGCTCTCGCAGCTCGCCGCGCAGACCAACGCCGAGGTGACGTGCGTCTTCGACGGTGCTGAGCTGGCCGCGCCCGTGCTGCTCGCGCCGCCGCGCGGTGTGCGGGTGCTGTTCTCCAAGCCGGGTGTCACGGCCGACGAGTTGATCCGGCAGCTGGTGCGCGCCGAGCCGCCGGGGCGGCCGGTCATCGTGGCCTCCACCGACCGCGAGGTGGCGGACGGGGTGGCGAAGGCGGGGGCCCGGCCGGTGGCATCCGCCGTCCTGCTGAAGCGGTTGTCGCGCGGCTGAGCCCCTCCCCGGGCGGGTGGGTCGCCGGCTGGATTCCGCGCCCCTCTGAACGCTCGGCCCTTCTGATCCGTACCTCCCAAGGGCCACGTAGATCCCAAGCGTAACGTACGTGGGTCTATGCCCGAATTGGCGGAATCGTCACGCAACGTAGCGTCAGGCAGGCATCACCGCACGTGAGTCAAGGGCAAAGAATGCGCTGCGTCACATACTTTTTTCACGCGGGGATTTGATCTGATCACAAGAAGGTCACTAGGGTCTGGCCCGAACCTCCGCTCGGTTGATCGCTCATGGGGAGCGACGGTGGAGGGGCACCGCCCACCGGCGTGTCGGTAGGCGGCTGAAGGAAGAAGGAGCTCGCCTCCGTGGCGTCCCACCGTCGACCGAAGCAGCCGAACCGCGCACGTGTCACCGTGCTCACGACCGCCGCTGCTGCCGCTGTGGCCCTCACCTCGCAGGCCGCGAACGCCGCGCCCAGCGAGAAGCCGAGCAAGGACGAGGTCAAGGCCAAGGTCGACGCCCTCTACGAGCAGGCCGAGGCGGCCACCGAGAAGCTCAACGGGGCCAAGGAGAAGCAGGAGAAGCTCCAGAAGGAGATCTCCACCCTCCAGGACAACGTCGCCCGCGGCCAGGAGGACCTCAACAAGCTGCGCGAGGGCATCGGTCTGGCGGCCAGCGCCCAGTACCGCACCGGCGGCATCGACTCCTCCCTCCAGCTCTTCCTCTCCGCCGACCCGGACGACTACCTCGACAAGGCTTCCACCCTTGACCAGTTGAGCGCCCAGCAGGTCGAGTCGCTCAGGAAGGTCCAGGAGAAGCAGCGCGCGCTCGCCCAGCAGCGCCAGGAGGCCTCCGAGAAGCTCAAGGACCTCTCCGACACCCGCGAGGCACTGAGCGAGAACAAGAAGGAGGTTCAGGCCAAGCTCGCCCAGGCCCAGAAGCTCCTCAACCAGCTGACGGCGGCGGAGCGTGCGGCCCTCGACGCCGCCGACGAACGCGCCAGCCGCGAGAGCGCGCGCGACGCCCTCGGCGGCGGCTCCGCCGCGAGCGGCCGCGCCGCGGAGGCCTACGCCGCCGCCCAGAGCCAGATCGGCAAGCCGTACGTGTACGGCGCCTCCGGCCCCAGCTCCTACGACTGCTCCGGCCTCACCTCCTGGGCCTACGCCCAGGCCGGCGTCGCCATCCCGCGCACCTCGCAGGCCCAGGCCAACGCCGGGACGCGCATCTACTCGCAGTCCGACCTCAAGGTCGGTGACCTGGTCCTCTTCTACGGCGACCTGCACCACGTCGGCTTCTACGCGGGCAACGGCCAGATCCTGCACGCCCCGCGCACCGGCACGGTCGTCCGCTACGAGTCGATCAACAACATGCCGTTCCAGTTCGGCGTGCGCATCTGACGAGCTCCCCTTGTCCGCCGCCCCGGGCGCGCGCCTTCGGCGCGTGACGCCCGAACGGGCGAATTGCCGCGAGCGACGCTGACCCCACGCCCCGCTGATGACCTGCGTCAGAGGCGGGGCGTCACGCTGTGTGCTCGTTCCGCACCCGATCACTACTTTGGCCGACGCCTGGCCACAGGGCTACTGTCTGGCCGTTTCCCCTGCACAGGGGGACGGTCCGTGTCCGCCAGAGAAGGGAAGCGGCTTCCCGTGGGGTCCCACCATCGCCGCCTTGCACCGTCCGGATTCGACCGGGGCACGAGCGCCGCGCTCTGCGTTCTGTCCGCCGCGGCCGCGGCCCTCGGTGTCGTACAACAGGGCGGGCCGGCCGCCGCCGCGCCGTCCGACGACACCCGTGCCGAGGTGGACCGCCTCTACGAGGAGGCCGAGAAAGCCACCGAGGCGTTCAACAAGGCCGACGAACGGGCCGACACCCTGCGTGAGCAGCTCGGTGACGCCCAGGACACGATCGCCCGCCAGCAGGAGCGCGTCAACACCATGCGGGATGCGCTCGGTTCGCTCGCGGGGGCCCAGTACCGCTCGGGCGGGGTCGACCCCTCGCTCGCCCTGCTGCTCACCGAGGACCCCGAGAGCTACCTCGACAAGGCCGCCGCACTCGACCGCATCAGCGCCCACCAGGCCAAGGAGCTCGCACTTCTCCAGCGGGCCCTGCGCGACCTCGCCCAGGAGCGCCGGCAGGCGACCGGCAAGCTCCGGCAGCTGGAGAGGAGCCGCAAGGACGTCGCCCGGCACAAGCGCACCGTCGAGCGCAAACTCGCCGAGGCCCGCAGGCTGCTCAACTCCCTGCCCGAGGCCGAGCGCGAGGAGTACGTCCGGGCCTCCCGCGAGGCCGGCCGCACCGACCTGCCCGGCCTCGCCGACGCCCCGGCGCCCGACTCCCGCGCGGCAGCCGCCGTCGCCGCGGCCCGCTCCGCCCTGGGCAGGCCGTACGTGTGGGGTGCCAACGGGCCCTACGGCTTCGACTGTTCCGGCCTCATGCAGTGGTCGTACGGCCAGGCCGGCGTCGGACTGCCGCGCACCTCCCAGGCCCAGCGGTACGCCGGACGCCAGGTGCCGCTGTCCGAGGCACAGCCCGGCGACCTGGTCCTCTACCGGGACGACGCCAGCCACGTCGGCATGTACGCGGGCAACGGCCAGGTCATCCACGCCCCCTACCCGGGCGCACCCGTCCGCTACGACCCCGTCGGCATGATGCCGATCTCCTCGGTCACACGGGTCTGAACGGGGGCACGCCAGGTGCGGCGCGTCACCGTACGATCGGGAAGGTGGCTGGTCGAACGCGTGCGATGTGGGCAGGGCTGTCCTTGGCGTTCGCCCTCCTCGTGGGCTGCGGGGGCGGGCCCGCGCCCGACGCGGCCCGGATCGATGTCCAGCACGTGCTCGACCGGCGGGCGGCGGCCGTGCTGGAGCGGGACGAGCCCGCGTACCGGGGGACTCAGGCGCCGGCGTCCGGCAGCCGGGACCAGCTCGCCACGGGCATGGCCGAGTTCGCGAACCTGCGGCGTCTGCCCCTCGTTTCCTGGTCGTACCGTCTGACCGGCTTCCACCGCACCGGGGACAGCGCGACGGCCTCGGCGGAACTCCGCTACCGGATACGCGGCTACGACAAGGCCCCGGTCACGGCGGCCCGCGCCCTGACGCTGACCCGCGACGACGGAACCTGGTACGTCGCCTCCGACGAGCCCGCCGAGAAGGCCGCCCAGCAGCTGTGGGAGCAGGGCACCGTCCGGGTGGTGAAGGGGGAGCGCAGCCTCGTCCTCGGGGTCGGGCAGCCGGCCGCGACCCTGCGCGGGTACGCGGCGCTGGCGGACCGGGCCGTGCCCGCGGTGACCGGGGCGTGGGGCGACGACTGGGCGCGGCGGGTCGTCGTCCTCGTACCGGAGTCGCTGGACGAGATGGCGGGCCTGCTCGGCGCGCCCGCCTCCGGGTACCGGGGTATCGCGGCGGTCACCACCGGCGAGGCGGGGGGCTCCCCGAACGCGCCCGCGGACCGGATCATCGTGAACCCCGACGCGTACGGCCTCCTCGGCGGCTTCGGCCGCCAGGTCGTCCTCACCCACGAGACCACCCACGTCGCCACCCGGGCGGCCACGACCGCGGCCACGCCCCTGTGGCTCTCCGAGGGCTACGCCGACTGGGTCGGCTACCGGGCGACCGGCCGCACCGCGGTCCAGGTCGCCCCGGAACTGCAGCGGGCCGTCCTGGAGGGCCGCACACCGAGCCGGCTCCCGGACGACGCGGACTTCGGCTTCGGCACCAACGCGACACGGCTCGCCCAGGCCTACGAGAGCGGCTGGCTGGCCTGCCGCATGATCGCGGACCGCTGGGGCGAGGTCCGCCTGAACGAGTTCTACCGCGCCGTGGGGGCCCACGAGAAGCGGGCGGGTGCGGTGGAGGACGCCCTGAGGGACGTACTCGGCACGACACCGGACCAGTTCACGGCTCAGTGGCGGACGTACCTGCGAGCACAGCTGGGCTGAGCTTCCAGGGCCGCGGGGAACGGCCCGTTCCTTTCAGGGGCGCGGGGTTGTGTCACTGCGCGGCTCCGCCGCGTGGGCGCGACAAGCCACGACGGACCCGCACCTGACCAGACACAGCCCCCGGCAGACGAGACTCATTCCCCACGTTCCCGGACGGAACCGGAACCGAAGCCGGGGGAGGAGCAACACCCACCGACCCCTCCCACAGCTCCAGCGCACCCAACACCGTCGCGATCACCAGCAACCCGTTGCGAGCGAAGAGCAGCAGCACCCCCACCCAGTCACTCGCGACCACATGACCGAACCACACGGGAAACTCCAGCACGGTCACCAGGCACGCGGCCAGCACCAGGTACGCGGGCACCGTCATCCGGCTCCCCCGGAAGCACAGACACACCGCCGCGAGCCCGACCAGCCACACCATGTACTGCGGACTGATGACCCGGCTCGTGGTCGTGAACATCAGCACGGCCACGAAGGCCGCCTCGGCAGGCGTGGACGACGCGAACCGCCCCGCCCGCACCCGCCACAGCACCAGCCAGCCGAACGCCGCCGCGCTCAGCAGCAGCGCCCCCGTGCTGACGGCATCGACGTACGGGCCGAGGAACTCGACCGAGCCGTAGTTGAGCAGCACCTGGCCCTCCCAGCCGAACTGGCGGGCCACGTGGAACACCAGCGCGCCGAGGGACTCGACCTCGGTGCCCCGGTCGCGCTGAAAGGTCAGGAAGGCGAAGGCACCCGGCATCGACGCCGAGAACAGCACCGTCAACGCCACACCGGTCACCGCGGCGGAGAGCCACGCCGTGCGCTTCCTCACCCCCAGGAGCAGCAGCACCGGCCACACCTTCAGCAGCGCCCCGAAGGCCGCGAGGGCCCCCATCGCGCGCGGGTGCCGCGTCCCGGCGAGCAGCGCGGCCACCGCGACCGCCGTGACCATCACGTCGTACCGGGCGTACACGGTCGGCCCGAGCAGCGCCACGCCCGCCACCCACACCCAGGCGCCGCGCAGCGTCCGGCCGGGGCGTGTCCCCGCGTACCGCAGCAGCGCGAGGACCACCACGTCGGCGAGGAGGGCCAGGACGAAGAACGCGGTCGCGTAGTCCAGGAACGGCAGCAGCGCGGGGGAGAGGACCGCGAGGGCGGCGGCGGGCGGGTACTGCCACGTCACGTCGTCCAGGGGGTACGTGCCGGTGCGCAACACCTCGTACCAGCCCTGGTAGATGACCGACACGTCGCTGGTGACGTCCGGTCCGGGAAAGACCAGGACCTTGAGCACGAACAGCAGCAGAAGCAGTCTGGTCGCGGTCCAGGCCGCGAGGAGCCCGACCGGGAACCGCCGTGTGCCCGCCGCCATGTCCACCCGCGCCTCTGCTCGTGTGCCTCGCGCTGTCCCGCGTGTGGGGACATACTCCCCCCTCCGTCTGTGACAGTGCTCGCAGCGTGGCCGGGCCGGGCTGTGGGGAACCCGGTCGGGCCCGGTGGGGGAGCCGGGGCCCGCCCGGTAGGGTCGGCGGCGAGATGCACAAGACCCTGATCGTGACGAACGACTTCCCGCCCCGGCCCGGCGGCATCCAGGCCTTCCTGCACAACATGGCGCTGCGGCTGGACCCCGAGCGGCTGGTCGTCTACGCGTCCACGTGGAAGCGGAGCCGGGAGGGTGTCGAGGCGACGGCGGCCTTCGACGCCGAGCAGCCCTTCACCGTCGTACGCGACCGGACGACGATGCTGCTGCCGACGCCGGACGCCACGCGGCGCGCGGTGTCGCTGCTGCGGGAGCACGGCTGTACGTCGGTGTGGTTCGGGGCCGCCGCTCCTCTCGGCCTGATGGCGCCCGCGCTGCGCAGGGCGGGCGCCGAGCGGCTGGTGGCCACCACCCACGGCCACGAGGCGGGGTGGGCACAGCTGCCCGCCGCCCGGCAGTTGCTGCGCCGGATCGGGGAGTCCACGGACACGATCACGTACCTCGGCGAGTACACGCGCTCCCGGATCGCGACCGCGCTGACCCCGGCGGCGGCCGGGCGCATGGTGCAGCTCCCGCCCGGCGTCGACGAGAAGACCTTCCACCCCGGCTCGGGCGGCGACGAGGTCCGCGCCCGCCTCGGGCTGACCGACCGCCCGGTCGTGGTCTGCGTCTCCCGGCTGGTCCGGCGCAAGGGGCAGGACACGCTGATCCGGGCCATGCCCCGCGTCCTCGCCCGGCAGCCGGAGGCCGTGCTGCTGATCGTCGGCGGCGGCCCGTACGAGAAGGACCTGCGCAGGCTCGCCCACGAGAGCGGGGTCGCCGGCTCCGTCCGCTTCACCGGGGCCGTGCCCTGGGCCGAGCTGCCCGCCCACTACGGAGCCGGAGACGTCTTCGCCATGCCCTGCCGTACGCGCCGGGGCGGGCTGGACGTGGAGGGCCTCGGCATCGTCTACCTGGAGGCGTCCGCGACCGGGCTGCCGGTCGTCGCGGGTGACTCCGGCGGCGCCCCCGACGCGGTCCTCGACGGCGAGACCGGCTGGGTCGTCCGCGGCGGCTCCCCCGAGGAGGCGGCCGACCGCGTGCTCACGCTCCTCGACGACCCGGAGTTGCGGCGCCGCATGGGGGAGCGGGGCCGGGAGTGGGTCGAGGAGAAGTGGCGGTGGGACCTGCTGGCGGAGAAGTTGAAGCAGTTGCTGTAGCGACGGAAGCCGACAACAGGGCCAGAAGGTCCCGAAGGTCTAGACGATCCAGAAGGGGCAAAAGGGATATCGAGCATCTCTGGTAATCATACGGGCGCCCGCGCATTCTGTGCGCATGACAGAGAATTTGACGCATCGTCACCTCTCGCGCCCTGTCCTCTCACGCCGCCGCGTTCTCGGTCTCGCCGCCCTGCAGTCGGCCGCGGCGCTCGGTCTCACCCGGGTCTCCCTGCAGTCCGCGCACGCCGTGGAGCCCGAGGCCGCCGACAACTCACCTGCCATCGTGGTCGGTTCCGGCTACGGCGCAGCCGTGGCCGCCCTGCGTCTCGGCCAGGCCGGCATCCGCACCCTCGTCATCGAGATGGGCCGGCTGTGGGACACCGCTGGCCCCGACGGGAAGGTGTTCTGCCCCACCAACGCGCCCGACAAGAGATCCATGTGGTTCCGGACCCGCACCGAGGCGCCGCTGGCCACCTTCCTGTGGCTGGACATCGTCAACCGCGACATCAGCCCCTACCCCGGCGTCCTGGACCGCGTCCGCTTCGCCGACATGTCCGTCTACGTGGGACGCGGCGTCGGAGGCGGCTCGCTGGTCAACGGCAGCATGGCCGTCACGCCCCTGAAGTCGTACTTCGCCGAGCAGTTCCCCACCGTCGACACCGCCGAGATGTACGGCACCTACTTCCCGCGCGCCCGCTCCATGCTCGGCGTCAACACGATCGACCCCACCTGGTTCGAGTCCACGGAGTGGTATCGCTTCACCCGGATCTCCCGCAAGCACGCCCAGAACGCCGGCCTGAAGACCACCTTCGTCCCGAGCGTCTACGACTTCGCCTACATGCAGCGCGAGGCCGCCGGCACCGCCACGAAGTCCGCCCTCGGGGCCGAGGTCATCTACGGCAACAACCACGGCAAGCGCAGCCTCGACAAGACCTACCTCGCCTCGGCGCTCGGCACCGGCAACGTCACGATCCACACCATGGAGCGGGCCCGGGGGATACGAAGAGCCGGTGACGGGACGTACGTCCTGACCGTCGACCGCATCGACGACACGGGCAAGGTCGTCGAGACCAAGGAGTACGGCTGCACCTACCTCTTCCTCGGCGCCGGCAGCGTCGGCACCACCGAACTCCTCGTCAGGGCAAGGGAGAAGGGCACCCTGCCCGCCCTGAACGCGAGCGTCGGCGGCGGCTGGGGCCCGAACGGCAACGTGATGCTCGGCCGCGCCAACCACCTCTGGGACACCGTAGGAGCGAACCAGTCCACCATGCCCGTCATGGGCATCGACGACTGGAGCAACACCGCCAACCCGGTCTTCGCCGAGATCGCCCCGCTGCCCACGGGCCTGGAGCACTGGGTCAGCCTCTACCTGGCGATCACCAAGAACCCCGAGCGCGCCTCGTTCACGTACGACTCCGCGACCGACTCGGCGAAGCTCGGCTGGAGCGCCACCCAGAGCGCGGTGTCTGTCTCCATGGCCAAGAAGCTGTTCGACCGGATCAATTCGGCCAACTCCACGATCTACCGCTACGACCTGTTCGGCTCGTCCAGCAAGGTCTTCGCCGACGACTTCACGTACCACCCGCTCGGCGGCTGCGTGCTGGGGAAGGCGACCGACAACTACGGGCGGGTGAAGGGGTATTCCAAGCTGTACGTCACGGACGGCTCGCTGGTGCCCGGGTCGATCGGGGTCAACCCGTTCGTGACGATCACCGCGCTCGCGGAACGGACGATGGCGCGGGTCCTGGCCGAGGACACCGCGCCATGAGGAGCCGAACCGGGACGGGCACTCAGCCCTGGTAGATCGCCTCGATCTCGTCCGAGAAATCCTTCGCCACCACGTTGCGCTTGAGCTTCAGCGACGGCGTGAGGTGGCCCGAGTCCTCGGTGAACTGGGAGGACAGAATGCGGAACTTCCGCACCGATTCCGCCTTCGACACCGCGGCGTTGCCGTCGTCGATCGCGGCCTGGATCGCCGCGTTCAGGTCCGCGTCCCCGGCCAGCGACGCCGCGGTGGAGCCCGCCGGCTTGCCGTGCTCGGTTGCCCAGCGGCCCAGGAACTCCTCGTCGATGGTGACCAGCGCGCCCACGAACGGCCGCCCGTCGCCCACCACCATGCACTCCGCGACCAGCGCGTGCGCGCGGATGCGGTCCTCGATCACGGCCGGGGCGACGTTCTTGCCGCCCGCGGTGACGATGATCTCCTTCTTGCGGCCGGTGATCCTGAGGTAGCCGTCCTCGTCGAGGGTGCCGATGTCACCGGTGTGGAACCAGCCGTCGGCCAGCGCCTCCTCGGTCGCGCCCGGGTTGTTCCAGTACTCCTTGAACAGGTGCTCGCCGTGCAGCAGCACCTCGCCGTCGTCGGCGATGCGGACCACCGAACCCGGCAGCGGCTGGCCGACCGTGCCGATCTTCTGCCGGTCCCAGGGGTTGAAGGCGGTCGCCGCACAGGACTCGGTCAGGCCGTAGCCCTCCAGCACCGTGAAGCCGATCCCGCGGAAGAAGTGACCGAGGCGCTCACCCAGCGGCGCGCCGCCGGAGATGGCGTACTCGCCCTTGCCGCCGAGTACGGCCCGCAACTTGCTGTAGACGAGCGCGTCGAACACCTTGTGCTTGATCTTCAGCCCGAGCGACGGACCGGACGGGGTGTCCAGGGCCTTGCTGTACGCGATGGCCGCGTCCGCCGCCTTGTCGAAGATCCTGCCCTTGCCGTCGGCCTGCGCCTTGGCGCGCGCCGAGTTGTAGACCTTCTCGAAGACGCGCGGCACACCCAGGATCAGCGTGGGCCGGAACGAGGCCAGCTCGTCGGTGAGGTTCTTGATGTCCGGGACGGTGCCCAGCTTGATCGGCGCCATCATCGGCGCGACCTGCACCAGACGTCCGAAGACGTGCGCGAGCGGCAGGAAGAGGAGCACCGAGCACTCACCGGTACGGAACAGCGGACGCAGCCGCTCCACGATGTTCCCGCACTCGGCGAAGAAACTCCGGTGGGTGAGCACGCAGCCCTTCGGGCGGCCGGTCGTGCCCGAGGTGTAGACGATCGTCGCCGGGTCGTCGGCCTTGGCCAGCGAGCTGCGCTCCTCGACCGTCTGGTCGGTCACGTCACGGCCCAGGCGGCCCAGTTCCTCGACGGCCCCCGCCTCGATCTGCCAGACGTGCTTGAGGGCCGGCAGCCGGTCGCGTACGGACTCGACGGCAGCGGCGTGGCTGTCCAGCTCCACGACGCAGGCGGTCGCGCCCGAGTCGCTGAGGATCCACTGCACCTGCTCCGGCGAGCTGGTCTCGTACACGGGCACGGTGATCGCGCCCGCGGACCAGATCGCGAAGTCGAACAGGGTCCACTCGTAGCGGGTTCGGGACATCAGCCCGACCCGGTCGCCCGGCTGCACACCCGAGGCGATGAGCCCCTTCGCGGCGGCCCGCACCTCGGCCAGGAAGGTGGCGGCGGTGACGTCCTGCCAGGCGCCTCCCACCTTGCGGGCGATCACGGCGACCTCGGGCTGCTGCGCGGCGTTTCTCCGGACGATGTCGGTGAGATTGCCGTCCGTGGGGACCTCGTACAAAGCCGGAAGGCTGAACTCGCGCAAGACTGCTGCTCCTCATAGGGCGCCGGCGCCCGACTCCGTGTGGTGCGAAGGTCGGTCCAGGACTCGGGCAGGTGCTCTCTCAGATTCACTTGTTGAAATCCTGAGCACAACTGGACTGCCCGGACGTTACCCGCCGGTATGCCTCCTACGACAGAGGGCCGGACGAGATGTTTTCTCCGTCACATGTCCTGGGCTTTCCTTGGCGCACAGTAGTCCACGGAATTCGCAACTGGCCAGTAACCACAGGTCCGGCCACCTCTGTTCACGTTTGCGCCACGGCCGTACGCTTGATCACCATGGCGCCTACACCGGTCGGAAACAGCAGGACGCGCATCCATGTGGTCAGCGACGTGCACGGCAACGCACGCGACCTGGCCCGAGCGGGTGAGGGAGCCGACGCCCTGGTCTGTCTCGGTGACCTGGTGCTCTTTCTCGACTACGCCGACCACTCGCGCGGCATCTTCCCCGACCTGTTCGGCGTCGAGAACGCCGACCGGATCGTCGAGCTGCGCACCGCCCGCCGCTTCGAGGAGGCCCGCGCGCTCGGTGCCCGCCTGTGGGCCGGGATCGGCTCGGACCGGGCCGCCGTGATCGAGAAGGCGGTACGCAAGCAGTACGCCGAGCTCTTCGCCGCGTTCCCCGCCCCGACGTACGCCACCTACGGCAATGTCGACATGCCGGCCCTGTGGCCGGAGTACGCCGGACCGGGCACGACGGTCCTGGACGGCGAGCGCGTGGAGATCGGAGGGTGGGTCTTCGGATTCGTGGGGGGAGGGCTGAGGACTCCGATGCGCACGCCGTACGAGATCAGCGACGAGGAGTACGCGGCGAAGATCGAGGCCGTCGGGGAGGTGGACGTCCTGTGCACCCACATCCCGCCGGAAGTGCCGGAACTGGTGTACGACACGGTGGCGCGCCGCTTCGAGAGGGGCAGTCGGGCCCTGCTGGACGCGATCCGGCGCACCCGCCCCCGCTACTCGCTCTTCGGCCACGTCCACCAGCCCCTGGTGCGGCGGATGCGGATCGGAGCGACCGAGTGCGTGAACGTCGGCCACTTCGCCGGAAGCGGGAAGCCGTGGGTGCTTCAGTGGTGAACCCCAGGTCGGGTGACGATGCCCAGGCGGTCGCGCGGTAGCCTTAGGGCCTGTGCTGAGTTCCCCGCCTGCGCCCCGACGCCACAGGCCCTGACGCTGCACAGGCGTGCATACCACCCTCCCTCACCGGACCGCATCTGGAGGAGCCACGGCGATGGCGGAACACACCAGTTCGAGCATCACGATCGAGGCGGCACCGGCCGACGTCATGGGCGTGATCGCCGACTTCGTCCGCTACCCGGACTGGACGGGCGAGGTGAAGGAGGCGGAGGTCCTCAAGACCGACGACCAGGGCCGCGCCGAGCAGGTCCGTCTCGTCATGGACGCGGGCGCGATCAAGGACGACCAGGTCCTCGGCTACACCTGGACCGGCGACCACGAGGTCTCCTGGACCCTGGTCAAGTCCCAGATGCTCCGCTCCCTCGACGGCTCCTACATCCTCAAGCCGGCGGGCGCCGGCGCGACCGAGGTGACCTACCAGCTCACGGTCGACGTGAAGATCCCCATGCTCGGCATGATCAAGCGCAAGGCGGAGAAGGTCATCATCGACCGGGCGCTGGCGGGCCTGAAGAAGAGGGTGGAGTCAGGGGCGTAGCCCCGACAGGGCCGCGGGGCTGTATCGACATGCGGCTCCGCCGCGGGCGCGCCCCTGAAAGGGGCGCGGGGCTGTATCGATATGCGGCTCCGCCGCGGGGGCGCGACAAGCCACAACGAGACCCGTAGCCGCACACGGACAGGAACCCGGCAGACGAGACGCACCCAGCCCCTCCCTGGAGGGTACGGTGCACCTCTATGCGCACCATCCTGATCACCGGCCAGGGCGGCACCGGTCGCACCACCATCGCCGCGGCCACCGCCCTGAACGCCGCCCGCGAGGGCACCCGCACCCTCGTCCTCAGCGCCGACCGCACCGACACCCTCGGCGCGATACTCGGCGTCCCCACGGGCGCCGACCCGGTGCAGGCGGCCCCCCGGCTCACCGTGTGGCGCCCGGACGCGGCGGAGGACTTCCGCGAGGACCTGGTCGCCTTCCAGGAGCGGGCCACCTCCGTCCTGGACCTCCTCGGCGCCTCCCGTCTCGACGCCGAGGAACTCACCCCGCTGCCCGGAGCCGAGGAGCTCGCCCTCCTGCGCGCCCTGCGCGACGCGGTGTTCTCCGAGGCGTACGACCTGCTCGTCGTCGACCTGCCCCCGAGCCCGCAGGCACTCGCGATGCTCGGCCTCCCCGAGGAACTCCGCCGCTACCTGCGCCGCCTGCTGCCCCCGGAGCGCCAGGCGGCCCGCGCCCTGCGTCCCGTGCTCGGCCGCCTCGCCGGCGTGCCGATGCCGGCGGAGTGGCTCTACGACACGGCCGCCCGCTGGGACATCGAGCTGGCCGCCGTGCAGTCGGTCCTCGAGGAGCGGTCCACGACCGCGATCCTGGTCGCCGAACCGGGACCCAGCGGCACCGACCACGTGCGCACCGCCACCGTCGGCCTCGCCCTGCGCGGCCTGCGCGTCGACGCGCTCGTCGCCAACCGCGTCCTGCCCCACACCACGCACGACACCTGGCTCGTCGGCCTCATCGCGCAGCAGCGCAAGGCCCTGGAGGACTGGCGGGACGCGTACGGCGGCCGGCAGGGCGTCCACGAGGTCGCCCACCTCGGCAGCGACCCCCGCGGCGCCGACGACCTGGCCGCGCTCGACGTGCCCGGCGTCAACCCGGACCCCTCCCCGGTCGAGTGGCCCGTCACCGGACGGCCCGCCGACGACGGCGGCAGGGTCTTCGTCTGGCACATCCCGCTGCCCGGCGCGATACGCGAGGAACTGGACCTCATCCGCCGGGGCGACGAACTCGTCGTCACGGCCGGGCAGTTCCGCCGGATCATCCAGCTCCCGTCGGCCCTGCGCCGCTGCACCGTGGACGGCGCGTCCCTGCGCGAGGGCGATCTCGGGATCCGGTTCGCTCCCGACCCGGAGCTGTGGCCCGGGGAACGGTGAACGCCGTACCGCCGTTCGGGTAACGTCGAAGGTACGAACCGTAGGCAGGAGTCCGCCATGAGCGAAGAGCGCCCCACGTCCGACGCCGCTCGTCAGAAGGCTCAGGACGAGGCGGTCGAGGACGTGCACGTCACGGACCCGGATGCCTGGGCGACGGCGTGCGAGGAGGACCTCGCCGCGGAGAAGGCCCGGCGCCGCGCCCAGTACGGGCCGCCCCCGGGCTCGGCCGCCGAGGAGCTGCGCAAGCTGGTCGACGCCGTCGCCGACAAGCTGTCCGGCATCCAGTCACCGCTGTTCGGCGTGGTCGCCTCCGGCACGGCCCAGCAGATGCTGAACCAGGCCGTCCGGCAGGCCAAGGCCGCCGTCGAACCCGTCATCGAACGCAACCCCGACGTCTTCGACCACCTGGCCGCCGCCGGCTCCGAGCTGCTCGCCGCGTACCGCTCCGCGGTGGAGGGCCAGGAGCGGCGCTGGACCAGCCGTGAACCGGGCCGCCGGGACAAGGGCGAGGACCCCGGGCCCGGCGAACGCATCGACCTGGACTGACGCGTCAACGGGGACTGACGTGTCCCCTCGTCGAGGCCCTGCTGCCCGGTTCCCGTCCGCCCCACGGACGACGAGAGCCTGACGGCAGGGCCTCGGGTACGGTTGGCCGTAGCGGGGCTCGACCGAAACTGAGGGATTCATGGGACTCACCATCGGCGTCGACATCGGCGGCACGAAGATCGCGGCCGGTGTGGTCGACGAGGAAGGCAGCATCCTCTCGACCCACAAGGTGCCGACTCCGGGCACGCCCGAGGCCATCGTGGACGCCATCGCCGCCGCCGTCGAGGGCGCCCGTGCCGGACACGAGATCGTCGGCGTGGGCATCGGTGCCGCCGGATACGTCAACCGCCAGCGCTCCACGGTCTACTTCGCTCCCAACATCGACTGGCGTCAGGAGCCACTGAAGGAGAAGGTCGAGGCACGCGTCCACCTGCCGGTCGTCGTGGAGAACGACGCGAACGCGGCGGCGTGGGGCGAGTACAAGTTCGGCGCCGGCAAGGGCCACCGCAACGTCATCTGCATCACGCTCGGCACCGGCCTCGGCGGCGGCATCATCATCGGCAACAAGCTGCGCCGCGGGCACTTCGGCGTGGCCGCCGAGTTCGGCCACATCCGCATGGTCCCGGACGGCCTGCTGTGCGGCTGCGGCTCCCAGGGCTGCTGGGAGCAGTACGCGTCGGGGCGCGCCCTCGTCCGCTACGCCAAGCAGCGCGCCAACGCGACCCCCGAGAACGCCGAGATCCTGCTCAGCCTCGGCGACGGCACCCCCGAGGGCATCGAGGGCAAGCACATCTCCATGGCGGCCCGCCAGGGCGACCCGGTGGCCGTCGACTCCTACCGTGAGCTGGCCCGCTGGGCCGGCGCCGGCCTCGCGGACCTGGCCTCCCTCTTCGACCCGTCCGCCTTCATCGTGGGCGGCGGCCTCTCGGACGAGGGCGAGCTGGTCCTCGACCCGATCCGCAAGTCCTACAAGCGGTGGCTCGTGGGCGGCAACTGGCGCCCGGTGGCCGACGTGATCGCCGCCCGGCTCGGCAACGAAGCGGGCCTGGTGGGCGCGGCGGACCTGGCCCGCCAGCCGGACCCGACCATGTGAGGGGTCATGAGGCACGTGGGGTTCCCGGCGCCCCGTCAGGGGCGCGGGGAACTGCGCGAACAACCACGACGGACGTGCAGCCGCGAACGGACACATCATCCCGAGCTGGCAGGCGCTCCCACCCCAGGTCCGACGTACATTGATCTGCATGCCGACGTCGCCCCCACCGCTACCCAACTCCGGCACTGAGCCCGACGGTTCCGCCGTCATCCGCGTCCTCAGCTACAACATCCGCTCGATGCGCGACGACACCGCCGCCCTCGCCCGAGTGATCACCGCCTGCGCCCCCGACCTGGTCCTCCTCCAGGAAGCCCCCCGCTTCTTCCGCTGGCGCAAGAAACTCGCACGGCTGGCCGCGGCCTCGGGCCTCGTCACCCTCACGGGCGGCGCCACCGCCTCCGGCCCCGCACTGCTGTGCTCCCTGCGGGCGACGGTCGAACGCACCGAGGACGTACTCCTTCCCCTCACCCCCGGCCTGCACCGGCGCGGCTTCGCGACGGCGGTCGTACGGTTCGGGGACGCCCGGCTCGGCGTCCTCAGCTGTCACCTGAGTCTGCGGAAGGACGAGCGGTACGAGCAGGGCGGCATGCTCCTGGACCGGCTCGCCGGGATGGGGGTGGAGCACGCCGTCGCGGGCGGCGACCTGAACGAACGCCCGAGCGGCCGCACGTTCCGCCGCCTCACCGCCGGCCTCCAGGACTGCTGGTCCGTCGCCCCCTGGGGCGCCGAGTACACCTTCACCCCCACCGACCCGCACCAGCGCATCGACGCGATCCTCGCCACGCACGGCATCGGGGTGCTGGGCTGCGGAGTACCCGTCGGCCATCCCGGAGTCACGGAGAGCGACCTGAGGGCGGCCACGGACCACCTGCCGGTCCTGGCCGCCCTCCGAGTGCCCGCGAGCTAGTCGTCCCCGGCCCGGGGCTCAGACGACCGCGCCGCGCCCCGGATCGTCGTCGTCCTCGTCGTCGCCCTTCATGCGCATCACCAGCGTGGCGAAGCCGCCGAGGAAGCCGCCGATACCGAGGGTGGCCAGCCACCAGGTCATGTCCCAGCCGAGCAGGACGGCGAGCAGAAGCAGGACGGGTCCGCCGATCACCGCGAGCCAGGCGAACTTGGCCGTCGTGTCGGCCGCGGGCAGCGGGGGCGGCTCGGGCGGCACGAAGTGGCCCTCGTCGTCCTCACCGAAGTCGTCCTCGCTCGGCTCCGGCGCCCGGTAGTCGCGCGGTCCGCCGCCGACACCGGGCGCGAAGGCGATGGAACTGCCCAGCGGCTTGGTGGCCGAGGGCCCGGCCTCGTCGGTGGACTCGTCCGCCGGCTTGCCGGAGCCCTTGTTCAAGCCCTTGTCCGAGCTCACGTCGGACGAGGTGCCGGACGGCTTCTCGGGAGGCTTGCGGGCCGACTCGCCCGTGGAGCCGTCCGTGGTGTCGTCCGGGGTGTCGTCCGGGGTGTCGTCCGGCTCGGACTCCAGCAGCGCCAGGTCCTCCACCGAGCGGAACGGCCGGGCACCGGGCGGGTCCGGGGGCTCCTCGCCGTACCCGGCGACGATCGCCCGCCACGCGGCGTCCTCGTCGAACGGCACGTGCTGCTCCTCGCCCGACTCGCCGGGGGGCGCGCCCTTCTCCTCCGGCTCGCGCTCGGAGTCGTGCTCAGCCACCAGTGGCCGTCCCTTCCTGTGTGCCCACCTGTCCCGCACCGGTCGTGTCCTCGCCGGTGCCGGACGCGAGCCGGGCGATGAACGCGTAGCTCTCCTCGAAGATCCGCTCCGCGTCATTGTCCAACGTCGCCACGTGATAGCTCTGTTCCAGCAGGATCTCCGTGACATCCGTGGACGACACCCGGCTGAGGATGCGCGCGGAGTCGGCCGGCGGCACCACGTGGTCCTCGGGGCTGCGCAGCAGCAGCATCGGCTGGGTCACCTGGGGGAGCTCGCCGTCGACGATCCGGAAGAAGTTCCGCAGGGAGTGCGCCGCGTGGAGCGGGACCCGGTCGTAGCCGACCTCGACGCCGCCCTCCTTCTTGATGTCGCTGGTCAGGCCCTGCGTCGTCCGCACGAGGTGACGGAGCACGGGAAGGGCGTACGCGGACAGGCCGTGCACCTTGTTCGCCGGGTTGACGACCACGATGCCGGAGATGCCGTCTCCGTGCTTGGCGGCCAGCCGGAGGGTCAGCGCGCCGCCCATGGACAGGCCGAACACGAACACCTGTGCGCAGCGCTCGCGCAGAGCGCGCAGCTCCCGGTCCACCTCCGCGTACCAGTCCTGCCAGCCGGTGAGCTGCATGTCCTCCCAGCGCGTGCCGTGGCCGGGCAGGAGTGGCAGGGCGACGGTCAGACCACGCTCGGCGAGGTACTCGGCCCAGGGGCGCAGGGACTGCGGGGAACCGGTGAAGCCGTGGCAGAGGAGGACGCCGACCTCCCCGCCCTCGTGGCGGTAGGGCTCGGCTCCAGGAAGGACCGGCACGTCGGTCTCCTGTTCGGTGAGGTAAGGACCGGGATCGACGAAGAGAACGAAATCAACGACAAGGACGACAAGGACGGCAAGGGCGACAACAACGGCAAGGACGGCAAGAAAGGAACACCAAGAGGTCTCACGGGCCTCACGTCTGAGGCTGGCGGGCTTCGAGGTGTACTTCACCGTACGCGACGGCACTGACACCGACCAGGCCCTTCGGCCACTCGGCCCGTATGCCCACCGTCCCCGCGCGACGCCCGGCGGAACCATCCCGGGGCCGCCGCCCGCAGGGCCCGCAGGGGCCTTTGACGGTGCTCCGGGTTAAAGTCTGATCTACAGATACAGGAGGCAATCGGTTGTTGTACGGCGCGATGAAGGTCGCTGTTGGGGGACCGCTGAAGGTCGCCTTCAGGCCCTGGGTGGAAGGCCTGGAGAACGTTCCGGCAGAGGGCCCCGCGATCCTGGCGAGCAACCACCTGTCCTTCTCGGACTCGTTCTTCCTGCCCGCGGTCCTCGACCGCAAGGTCACCTTCATCGCGAAGGCGGAGTACTTCACCACGCCCGGTGTGAAGGGCCGCCTGACCGCCGCCTTCTTCAAGGGCGTGGGCCAGCTCCCGGTGGACCGCTCCGGCGCGCGCGGCGCGGGTGAGGCGGCGATCAGGAGCGGTATCGAGGTCCTCGAACGCGGCGAGCTGTTCGGTATCTACCCGGAGGGCACCCGCTCGCCCGACGGCCGCCTCTACCGGGGCAAGCCCGGCGGCCTCGCGCGCGTGGCCCTCGCCACCGGAGCGCCGGTCATCCCGGTCGCGATGATCGACACGGAGAAGATCCAGCCGCCGGGAAAGGTCATGCCCAAGCTGATGCGGCCGGGCATCCGCATCGGCAAGCCGCTGGACTTCCGCCGGTACCAGGGCATGGAGCACGACCGTTTCGTGCTCCGCGCGGTGACCGACGAGGTCATGTACGAAATCATGAAGCTCTCCGGCCAGGAGTACGTCGACATCTACGCGACCGCCGCCAAGCGGCAGATCGCGGAGGCGGCGAAGGCGGAGAAGCAGGCCGGCAAGGTAGCCGGCAAGGCGGACAGGGCGGCGAAGGCGGCGCTGGCCAAGGCCGAGAAGGACCAGGCGGAGAAGGAACGGTCCGAGAAGGAAACGGCCGAGAAGGAACGGGCCGAGAGGGAACAGGCGCAGCAGGAGCGAGAGCAGGAGCAGGAGCAGGCGCGGCGGGAGCAGCGGTCCGACTCCTAGAGCAGTCCGACTCCTGGACAGACGCTCGCGCCGGGGGTGGGGTGGGCGAGTGAGCCGAGGGGCGTGAGCGTCCCGGAGGCGGACAACCGGAAAGAGGGGGGACATGCCCGGGCGCGAGAGAGTCATGAGGATGTCGGTCGAGCAGCCGCTGTGGCGTGCCCTGACCGGCTACCGCATCCTGACGATGCTGTACGCGATCGGTCTCTACGTCAGCGCGCACGACAAGTTCGAGCGCCCCTGGGTGGCCGTCGCCTACTACGCGGTGCTCGTCGTGTGGACGCTGGCCACCCTCCCCAAGGTCGCGAACGCGGCCAACTGCACCAAGTGGTTCCTCGCCGTCGACCTCACCATCGCGCTCGTCGGCATCCTGCTCACCCGCGTCGCCGACGCACCTGAGCGGATCGAGGCCGGCGGCCCCACCCTGCCGTCGATATGGACCGCGGGCGCCGTCCTGGCCTTCGCGGTCAAGGGCGGCTGGCGCTGGGCGGCCTTCGCCTCCACACTCGTGGCCGCCGCCAACATCATCCAGCGCGGCGCCCCCACCCGCGACACCATCCACAACGTGGTGCTCGTCTGGGTCGCCTCCATCGCCATCGGTTACGTCGTCGAGGTCGCCCGCGCCTCCGAGCGCACCCTCGCCCGTGCCCTGGAGATCGAGGCCGCGACCCGTGAGCGGGAGCGGCTGGCCCGGGACATCCACGACAGCGTGCTCCAGGTCCTCGCCATGGTGCAGCGGCGCGGCACCGCGCTCGGCGGTGAGGCCGCGGAGCTGGGCCGGCTGGCGGGCGAGCAGGAGGTCGCCCTGCGCACCCTGGTGTCCGGCGGGCTCGTCCCGGTCTCGCGCGTCTCGGAGGACGCGGCCCAGGGAGCGGTCGTACGGGTGGTGGAGGAGCCGGACAGTCCGGACGACCCGAACGCGCCGGACGGGCAGACGCATCCGGTCGACCTGCGCGCGCTCCTCGCCCCCTACGCCGGCTCCAGGGTCACCCTCTCCGAACCGGGGGCCCCGGTGTGCCTCGCCCCGCTCACCGCGCGCGAGCTGGCCGCGGCCGTCGGCGCGGCCCTGGACAATGTCCGCAAGCACGCCGGGGACAGCGCCAGTGCCTGGATCCTTGTGGAGGACGAGCCGGACGAGGTGATCGTGACCGTACGGGACGACGGCCCGGGCATCCCGGAGGGGCGGCTCGCCCAGGCCGAGGGAGAGGGACGGCTCGGGGTGGCCCTGTCCATCAGGGGCCGGCTGCGCGACATCGGCGGAACGGCCGACCTGATCTCGGTCCCGGGACAGGGCACGGAGGTGGAACTGAAGGTCCCCAAGGACCCGCAGGGCCGGAAAGACACGAAGCACACGAAGGACGCACGGGGGAAGGCGGAGAAGCGGTGACGGAGAGCAGGGACACGGAGAGCAGGGACGCACGGATGGCCGGGACCTCCGGGGCGTCCGGGGAACGGTCCCAGCGGGACCCCATCAAGGTCATGGTGGTCGACGACCACCCCATGTGGCGCGATGCCGTCGCCCGCGACCTGACCGAGTCGGGCTTCGACGTGGTCGCCACGGCCGGCGATGGTGAGCAGGCGGTTCGCCGCGCCCAGGCCGCCGCGCCCGACGTCCTCGTGCTGGACCTGAACCTGCCGGCCAAGCCCGGGGTGCAGGTGTGCAAGGAACTCGTGGGCGCGAACCCGGCGCTGCGGGTCCTCGTCCTCTCGGCCAGTGGTGAGCACGCGGACGTGCTGGAGGCCGTGAAGTCCGGGGCGACCGGCTACCTCCTCAAGTCGGCCTCCACCGAGGAGCTGATCGACGCCGTGCGCCGCACGGCCGTCGGTGACCCCGTGTTCACGCCGGGGCTCGCGGGCCTGGTCCTCGGCGAGTACCGCCGCCTCGCCTCCGAACCGGACCCCGCCCTGTCCGCCGGGGCGGAAGCCGACAGGCCCAGGGCGCCGCAGCTCACCGACCGCGAGACCGAGGTGCTCAGGCTGGTCGCCAAGGGCCTGAGCTACAAGCAGATCGCGGAACGCCTGGTCATCTCGCACCGCACCGTCCAGAACCATGTGCAGAACACCCTCGGCAAGCTGCAGTTGCACAACCGCGTGGAGCTGGTCCGCTATGCCATAGAGCGGGGCCTCGACGGCGCGTAAACAATCCGATACACCCGGATGAGTGAACCCAACTTGATCAACTCACCCACAATTCACCGGAATTGACCTTCCGCCCCATGCCGAAGTGACCTGGATCACTATTAGCGTGGCTGACGTCAGGTGTGGCGCGTCGGCGACGCGCGTCAGGCACGCGCATGTCGATCAGGCGGCCATTCAGGCAGCCATCAGGCAGCGTTCGGCGAAGGGACATTTCCATGCGGGTCGGAGTACTGACCGGAGGCGGCGACTGCCCCGGGCTCAACGCCGTCATCCGGGGCATCGTCCGCAAGGGCGTGCAGGAGTACGGCTATGACTTCGTCGGTTTCCGGGACGGCTGGCGGGGTCCGCTCGAGAACGACACCGTGCGGCTGGACATCCCCGCGGTGCGCGGCATCCTGCCGCGCGGCGGCACCATCCTCGGTTCTTCGCGGACCAACCCCCTCAAGCAGGACGACGGCATCCGCAGGATCAAGGAGAACCTCGCGAAGCAGGAGGTCGAGGCGCTCGTCGCGATCGGCGGCGAGGACACCCTGGGGGTGGCCGCGCGCCTCACGGACGAGTACGGCGTCCCGGTGGTCGGCGTCCCGAAGACGATCGACAACGACCTCTCGGCCACGGACTACACCTTCGGTTTCGACACGGCGGTCGGCATCGCCACGGAGGCGATCGACCGTCTCCACACCACCGCCGAGTCGCACATGAGGGTCCTGGTGGTGGAGGTGATGGGTCGTCACGCCGGCTGGATCGCGCTCCACTCGGGCCTGGCGGGCGGCGCGAACGTCATCCTCATCCCCGAGCAGCGGTTCGACGTCGACCAGGTCTGTGCCTGGGTGACCTCGCGCTTCCGGGCGTCGTACGCGCCGATCGTGGTCGTGGCGGAGGGAGCCATGCCCAAGGACGGTGACATGGTCCTGAAGGACGAGTCCCTCGACTCCTTCGGTCACGTCCGTCTCTCCGGCGTCGGTGAGTGGCTGGCCAAGGAGGTCGAGAAGCGCACCGGCAAGGAGGCCCGCACGACAGTCCTCGGGCATGTCCAGCGAGGCGGCACGCCGAGCGCCTTCGACCGCTGGCTCGCCACCCGTTTCGGGCTGCACGCCATCGAGGCCGTCCGTGACGGGGACTTCGGCAAGATGGTCGCCCTGCGCGGTACCGACATCGTCCGTGTACCCATCGCCGAGGCCACGGCCAAGCTGAAGACGGTCGACCCGAAGCTGTACGAGGAGGTAGGCGTCTTCTTCGGCTGACCCCGGAGCCGACCCGCAGACTCTTCCCCGCCCCCTCCCCAAGGGCTCCGCCCCTCCAGCCCCGCCAAGAGCTCTACGCCCCCGCACCCCCAGGAAGCCGCACCTACGCCCGGCCCCGCCTCGGGCCTACGCCCAACCCCGCCTCGGGCCTACGCCCGGCCCCGCCTCCGGGTCTGCGCCCAACCCCGCCTCCGGGTCTGCGCCCGACTCGGAGACGGGGCCTGCGTCCGGCTCCGAGCTCGATCCTGTGTCCGGCTCCGAGCCCGAGCGGGTCTGGCTCCGGAGCTGGGCGTGTGTCCGGCTCCGCCTCCGGGCCTGCGTCCGGCCGCGAGCCCGGGCCTGCGTCCGGCTCCGAGCTCGATCCTGTGTTCGACTCTGGGTCCGGCTCCGAGCCCGAGCGGGTCTGGCTCCGGAGCTGGGCGTGTGTCCGGCTCCGCCTCCGGGTCTGCGCCCGGCTCCGAACCCGGGTCTGCGCTCCTGTTACCCGTTGGTCCCGAGTACGGGGATGCGGCCCCGGGGGCCGTTCTTCGGGGCTTCGCCCCGGACCCGTTTCGGGGGGGGGCGGGGCGGCTCTCGGGGGCCCCGGCTTCTCGAACACCGGACGGGCTGAGTCTCTCAGCCCGTCCGGCGTTCGCGGACGAGGCCGTCAGGCCGACAGCGGGGGTTTGGGGGCGGAGCCCTCAGGGGTGGGACGGGTAAGGGCGGCGGGGGCGATCAACTCCCTTACCACCACCGCACCGTTCAGCGTCAACACCGACTCCGGATGAAACTGAACCCCGGCGAACCCGGGCCCCCGCACCGCATGCACCTCACCGTTCGCGGCACGGCTCACCTCCACCCCGTGCGCCCCCAGCTCCTCCGCCGACTCGTCATCGCAGTACGCCACGAAGCTGTTGTAGAAACCGACCGTCTCCACCCTCCCGAACAGATCGATCTCCGTCTGGGCCCCCTGGTACGGCACCGCCTTCCGCACGATCTCCAGCCCCAACTCCGCCGCGATCAGCTCATGACCGAGGCAGACACCGAGAACACCGTGCCGGTGCCCCCGCACGACATCCGCCGTCAGCCCCCGCAGGAACCGCATCTTGGGGTCGCCCGTGTCGGACGGGTCCCCCGGCCCGGGCCCCAGCACGACAGGCCCCTCGTGCGCGAGCACCGCCTCCCGCAGCCCCGGCTCGTCGTACCGCCGCACCGTCACCTCCAGCCCGGACGACCGCAGCACATGCCCGAGCATCGCGGTGAACGTGTCCTCGCCGTCCACGACGAGGGCGTGGCCCGCGAGCACGTCGGACCGCTCCTGCATCCGCAGCCAGAACGGCGCCAGCGAGGCCCGCCGGCCGTCGAGCGCCGCCCGCACCCGGGGATCGTCCGACAGCCGCGGCCGCACCCGCTCCTGAGAGGGGCGGCCGGAACGTACACCCAGCGCGGCCAGCACACCCGCCGCCTTCGCGTGCGTCTCGGCGACCTCGCTGCGAGGGTCGGAGCCCCGGACGAGCGTGGCACCCACCGGCACCCGCAGACGCCCCGCCGCGTCGATGTCGGCGGTCCGGATGAGGATCGGCGAGTCCAGCGTCTGCGTCCCACCCGCGTCCCGGCCCACCAGTGCCAGCGCGCCCGCGTAGTAGCCGCGCCCGCCCGTCTCGTGCCGCTCGATGACCCGGCACGCGTTCTGCACGGGCGATCCCGTGACGGTGGCCGCGAACATCGTCTCCCGCAGCACGTCCCGTACGTCAAGGGACGACCGCCCCCGCAACTCGTACTCGGTGTGGGCGAGATGGGCCATCTCCTTCAGCCGCGGCCCGATCACCACCCCGCCCATGTCGCCGACCGTGCACATCATCTTGAGTTCCTCGTCGACGACCATGGAGAGTTCCTCGATCTCCTTGCCGTCGGCGAGGAAGTCCAGCAGGTGCTCCGGCGTCGGGCCCTCGGCCGGGTAGCGGTACGTCCCGCTGATCGGGTTCATCACGACCGTCCCGCCGGACATGCGGACGTGCACCTCCGGGCTCGCCCCCACCAGCGTGCGCTCACCGGTGTGCACCACGAACGTCCAGTAGGCACCCCGCTCACCCTCCAGCAGCCGCCGGAAGAGCGCCAGGGCGTCGGCGCGCCCGAACCCCGGGATCTCGCCCTCGTACGTCCGCCGGATCACGAAGTTCGCGCCCTCGCCCTGGCCGATCTCCTCGCGCAGCACCCGCCCGACGATCCCGGCGTACTCCTCGTCCGCCACGTCGAAGCCGCCGCCCTCGACCCGTACGTCGTGCGTGGGCAGGCCCTCCAGTACGTCGGCGAGCGGGATCCCGTACCGCTCCTCGGGAGTCAGCACCGACAGGGGTGTGCCGTCGTCGCGGACGTCGAAGCCGCGCTCGCGGATCTGGCGGAAGGGGATGAGCGCCAGGCCCTCGTCCGGGAGGTCGGCCAGCCGCTCGCAGGTGGATACCGGGCCGAGGAGGAGTTCCACCACGCCGTGGTCGCGGCCCGGGGTGCGGCGGCGCAGCAGGGCGAAGGGACGGGGATCGGCCAGCAGGTCGGGCAGGTTCATGGGTCCGGTTCCTTCTCTCGGTGCTCTCAGCGCTCTCAGCGCTGAGGGAGATCAGTGGGATCTGCGGGAGAGGAACGACCCTGGTGCCGAAACGCCGAAGGCCGCCCCTCGGGCGGCCTTCGCGAAGTGGTGCGTACGCGCAGTCAGTGGGCCGCCGGATGAGCGGTCCACCACCAGTTCTGGTTCTGGGTCGAGTGCGCGAACATGCGCCACACCGTACCCCATGCGCCGTGCCCCGCACGGCCGGAACCCGCCGCTTCGACCGGGCGGCCGAGCGCTTCGACCGAGCGCCCCGATCGAGCGGGGTTCGTCTCACTTGATGGGCATGGGGATGGACGCCGGACACAACCCCGTAATGTGGGCGTCGTGACCGTGAACGCTAAGTCCAGCGCGAGCGCTGGCAACACCTGGCGAGACCTGCCCGCGGCGCAGCAGCCCGAGTACCCCGACACCGAGGCTCTGCGCGCAGTGATCGCGGACCTCGAGTCGTATCCGCCGCTCGTCTTCGCGGGCGAGTGCGACCAGCTGCGCGCCCGGATGGGAGCCGTCGCCAAGGGCGAGGCGTTCCTGCTCCAGGGCGGCGACTGCGCCGAGGCCTTCGACGCGGTGTCCGCCGACCACATCCGCAACAAGCTCAAGACGCTGCTCCAGATGGGCGCGGTGCTCACCTACGCGGCCTCCGTGCCGGTCGTGAAGGTCGGCCGGATCGCGGGGCAGTACTCCAAGCCGCGCTCCAAGCCGACCGAGACCCGCGACGGCGTGACGCTCCCGACCTACCGGGGCGACTCCGTCAACGGCTTCGACTTCACCGAGGCCGCGCGCGTCCCGGACCCCGAGCGCCTGAAGCGGATGTACCACGCGTCCGCCTCGACGCTGAACCTGGTGCGCGCCTTCACCACGGGCGGCTACGCCGACCTGCGCCAGGTGCACGCCTGGAACCAGGACTTCGTGAAGTCGTCCCCGTCCGGGCAGCGCTACGAGCAGCTCGCGCGCGAGATCGACAACGCGCTCAACTTCATGCACGCCTGCGGGGCCGACCCGGAGGAGTTCAAGACCGTCGAGTTCTTCTCCTCCCACGAGGCGCTGCTGCTCGACTACGAGTCGGCGCTGACCAGGGTCGACTCGCGTACGGGCCACCTGTACGACGTGTCGGCGCACATGGTGTGGATCGGCGAGCGCACCCGGCAGCTGGACCACGCGCACATCGAGTTCGCCTCGAAGATCCGCAACCCGATCGGCATCAAGCTCGGCCCGAGCACGACGGCCGAGGAGGCGCTGCAGTACATCGAGCGTCTCGACCCCGAGCGCGAGCCGGGCCGGCTGACCTTCATCGTCCGCATGGGCGCCGACAAGGTCCGCGACAAGCTGCCCGAGCTGGTCGAAAAGGTCACCGCCTCGGGCGCGACCGTGGCCTGGGTGACCGATCCGATGCACGGCAACACCTTCGAGGCGGCCTCCGGTCACAAGACCCGCCGCTTCGACGACGTGCTCGACGAGGTCAAGGGCTTCTTCGAGGTCCACAAGAGCCTCGGTACCCATCCTGGCGGCATCCACGTGGAGCTGACCGGTGACGACGTCACCGAGTGCGTGGGCGGCGGCGACGAGATCTTCGTCGACGACCTGCACCAGCGCTACGAGACGGCCTGCGACCCCCGGCTCAACCGCAGCCAGTCGCTCGACCTGGCGTTCCTCGTCGCCGAGATGTACAGGGACCAGTGACGGGTTCACCTGTTACCGGTTGTTTTCAGCCATGAAGTGGGGCGCGGATCACATACGATCCGCGCCCCACTCCACTTTTGCGGCCCCGACGGGACGGGTAAGGTTAGGTTAGCCTCACCGATCAAGCGGGAGGGCGACCGTTGACCCATCCCGGCGGGAGGTGAACCGCGTGTACGTCTGCAGTTGCTTCGGCGTCACCGAGCAGCAGGTCAAGCGGCACGCGGAGGACGGTGCCTGCACCCCCCGGCAGATCGCGTCCGCGTGCAAGGCCGGTACCGACTGCGGTTCGTGCGTACGCCGTATTCAGGCGATCCTCGGCCGGGGGTCGTGCCCCCGCCGGGACCTGGCCGACGCGGGCCGGCCGGTACTGTCGGAGCTCGAAGGGGTCGACGGGCTCGACGGGCTCAAGGAAGCCGCCTAGCTCCGACGAATCCGCCTAGCTCTCCGGCTGCTCGATCAGCTGGGCGATGTAGAGCGCCTCGCCGAGCTTCTCCACCAGTTCCAGCTGGGTGTCGAGGTAGTCGATGTGGTGCTCCTCGTCCGCGAGGATCGACTCGAAGATGTTCGCGGACGTCACGTCACCCTTGTTGCGCATCACCTCGATGCCGCGCCTGAGCCGGTCGATCGCCTCGACCTCGATCTGCCGGTCGGCCTGGAACATCTCGGTGACCGTCTGCCCGACCCGCACGTGGAACAGCCGCTGGTAGTTCGGCAGGCCCTCAAGGAACAGGATCCGGTCGGTGAGCACCTCCGCGTGCTTCATCTCGTCGAACGACTCGGCGCGCGTGTACTTCGCGAGCTTGGTCCAGCCGAAGTTCTCCTGCATCTTCGCGTGCAGGAAGTACTGGTTGATCGCGGTGAGCTCGGCGGTCAGCTGCTCGTTGAGGAATTCGATGACCTCGGGGTCGCCCTGCATCGCAGAGGCTCCTTCCAAGCGGGGGGACTGGCAGGTGCGCCGCATGATTCCACCGAGGTCCGGGCCCCGTCCAGTAAGTGCACGCTTAGTAAGTAAGGGCACACTTAGTCCAATTTGTCCGAGTCGAGGTGGGGTGGGTCATCTCCGCCGCTCGGGGTCTGTCAGGATGGAGTCATGGGCCAGCCGGTGGAACGCGAATCTGGAGATCGCTCGTCTCGCGCATCCGGAGACCGCGCGTCGGCGGGCGCGGAGCAGCCGCAGCTTCCGCCGGGCCAGCGACTGCAGCGCGGCTGGCCGGTCACGCACTACGGACCCGTACCCAAGTTCCGCTCCGAACGCTGGGACTTCCGCGTCTTCGGTGCCACCGCCGACAGTGAGAAGCGCTCCTGGACGCACGAGGAGTTCACGGCCCTGCCCCACGCCACGGTCGTGGCCGATCTGCACTGCGTCACGAAGTACAGCATGCTGGGCGCCGAATGGGGCGGGGTTCCCGCCCGTACGATCCTTCGGATCGCGCCGCCCGCGCCCTCCGTCACCCATGTCATGGTGTGGGCGGAGTACGGCTACAGCTCCAACCTCCGGCTCGACGACTTCGCCTCCGAGCGCACGATCTTCGCCACCCACAAGGACGGTGAGCTGCTCACCGCGGAGCACGGCTTCCCGCTGCGGCTCGTCGTGCCCCACCTGTACGCCTGGAAGGGCCCCAAGTGGGTCCGCGGCGTGGAGTACATGACCGCCGACCGGCGCGGCTTCTGGGAGGAGCGCGGCTACCACAACCTCGGCGATCCCTGGCGGGAGCAGCGCTACTCGTACCAGGAAGAGCCCGGGGACGGCCCCGAGCTCTGATTCCTGGCATCCGGTGACGCCTGGCGTTCTTTCTGGCGTCAGTGGTGGTACTGGTGCACCACCGCGTGGCCCTTGCCCCGGCCGATCATCCACTTGTTGACCGGTGTCGTCACCAGGAACGCGATCGCGAAGGCCAGGGCGAGCGCCCACCAGAAGAAGGCGTCGGAGAGGTGGGCGTCCATCGCGCCCGGGACCAGCAGGAGCACGCCGTTGTCGACCAGCTCCATCACGGCGATGGAGACGGTGTCCGCGGCGAGCGCGACACCGATCGCGGCCTTCAGGGGCAGGCCCGCCCTCGTGACGGCGTACAGCGTGAACGAGTAGCCGAAGAAGAAGGCCAGGGCGATGGCGAGGATCATCGTCGGCGCGTTGTGCCAGGCCAGCGCCGTGCCGATCACCATGCCGAGGATCTCGCCGATGGCGCAGCCGGTGAGGCAGTGGAGGGTGGCCTTGGCGGCGGTGCCCCAGGTGGTGGCGCCGGGGGTGTGCGCGTGTTCCCCGTGGGTGTGTCCCTCGTGCACGTGTCCCTCGTGCGCGTGTTCCTCATGGGTGTGGTGCGCGTGTGCGCCGTGCTCCATGGTGGCCCCCAATGCAGAGTGGCGGTTCCTGTCGTCGCACGGGAAACCGTATACCCCCTGGGGGTATTCCTCAACAGGGTCGCGTGACGCGGTCTCAGGTGCCGTGACGTTTCCGTGGCGATCCTTGGGAGCGCGGTCGCATTCCGGTAACGGGCGGTGCCTCGGTGTACGCAGGGCGCTACTCTTGGAACCTTGCCTGGCGGGCGGCGACGTGCGAAGGCACGTCTGTGAGGCCCGCGGTAATTCCGCTTGCGGTAGTCGGTCGGGGGAAAGCGGTCGGGGGACGACGGTGGGGCTGTTCGGAGAGCGCCATACCTTCATGGGGGGACTGGGGCCGGCGGATCGCGAGGCGCTGGCAGGTATCGGCACCCGGCACCCGTACCCGCCCCAGGCCACGATGCTGGCCGAAGGCGAACGCACGACGTTCGCGGTGGTCATCCTGTCCGGCTGGTGCACGGTGTGGACGGCGACCGAACGCGGCGGCCGGCTGATCCTGGGCCTGCGGCAGGCCGGTGAGGTCGTGGGTGACATGGCAGCCCTCGACGGCCGCCCACGCAGCGCTTCGGTGAGCTCCCTCGGCCCCGTGACCGGGCTGGTCGTCCCCGGCGAACGGTTCCGCCGCTATCTCGCGGCCCGGCCGCACGCCCACGCGCTGGTGGTGAGCCAGCTCACCGAACGACTGCGCAGCGCGGACCACGAGCGCCGGGCCCTGGCCTCCATGACGGTGCTGCGGCGCCTGTCCGAACGGCTGGTCGAACTCGCGGACCGCACCGGCACGGCGGGGAACGAGGGGGTGACCATCCGGCTGCCCCTGGCCCAGCACGAACTCGCCGCCTCCGTGGGATCCACCCGCGAGGCCGTGGCCAAGGCGCTGCGCCTCCTGCGCGAGCAGGGCCTCGTCCGCACCGGTCCCGGCACCCTCGTCGTCGCCGATCTCGAACCGCTGCGCCTGCTGGCGAGCGGAGAGAACCAGGACAAGGACCCCCAGGGGGCGTGGTGAAACACCCCCCGGAGGGCGGCGGAAACAACGGAAGTCCCGTGCTGTTCACCCGCGCTGTGTAAACGGCTACAGCGGTGACCCACCTGTCCCGGAAGCATCGGAAGAGGCCGCGGTCAGCGGCGGCAGGGCTGTGCGGGGCGGCAGGAAGGAGAGAGCGATGCAGGGGGAAGCCGAGTACGGCTTCATCGTCAATCTGGACACTCAGGGATCGGGCCTGCTGTCCGACTCGGAGAAACCGGAGATGCGGCGCAGGCTGTACGACGTGTCGGGCCAGGCCTTCGAACAGGCCGGCATCAGACCGCCGCGCCTCTACCAGGAGGACCGTGGAGACGGCATCCTCAGCATCCTGACGTCCACCGTCCCGCCCCGGCGGGTGGTGGGCGAGTGGCTGGAGTACCTCCACCAGAACCTCCGCGAGTGCAACGCCGGGCTCAAGGTCCCGCTCCGGCTGCGGGCGGGCATGCACATCGGCCCGGTCACGGCCGACGCCCACGGCCGCTCGGGGCGGGCGGTCGACCTGGCCTGCCGGCTGGGCGACTGCGACACGGCGAAGGCGGTGCTCGCGGCGGCACCGGGCTCGCCGCTGGTCGTGGCGGTCTCCGACCGGCTGTACGACGAGGTCGTACGACCCGGGGGCCGCTGGGTGGAACCGCAGCACTACCGCAGTCACGAGGTGGAACTCAAGGAAGGCCGCCGGACCGCCTGGTTCATGGTCCCCGGACTGCCGGAACCGCCGCTGCCGCAGCCGGGCACGGAAAGGCCGGCGCCCCGGACGCCGGACCCCGGCACGACGGCCCGGCCGGAGCGGCCAGGCGTCAGCAACGTGCAGAACAACCAGGGGGGCACGGGCACCTTCATCCAAGCCGGGTGGATCGGCGGCATCAACCAGCACCCGCCCACCCCGCCCGCCGGCGGTGAACGGTGAACGCGCCGAACGCCGCACCCGCGGGCGCGCCCCCCAAGCCAGCCGCCGGCGGCCGCCCGGGACAGCCAGGCAACGACAGGCCACAGCCGGGCGCACGACCGGACCAGTCGCCGCACCACGACGCGGCGGCCGGTCCCGAACCGGCGCAGGCGGACGTCATCGGAGGCTCCGCCGCCGACCCGCTCGCCGAGGAGGGGCTGCCCGGAGCCGCCGCGGCGGCTTCCCGGGTCTACCGGTCGGCGGGTCCGAACCTCGCCTCGCAGCAGGGGGACGGCACCCTCATCAGCTCCGGCAGCATCGGGACCCTCAACGTGTTCGGCCGGCAGGGGACGCGCCTGCTCGCGGGCCCGGTGCCCGAGGACGAACTGCGCGGCCTGCGCCGGGTCTTCCAGGAGCCGGAGGGGTATCGCGAGCTGAAGGAACATCTGCGGTCCGGGCGGCTCCTCGTGCTGTGCGGACAACCCGGGACAGGCCGGGAGTACACCGCGCTGTCCCTGCTGGACGACCTGACCCGCGGCCAGGTCTCCCGGCTCGACCCCCACGCCGACCTCGGGCGGCTCGAGGACGGCCAGATCAGCGAGGGCCACGGGTACGCGCTGAAGCCGACGACCGCCGAACTGCCGGACGAGACCGGCCTCGACCGGCTCTGCGAACTGCTGAGGAAACAGCAGGCGTACGCCGTCCTGCTGGCCACCCCCGAGCCCGGTGACGAACTGTCCCGGGGCGGCCGCTATCACCGCTCCCACCAGCCGGCGGCGGCCGCCGCCGTACTGGAGGGGCACCTGGCCGAAGAACTCGAAGAGGAACCCGCCGACCTGTACCGGCAGGCGCTCGCCCTGGCCGACGACCCGGCGGTGGTGGAGGCCAAGGGCCTGGACGACCTGCGCCCCGCGGAGGCGGCCCGGTTCGCCGGTCTCCTGGCCCGGCACGCGCGGGGCGACCTGACGCGCGCGCAACTCCTCGACGGCTGCCGCGGCTTCGCCAGGGCGCAGGCCGACGAGTGGTTCGCCGGAGGCCTGCGGTCGGACAGCCCACAGCGCCTGCGCGACGCGGCGTACCGGATCGCCGTGGCGGTGCTGGGCGGGGCCTCGCTCAGCACGGTCGCCGAGGCCGCGGAGGTGCTCGCCTGGGAGCTCACCGTCACCGTCGACCCGGAGTCCACACCGGGCCGCCCCCTGTTCAGCGACGGCGTGGGCGCCTGGCTCGCGTCCGCCCGCGCGGTGGAGGAGCCCGGCGTGGAACAGGTCGGGACCGAGGACGTGCCGGTGCGCACCGTACGGTTCGGCGGCAAGGCGCTCGCCCCGGCCGTCCTCGGCCATGTGTGGCGGTACCGGAACAACGTGCGCGGCCCCGTGCTGCGCTGGCTGGCCGGGCTCCTGGAGGACTCCCGCCCCGAGGTCTGGGTGCGTGCTGCCATGGCCGCCGGGGCGCTGTGCGAGCTCGACTGCTCGCACACCGTGCAGGAACTCGTCCGGCCCATGGCCCAGTCCGCCCAGGTGCGCCGCCGTCTCTTCGCCGCCACCGTCCTCGACATGGCCCTCACCTCTCCCGAGGTGGGCACCGCCATCGGGTCGCTGGTCGGCCACTGGGCGCGCCAGGGCGACGAGCACCTGCGCTGGACGGCCGGCGCCGTGCTCGGCCGGGGCCGGGCGACTCCCACGGTCCGGGAGACACTGGACCTGCTGGGCGAAATCGGCGTCTGGAACGAGGGCAGGCTGCGCGCCGACGCGGCCGTCCAGGTCGCCCACTTCGCCGGGGCCCACTGCGACCCCCTGACCTTCCAGCGGATGCGAGCCTGGCTGTCCGACGAGCGGCGGCTCCAGCAGGACCTCGGCCTGCAGAGCACCGTGTTCCTCGCCTCCGTCTCCGTGGTCGACCTGTGGAACCAGCACCCGGACCTCGAAGGCCACGGTGACTGGCCCCTCATGCTGGCCATCGCCGCCGTGCGCCCCGCCCTCGCGGCAGAGCTCGCCGGGCTCCTGTGGACGGCGCTGCAGACGCCGCGCTCCTACGAGGCGGCCCGGGAGGCGCTGTCGGACTGGCTGCGCGGAAGCGCCGGCCGGCCCTGGGAGGAGTACCTGGAACGGTTCCTGCCGCGGCTCGTGCACCGGCAGGACGACCGGGACCGGCTGCTGTCACTGATCAACGAACTGTCCGAAGATCCAGACCATCCACTGAACGACCAGCAGGTCCGCCGCTTGAGGGGCGCGGTCCAGGGAGCGGGTACGCGATGACGCACCACATGTGGGGCCAGCAGCAGTGGCAGCCCCAGAACTGGCAGGGGGAGTTCGTCCTCCCGCACGACCTCAGAGGGCCCTTCGTCACGGAGTTCACGCCCCAAGGCCCGTACCGGCACCGCCACAGCCAGGTGGCGTCGGTGCTCTACTACCGCAACGGCGGGCACAGCGTCGTCACGGTCCGCGGGGCGGAGCACCACAACAAGCCGTTGATGGGCAAGCCCACCTCGGTCTGCTGGGTCGCGCGTGGACAGCACCAGGTGTCCTTCCAGCTGGAGCTGCCCACGTTCGGCGACCGGGCGAGGTTCAAGGCGGGGGCCGACGTCAACTGGGAGGTACGGGACTTCCACTTGGCGGCGGAGAAGCGGGTGGTGGACGTGGAGCGGATGCTCCGCCCGCCGCTGGAGGCCCGGTTGCGCGGGGTCAGCAGGCGGCACAGCCTGGACTCGGCCCAGCAGGCGGACGAGGCGATCCAGGCCGAGCTGGCCAGCGGCCGCTGGAGCGACTTCGGGGCCGATCTGGGCCTCGCCACCCAGGTGTTCATCCGCATCGACCTGGGCCAGGCCGCCGCCGACCACCAGGCCCAGATGGTCGCGGTGGAGAAGGGCAGCGAGGTCCAGCAGGCCATCGACGCCGCCCACAAGGCCCGGATCGACGCGAACATCGCGGCCGCCCGTGAGCTGATCAGCGCGGGCGAGACGGGTCAGTACGCCCACCTCCTGGCCCAGGATCCCAGCCGGGCGCACGAGATCCTGGCCGAGCTCCAGCAGCAGGCGAGGGACCAGCGGAAGGGCGCCCTGGACTACCTGACCAACCTGATCAACCAGGGCATGGTCCAGCGCCACCAGATCGACGACCAGGTGCAGGCACTCATCGACTACGCCCGCACGGTCTCCACCGGCGTCTTCCAGAACGGGCTGCCGCCCGCCCCGACCTCGCTGCCGGCCCCGCCCATACCGCCCGTCCCGCCGCTTCCCCCGGCGGCACACACCGACGCGCCGCCGCTCCCGCCGGCCGCCGAGCCGGAGGACGACGTGCCCGTGGGCTTCACCAAGGACGACCCGGCCGGGCCAGGGGGGCGGGAATGAGCCTGCCGGAATCCGCGGCGCAGTCGGACACCGCCGCGCACTACGTCGCCGAACGGCTGCTGGTCACCGTGCGGGAGGACCTGGGCAGGGCGGACGTGAAGGCGTCCGTGCTGCTCACGGGGGCCGTGGCCGCGCCCGCGCTGGTGCTCGGCGACGGCCGCGCGGTGGACGGCGTCACCGGTGCCGGTCTCGCGCTCCTCGTGGCCGGCGGGGTGCTCTGGGCGGCCGGAACACTGCTGCTGTTCGCGGTGATCGCGCCCCGGACCGGAACCAGGCGGGTGACACCCGGCCCGACGTTCTACGCCGACGGGGTCACCGCTCCTGACCTCGACGCGCTGTGTGCCTCCGTCGCGGAGGCCGGACAGGACCGGGTGCGCTGGCTGCTGACACAGTTTCAGGACGTCAGCGCCATCCTGGCGGCGAAGTACCGCTGGCTGCGATGGTCGATGGCGCTCCTGGGGGCGGGGCTGGCGCTGGCCGCGTACCCCCTGGCGGCGGGCTGACCCGTACGGAGGCCGTCAGCCCTCCCGGAGCTTCTTCAGCCGCTCCACGTCCGTCGCGTGACCCACCTTGCCGCCGGGTGTCTCGATGATCAGCGGGACGCCCTCCGTGGCGGGGTGGGTCATGAGCGCGCGGAACGGGTCCTCGCCGATGTGTCCGGAGCCGATGTTCTCGTGACGGTCCTTGTGGGCGCCGACGACGTCCTTGGAGTCGTTCGCGTGGATCAGCTTGAGCCGGCCCTCGCCGACGGTGTCCACCAGCAGGTCGAGGGTCTGGCGCATCCCGTCGGGCCCGGTCAGGTCGTGGCCCGCGGCGAAGACGTGGCAGGTGTCCAGGCAGACCCCCAGCTTCGGATGGGCGTCGAGTGCCTCGAAGTACGGCGCGAAGTCCCAGGTGCGCGAGCAGAGTGAGGAGCCCTGCCCCGCGGTGGACTCCAGCAGGAGGTGCGGGTCGTCGTCGTGGGTCAGTTCGTCGAGCAGCGGCAGCATGTGTTCGCGGACCTGCTTGAGCGCCTCGGAGCGGTCACGGCCACCGGTCGCGCTTCCGGTGTGGACGACCACGCCGAGGGCGCCGATCTCGCGGCCTCTGCGCAGTGAGTGGCGCAGCGATTCCACCGACTTCTCGACCGTGGCCTCGGTGTGCGAGCCGAAGTTGATCAGGTAGGGGGCGTGGACGTACACGGGTATCGACTCGGCGTCGCACGTCTCGCGGAACGCCTCGTCCTGCCTCGGGTTTCCTGGCGGGGTCGCCCACCCGCGGGGGTTCGCCACGAAGACCTGTACGGTCTCCGCCTTGAGGTCGTGCGCGTAGGTCAGGCCCACGGAGTGCAGCCCACCGGCCACGGGAACGTGGCTTCCCACGGGATTGCGAAGGTACTTGCCGGTCACCTTCTCAGGGTGTCATGTGGCTGGAGAGCGGGGTCCCGCGCCCCCGTAAGGGGCGCGGGGAACTGCGCGACCAGCCACACCCGACCCGCACTGATCAAAAACCCCTGGGGGGTCCGGGGGCGGAGCCCCCCGGTGATGGGACGGGTAGGGGCGGCGGGGGCGAAACAACCCCCGGCCCACCCCCGGAAGCCCCGCCAACCCCCGGAGGGACCCGTCAGCGGATCTGGATCGTGATCGTCGACCCCTTGGGCGCCGTCTTCCCGCCCTTGACCGACTGCTTCCTCACCTCGTCACCGAAGAGCCCGAGGAGCCCCCGGTCCTCCCTGACCTGGAAACCGGCCGCCTCCAGCTTCTGCTTGGCCTCGCCCACGCTGTCGCCCACGACGTCCGGGACCTCGACCATCTCGGGACCCTTGGAGATCGTCAGGGTGATCGTGTCGCCCTGGGCGGCCTCCTCGCCCGCGCCCGGCGACTGCTGGGCGACCAGCCCCCGCTGGAACTCGGAGTTGACCCGCTCCGCGGCGATCCTCACCTTCAGGCCCGCGCCCTCCAGCTCCGCCCTGGCGTCCTGGGCCGACGCGCCCGTGACCTCCGGCACCTCCACCGGCGCGCCCTTGCTGACGGTCAGCGCGACGGCCGACCCGGAGCGGCGCTCGGTGCCGGCCCCCGGCTCCGTACTGATCACCGAGCCGGAGGGGACCTCCTCGCTGAACGACCGTGTGACCTGGCCGGGTTCGAGGCCCTGCTCCTTCAGCCGGGACCTCGCCTCGCTCAGCCGCATGCCCTGCAGGTCGGGCACCTTCACCATCTCGGGGCCCCTGGACACGGTCAGCGTCACCGTGTCGTTGTCCCGGATCCGGGCGCTCGGCTTCGGATCGGTACTGATCACCAGGCCACGCTTGATGGTGTCGTGGAACGCGTACGTGGTCCGCACCTCGAGCCCGGCGGCTTCGATCCGCTTCGTGGCCTGGGCCTCGGTCTGCGTCAGCACCGCCGGAACCTTGGTGAACTGGCCCGAGTTGATGTACCAGACACCGGTACCGGCACCGAGCACGAGCAGGACGGCCACGACGATCGCGAGCGGCCCGCGCCGGGCGACACCGCCGCCGCGCCGCCGGGACGCGACCGGAGGGCTCTCGAACCGGCTCGTCCGGTCCACCCCCTCGTCCTCGTTCACCGGCAACGGCCGCTGCCCCGACAGCGAGCGCGGGATCACGCTCGTCCGGTGCTCGGAGCCCGGGTGGTCCGCGAAGACGGCCTGCGGCGGCACCGCGTCCAGCTGCTCGTCGCTCAGCCCGGCCCGCGCGTCCCGGGTCTGCGCGAGCAGCGCCACCGCGTCGTACGGGCGCAGATCGGGGTTGCGGGCGGTCGCGGAGGCCACCAACTCGTCCAGCTCGTACGGCAGTCCGGGCACCGACGCCGAGGGCGGCGGCACATCCGCGTTGAGCGCCTGGTAGAGCACCTGCGCGGGGGAGTCCCCGGAGTGCGGCTTGCCCCCGGTGAGCATCTCGTAGAGGACGACCCCGCACGCGTACACGTCGACACGGGTGTCGGCCGTGCCGTTCTCCAGCTGCTCCGGGGCGAGGTAGGAGACGGTGCCGAGGACCTGCCCCGTGGTGTTCGTCACCGTGTCCACGGCCCGCACGAGACCGAAGTCCGCCACCTTGACCCGGCCGTCGTCCCCTATCAGGACGTTCTCCGGCTTCATGTCGCGGTGCACGAACCCCGCCCGGTGCGCGGCACCCAGCGCGGCGAGCACCGGCTCCAGGATGTCGAGCGCGGCCCGGGGCTGCAGGGCCCCGCGCTCGCGCAGCACGTCACGCAGGGTGCATCCGGCGACGTACTCCATCGCCAGGTAGACGTACGAACCGTCCGTCCCCTGGTCGAAGACACCCACCACGTTCGGGTGGGAGAGCCGCGCCACCGACTTGGCCTCGCGGATGAAGCGCTCGACGAACGTGCCGTCGGCGGCCAGGGTCGGATGCATCACCTTGAGCGCGAGCACGCGGTCGAGGCGGGTGTCCAGGGCCCGGTAGACCGTGGCCATCCCGCCGACCGCGATCCGCGCGTCGATCCGGTAGCGGCCGTCGAGCACCTGGCCGACAAGCGGGTCCTGAAGGGTCGTGTCCACGCAGGCGAGTGTAGGGGCCGCCACTGTCAGCTCCGTCGGCCACGGGGCGCCGGGGGCGGAATGCAGCAGACCTGTGACTGTCGCGCGACGTCAGCGGGGGCGCATGGGGCACCTTGACGCCCCGGCGACGCGCACCCCTCGCACCGCCTCGGGGCTTCGGGCCCCGGCCCCGGCCCCGAACCGAACCCTCAGAACGCGGGCCTCTCCGGGTCGAGGGCCGCCCGTCCCTCCGTCGGCGACGAGGCCTCGGCGAAGTGGCGCCGCGGAATGCGTCCCGCCCGGTACGCGAGCCGGCCCGCCTCCACCGCGTGCCGCATCCCCTCGGCCATGAGCACGGGCTCCTGCGCCCGGGTCACGGCCGACGCGAGCATCACACCGGCACACCCCAGTTCCATGGCGAGCGCGGCGTCGGACGCGGTGCCCGCTCCCGCGTCCAGGATCACCGGCACGCGCGCGTGCTCCACGATCAGCTGGAAGTTGTGCGGGTTGCGGATGCCGAGCCCGGAGCCGATCGGTGAGCCCAGCGGCATGATCGCGGCACAGCCCGCGTCCTGGAGCTTCCGCGCCAGCACGGGGTCGTCGTTGGTGTACGGCAGCACCGTGAAACCGTCGTCGACCAGGGTCTCGGCGGCGTCCAGCAGCTCGATCGGGTCGGGCAGCAGCGTGCGCTCGTCGGCGATGACCTCCAGCTTCACCAGGTCCGTGCCGAGCGCCTCGCGCGCGAGGCGGGCGGTCAGCACGGCCTCGCCCGCGGTGAAACACCCCGCGGTGTTGGGCAGTACCCGGATGCCCAGCTTCTTCAGCACGGACAGCACCGAGCCGTGCGCCTTCGGGTTCACGCGGCGCATCGCGACCGTCGTCAGTTCCGTGCCGGACGCCACGAGCGCTCGCTCCAGGACGTCGAGGCTGGGCGCTCCGCCCGTGCCCATGATGAGACGGGACGAGTACGTCGTACCGCCGAGGACGAAGGGGTCGTCGGCCATGGGTCAGCCTCCTTGGACGGCGGTGAGGACTTCGACGCGGTCCCCCTCGGAGAGGGGAGTGGACGCCCACCGCGCGCGCGGGACAACGGTTTCGTTGAGCGCGGCGGCGACGCCCGACGGGGCCGCGGTGAGGGTTTCCACGAGAGTGGCGAGAGCGGTGCCCGCGGCGATCTGCCGCCGCTCTCCATTGACGAGGATGTCCACGGTGTTCATGCGGGCTGCTCCGTGAGAGAGGCGGCGGCGAAGCGCCTGGGGGTGAAGTCGCGCGCCTCCTCGGGGAGTTCGCCCGTAGTGAGTGCATGCGCCATGACGTCACCGGTGACCGGTGTGAGGAGGACGCCGTTGCGGTAGTGGCCGGTCGCGAGCAGGAGCCCGTCGCACTCGGTCGGGCCGAGCAGGGGCGCGTTGTCGGGAGAGCCGGGGCGCAGTCCCGCGCGTGTCTCGGTGAGCGGGAGTTCGGTGATGCCGGGGACCAGCTCGTGGGCGTCGCGGAGCAGTTCGTACACCCCGCCCGCGGTGACCGTGGTGTCCCAGCCGAGTTCCTCGCTGGTCGCGCCGACGACCAGTTCGCCGTTCTCGCGGGGCACCAGGTAGACGTGGCTGCCGCGGACCACGGCACGCACGGTCCGGTTCAGGAAAGGGGCGTACCGCTTCGGCACGGCCAGCCGCAGTACCTGCCCCTTCACGGGCCGTACGGGCGGCAGGACGTCGTCCGGGACGCCCGCCAGCCGCCCGCTCAGGCTCCCCGCGGCGAGGACGACCTGCCCGGCGGCCAGGTCGGTGCCGTCGGCCGTCCTGATCCCCGCGGCCCGCTCCCGGACGACACGGAGCCTCTCGGCCCACGTCCGGTGGAAGACCACCCCGGCACGCTCGCAGGCCGCGACGAGAGCCCCGGCGAGCCGTCTCGGGTCGATCTGGTGGTCGCCGTCCACCCGCAGCCCGCCGCGCACGCCCGGCGCGAGCATCGGTTCGAGACGGCGGCAGTCCCGTCCGCTCAGCCACTGGGAGTCCAGCCCCGACCGCTGTTGCAGCGCGTGCAGTTCACGCAGGTGGGCGCGGTCGTCGGCGTCGAGCGCCACCGCCAGCGTGCCGCACTGGCGGTATCCGAGGTCCAGGCCCGTGGCCTGCGTCAGCTCGGCCGCGAAGTCCGGATAGCGGCGCGCGGACGCCAGGTTGAGGCCGAGCAGCGTCTGCTCCCCGTAGTGCAGTTCGGTCACCGCGGCGAGCATCCCGGCCGCCACGCGCGCGGCTCCACCGCCCGGCTCGGGGTCCACGACGGCTGTGGCGAACCCGCGTTGCGCGGCCCTCCACGCCGTCACGAGCCCGATGATGCCGCCCCCGACGACGAGGACGTCTGCTGTACGTGTACGCGACATGGGCGTCCAGCCCCTCCCTTCGCCGGCATGACCCGGATCAGGTTCGTACGGTCGGAGGCCGCCAGCCTCCCTCTCAGCCCGGTGCGTCCGGGCTCCCGCGAGTGCTTACGCTGGCCACCCTAGCCCGTGCCGTTCGCCTCAGTAAGGGAGCCTCAGCCCATGGCCCGCCCGCCCGTCTCCCACCACCACCCTCGAACGAGGGGCTCCGCCCCGCTCTGTAGATCTCTCGACGGTCTCGTCCTCGCCCCCGTCGCGGGCCAGGCCCCAGGTCAGGTCGGCACCCGCACCCGGTTCACGTACCACGAGAAGGACGGCGAGATCTGGGCCGAGTACGCGGGCGGCGATGTCGTACGCGGCCACCTGGTGGGTACCCGTGACGGCGACCGGCTGGACTTCCGGTACGTGCAGCTGAAGCGGGACGGCACGACGTCGTCAGGGCACTGTGTGTCCCTCGTGGCCGAGCTCCCCGACGGACGTGTGCGCCTGGAGGAGAGCTGGGAGTGGGAGTCGCAGCCGGGCAGCGGAACGAGCGTTGTGGAACAGCTCACTGAGCCCGACCGCTGACTGACAGTTCGTCAGGTGTCTATGGTGATCAGGTGAGCGAGCAGACGGAGGCACGAGGGACGCGGCGACGGGTCGTCGTCGTGGGCGCCGGCATGGCCGGGGTGCAGACCGCGGTCGTGCTGCGCGAGAAGGGCTTCACGGGCCCTGTCACCCTGATCGGCGCGGAGCCCCACCAGCCCTACGACCGGCCGCCGCTGTCCAAGGCCGTCCTGCTCGGCAAGGCCGAGGGATCCGCCTTCGACGTCGACTTCGAGGCACTCGGCATCGAGCTCCAGCTCGGCCGCGAGGTGCTGGGCGTGCGCCCCCGGGACCACGAACTGGAAACGGCGACCGGCCCCGTCCCGTACGACGTCCTCGTCCTCGCGACCGGCGCGGAACCCGTCCGGCTGCCGGGCGCCGAGGGCGTGCCCGGAGTGCACCTGCTGCGCACCCTGGACGACGCCGAGCGGCTGCGGCCCGTCCTGGCCCGGCAGCACGACATCGTGGTCGTGGGGGCCGGCTGGATCGGGGCGGAGTTCGCCACGGCCGCGCGTGAGGCGGGCTGTGCGGTGACGGTCGTCGAGGCCGCCGACCGCCCGCTCGCCGGAACCCTCCCCGCCGAGGTGGCGGCCCCCATGGCCGCCTGGTACGCGGACAGCGGGGCGGTCCTGCGCACGCACGCGCGCGTGGACCGCGTCGAGGACGGGACGGTGATCCTGGACGACGGCTCGCGCGTGCCGGCGGGCGCCGTGGTCGTGGGCATCGGGGCCCGCCCGGCGACGGTGTGGCTGAGGGACTCGGGCATCGAGCTCGGCGCGTACGGCGAGGTGGTGGCCGACGACCACCTGCGCACCTCCGCGCCGGACGTCTACGCCGTCGGTGACTGCGCGTCCTTCCCCTCGGGGCGGTACGGCGAACGTCTCCTGGTCCACCACTGGGACAACGCCCTCCAGGGCCCCCGCACGGTGGCCGCCAACATCATCGGCGAGACCCCGGCGCCGTACGACCCGGTGCCGTACTTCTGGTCGGAACAGTTCGGCCGCTTCGTGCAGTACGCCGGCCACCACGCCGCGGCCGACATGACCGTGTGGCGGGGCGACGCCGCGGGTGCCGCCTGGTCGGTGTGCTGGCTGCGTGAGGGACGCCTGGTCGCCCTCCTCGCGGTGGGCCGGCCCCGGGACCTGGCGCAGGGACGGCGGCTGATCGAGGCGGGCACGCCCATGGACCCGGAGCTGCTGGCGGACCCGTCACGCCCGCTGAAGAGCGCGACGGCGTAGCCGATCCCCCCGGTCGGCACACCCCTGACCTGCGCCGGAGGCGGCTCGGCTACCGGCTGTCAGTCCGGGATGGCAGTCTTGATGCCGTGACCGAGATTGACGCAAAGATCGATGCTCTCGTCCCCGCGTGGCTCAACCTCCCCGAGATCGCCGACATGCTCGGCGTCGAGGTGACCCGTGTGCGGCAGCTGGTCAAGGAGGGCCAGCTCATCGCCGTGCGCCGGGGCGAGAACCGCGCGCTGTACGTCCCCGCCGACTTCATCGACGGGGACAAGGTCGTCAAGGGCCTGACCGGCACCCTGACGCTCCTGAGGGACGACGGTTTCACGGTGGAAGAGATGCTGGAGTGGCTCTTCACCCCCGACCCGAGCCTGCCGGGGACCCCGGCCCAGGCCCTGAGGGAGAATCGCGGCACGGAGGTAAAGCGCCGCGCCCAGGCGCTCGCCGTCTGACGCCCGCCGTCCCAGCCCACAACCGACGTTCACGTCCGGTGTGCGGGCCACCGCCCCGGGCCCCGGCCCGGCAGTGGCCCGCACGCCACCGAAGCGCGGCCGTACGCGGTACGCCACCGACCACGGGGGAGCCTCACTCATGCCCGACACAGCCCGCCGACAGCTCGCCGACGCCCGCGTCTACCTGTGCACGGACGCCCGCAAGCGCCAGGGCGACCTGCCGGAGTTCCTGGACACGGTCCTGGCCGGCGGGGTCGACATCGTGCAATTGCGCGACAAGGGCATGGAGGCCGCCGAGGAGCTGGAACACCTCCAGGTGTTCGCCGACGCCTGCCGGCGCCACGGCAGGCTCCTCGCCGTGAACGACCGGGCGGACGTCGCCCACGCCGTCCGCTCCGACGTGCTGCACCTGGGCCAGGGTGACCTGCCGGTCCCGGCGGCCCGCACCATCCTCGGCGACGACGTCCTCATCGGCCGCTCCACGCACGCCGAGGCGGAGGCCGCCGCGGCCGCCGTCCAGGACGGCGTGGACTACTTCTGCACCGGCCCCTGCTGGCCCACCCCCACCAAACCGGGCCGCCCCGCCCCCGGCCTCGACCTGGTCCGGTACACCGCCGCCCTCGGCACCGACCGCCCCTGGTTCGCCATCGGCGGCATCGACCTCGGCAACCTCGACGAGGTCCTCGACGCGGGCGCCCGCCGGGTCGTGGTCGTCCGCGCGATCACCGAGGCCGACGACCCCGGAGCGGCGGCCGCTCAGTTCGCGAAGCGGCTGCGCGCGGCGTAGCCGGTGTCCGAGGACTGGACAGCGGCGCGGCAAAACAGGCCAAAAGCCGCCCTCTGGTTGGGGGACCGGCCCAGCCTGGCTAACCTGCCCGTATGGCCCTAGGAACCGCCTCCACCAGGACTGATCGCGCGACTACCGTGCGTGACATGCTCGCCGACGGCAGGACGACGTACTCCTTCGAGTTCTGGGCTCCCAAGACCGAGAAGGGCGAGCGAAACCTGTGGAACGCCCTCCGCAGGGTAGAGGCGGTGGCCCCCAGCTTCGTCTCCGTGACGTACGGTGCCGGCGGCTCCACCCGCTCCGGCACCGTGAAGGCGACCGAGCGGATCGCCTCCGACACCACGCTGACCCCGGTCGCCCACCTCACCGCCGTCAACCACTCCATAGCGGAGCTGCGCAACATCATCGGCCAGTACGCCGACGCCGGAATCCGCAACATGCTCGCGGTCCGCGGCGACCCGCCGGGCGACCCCATGGGCGAGTGGGTGCCGCACCCGCACGGCCTGACGTACGCGGCGGAGCTCGTCCGGCTCATCAAGGAGTCGGGCGACTTCTGCGTGGGCGTCGCGGCCTTCCCCGAGATGCACCCGCGCTCCGCGAACTGGGACGCCGACGTCAGCCACTTCGTCGACAAGTGCCGGGCCGGCGCCGACTACGCGATCACGCAGATGTTCTTCCACCCGGAGTCGTATCTGCGGTTGCGTGACCGTGTCGCCGCGGCCGGCTGCACGACCCCGGTGATCCCCGAGGTGATGCCGGTCACGAGTGTGAAGATGCTGGAACGGTTGCCCCAGCTCAGTAACGCTTCGTTCCCACCTGCCCTGAAAGAGCGGATCCTCACAGCCAAAGACGATCCGGCCGCTGTACGCTCCATTGGCATTGAGTTCGCGACGGAGTTCTGCGCGAGGCTGCTGGACGAGGGAGTCCCCGGACTGCACTTCATCACGCTCAACAACTCGACCGCGACACTGGAAATCTACGAGAATCTTGGTCTGCACCATCCACCGCAGGACTAGGACCTGCCATCGCGGGACCAAGACCTGAGCCGCGTACGACTAAGGGTGAGGCGGCCACGGCCGCAGGAGAGGGGCGTACATGGGCTGGACGGTCCTCTACATCGCGTTCGGCGTCGTCGCGCTGTGGCTGCTGGGCGAGGTGCTGCTGCAGTACAAGGCGCGGCTGCGCTGGCGGCTGCTCGCCTTCGCCGGGTTCCTCGGTGTCGTCCTCGGTGTCCTGATCCCCTCCGTGATCGTCATCGGCCTCGGCGCCGCCGCCTTCGCGGTCGGGCAGACCTACGTCACGCTGTCCTTCCGGCGCGGCTTCGCGGCCGGCTGGGCCGTCAAACGCCCGGACGAGAGCGGCCGCGGCAGCAAGCGCCGCCGCGGCGAGCCGGAGCGCCAGGAGCCGACCCTGGAGGTCTCCGACCTCCAGGCGGCCGACGCGCCCGGTGCCGGAACGTACCGCCAGGACGACGACTTCGACGCCGACGACAACGTCTTCGCCCGCCCCGATCGGCACGAATCCCCGGCCGGGACCACCGCTGTCTACTCGCCGCAGCCCCTGCCCGACGAGACCGGCACCTACGGCGTCTACAGCGACGCCGCCTACGCCGCCACCGCCGACCCGTCCTACGCGACCGCCGCCCCTTCCCAGGACCAGGCCTTCGGGTACGACGGCTACTCCGGTTACGACCAGCAGCACTACGGCTACGACCCGGCGCAGCAGCAGTACGCCGCCTACTCCGACCCGTACGCCGGCACGCAGTCCTACGGCGGCGCCTCCTACGACAACACCTACGGCGGCCAGCAGACGTACGGCCAGCAGGGCTACGGACAGGACCAGTACGCCACCGGCGGCTACGGCGAGACCCCGCCCGGCGGCGTCTGGGTCCCGCAACAGCGCTCCACCGACGACCCGTTGAGCGGGGAGCTCCCCCCGGAGCAGCAGTACCCGTACCAGGGCAACGGCCATGGCGACGGCAACGGGAACGGTTACGGCGAGCAGCAGTACCGTTTCTGAGGCCCGGCTCCCTCACTGAGCTGGGAACCCGGGCTCACTGAGAGCCCCGGAAGTCCTCCCCCTCCACGATCAGGCCCGCGACGAGGGCACCCGACATGCCATCATGCGGCAGACCGCCGCCGGGGTGCGCCCAGCCGCCGACCAGGTAAAGCCCGGGGAAGCGGGTCGTGTTGGCCGGGTGCAGGAAGCGGCCATCGGCCGCCGCGAGCGCGGGCGCGGGTACGGCACCGCCCTCGGCGCCGCGCACCTCGCGCCACAGCAGACGCTCCCGCAGCCCGGGCACGGCGGCTTCGGCGGCGGTGACGAGAAGATCCGCGAACCGCTCGGCCGTCTCTCCCGCCACTGCCGCCGCCGCTGCCGTCGCTGACAGGACGACGGACTCGTGCTCGTCGTCCGGGCGCAGGGCCGGGTCGTCCGGGCGCAGTACGGTCACTGTGGGACGCGCGGGCGCCACCGTATCGTCACGTCCGGCGGGACGGCCGATCCGGTCCAACTCGGCCGTGCGGTCCGGGGTGTGCACGACCGTGCGGTGCGCGGCACCGGTCTCGCGCCGCCCGCGCAGGGCCAGCAGCACGGTGAACCGCCCGGGACGGGAAGACACCCGGTCGAGGGCGGCCTCGGGGCGTACGTCCCCTTCGGCCCACAGCACGTGTTCGGTGAGGCCCGCCAGCCGCGCGGGATCCACACCCGCGACCACGTGGTCCGCCTCGACGACCGCCCCTCCCCCAGAGCCGAAAGCCTGGGAGGTGCCCCCAGCGAGCTCCAGCCCGGCCGCCCGCCCGTCCTTCTCGACGATCCCCGTGACCTCGGCGCCGAAGACGAACTCCACCCGGCGCGCCAGGCACCGCTCGTACACCGCGCGCGCCAGCTCCCGCATCCCGCCCCGCACGTACCACGTGCCGAAGGCGTGCTCCATGTACGGCAGCACGGAGGCGCTCGCCGGGGTGGTCCGCGGGTCCAGGCCGTACGCGAGCGCGTGACCGTCCAGCAGAGCGGTGAGCCTGGGGTCGCGCAGCTCCCAGGCGGCGATCTCGTCCAGGGTGCTCGCCCGGCGGGTGCGCAGCAGGCGCTTGTGGGGCACGGCGGGGTACGGCTCGCGCTCGGCGAGTACCTGCCAGCTGGGCCTGAGCGGCTCTTCCAGGAGCGGACGGCGCGTCCGGTCCCAGGCCTCGCGTGCCCGCACCAGGAAGTCGCCCCAGCGGTCGCCCGCACCCGACCCGAGCGCCGTGTTCAGGGCCTCGACCGTGCCGGCGCGTGAGGCGTTGGGCAGCGCGACGTCCGTGCCGTCGGGGAACACGTGCCGTGACGCCGGGTCCACCTGGACCAGCTCCACGCACTCTTCCAGGGGCTGCTTGCCCGTCTTGAGGAACAGGTCGCGGTAGACGGCGGGGAGCGGCAGCAAGCCCGGGCCGGTGTCGAAGGCGAAGCCGTCCCGCTCGAACCGGGCCACCGTGCCGCCGTACGTGTCCGTGCGCTCGTACACCGTCACCCGGTGCCCCGCGACGGCCAGCCGGGCGGCTGCCGCCATGGCGCCCATGCCGGCGCCGATCACCGCGATCCGTCCCATGCGGGCGACTTTATCGCCCCCGCCGCCCCCACCCGTCCCATCCCCAGGGGCGCTGCCCCTTCGACCCCGGCCAAGGGGGTTGTGCCCGGACCCGGTTGTGGGGCTGCCCTTGGACCCCTGTCCTTTCGGGGTTGTGCCTGGGACCCGGTTGTGGGGTCGCCCCTTGGACCCCTGTCCTTTCGGGGTTGTGCCTGGGACCCGGTTGTGGGGTCGCCCCTTGGACCCCTGTCCTTTCGGGGTTGTGCCCGGGACCCGGTTGTGGGGCTGCCCCTGGACCCCTGTCCTTTCGGGGCCCCGCCCCGGACCCCGATTCGGGGGCCAGCCCCCGGACCCCGGCTCCTCAAACGCCGGAGGGGCTGGATATGCGGGCGGGTTGGGTGGTGCGGGCGGCGCTTGATGGTGCCGACGGGGCTTGATTGTGGGGTGGGGTTGGACGGTTGGATGGTGCTGGCGGGGTTGGATGGTGCCGGCCGGGCTGGAGCGTGCGGGCGGTGCTGGAGCGGGTGAGGACGTGCTGGAGATTTCCCGGCCGGGGCTTGGGTTTTCAGCCGAGGCCAGGCATCCAGCCCGTCCGGCGTTTGAGGACGAGGCCGTCAGGCCGACAAGCGGGGGTCTGGGGGCGCAGCCCCCAGGGGACGGGAATGGGTAGGGGCGGCGGGGGCGAGACCCATGCACCCCGGCGGGCCAGAGTACGGACGCGGACGCGATCGTAACCAGTCGGCAACGGCACGCCCTGGGGATGAGCACGGAGGACTGAGTATCCGTACCTAGCCGCGGAGATGAGTACCCGCGCGGATGGGTCCCGACCTGCGCGAACGAGAGAGTGGAGACACGGAAAGGGGCGCGCGCCCGGCACCGCCGACACGGGGCGGCGGAACCGCACGCGCCCTTGGCCGCTCCTTCCGCCGATGCGTCACCACGAATCGGCGGGAGCGAGGCACGGGGGGACCCGGGGGAGACCGTACGGGGGAACGCGAGGGAACACGGGGGAACGGGGGAACGGGGGAACGGGGGAGCACGGCGAAGCGCCGGTTCGTTGTGGCCCGCGGGGGACGCGGCCACAACGAACCGGCGCTTCCGCCGTCACCAGCCGGCCGCACGCGCCCCGGCCACGCCCCCGCCGGCAACTACCGCGCCCCGCTCACCCGCCCCTGAAGCAGCCGGGACAACGCCGCGTGGACCTCGTCCAGCGACCGCTCCGGCTGGAACGACTGCCAGTCCAGCGCGGCCACCAGCACCATGCCCACCAAGGCCGCCGCGGTCAGCGGAACGTCGATCTCGTCGCTCAGCTCACCGCGCTCCACACCCTCACGCAGCACACCCTCGACGACCGCGACCGCCTGCTGCCGGACGACCATCAGCGTGGACTGCCAGGCCCGGTTGGTGCGCCACAGCTCGGCCACGTACAACTGCGTGAACGCCGGATAGCGCTCGATGAAGACGAGTCCCGCCCGGATCATCGCGTCGAGGGCGTCGACCGTACCCCCGCCTTCCTTCGCCGTCCGCTCCGCCGCCTCGCGCAGGGAGGCGGTCAGAAGCCCCACCCCGTGCCGCAGCAACTCCTCGAAGAGGACCGACTTGCTGGCGAAGTTGTAGTAGACCGTGCCCTTCGCGACCCCGGCCCGCTCCGCGATCTCGTCCACCGTGGTGGCGGAGAACCCCTGTTCCGCGATCAGCGTGACGGCCGCCTCGTAGAGCTTCTGCCGGGTGGCCTCACGACGGCTGCTTCCGCCTCCCGCGGCGGTGCTGCTTTCCATGCCACTGATTCTCACAGCAGCCGGCGCCCCCGCGGTCACAGACTCAGCTCCGGACGCAACCGGTCGAGGGTCCACACCTGCCGCCGGCGGGCCGACACGGCCGTCAGCGCGAGGGCGCCGGCGATGTAGGCCACGAGGACGGCGCACGCCTGCCAGACCGGAGTGAGGCCGCCACCGGTGATGAGCCTCCTGAGGGCGTCCACGACGTGACTCATCGGCAGGAAGGGGTGGATCGCGTTGAAGAAGTCCGGGCTGGTCTGCACGGGATACGTGCCGCCCGCCGACGTCAACTGCAGCATCAGGGCGGCCAGGACGAGGATCCGGCCCGCCGCGCCGAAGCGCGCGTTCAGCCACTGCACGATCGCCGCGAAGCACGCCGTCACCAGGAACAGGAAGCCCACCGTCCCGGCCGCCCGCGCCGGCTCCAGGCCGACGGCCCAGTGGAGGACCGCCATGAGCGCGACCGTCTGCAGCACTCCCAGCGCGGCCACCGGCAGCCAGCCCGCCAGCGCGATCCGCCAGGCCGAGGCGCCCACGGCGAGCGCGCGCCGGTTGAGCGGCGGGATCAGCATGTACGCCACCATCGCGCCCACCCAGAGGGAGAGAGGGATGAAGTACGGGGCGAATCCCGTGCCGTAGTTGGGCGCCTTGTGCAGGTCCTCGGAGGCCAGCCGCACCGGGTCGGCCATCACTTCGGTGCGCTGGTCGCGGTCCTGCTTGTCGTAGTCGGGGACCTGCTCGGCTCCGTCGTGCAGGCCGCCGACGAGTTTCCCGGAGCCGTCGGCCAGCTTGTACATGCCTCCCTCAAGGGCGTTCGCGCCGGACGACAACTCGCCCACACCCCTGTCGAGTTCCGCCGCGCCGGTCTGCGCCGTGCCGAGGCCGGCGCGCAGCGTCCGCGCGCCCTTGGCGACCTTCGCGGCGCCCTCGTTGAGGGCGTTCACCTTGGAGACGGCGTCGTCGAGGTTCTCGGAGAGGTGCGGTGCCGCCTCGGCGAGGGCCCTGGCCTGTCGCTGAAGGGTCGCCAGGTCCTTGTCGAGGGCCTCCATGTCGCCGTCGTAGTCCCGCACCACCGTGTTCACGTCCGCGGCGAGCCGTGCCGCGTCGGCGGCCGCGTCCCTGGCCTTCTTCAGATCGCCGCACGCCGGATCGGACACGAGTTGCTTCTCGCACCGCCTCTCGTAGACGCCGTTCAGGGTCTCGGACGCCGTGCGGGTGCCGCTCTCCGCGACCGGGGCCGTCTTCACGAAGGCGCCGAGGTGGTCACGGATGGCACCGGCCGAATCGGCCACCAGCGTGGCGGTGCCGGCGATCGCCGCACCGTTGTCCTCCAGGAAGGGCCGGACCTGGTCCGCGGCGCCGCCGACCTTCTCGGCGAGCGCCTGCGTACCGTCGGCGACCTGCCGGGAGCCCTCTTCCAGGGCGCCCGCACCGCTGTTCAGCTTTCTCAGGCCGCTCGACAGCGAGCCGCTGCCCTCCTTGGCGCTCGTCAGCCCGTCCGCGAGGTCCTCGGAGCCCTTCTCGGCCTTCCCGATGCCGCCGTTGAGGTCGTCGGCGCCCTTCGCGGCCTGCACCGTCTTGGCATGGATGCCGGAGAACGAGACGAAGATCCGGTCCAGGAAGGACCGCGACGCCTTCGTGGACGCGGCCGTGCGCACCTCCGAGAACACCGTCCGGGAGATCTGCCCGACGATGTAGTTGTTCGCGTCGTTCGTACGCACCTGAAGGGCGCCCGTCTCGGGGGAGTCGCCGGAGCTGGACGCGATCCGCTCGCTGAAGTCCGACGGCATGGTCAGCGACAGGTAGTACGTCCCGTCCTCGACGCCCTCACGGGCCTCCTCGGCGCTCACCTCGCGCCAGTCGAAGACGTCGCTGTCGAGCAGTCTCTCGGCGATGTCGTCGCCCGCGGTGAGCGTCCTCCCGTCGACGGTCGCCCCCTTGTCGTCGTTCACCAGCGCCACGGGGACGCGGTCGAGGCGTCCGTACGGGTCCCAGAAGGACCACAGGTACAGGGCGCCGTACAGCAGCGGCAGCAACAGGAGCGAGACCAGCGCCGCGCGCGGGAGCCTCCCCCTGCCGAACCGCCTGAGCTCAAGCGCGGCCAGCTTCGGCGAGCGCATCGGCCGTCTCCTTGTCGTCGTGCCGTTCCTTGCCGCCGTGCCGCTCCTGGCCGCCGTCGCGTCGCGTGGACACCACCACGGCGCCTTCGGGTGCCTCGCTGCACACCGCCACCACGGTGGTCCCGGACTCGGCGATCGACCTCAACAGGGCCCAAGCCTCGGCTCGTTCGGCGTCCGGGAGCTTCAGGTCGGTGTCGTCCACGCCGAGGAGCCGGGGCCGGCCGATCAGCGCCAGAGCAACCGACAGGCGCAGCACCTGAAGCCGTTCCAGATCGCGTACGGGGGTCCAGACGCCCTTCGGCAGTGTCCCGAGGTCGAGTTGGGCGGCGGCCAGCGCGTCGTCGACGTGGCGCTTCGCGTCGGCCGCGCGCTCGGCCCGCGGACGCGCGAGTTCCCGCAGGGAACCACGCACGGAACCTCCGAACCTCCGCCGCAGCAGCACCCCTTCGCGCAGGTGCTCGCCGACGGTCAGGGCCGGGTCCAGGTCGGTGACACCCGGAACGTGGGCGAGCGCGCTGATCCGGCGTACCGCCGGCATCCGCCCCGGCAGCCGGTGCGGGCCGACCGTGGCGTACCCCTCGCCGGGCTTCATCCGGCCGGTGAGGGCCAGCAGCAGACAGGTGCGGCCGGACCCGGACGGGCCCTCGATCGCGACGAGCGACCCGGGCTCCGCGTCGAATCCGACGCCGCGGAACGCCCAGCCGCGCGGCCCTTCGAGCCCGAGATCCACCGCCCCCAGGGCGACCCCCGCGGCTTCGTGACGCACTTGAGGTTCGTGCATGTCCCCTCGCTGCTCTGCCCCTGGGCCGGAGGTCCGGTCACGGTCCCCGGCCTTTGAACTGACTGGTCAGTGCAAAAACTAGCTCGAACCCGCGCTCGAAGCAAAACCCCAGGTCACAACGGATTGTCAGTGGCATACCTCACGATGGGCACATACGGCCACAGTGCCGTCACACAGAGACGACAGGAGGTTCGTCATGGCCAGCTACCACGCAGCCGCCGCCCGCCGGCGCCGCGCCACCGGCCCTGCCCCCTCACTGACCGGCCCGGCGAGCGACGTGCACCCCGTGCTCCGCCGGGCGACGGCCCCGCCCGCAGCCCTCGACCTGCTCGCCCAGGCCCGCGCCGGACTGGACGAGGCGGCGGTGCTGGAAGCCCCCAACGAGCGGTACGCCACGGCCCACCTGGCCGCCCTGCGCACCGCCGCCGCCGTGCTCGCCGCCAGGGGTCGCCCGGAGCCCACCGCGCGGCGCCGCGCCAAGATCCGGAGCGCATGGGAGGTGCTCCCCGAGATCGCGCCCGAACTCGCCGAGTGGAGCGCGCTGTTCGCCTCCGGAGCCGCCCGCCGCGCCCGCGCCGAGGCCGGTATCCGAGGCGCGGCGAGCGCGCGCGACGCGGACGACCTGATACGGGACGTGGCGATGTTCCTGCGCCTCGTCGAACGCATGCTGGTCCTGCAGCCCGTCCTGCCGCAGCCCCGGCAGGACAGGCAGGCCCGACAGGACGGGCAGGCCCGGCAGGACGGGTGGGACGGACCGAACGACACCTCCGGCGTGCCGGACGCGGGCTGAGCCGCCGCCCAGGGCACACGGCCGCCCAGGGCACACGGCCGGGCAGGGCGCGGGAGGCAATAGGGTGGGACCACCCGCACCTCTCCGCCATGGCCACCGCGCCCGGGCGGAGGCAAGCCCATCGCTCCGCCCCACAGCAGGCGGTGCCGCGCCGAGGAGTCAACTGCCGTGTCGGACCCGATGCGCCCACCCGTCTCCCACCACCGTCCCCACCCCCAGACGACGTCGCTGCGCTCCGACCCCTCCCGTCCCCGCGCCTCTCTGCGGACCGCCGTGGTCTGGGACGTCCTGAAGGACGCCCTCGACCGGCGGGCCAAGGCCACGGGGCGCGATGCGCACGGCGGCCTCGACGTACTGGACACCGGAGGCGGCAGCGGCAACTTCGCGGTGCCCGTGGCCCGCCTCGGCCACCGCGTCACCGTCGTCGACCCCAGCCCCAACGCGCTGTTCGCGCTGGAGCGCCGCGCCGCCGAGGCCGGCGTCGCCGACCGTGTACGAGGCGTCCAGGGAGACGCGCACGGCCTGTTCGACGTCGTCGAGCGCGGCGGTTACGACGTGGTGCTGTGCCACGGCGTCCTGGAGTACGTGGACGACCCCGCCGAGGGCATCGGCAACGCGGTCGCCGCGCTGCGCTCCGACGGCGTCCTCAGCCTGCTCGCCGCGGGTCTGGGCGGAGCGGTGCTCGCCCGTGCCCTCGCCGGCCACTTCAAGGAGGCCAGGCAGGCGCTCGACGACCCGAACGGGCGCTGGGGTGAGAGCGACCCCGTCCCGCACCGCTTCACCGCCGAGCAGCTGACCGGCCTCGTCGAGGGCGCGGGTCTCAGGGTCGCCGCGGTGCACGGGGTGCGGGTCTTCGCCGACCTCGTCCCCGGTGTGCTCGTGGACACAGAGCCGGGCGCTCTGGACGCGTTGCTCAACCTGGAGGCCGCGGCGGCCGAGCTGCCCGCGTTCCACTCCGTGGCCACGCAACTTCATGTGCTCGGCGAGACCAGAGGGGCTGCCGAGGCCTGAGCTGCCTCCCGGGCCTGTGTGCCTGATCAGGGGCTCGGCGGCGGATGGAGTACGCCACAGGCCCCCCGATCCGGCGGTTGGAGCCGTATGATCGAGGGAGACCGTCCGGCATGACGGGCCGCTCGCTGGGGCATGTACGCCTCAGCGAATCGGAGTGCCATGGCGGATTCCGGTTGGCGAATTGGCGTTAAGGGGCGGGTTTCACGGGGGCGATTCCCTGCCTATCCTGAAGAGGACCCCCCGGGTCGCCCCGGCGACCGCACAATGAGGAGGACTCCGTGCCGCTCTCGGAGCACGAGCAGCGAATGCTCGAGCAGATGGAGCGAGCGCTGTATGCCGAAGATCCCAAGTTCGCGACAGCGCTTGAGGGAAGCGGGCTGCGTACGTACACCCGACGACGGGTTTACCAGGCGGTCGCGGGCTTCCTGGTGGGTATCGCGCTCCTCATGGCCGGAATGGTCGCACAGCAGATCTGGGTCAGCGTGGTGGGATTCCTCGTCATGCTGGGCTGCGCAGTGCTCGCCGTCACCGGTTGGCGCAAGGCCCCGAAGCCCGGTGAGCAGCCGTCCGGCGCTCCCGGCGCCCGTCGGCAGCCACGACAGCGCCGCTCCATGATGGACCGCATCGAACAGCGCTGGCAGCGCCGCCGCGACGAACAGGGCCATTAGGCTCCGCTGCTCTGCCCACAACCACAGACGTGTCCGAGGGGTGACCGCCACGAGGCGGTCACCCCTCCTGCACGCCCACCCACGGCCCCGCGCCCTTGAGCTGCCTGGGCACACACGGCACTACGAGCGTCTCCCACCAGCGAGCGTCTCCTACCACGGACATCCCCACCACGAACGCGCCGGCCACACACCGGCGCGCCACCACACAGCAGAGCGCCGCCCGCCAGGTGACCCTGGTGGGCGGCGCTGTCAGGTGCGCCGGGAGGTGGTGCTCCGGCCCACAGCCGTCCTCTTCCGGCCGTTCTCTCAGCTGTTCTGGTTCGACGGGCGCCGCAGCGTCGGGCGGCGGGCCGAGAGCTCGGCCGTGAGCGCCGTCCAGCGGGCCGAGGCCGCCCAGACGACCCGGACGGTCGAACGCGGGGCCAGCAGTGCGCGCAGCCGAGTGGAGCGGCTGACGTGGGCCCGCAGTGAGTCCTCGATCCGCCGGGCGTCCTCCGCGAGACCCGCCACCGGGCGCGGATGCGGAGCGTAGAGCACCTGCTCCACCGCCGCCGCCAGCCGGTGCACCGCCGCCGTGGCCTCCTCGTCGAGATGCCCGAGCCGCACGATCCGCGCGGCGGCCTTGCGGGGCGTCTGGGACTCGTCCGGCGCGATCCCGAAGTCCCACGCCGTGTCGGTCACCTCTTCCCAGACCGCCAGCGCATGAGCCGCCACCCCCTCCGGAGTACGGCCGTGGGCGCCGAGCCGTCGGGCCCGGACCCGCAGCCGCCACATCATCGGCAGCAGCGGCAGCGCCAGCACCGCGAGCACGCCGAGGACGATCCCCAGGACCAGGAGGAACCGCCCGGGGTCGTCGTCCGACCCCGCCGCGGCCGCCGGGGACTCGCTCTCGCACGCCTGGAGCTGCTGTCCCTGCCCCGTGCAGCTCTCGCTCGCCGACGGCTCGGAGGACGGCGCCGTGGACGCGGACTGCGTGGGCCTGGCCACGTCCGGGAGCCCGGTGCCGCCCGGCACCTCCGGCTGCGTGTACGACGGCGTGCTGCCGCGGTTCGGGGTCGGCTCGAAGCGGGTCCAGCCCACGCCCTCGAAGTACAGCTCCGGCCAGGCGTGCGCGTCCCGCAGCCCCACCGCCATCGATCCGTCGGCCTGCGGGGAACCCGGCGTGAAGCCCACCGCGACCCGCGCCGGTATGCCCAGCGAACGGGCCATCGACGCCATCGCGAAGGAGAAGTGGACGCAGAAGCCCTCCTTGTCCCGGAGGAACCGCGCTATCGCGGACGAGCCGCTGCCCACCTGAACCTGGGTGTCGTAGGTGAATCCGCCGCTCACCGAGAACCAGTCCTGAAGCTTGACCGCCCGCTCGTAGTTGTTCGCCGAGCCGGCGGTCACCTGACGAGCGGTCCTGGCCACCACCGACGGCAGCGAGTCCGGCAGCTTGGTGAACTCGCGCCTCAGGGCCGGCGGCGGCTCCGGCGCCGAGGCCAGCTGCTCCGCGGTCGGCTGCACGATCAGGCTCCTGACGGTGTACTGCAGGCCCCGGGTGTTCTGGCCGTGGTCGCCGACGAGCGTGCGCCCCACCGGCTCGTACCGCCAGTCGCCGTCGATGTCCACGCTGGTCGCCGGATACGGCATCGGCAGCCAGTCCTGGCCGTAGTCCCTCGCCGCCGCTATCCGGGTCTCGATCTCGGTCCGCTTGACATCGGGCCCGAGCCCGCTCGGCGTCGGGAGCCTGCCGGGGACGTCCTCGATGCGCCGCTGGGAGGGCTTCCAGGCCGTGCCGTCGAACTCGTCCAGGGACACGATCCGCAGATACAGGTCCTGGGTGTTGTCGGTGTTGGTGCGATAGGACATGACCTGGCGGTCCTGGTCCACGTTCAGGCTGTCGCGCAGCGACACCAGCGGGTTCACCGCCGAGATCGTGCCGCCGCCCCCGGGACCCGCGCCCACGCCGGCGCCCGCGGTGTCCAGCAGCCCGCCGTCCAGCGAAGGCATGCCGAGCGGCACCACCAGCGCGATGCCCAGCGCGACCATGCCGATGCGCCGCCCGGTCCGGACCGGGGCCACCGCACCGGTCGCGGAGTCCGCCCCCGGCCCGCGGGGCGCCCCGGCGAACACCCGGCCCCACTGCGACAGCCGCTCACGCCCCTCGGCGAGGAGCAGCACGAGATAGCCGGCGGCCGCGACCAGGAACGACAGCCACTCCAGGTCGTCGGACAGCCCCGCGGCGACCGAGTACAGCGCGAGCAGCGGCAGACCGGCCGGGGCGGCGCTGCGGAAGGTCACCGCGAGCATGTCCACCGCGAGTCCGATCACCAGGACACCGCCGACCATCATCAGCCTGATGCCGTCGGTCAGCGGCGCCGGGGTCGTGTACTTCCCGACGTCCTCCGCGCCCGTCTGCAGCAGCGTCCCGAAGTGCTGGAACGCCTCCGGGCCGGGGACGAACCCCGCGAGGGCCTGCTGCCGGGCGAAGACCAGCGTGAGCAGCAGCAGCGTCACCAGCGCCTGCGCCGCCACGGTCAGCGGCCGGGCCAGCGGCACCCGCCGGGTCAGCGCCCCCACCACGGTCTGCACACCGAGCAGGAAAGCCGCCTGCAGGATCCAGGAGGTCTGCTCGACCAGCGGCAGCAGCGCGAACGCCGACATCAGGGTGGCGGCCCAGGCGCACAGCGCCAGCCTCGCCCGACCGCTCATGACTGTCCCTCCCCGCCGAAACCGCTGCCCGCGGTCACACCCGTACGCTGCTGGTCCGCCTGGCGCCACAGGCCTTCCAGGGCGGCACCCCGCGGCACGCTCAGCGCCGTCCAGCCCGCCTCGCGGAGCATCCGCAGCATCTCCTCGCTCCCGTTCGCCTCTCCCGGAGCGGGCAGGTCGGCCGGCTCGCGCCCCCACGTGCCGCTGTCCAGCAGGAAGGCGACCGCCCCTCCGCTGCGCTGGCGCATCTTGCCGACCACGGCCGCCTGCTCCTCGTCGAGGTCGCCGAGGAAGGCCACCAACAGCCCCTCGTTCCCGCCGCGCAGCACGTCGTACGCCGGCGAGAGTCCCATGCCGTCGGAGTGGTCGATCACCGCGAGCGTGTCCATCATCAGCCCCGCGGCGTCGGCCGACTCCTGGCTCCCGCCCGCGAACCCGTCGGCACCCTCGCCGGGCACCGAGTCGCCCGTATCCGTCAACAGCCGGACGGAGAAGCCCCGTTCCAGCATGTGCACCAGCACCGAGGCCGTGCCGGACACCGCCCACTCGAAGGCCGAGTCCGGGCCCGCGCCCTCGTAGGCGAGGCCACGGGTGTCGAGCAGCACCGTGCAGCGGGCGCGCTGCGGCTGCTCCTCGCGGCGCACCATCAGCTCGCCGTACCGGGCGGTCGAACGCCAGTGCACGCGGCGCAGGTCGTCGCCGTGCCGGTACCCGCGCGGGATCACGTCGTCCTCGCCGGCCAGCGCCAGTGAGCGCTGCCGCCCGTCGCCGTACCCCTTCGCCTCACCGCTGAGCCGTACCGGCGGCAGGGGCTCCACGCGCGGGACGACCGTCAGCGTGTCGTACGTGGAGAAGGAGCGCGTCAGTTCGCACATCCCGAACGGGTCGGACAGGCGCAGCTGCAGCGGCCCCAGCGGATAGCGGCCGCGCAGGTCGGACCGCACGCGGTACGACACCTCGCGGCGGCCGCCCGCCTCCACCCGGTCCAGGACGAACCGGGGGCGCGGGCCGAGGACGTACGGCACCCGGTCCTGGAGCATCAGCAGACCCGTGGGCAACCGCGAGACGTTGTCCATCCGCAGATGGACGCGCGCCTCGGACCCGGCGGGCACCCGCCCGGGGGAGAGGCGCCGGCTGCCCGCGACCCGGTAGCGGGTGCGGTACAGCACGGTCGCGCAGACCAGCGGCAGCACGGACAGCAGCAGGCCGACCCGGAGAAGATCACTCTGCCCGAGGACGTATGCGCAGACGGCTGCCGCGATCCCGGCGGCCAGGAAGGAGCGCCCGCGGGTGGTGAGGCCGGCGAGCGCCGTGCGCAGGCCGCCCTTTTCCTGCTCCGGGGCGGGCGCCTGCGCCGCGGTGGTCATCCAAGCCTCCGCGGCGGCTGCTGGGGATAGGCGGGCACGCCGCGGCCCATGCCGAAGCCGCCCTGCGGCGGCGGCGCGGACGGGACGGGCGTGCGCTGCAGGATCTCCTGGACGACCTGCTCCGCCGTGCGGCGGTTCAGCTGGGCCTGGGCGGTGGGCAGCAGACGGTGGGCCAGGACGGCGACGGCGAGTGCCTGCACGTCGTCCGGCAGCGCGTACTCCCGGCCGCTGAGCGCCGCGGCCGCCTTGGCCGCGCGCAGCAGGTGCAGCGTGGCACGCGGCGAGGCGCCCAGTCTGAGGTCGGGGTGGGTGCGCGTGGCGCCCACCAGGTCCACCGCGTACCGCCGGACCGTTTCGGCGACGTGCACGCCCCGGACGGCCTCGATCAGCTTCAGGATCTCGTGCGCGTGCGCCACCGGCTGCAGGTCCTCCAGCGGTGACACCCCGCCGTGGACGTCGAGCATCTGCAACTCGGCCTCCGCGCTGGGATAGCCGACGGAGACCCGGGCCATGAAACGGTCGCGCTGGGCCTCGGGCAGCGGGTAGGTGCCCTCCATCTCCACCGGGTTCTGCGTCGCCACCACCATGAAGGGGCTCGGCAGTTCGTAGGTCTTGCCGTCGATCGTGACCTGGCGCTCCTCCATGGACTCCAGGAGCGCGGACTGAGTCTTCGGCGAGGCGCGGTTGATCTCGTCGCCGATCACGATCTGCGCGAAGATCGCACCCGGTTTGAACTCGAAGTCCTTGCGCTGCTGGTCCCAGATGGACACACCCGTGATGTCCGACGGCAGCAGGTCGGGCGTGAACTGGATACGCCGCACCGAGCAGTCGATGGACCGCGCCAGTGCCTTGGCGAGCATGGTCTTGCCCACGCCGGGGACGTCCTCGATCAGAAGATGCCCCTCGGCGAGCAGTACTGTCAGCGAAAGCCGTACGACCTCAGGCTTGCCCTCGATCACTTCCTCGACCGAACTGCGGACACGCTCCACAGTGCTGGTCAGATCAGTGAGGCTCGCTCGATCGTCATAGGTCGTCACCCGGCCCTCCTCGGCCCGTTCTTACTCCGGGCCGACGCTCTGCGATGCGGACCGGCCCACCCCGAACACGGGCACCACGCGGGAAAAGTTCCGCGTGACGCCACACCCGCATTCTTGCTGCCGTTACCGATTCGTGTCACTCGCCTGTGGATAACTGGCCGCGATATGTAATGGCTTGCGGTCTTTTGGCCACCAGGATGTAGGGAAATTGACAGGTAGCCGGTACCGGGTGGGACGGTCACGCGGGTCTGTTCGACACGGTTCAGGCGGGGTCGACCTCGCGCAGCAGGCCCGTGCGCACGTCGAAGACGAATCCGCGGACATCGTCGGTGTGCAGCAGGAAGGGCGAGGTGCGCACGCGCTGCATCGACTGGCGTACGTCCTGGTCGACGTCGCGGAAGGACTCCACCGCCCACGCCGGGCGCTGGCCGACCTCCAGCTCCAGCTCGTTGCGGAAGTCCTCGGTGAGGGTCTCCAGGCCGCAGCCGGTGTGGTGGATGAGGACGATGCTGCGGGTGCCGAGCTTGCGCTGGCTGATGGTGAGGGAGCGGATCACGTCGTCGGTGACCACCCCGCCCGCGTTGCGGATCGTGTGGCAGTCGCCCAGCTCCAGACCGAGCGCCGCGTGCAGGTCGAGCCGGGCGTCCATGCAGGCCACGACGGCGACGTGGAGAACGGGACGGGCGTCCATACCGGGGTCGGTGAACGCCGAGGCGTACCGCTCGTTCGCCTCGACGAGGCGGTCGGTGACGGTGCCGCCGGTTATGGCGTCTTCGGGCCCTGCGGGAAGCGATGCGGAAGTCGTCATACCCATGACGGTACTGGTCACGACCGCCGCGGGCCTTCTGTGAGGCACGACAAAGAACGTCATCGAGGCTTGTTGTGAGGTAACCCACAGGGGCGCGCGACTGCGTCCGTCCGGGTGATCGCCCCCTGATCGTCACTTCGAACAGGAGGCCTGTCGCGACGCGCAGGCCGGTTGATTGACCGCGGGAAACCGTGGACTAAAGTGACGCGGAGCGGGAGGCGAGGTTCCCCCTGCTCGACTGACATCCCAGGAGATCCGGCGATTTTCCGGTTTCTCCCCGCGTGCGCGGCGCGTACGTACGGCTCGGCCTCCTCCCGCTTCCGGTCGGCTGACGCCTCCGGCGCCGTCGGGCCTCCCCACCAGTGGGGGCGACCCCGGCGTCGGCCGGGGGAGGGCGGGGACCCGGCGGTGCGTACGGCCGCGCCGGACCTGAGAGGGCCCCTTGACCAACAGCCGCCACGTTCCCGTCATGCTCCAGCGGTGCCTGGACATGCTGGCCCCGGCCCTCACGGAGCCCGGCGCCGTCGTGGTCGACTGCACCCTCGGTCTCGGCGGCCACAGCGAGGCGCTGCTCACACGGTTCCCCGAGGTCCGGCTCGTCGCCCTCGACCGCGACAAGGAGGCGCTGCGCCTGTCCGGCGAGCGACTGGCGCCCTTCGGTGAACGCGCCACTCTGGTGCACGCCGTCTATGACGAACTCCCCGACGTGCTCGCCCGCCTGGGCATCCCCCGTGTCCAGGGCGTCCTGTTCGACCTGGGCGTCTCCTCCATGCAGCTCGACGAGGCCGACCGCGGGTTCGCGTACGCGCAGGACGCCCCGCTCGACATGCGCATGGACCAGACGGCCGGCATGAGCGCGGCCGAGGTGCTCAACACCTACCCGCCCGGCGAACTGGTGCGGATCCTGCGGGCGTACGGCGAGGAGAAGCAGGCCAAGCGAATCGTCGCCGCGATCGTGCGCGAGCGGGACAAGGAGCCGTTCAGCAACAGCGCGCGGCTCGTCGAACTGATCCGTGACGCCCTGCCGCAGGCCGCCAAGCGCACCGGCGGCAACCCCGCCAAACGCACCTTCCAGGCGCTGCGCATCGAGGTCAACGGCGAACTCACCGTCCTGGAGAGGGCGATCCCCGCGGCCGTGAAGGCCCTCGCCGTCGGCGGCCGGATCGCCGTCCTGTCGTACCACTCGCTCGAGGACCGGCTGGTCAAGCAGGTGTTCGCGGCCGGTGCCACCTCCACCGCGCCCGCCGGGCTCCCCGTCGTCCCCGAGCGCTACCAGCCCCGGCTCAAGCTGCTCACCCGCGGTGCCGAACTTCCCACCGAGGAAGAGGTCACTCAGAACCGCCGGGCCGCCCCCGCGCGGCTGCGGGGAGCGGAACGCATCCGTGAGGACGGTGAGTGAGTCGTACCAGGAGGAGGGGCACATGGGCGGCACGGCCGGACACGCGACAGAGCGCGTGCGCAGGGGACAGGGTGCCGCCCCGGACGGCCGGAACCCGTGAGGAGGGCGTGTGAGTAGGAAACCCGAACTGAGGGGACGGGCCGCCCGGCTCGCACGGCTCTTCCCCACGGAACCGGGCCAGGCGGCCCGCACCCCGTTCGTCCTCCTCGTCGTGGTCCTCCTGGGCGGCGGCCTCATCGGTCTGCTCATGCTGAACTCCGCGCTCAGCGAGGGGGCCTTCAAGCTCGGCGACCTCAAGGACGACACGAAGAACCTCACCGACGAGGAACAGGCGCTCCAGCGGGACGTGGACTCCTACTCGGCTCCCGACGCGCTCCAGCGCCGCGCCCGTGAACTGGGCATGGTCCCCGGCGGCGACCCCGTCTTCCTGAACCCCGACGGCACCATCAGGGGCGTCCCCAGCCCGGCCGCCCTTCAGGCTCCGGCGATCCCCCTGCTCGGCCCCCGGGCGACCGCGAGCCCGACGCCCACCCCCACACCCACGCCCGCCTCCGTGCCTGACCCCGCTCTCGCGCCCACCCCGTCCCCCCAGTCCACGCAGGCCCCGACGAACCCCGGCAGGTGACGGAAGTGGTCGACGACATGGGCAGGCAACCGCCGCGCCGCCGCGTACCCGGACCCGCCAGGCCCGTACGCCCGGGCAACCAGCGCCGCTCCGCCCCCGGCGCCCGCCCGCGGCCCGGCGCCCGCCCGGCCCGCCGCCCGAGCGCGGCCCGGCCAGGCGCGCCCAAGCCCCTCCGGCTCGGCAGCCCCCGGCCGCGGCTGCGCATGGTGAGCCTCGCCCTGACCCTGGTGATGATCGCCTTCGTCGTGAGGCTGCTCCAGGTACAGGCGGTCGACGCCGACGAGTACACCGCACGGGCCGAGCAGGACCGGTACGTGGGCCACGTCCTGGCGGCCGAGCGCGGCGAGATCACCGACCGCGACGGTGTGGCCCTGGCGATCAGCGTCGACGCCAACGACATCACGGCCGACCCGACGATGTTCACCCGCGAACAGACGAAGATCGCCGACGCTCCCGAGCAGGCCGCCGCGCTCCTCGCGCCGATCCTCGGCGAGGACCAGGAGACGATCGCCAGGAAGCTCCGGACGAAGAACACCCAGTACGTGCTCCTCGCGCGCCGCCAACTGCCGGAGGTCTGGAAGCAGATCAAGGACCTGAAGACGGCGCTCACGAAACAGGCCGCCAAGGACCCCGACACCGTCAACGTCCTGGCGGGCGTCTTCCAGGACCCCAGCAGCAAGCGCGTGTACCCCAACGGCGACCTGGCCGCCGGGATACTGGGCTGGGTCGACTCCGAGGGCAAGGGCGCCGGAGGCGTGGAGGCGCAGCTGGACAAGGAGCTCACCGGCAAGGACGGCAAGATCCGCTACGCCCAGTCCGGCGGCCGCCAGGTGCCCACCGTGAGCGCCACCGAGACACCCGCCGTGCCGGGCTCGGACGTCGAGCTCACCATCAACCGCGACATCCAGTGGGCCGCGCAGAACGCCATCACCGACCAGGTGAAGGAGTCCAAGGCGGACCGCGGCTACGTGATAGTGCAGGACACCCGGACCGGCGAGATCCTGGCCATGGCCAACTCGCCCGGCTTCGACCCCAACGACCTGTCGAAGGCCAACGGCGACGCCCTGGGCAACGCGGCCCTCCAGGACGCCTACGAGCCCGGCTCCACCGCCAAGGTCATGTCCATGGCCGCTGTCCTGGAGGAGAACGCCGCCACCCCGCTGACCCACGTCACCGTGCCCAACCGGCTGCACCGGGGCGACCGCCTCTTCAAGGACGACGTCGACCACCCGACCTGGTACCTCACGCTCAACGGCGTGCTCGCCAAGTCCAGCAACATCGGCACCATCCTGGCCACCGGCCAGCTCGGAAAGACGCAGAAGCAGGCGAACCAGGTCCTCTACTCGTACCTGCGGAAGTTCGGCCTCGGCAGCTACAGCGGACTCGGCTTCCCCGGCGAGACGAAGGGCATCCTCGCGCCGCCGGACACCTGGTCGACCTCCCAGCAGTACACGATCCCTTTCGGCCAGGGCATGTCCATCAACGCGATGCAGGCCGCGTCCGTCTACTCCACGATCGCCAACGGCGGCGTACGGATCGACCCCACGCTCGTCCGCGGCAGCAAGGGTCCCGACGGACGCTTCACGCCCGCTCCCAAGCCCAGGAAGACACGGGTCGTGAGCGAGAAGACGGCGACGACCCTCGCCCGGATGCTGGAGTCCGTCGTGGACGACGAGGAGGGCACCGGCACCGCCGCGCGCATCCCCGGCTACCGGGTCGCGGGCAAGACGGGTACGGCCAACCGCGTGGATCCGGCCACGGGAAGGTACCGCGGCTACACGTCGTCGTTCGCCGGCTTCGCACCCGCCGACAAGCCGCGGATCACCGTCTACTGCGCGATCCAGAACGCCACCAAGGGCAGCTACTTCGGCGGCCAGATCTGCGGACCCGTCTACAAGGAGGTCATGGAGTTCGCCCTGAAGACCCTCCAGATCCCGCCCACCGGGGCGAAGGCCGCGAACCTGCCCGTCGCCTTCACACCCTGACCGGCGCCACCGCACACTCGGCAGCACTGGAAAGACCGACCAGGAAACAGCTCGTGACGATGATCACTCCCGGCCCCGGGGGCCAGGCCCCACGTCAGGCCCCGCCCACGCCCTCACTTCGCTCCGGCGGGGGTGAGCCCGGTACGCTCACCGCCGTGCCACACGCTGATCAGTCCCAGACCACCCAGAGCGCTCCCGTGACCTATCCGGGGCCGCCGCGGCCGACGCGGGTATCCGCCACACCCCTCGCGGAGCTCGCCGACCAGCTGGGTGCCGAGCCGCCGGAGGGCGCCGCCGAGGTCACGGGCATCACCCACGACTCGCGCGCCGTACGCCCCGGCGACCTGTACGCCGCCCTGCCCGGCGCCCGCCTGCACGGCGCCGACTTCGTCACCCAGGCGGCCGGCCTCGGCGCCGTCGCCGTGCTGACCGACCCGACGGGAGCCGAACGGGCCGCCGCCACGGGCCTGCCGGTCCTGGTCGTCGACGACCCGCGCGGCCGTATGGGCGAGCTGGCGGCCACGATCTACGGCCACCCGGGGAACGACCTGCTCCAGATCGGCATCACGGGGACCTCCGGCAAGACCACGACCGCGTACCTGGTCGAGGGCGGACTGAAGTCCGTCCGCAGCACGGGGCTGATCGGCACCGTCGAGATGCGCATCGGTGACGAGCGCATCAAGTCCGAGCGGACCACCCCGGAAGCCACCGATCTGCAGGCCCTGTTCGCGGTCATGCGCGAGCGCGGCGTCGAAGCGGTCACCATGGAGGTCTCCAGCCACGCGCTGGTCCTCGGCCGGGTCGACGGCTGCGTCTTCGACATCGGCGTCTTCACCAACCTCAGCCCCGAACACATGGAGTTCCACTCCGATATGGAGGACTACTTCGGGGCCAAGGCACAGCTGTTCACGCCGAAACGCAGCAAACTCGGTGTCGTCAACCTCGACGACGAGTACGGCCGCCGTCTGGTCAAGGAGGCGGGCGTCCCCGTCGTCACGTTCTCCGCCGAGGGCCACCCGGACGCCGACTGGCGCGCCGAGGACGTCACCGTCGGCCCGATGGACTCGACGTTCACCGTGATCGGCCCGAAGGACGAGCGGATCGCCGCGAGGTCGCCGCTACCGGGCCCCTTCAACGTCGCCAACACCCTCGCGGCGATCGTCGCCCTGGCGGCCGCCGGCCTCGACCCGCAGACCGCCGCCGACGGCGTCGCCGCCGTGCCGGGCGTTCCGGGCCGCCTGGAGCGTGTGGACGCCGGCCAGCCGTACCTCGCGGTCGTCGACTACGCCCACAAGACGGACGCCGTCGAATCGGTCCTCAAGGCGCTGCGCAAGGTCACCGAGGGCAAGCTGCACATCGTGCTCGGCTGCGGCGGCGACCGGGACACGACCAAGCGCGGTCCCATGGGGGCCGCCGCGGCCCGGCTCGCCGACACCGCCGTACTGACCTCCGACAACCCCCGCTCCGAGGACCCCCTCGCGATCCTCGCGACCATGCTCGAAGGCGCGGCGTCCGTGCCCGCGCACGAGCGCGGCGAGGTCCAGGTCTTCGAGGACCGGGCCGCCGCGATCGCCGCCGCGGTGGCCCGCGCGCGGCCCGGGGACACCGTGCTGGTCGCGGGCAAGGGCCACGAGCAGGGCCAGGACATCGCCGGGGTGGTGCGTCCCTTCGACGACCGCCAGGTGCTTCGCGAAGCTATCCAGAAGACCCAGGGATGAACTTGTGATCGCCCTCTCCCTCGCCGAGATCGCAGAAGTCGTCGGCGGGCAGACGCACGACATACCGGACCCGTCGGCGCTGGTCACCGGACCCGTCGTCCGGGACTCCCGCGAGGCGGGGCCCGGCAGCCTGTTCGTCGCCTTCGTCGGCGAGCGCGTGGACGGCCACGACTTCGCCCGGCAAGTCGTCGAGGCGGGTGCCGCCGCCGTCCTGGCGTCCCGTCCCGTCGGTGTCCCCGCGATCGTCGTCGAGGACGTCCAGACGGCCCTCGGCGCCCTCGCGCGCCACGTCGTCCACAAGCTCGGCACGACCCTCGTGGCCCTCACCGGCTCGGCGGGCAAGACCAGCACCAAGGACCTCATCGCGCAGGTGCTCCAGCGCAAGGCGCCGACCGTGTGGACGCCCGGATCGCTCAACAACGAGATCGGGCTGCCCCTCACCGCGCTCAGCGCCACCGAGGAGACGAAGTTCCTCGTCCTGGAGATGGGGGCGCGCGGAATCGGCCACATCCGGTACCTCACCGGCCTGACACCGCCGAAGATCGGGCTCGTACTCAACGTCGGGTCCGCCCACATCGGCGAGTTCGGCGGCCGCGAGCAGATCGCCCAGGCCAAGGGGGAGCTCGTCGAGGCCCTGCCCGAAGAGGGCGCCGCGATCCTGAACGCCGACGACCCCTACGTACGCGCCATGGCGTCCCGTACGAAGGCCAGGGTGATCCTCTTCGGAGAGTCCGGCGAAGCGGACGTACGGGCCGAGAACGTACGGCTCACGGACACCGGACAGCCCGCCTTCAGCCTTCACACACCCTCCGGTGCAAGCGATGTGACCATGCGCCTGTACGGTGAGCACCACGTGTCGAACGCGCTCGCCGCGGCCGCCGTCGCCCATGAGCTGGGCATGTCCGCGGAAGAGATCGCCACCGCGCTCTCCGAGGCGGGCTCCCTCTCCCGCTGGCGTATGGAGGTCACCGAGCGTCCGGACGGCGTGACGGTCGTCAACGACGCCTACAACGCGAACCCCGAGTCCATGCGGGCCGCCCTCAGGGCGCTGGCGGCCATGGGCAAAGGGCGCCGCACGTGGGCGGTGCTCGGCAAGATGGCCGAGCTCGGGGACGAGGCGCTCGCCGAGCACGACGCGGTCGGACGGCTCGCCGTCCGGCTCAATGTCGGCAAGCTCGTCGCGGTCGGGGGCAGGGAAGCGTCCTGGCTGCAACTGGGCGCATATAACGAGGGTTCGTGGGGTGAGGAGTCGGTGCACGTGTCCGACGCACAGGCGGCGGTCGACCTGTTGCGCAGCGAGTTGCGCCCGGGAGACGTCGTACTCGTGAAGGCGTCCCGGTCGGTCGGGCTCGAGAGCGTGGCGCAGGCGTTGCTGGACGGCGGCGTCGAGGGTGAGGTTGCCGCCCGATGATGAAGCAGATCCTGTTCGCGGGAGTCATCGGTCTGTTCCTGACCCTGGTCGGCACTCCGCTGCTGATCAAGCTGCTCGCGCGCAAGGGCTACGGCCAGTACATCCGCGACGACGGTCCGCGTGAGCACGCCAGCAAGCGGGGCACGCCCACCATGGGCGGCATCGCCTTCATCCTGGCGACGATCGCGGCCTACTTCCTGGCCAAGGTGATCACGGGCTACGTGGACGAGGACGTCGACGCGGCGCCGACCTACTCGGGTGTGCTGGTGCTCGGCCTGATGGCGGGCATGGGCCTCGTCGGCTTCCTCGACGACTACATCAAGATCGTCAAGCGGCGGTCGCTGGGCCTCAGGGCCAAGGCGAAGATGGCCGGCCAGCTGATCGGCGGCATCGGCTTCGCGGTGCTCGCCCTGCAGTTCCCGGACAACCGCGGCAACACCCCGGCCTCCACCTATCTCTCCTTCGTGCAGGACTTCGGCTGGTCCATCGGCCCGGTGCTGTTCGTGGTCTGGGCGCTGTTCATGATCCTCGCCATGTCGAACGGCGTGAACCTGACCGACGGTCTGGACGGTCTGGCCACCGGCGCCTCCGTGCTGGTCTTCGGCGCGTACACGTTCATTGGCGTCTGGCAGTTCCAGGAGTCCTGCGCCAACGCGGCGACGCTGATCAATCCGGACGCCTGTTACGAGGTACGAGATCCTCTCGATCTCGCCGTCGTCGCCGCCGCGCTCATGGGTTCCTGTCTGGGCTTCCTGTGGTGGAACACCTCACCCGCCAAGATCTTCATGGGTGACACCGGTTCGCTGGCCCTCGGCGGCGCGCTCGCCGGTCTCGCGATCTGCTCCCGCACCGAGCTGCTGCTGGCGCTCCTCGGCGGCCTGTTCGTCCTCATCACCATGTCGGTCGTCATCCAGGTCGGCTCGTTCCGACTCACCGGCAAGCGCGTCTTCCGGATGGCCCCGCTCCAGCACCACTTCGAACTCAAGGGGTGGTCCGAAGTCCTTGTCGTGGTCCGCTTCTGGATCATCCAGGGCATCTGTGTGATTGTCGGACTTGGCATCTTCTATGCGGGATGGGCAGCGGACAAGTGACCTCCTGGCAGGGCATGCACATCACCGTCGCCGGCCTCGGCGTGAGCGGCATCAGCGCCGCCCGCGCCCTGGCCGGCCTCGGCGCGTCCGTCGTCGTGGTGGACGGCGGCGACTCCCCGGCGCTGCGCGACAAGGCCGCCGCCCTCGAAAGCTCCCTCGAAGGCGTCCGGGTACGGCTCGGGGACGGCGACACCCTGCCCGAGGGCACCGAGCTGGTCGTCACCTCGCCCGGCTGGAAGCCCACTTCGCCGCTGTTCGCCGCGGCCGCCGAGGCGGGCGTGGACGTCGTCGGCGACGTGGAGATCGCCTGGCGGCTGCGCGGCCCGGACGCTGCTGCCTGGCTCGGCGTCACGGGCACCAACGGCAAGACGACCACCACCCAGATGCTCGCGTCGATCCTGCGCGCCGCCGGCCTGCGCACGGCCGCCGTGGGCAACATCGGCACCCCGATCATCGACATCGTGCTGGGCGACGAGCCGTACGACGTCCTGGCGGTCGAGCTGTCGAGCTACCAGCTCCACTGGGCGCCCTCCCTGCGCGCCCACTCCGCCGCCGTCCTCAACCTCGCCCCCGACCACCTCGACTGGCACGGCTCCATGGAGGCGTACGCCGCCGACAAGGGCCGTATCTACGAGGGCAATCGCGTCGCCTGCGTCTACAACGCCGCCGACAAGGCCACCGAGGACCTGGTGCGCGAGGCGGACGTGGAGGAGGGCTGCCGGGCCATCGGCTTCACGCTGGGCGCGCCCGGGCCGTCCCAACTCGGCGTTGTGGAGGGCCTCCTCGTCGACCGCGCCTTCGTCGAGAACCGGCAGAAGAACGCCCAGGAGCTCGCAGAGGTCGCGGACGTGAACCCGCCCGCCCCGCACAACATCGCCAACGCCCTCGCCGCCGCGGCCCTCGCCCGCGCCTTCGGGGTGCCCCCCAAGGCCGTACGGGACGGTCTGCGGGCCTTCCGGCCGGACGCCCACCGCATCGAGCACGTGGCGGACGTGGACGGGGTCGCGTACGTGGACGACTCCAAGGCCACCAACACGCATGCGGCGGAAGCCTCGTTGGCGGCGTACGGGTCGATCGTGTGGATCGCGGGCGGGCTCGCCAAGGGCGCGACCTTCGACGAACTGGTCGCCAAGTCGGCAGAGCGACTTCGCGGTGTCGTGCTGATCGGTGCCGACCGGGGCCTGATCCGGGAAGCGCTGGCGCGACACGCGCCCGAGGTGCCCGTCGTGGACCTCGACCGGACCGACACTGGGGCGATGCTCGCGGCCGTCCGGGAGGCCCAGCGGCTCGCTTCCGCGGGTGACACCGTGCTGCTCGCTCCGGCCTGTGCCTCCATGGACATGTTCGTCAACTACAACAAGCGCGGGGACGCGTTCGCGGAGGCGGTGCGCGAACTCGCGTCCGCCGACGGCTGACCCGAGTCGCCCTGCCTGGCGGCGGCGCCGGGTGGACTTGGGAGGGTACGCGTGACACGGATGTGGCGGGAGTTTCGCCGGCGGCCGCCCGCCGACGGTACGGCGATGGGGGTCGCTGATGGTCAGTAGCCGTACCGGCCGTCCTCCGCTGCAGCGCGTCACTCGCCGGCCCCCCGTCCCCCGCCCTCCGCGCGACAACCCCGTGCGGCGGCTGTACACACGTGCCCGGCGGGCCTGGGACCGGCCGCTCACCGCGTACTACCTGATCCTGGGCGGCAGCCTGCTGATCACCGTGCTGGGCCTGGTGATGGTGTACTCCGCCTCGCAGATCACCGCGCTGCAGCTGTCGTTGCCGGGGTCGTACTTCTTCCGCAAGCAGTTCCTGGCCGCCGCGATCGGCGCCGGCCTGATGGCCCTGGCCGCGCGGATGCCGGTGAAGCTGCACCGGGCGCTGGCCTACCCGATCCTGGCCGGCTCGGTCTTCCTGATGATCCTCGTCCAGATCCCCGGGATAGGGATGGCGGTCAACGGCAACCAGAACTGGATCTCGCTCGGCGGCTCCTTCCAGATCCAGCCCAGCGAGTTCGGCAAGCTGGCGCTGGTGCTGTGGGGTGCCGACCTGCTCGCGCGCAAACAGGACAAGCGGCTGCTGACCCAGTGGAAGCACATGCTGGTGCCGCTCGTTCCGGTGACGTTCATGCTGCTCGGGCTGATCATGCTGGGCGGCGACATGGGGACCGCGATCATCCTCACGGCCATCCTGTTCGGCCTGCTGTGGATCGCGGGGGCGCCCACCCGGCTGTTCGTGGGCGTGCTGTCCGTGGCCGCGCTGATCGGCGTGCTCCTCATCAAGACCAGCCCCAACCGCATGGCCCGGCTGACCTGTCTCGGCTCCACCGACGCCGACCAGTGCTGGCAGGCCGTACACGGCCTCTACGCGCTCGCGGGCGGCGGACTCTTCGGTTCCGGTCTTGGCGCCAGTGTGGAGAAATGGGGCCAACTACCGGAAGCACACACCGACTTCATCTTCGCCGTCACCGGTGAGGAACTGGGCCTCGCGGGGACGCTGTCGGTACTCGCCCTCTTCGCGGCTCTAGGCTATGCGGGTATCCGCGTGGCCGGACGCACGGAGGACCCCTTCGTGAGGTATGCCGCGGGAGGCGTGACGACCTGGATCACCGCTCAGGCGGTGATCAACGTCGGTGCGGTGCTCGGTCTGCTGCCGATCGCCGGAGTCCCGCTCCCGCTGTTCTCCTACGGGGGATCCGCCCTGCTGCCGACCATGTTCGCCATCGGGTTGCTGATCGCCTTCGCGCGCGACGAGCCCGCTGCGCGGGCGGCGCTTGCGATGCGGCAACCTCGCTTTGGTAGAAAGCGGGCTGGAGGCCCTCAGGGGCCTCGGAGATGGAACACGATGCGACGGCGTGCCCGGGTGGCGCGTTCGTCCGGAGAGCGGTGAATTTCGGTGCATGTCGTCCTCGCCGGTGGCGGAACCGCCGGCCACATCGAGCCCGCGCTCGCCCTCGCGGACGCGCTGCGCAGGCAGGACCCGACCGTCGGGATCACGGCCCTGGGCACGGAGCGCGGTCTCGAGACCCGACTGGTGCCCGAGCGCGGCTACGAACTCGCGCTGATCCCCGCCGTGCCCCTGCCACGCAAGCCCACGCCCGAGCTGATCACCGTCCCCGGGCGGCTGCGCGGCACGATCAAGGCCACCGAGCAGATCCTGGAGCGCACCAAGGCGGACGTCGTCGTCGGCTTCGGCGGTTACGTCGCCCTGCCCGGCTACCTCGCCGCCAAGCGCCTCGGCGTGCCGATCGTCATCCACGAGGCCAACGCCCGGCCGGGCCTGGCCAACAAGATCGGTTCGCGGTACGCGGCCCAGGTCGCCGTCTCCACCCCGGACAGCAAGCTGCGGAACTCCCGCTACATCGGCATCCCGCTGCGCCGCTCCATCGCCACCCTGGACCGCGCCCGGGTCCGTCCCGAGGCCCGCGCCGCCTTCGGGCTCGACCCGGCCCTGCCGACGCTGCTCGTCTCCGGAGGCTCGCAGGGCGCCCGCCGCCTCAACGAGGTGGTCCAGCAGGTCGCGCCGTACCTCCAGCAGGCCGGCATCCAGATCCTGCACGCGGTCGGCCCGAAGAACGAACTGCCGCAGGTGCACCAGATGCCGGGAATGCCCCCGTACATCCCGGTACCGTACCTGGACCGGATGGACCTCGCGTACGCCGCGGCCGACATGATGCTCTGCCGCGCCGGCGCGATGACCGTCGCCGAACTCTCCGCCGTCGGACTCCCGGCCGCTTACGTCCCGCTGCCCATCGGCAACGGCGAACAGCGGCTGAACGCCCAGCCGGTGGTCAAGGCCGGCGGCGGACTGCTGGTCGACGACGCGGAACTCACGCCCCAGTGGGTGCAGCAGAACGTCCTGCCCGTGCTCGCCGACCCGCACCGGCTGTTCGAGATGTCCCGCGCCGCCAGCGAGTTCGGTCGCCGGGACGCCGACGAACTGCTCGTCGGCATGGTGTACGAGGCGATCGCCTCGCGTCACCGCTAGGCACATGTGAGAGAAGGCAGGGAAGCGTGGCCGGACCGACGACCGCCGAGCGTGGCGCAGAGGACGACCTCCGGTCCGGCCCGTCTCCTGTCTGGAGGCTCCCCGGCGCTCGTAGGCTCATCATCCTTTCTCTCGTGCTGGTGTTGCTCGGCGCGGCCACCATGTGGGTGCTCTACGGCTCCGGGTGGCTGCGCGTGGAGCGCGTGTCCGTCTCGGGTACGCGGGTCCTGACCGGTGCGCAGGTGGACGAGACCGCCGACGTGCCGCTCGGAGCACCCCTGATTTCCGTCGACACCGATGCGATTGAGGCGCGACTGCGTCGGAAACTGCCCAGAATTGACTCGGTTGAGGTCGTTCGTGACTGGCCCCACGGAATCGACCTGAAAGTGGTCGAACGCACTCCGGTTCTTGTTGTCGAAAACCGCGGAAATAGGGGCAAGTATGCCGAAGTGGACGCCAAAGGCGTGCGATTCGCGACGGTTTCGGAGCCTCCGAAGGGCGTGCCGATTCTCGAAATGGAGCTCGCCCGTACCGTGGCCCCGCGCCGTTTCGGCACCGACCGCCTGATGCGGTCCGCGGTGCGCGTCGCCGGGGACATTCCGGCCGCGATCGCGCGGGACACCCGGATCGTCAAGGTCCGTTCCTACGACTCCATCTCGCTGGAGTTGACCGACGGCCGCACGGTGGCGTGGGGCAGTGGCGAGGAGGGTCGCGCGAAGGCCCGAACGCTCATCGCCCTCATGAAAGCCGCCCCCGGCGCACGGCACTTCGACGTGAGCGTTCCCACGGCCCCGGCGTCATCAGGGAGTTGACGCACATCAGCGCAGGCCAGCACCCTGGTTGGGCACCGCTACGGCTGATCACATAGGGTGAAAAGAAAAACGGGAGGTTCGGCGTGTTCGTTGAACGGGCGCCACTTGTCGACTTAGTGTCCTGTTCGGAAGAGTCAAGGGAACAGGCACACTGGTAACCCTAAACTTCAGGGTTAGGGTTCGGGTCGGCGATACGGACCGTCCCCATCGGCATCCGTCGTCGCCTCGCGGGCAACCGCGAAGTGACGACCCGTAAATCGAGGCGAGAGGCCTTCGACGTGGCAGCACCGCAGAACTACCTCGCAGTCATCAAGGTCATCGGTGTCGGCGGCGGTGGTGTCAATGCCATCAACCGAATGATCGAGGTCGGTCTCAAGGGTGTCGAGTTCATCGCGATCAACACCGACGCCCAGGCGCTGTTGATGAGCGACGCCGACGTCAAGCTCGACGTCGGCCGTGAACTCACCCGCGGACTCGGCGCCGGAGCCAACCCGGCCGTGGGCCGCAAGGCCGCCGAGGACCACCGCGAGGAGATCGAGGAGGTCCTCAAGGGGGCCGACATGGTCTTCGTGACGGCGGGCGAGGGCGGCGGCACCGGCACCGGCGGCGCGCCCGTCGTGGCCAACATCGCCCGGTCGCTCGGCGCCCTCACCATCGGCGTGGTCACCCGCCCGTTCACCTTCGAGGGCCGGCGCCGCGCCAACCAGGCCGAGGACGGCATCGCCGAGCTCCGCGAAGAGGTCGACACCCTCATCGTCATCCCGAACGACCGGCTGCTGTCCATCTCGGACCGCCAGGTCTCGGTCCTCGACGCCTTCAAGTCGGCCGACCAGGTCCTGCTCTCCGGTGTCCAGGGCATCACGGACCTCATCACCACGCCCGGCCTGATCAACCTCGACTTCGCCGACGTCAAGTCCGTCATGTCCGAGGCCGGTTCGGCCCTCATGGGCATCGGCTCGGCCCGCGGCGACGACCGCGCGGTGGCCGCGGCCGAGATGGCGATCTCCTCGCCGCTCCTGGAGGCCTCCATCGACGGCGCCCGGGGCGTGCTGCTGTCCATCTCCGGCGGCTCCGACCTCGGTCTGTTCGAGATCAACGAGGCCGCCCAGCTGGTCAGTGAGGCCGCGCACCCGGAGGCCAACATCATCTTCGGCGCGGTCATCGACGACGCCCTCGGCGACGAGGTGCGGGTCACGGTGATCGCGGCCGGCTTCGACGGCGGCCAGCCCCCGGCCAAGCGGGAGAACATCCTGGGCTCGTCCTCCAAGCGCGAGGAGCCCGCGCCCGCCCGCCCCTCCGAGAGCCGTCCGTCCTTCGGCTCGCTCGGCAGCGTCAAGCCGAAGGAGGAGCCGGAGGCCAAGCCGGAGCCGGCCAAGGACCTGTCGGTCTCCCCGCCGGTCCCGCCGTCCCGGTCCTACACGGACAGCGGGGCCGAGGAGCTGGACGTGCCGGACTTCCTCAAGTGATAGCACGGCGTGACGCCGCGACCTCGGCGAGTGGCGCGCACTTCGCCTTCACCGACCGGTGGGGTGGGGTGAGCGCCGCTCCGTACGAGGAGCTCAATCTCGGTGGGGCGGTCGGTGACGACCCCGAGGCCGTGCGGGCCAACCGGGAGCTGGCCGCCAAGTCGCTGGGCCTCGACCCGGCCGAGGTCGTCTGGATGAACCAGGTGCACGGACCGGACGTGGCGGTGGTCGACGGGCCCTGGGGCTCGTCGGACGTGCCGAGCGTCGACGCGGTCGTCACCACCCGGCGCGGACTCGCCCTCGCCGTACTCACCGCAGACTGCACCCCCGTGCTGCTCGCCGACCCCGTCGCGGGGGTCGCCGCCGCCGCCCACGCGGGACGGCCCGGCATGATCGCGGGGGTCGTTCCCGCCGCGGTGCGCGCCATGGTGGAACTCGGTGCCGAGCCGTCCCGGATCGTCGCCCGCACCGGGCCCGCCGTCTGCGGTCGTTGCTACGAGGTACCCGAGGCGATGCGCGCCGAGGTGTCCGCCGTCGAGCCGGCGGCGTACGCCGAAACGAGTTGGGGCACGCCGGCGGTGGATGTGAGCGCCGGAGTGCACGCCCAGCTCGAGCGACTCGGAGTGCGCGACCGGGAGCAGTCGCCCGTGTGCACGCTGGAGTCGCGCGATCACTTCTCGTACCGCCGCGACCGCACCACGGGGCGACTCGCGGGATATGTCTGGCTGGACTGATGGGCATGACGGACCGTAGAGCTCAACTCGCCGTGAACCTGGCGAAAGTGGAGGACCGCATCGCGGCGGCGTGCGCGGCGGCCGGGCGCAAGCGCGAGGAAGTGACCCTGATCGTGGTCACCAAGACCTACCCCGCCGACGATGTCCGTGCACTGTCGGAGCTTGGCGTGCGGCACGTCGCCGAGAACAAGGACCAGGACGCGGCGCCCAAGGCCGCGGAATGTTCCGATCTGCCGCTTACGTGGCATTTTGTGGGCCAGTTGCAGACCAACAAAGTCCGTTCTGTGGTGCGTTACGCGGATCTTGTGCAGTCCGTCGATCGTCCCAAGCTCGTCACAACTCTGTCGAAGGAGGCCGTACGGGCCGGGCGTGAGGTGGGATGTCTCATCCAGGTCGCGCTCGACGCGGACGAGAGCGGCCGCGGGGAGCGGGGAGGTGTGGGGCCTGGCGGAATCGAGGAGTTGGGCGACCTCGTCGCGGGTTCCCCGGGGCTGCGGCTGGACGGTCTGATGACCGTCGCGCCGCTCACCGGGCCGTACGCGGGTCGTCAACAGGCGGCGTTCGAGCGGTTGATGGATTTGTCGACCGTACTGCGCCGGGCTCATCCGGCTGCGAACATGGTCTCGGCAGGCATGAGTGCGGACCTCGAACAGGCCGTGGCGGCCGGAGCGACACATGTACGCGTCGGCACTGCGGTACTCGGAGTCCGCCCCAGGCTCGGGTAACGTCGCCAAGAAGTCGGACCACAGCAGAATATATGGTCATTCCCGCTGATAGCGGGCATAACGACCTCGTGGATCGCGGGCACTTGGCAAGGAGTCGGTCGATCCACCACAGAGCGGAGGACTCAGAGCATGGCCGGCGCGATGCGCAAGATGGCGGTCTACCTCGGCCTCGTGGAGGACGATGGGTACGACGGCCGTGGTTTTGACCCCGATGACGACTTCGAGCCCGAGCTCGATCCGGAGCCCGAGCGTGACCGCAGGCGGCATGATCCGTCTCATCAGTCACATCAGCCCCAACGGGACGAATCGGTAAGAGTCGTGCAGCCTTCCGTGCAGCGTGAGCCGGCGGCGCATTCCGCCGCGCTCCCCGCCGAATCGCCGCGACCCGCCCGGATCGCGCCCGTGGCATCCATCACACAAGAACGCCAGAGTCTGGAGAAGAACGCACCGGTGATCATGCCCAAGGTCGTGTCCGAACGAGAGCCTTACCGGATCACCACGTTGCACCCGCGGACCTACAACGAGGCCCGTACCATCGGGGAACACTTCCGTGAGGGCACCCCGGTGATCATGAATCTGACTGAGATGGATGACACGGACGCGAAGCGACTTGTCGACTTTGCGGCAGGTTTGGTGTTTGGTCTTCACGGAAGCATCGAGAGGGTGACGCAGAAGGTGTTCCTGTTGTCGCCTGCTAACGTCGATGTCACGGCGGAGGACAAGGCCCGCATCGCAGAGGGCGGGTTCTTCAACCAGAGCTGAGACGCACGACCGGAACGAAGCACGGGAACAGGGGAGAGGGAAGCACGGATCATGAGCGTGGTTTGGCAGGTGCTCTATGTCGCGCTGATGTGTTTCCTCATCGTGCTGATCTTCCGGTTGGTCATGGACTATGTGTTCCAGTTCGCCCGCTCATGGCAACCCGGCAAGGCGATGGTGGTCGTTCTGGAGGCCACCTACACTGTCACAGATCCACCGCTCAAGCTTCTGCGGCGGTTCATCCCGCCGCTGCGTCTCGGGGGCGTGGCGCTTGACCTGTCCTTCTTCGTACTGATGATCATCGTCTACATCCTGATCTCCGTCGTGACGAATCTCGCGAGGTGAATGTGGACGATACGGTCTTGCCGACTGCCGATGACTACGTTGAGGTGAAGAGATGCCGTTGACCCCCGAGGACGTGCGGAACAAGCAGTTCACGACCGTCCGCCTCCGAGAAGGCTATGACGAGGACGAGGTCGATGCCTTCCTCGACGAGGTCGAAGCCGAACTGACCCGCCTGCTCCGCGAGAACGAGGACCTGCGCGCCAAGCTGGCCGCCGCGACGCGTGCCGCCGCGCAGAACCAGCAGAACATGCGCAAGCCCCCGGAGGGCCCCGGTGGTCCCCAGGACCAGCAGCAGGGCATGCGCGGTCCCGGCGCTCCCGTACCCGCTGGGATATCGGGCCCGCCGCAGCAGCAGATGGGTGGCCCCATGGGTGGTCCGCCCCAGCTGCCGAGCGGTGCCCCGCAGCTGCCCGCGGGCCCGGGCGGTCAGGGTCAGCAGGGTCCCGGCCCGATGGGTCAGGGGCCGATGGGTCAGGGTCCGATGGGCCAGGGTGGCCCGATGCAGCAGCAGATGGGTGGCCCGATGGGCGGCCCCATGGGCGGCCCTGGTGGCCCGATGGGCGGCCCCGGCCTGCCCGGTCAGGGCCCCGGCGGCGACAGCGCAGCGCGTGTGCTCTCGCTGGCCCAGCAGACCGCCGACCAGGCGATCGCCGAGGCCCGCTCCGAGGCCAACAAGATCGTCGGTGAGGCGCGCAGCCGTGCCGAGGGTCTGGAGCGCGACGCCCGTGCCAAGGCCGACGCCCTGGAGCGGGACGCGCAGGAGAAGCACCGTGTCGCGATGGGCTCCCTGGAGTCCGCCCGCGCCACGCTGGAGCGCAAGGTCGAGGACCTGCGCGGCTTCGAGCGCGAGTACCGCACGCGGCTGAAGTCGTACCTGGAGTCGCAGCTGCGTCAGCTGGAGACCCAGGCGGACGACTCGCTGGCTCCGCCGCGCACTCCGGCCGCGGCCTCCCTGCCGCCGTCCCCGGCGCCTTCCATGGCACCGGCCGGCGCGAGCGCCCCGTCGTACGGAGGCAACCAGACGATGGGCGGTGGCATGGGCAGCGGCGGCATGGGCGGTGGCCCCTCCCCGTCCGCGCCCTCCTACGGCGGCCAGCAGCAGATGTCCCCGGCCATGACCCAGCCGATGGCTCCGGTCCGTCCCCAGGGCCCGTCGCCCATGGGTCAGGCGCCCTCGCCCATGCGTGGCTTCCTGATCGACGAGGACGACAACTGACCGGCCTTTAGTACGCCTCAGGCGTCGGCAGCGTTCAAGGCGAGACCCCCGGATTTCCGGGGGTCTCGCTTTTTCGTGCGACGTGTCCGGAATGAGGGGGGCTGGGGGAGAGGGTGCGGCACGTGAAGCGGCCCGGGTTCCGTGACAGGAACCCGGGCCCTCATGGTTGGGGCCGCGCCCCTGTAAGGGGCGCGGGGAACTGCGCGGCCAGCTACAACGGGCACGCAGCCGCCGAACCACCTTTCGACGAACGGCGCTCCCGGCGAATCACTTAAGCCTTACGGAGACGGAACGTCAGCGAGAGTCCCTCGTCCGTGAACGGCTCGCCGTACGAGTCGTCCGCCCCGCCGGAGGCGAAGTCCGTGGCGAGGACCTCGTCGGAGATCAGCCCGGAGTGCTCGGACAGGGCCTCGGTGACAGCGGCGTCACCGGAGGTCCACCGCAGCGCGATCCGGTCGGCCACGTCGAGGCCGCTGTTCTTGCGGGCCTCCTGGATCAGGCGGATCGCGTCACGGGCGAGGCCCGCGCGTCGCAGTTCCTCGGTGATCTCCAGGTCAAGGGCGACCGTAGCGCCCGAGTCGGACGCCACGGACCAGCCCTCGCGCGGGGTCTCCGTGATGATCACCTCGTCCGGGGACAGGGTGATCGTCTCGCCGTCGACCTCGACCGAGGCCGTGCCCTCGCGCAGGGCCAGGGACAGGGCGGCGGCGTCGGCGTTCGCGACGGCCTTGGCGACGTCCTGGACCCGCTTGCCGAAGCGCTTGCCCAGCGCGCGGAAGTTCGCCTTCGCCGTGGTGTCCACCAGTGAGCCCCCGACCTCGCTCAGCGACGCGAGGGAGCTCACGTTCAGCTCCTCCGTGATCTGCGCGTGCAGCTCGGGGTTCAGCGACTCGAAGCCGGCCGCCGCCACCAGCGCGCGCGACAGCGGCTGACGCGTCTTGACGCCCGACTCCGCGCGCGTGGCACGGCCCAGCTCCACGAGGCGGCGCACCAGCACCATCTGCTTCGACAGCTCCGGGTCGATGGCGGAGAGGTCCGCCTCCGGCCAGGAGGCCAGGTGCACCGACTCCGGGGCGCCCGGGGCAACCGGCACGACCAGGTCCTGCCAGACCCGCTCGGTGATGAACGGGGTCAGCGGGGCCATCAGCTTCGTGACCGTCTCGACGACCTCGTGCAGGGTGCGCAGCGCCGCCTTGTCGCCCTGCCAGAAGCGGCGGCGCGAGCGGCGTACGTACCAGTTGGACAGGTCGTCGACGAACGCCGACAGGAGCTTGCCGGCGCGCTGGGTGTCGTACGTGTCGAGGGCCTGCGTCACCTGGTCGGTGAGGGCGTGGAGCTCGGACAGCAGCCAGCGGTCCAGGACCGGGCGGTCGGCCGGGGCCGGGTCCGCCTCGCTCGGCGCCCAGTTCGACGTGCGCGCGTACAGGGCCTGGAACGCGACGGTGTTCCAGTAGGTGAGGAGCGTCTTGCGGACGACTTCCTGGATCGTGCCGTGGCCCACGCGGCGGGCCGCCCACGGGGAGCCGCCGGCCGCCATGAACCAGCGGACCGCGTCGGCGCCGTGCTGGTCCATGAGCGGGATCGGCTGCAGGATGTTGCCCAGGTGCTTGGACATCTTGCGGCCGTCCTCGGCGAGGATGTGGCCGAGGCAGACCACGTTCTCGTAGGACGACTTGTCGAAGACCAGCGTGCCCACCGCCATCAGCGTGTAGAACCAGCCGCGGGTCTGGTCGATGGCCTCGCAGATGAACTGCGCCGGGTAGCGGGCCTCGAACAGCTCCTTGTTCTTGTACGGGTAGCCCCACTGCGCGAACGGCATCGAGCCCGAGTCGTACCAGGCGTCGATGACCTCCGGTACGCGCGTGGCCGTGTTCCCGCAGCCCTCCTGGGGGCACGCGAAGGTGACCTCGTCGATGTACGGGCGGTGCGGGTCGAGGCCCGACTGGTCGGTGCCGGTCAGCTCGGTCAGCTCGGCGAGGGAGCCGACGCAGGTGAGGTGGTCGTCCTCGCAGCGCCAGATCGGCAGCGGGGTGCCCCAGTAGCGGTTGCGGGACAGGGCCCAGTCGATGTTGTTGTTGAGCCAGTCCCCGTAGCGGCCGTGCTTGACCGAGTCCGGGAACCAGTTGGTCTTCTCGTTCTCCTGGAGGAGGCGGTCCTTGGCGGCCGTGGTGCGGATGTACCAGGAGGGCTGCGCGTAGTAGAGGAGCGCGGTGTGGCAGCGCCAGCAGTGCGGGTAGCTGTGCTCGTACGGGATGTGCTTGAAGAGCAGACCGCGTTGCTGGAGGTCCTCGGTGAGCTTTTCGTCCGCCTTCTTGAAGAAGACACCGCCGACCAGGGGGACGTCCTCCTCGAACGTGCCGTCCGGGCGGACCGGGTTCACCACCGGCAGGCCGTACGCGCGGCAGACCCTGAGGTCGTCCTCACCGAAGGCGGGGGACTGGTGGACCAGGCCCGTGCCGTCCTCGGTCGTGACGTACTCGGCGCCCACGACGTAGTGCGTCTCGACGTCGGCCGGGAACTCCACGAGCTCGAATGGACGTTGATACGACCAGCGCTCCATTTCGGCACCCGTGAAGGTCTGACCGGTGGTCTCCCAGCCCTCGCCGAGGGCCTTGGCGACGAGCGGCTCGGCGACGACGAGCTTCTCCTCGCCGTTGGTCGCGACGGCATACGTGACCTCGGGGTGCGCGGCGACCGCGGTGTTGGACACCAGCGTCCACGGCGTGGTCGTCCACACCAGGAGCGCGGCCTCGCCCGCGAGCGGACCGGAGGTGAGCGGGAAACGGACGTACACCGAGGGGTCGACGACCGTCTCGTAGCCCTGCGCCAGCTCGTGGTCCGACAGGCCCGTGCCGCAGCGCGGACACCAGGGGGCGACGCGGTGGTCCTGGACCAGCAGGCCCTTGTTGAAGACCTCCTTGAGCGACCACCAGACCGATTCGATGTACTCGGGGTCCATCGTGCGGTACGGGTCGTTCAGGTCGGTCCAGTAGCCCATGCGGGTGGTGAGCTCTTCGAAGGCGTCGGTGTGGCGGGTCACGGACTCGCGGCACTTGGCGTTGAACTCGGCGATGCCGTACGCCTCGATGTCCTGCTTGCCGCTGAAGCCGAGCTCCTTCTCGACGGCCAGCTCCACCGGCAGGCCGTGGCAGTCCCAGCCGGCCTTGCGGGCCACGTGGTAGCCGCGCATGGTGCGGAAGCGGGGGAAGACGTCCTTGAAGACGCGGGCCTCGATGTGGTGGGCGCCCGGCATGCCGTTCGCGGTGGGCGGGCCCTCGTAGAACACCCACTCGGGGCGGCCCTCGGACTGTTCCAGGCTCTTGGCGAAGATCTTCTGCTCGCGCCAGAAGTCGAGCACCGCGTGCTCGAGCGCGGGCAGGTCGACCTGGGCGGGCACCTGGCGGTACGTCGGCGCTGTCATCAGCGAGCTTCCTCCAACGGACTTTCTGCCTTCCGTCGGAGGGACGAGAGCCTTCATTCTCCGGACGCCGTGTGCGGCGCGCTCCCGCGGTACCACCCTCCTTGGCCCACCGGTGCCTCGTACGCACCGACGAGCCCCCTCATTGAGGTCGCGAAGCCGGTTCTACTCGCCGCCGCGGGTGACCTGGCTGCTGTCCTGCCCGGCTTCTCGCGTCGGCTTTCTTCCGGCGGCTCCGGGGTGATCTTCACGTCGCGCTCGCCCCCGGGCTTCCACCGTCCCCGGGTCGCTCATGGCTGCGTACGGCGCTACTCGTCCCCATCCACGCTTTTCGCTCCGCCCAGTGTACGGCGCCTCGGGGACAGCGGCCGACCGGATTTCCGACGCCGTGCGGGCGCCTGGGACGGTGACCGTGCGCGGTCGCGGGCTGACCCGAATGGCACCGGTCCGGCGTCCGGATCCTGGTACGTCCGGTCCGGCGGATTACCTGGCGGGGAGCTGGGCACAACGCATGCAGGCTCGCCGCGGGGCATCCGCGGGGCGGGCGAATCGGGCGGTGTGCCCCGTTGCCGCGGGACTCGAGTCGATTTATCGTCCCAGCACGATTCGCGAGCGAGATCACAATATGTGAAGGGGCCGCGGCCATGGTGGCGAAGAAGACCGCCGTACAGCAGTCGGCGTCCGGGAGCTCCTCGGCCGCCGATGCCTCCGGCGGTGCGGTGGCCAAGGGCCTGGGCGGCAAGAAGAGCACGCGGAGGGCCCCCGGCGTGCGTGCGGCCAGGCCGGTGAAGACGATACGAGCGGTGACGCGGGCGGGTACCGGTACGGCGGGCGCCGCCGTGGGTTCGGATGCCGTGGGCTCGGCCGCCGTCAAGGAGGCCGGAGCGAAATCGGCCGCGAGGAAGGCGGGCACCGCGAGGACGGGCGCCGCCAGGGCGGGCGCGGCGACAGCGGCCGGGAAGAAGGCGGGCGCCACGAAGAGGGTCTCCAGGAAGACGGGCGAGACGAAGGCCGGCGCGCGGACGGCCGGCCCGGCGAAGGCAGCCGCCCGGGCGGCGGGTGCGGCGGCGCAGACCGGCACCGCGAAGGAAGCGGCCAGGGAAGAGGGCGCCGCGAAGAGGGCCACCGTGAGGACGGCAACCTCCAGGACGGCCGCCGCCGGGGCGGGGGCTGGGAAGAGAGCCTCTGTGAAGACGTCCGGCGCGAAGAAGCGGGCCGCCGGGGCGGGGGCCGGGAAGACGGCCGTCGTGGAGGCGGGGGGCGGGAAGGCCACTGCGGAGGGGGAGGCCGGTGGGGCGGTTACCGCCGGGGCGGGGGCTGGGAAGAGAGCCTCTGTGAGGACGTCCGGCGCGAAGAGGAGGGCCGTCGGGGCAGGGGGCGGGAAGACCGCTGTGGAGGAGGGGGCATCCGGGGCGGTCGCCGACAGGACGGGAGCCGCCGAGACGGGCACCGTGGAGGCAGGGGCCGCGAAGGAGGTGGCCGTCGGGGCGGCGGCCGGGAAACCGGGGACTGCCAAGGCGAGGGCAGGGAAAGCGGGGACCGGGAGAGCGGGGACCGGGAGAGCGGGGACCGGGAGAGCGGGCGCCAAGAAAGTGGCGTCTTCGACGGCGGCTGTTTCGCAGGAGGCTGGTGAGGAGGAAGGGGCCGGCACACCGGTGCGTGGGAAGGCGGTCGGCAGGAAGGCGGCGAAGAAGGCCACCGCGAAGAGGCCCGCCGCCAAGAAGGGCGCCGCAGCCACGGGAGGCACCGCGAAGGACACCTCCGTGAACGGCGCGGCCAAGAAGAGCACGGCCAAGAAGGCGGGTGCGGCCCAGGCCGCGAAGACGACGGGAGCCACGACAGTGGTTGCGAAGAAGACTCCTGGCACTGCCACGGCGGCGAAGAAGCCCACGGCCGTGCCCAAGGCACGGATCGCGGCGGCGGAACCCGGCGAACTCGCGGTACGCCCCGGTGAGGACCCCTGGACCCCGGAGGAGGTCGACGAGGCCCGTGCGGAACTGCAGTCCGAGGCGATGCGGCTGCGCACCGAGCTCGACAACTCCGAGCGCGCCCTCGCGGGCCTGATGCGGGACTCCGGGGACGGCGCCGGCGACGACCAGGCCGACACCGGTACCAAGAACATCACACGCGAGCACGAGATGGCGCTGGCCCACAACGCGCGCGAGATGCTCGACCAGACCGAGCGCGCCCTGGAGCGGCTCGACGCGGGCACGTACGGGCTCTGCGAGAGCTGCGGCAACCCCATCGGCAAGGCGCGCATGCAGGCCTTCCCGCGGGCCACCCTGTGCGTCGAGTGCAAGCAGAAGCAGGAACGCCGTTCCTGAGTGCCGACTGAGCACGTGGTCCCGCAGGCGGTGACGTACTCTCGTCCTCAGTCAGGAACCTAGGTCGAGGGACTCACGTGGCAGAGGCGGAGCGCATCATCGGTACGCCGGACATCCCGGAGGCGGCGGGAGCCGAGCCGGAGCAGTCCGCCGGGCAGGCGGCTTCGAGCGAGCGGTCCGACTCCGGGGAGGCGGGGGCCCCGGGCGGGCCGTCGGCGGGCGCGGAGGGGGCGGCGGACGCTGTCGAGCGGCCCAGGGGCAGGCGCCGGATCGCCGTGCTGTTCGCCGTCGCCGCGTTCGCCTACGCCCTCGACCTGGTCAGCAAGATGATCGTGGTCGCCAAGCTGGAGCATCACGAGCCGATCGAGATCATCGGGGAGTGGCTGAAGTTCGAGGCGATCCGCAACGCCGGGGCGGCCTTCGGCTTCGGTGAGGCCTTCACCATCATCTTCACCGTGATCGCGGTGGCCGTGATCGTGGTGATCATCCGACTCGCGCGCAAGCTCTACAGCCTGCCCTGGGCCGTCGCGCTCGGGCTGCTGCTCGGTGGCGCGCTGGGCAACCTCACCGACCGGATCTTCCGCTCGCCCGGCGTCTTCGAGGGAGCGGTGGTGGACTTCATCGCCCCCAAGGGCTTCGCCGTCTTCAACCTCGCCGACTCCGCGATCGTCTGCGGTGGCATCCTGATCGTGCTGCTGTCCTTCCGGGGACTGGACCCCGACGGGACCGTCCACAAGGACTGAGCAGCAAGAAAGCCCGAGCGGCGAGCGGCCGCAAGGGAGTTGTCCACAGGGCCGGGTCCGCCGTGTCGGACCCGTCCGGCATACTCGACCGGGTGAGCACGATTCCCGAGATCCGTACCCTGCCCGTACCCGACGGACTGGAGGGCGAGCGCGTCGACGCCGCCATCTCCCGCATGTTCGGGTTCTCCCGTACCAAGGCCGCCGAGCTGGCCGCGGCGGGCAAGGTGATGGTCGACGGCGCGGTGGTCGGCAAGAGTGAGCGGGTGCGCGGCGGGTCCTGGCTGGAGGTCGAGATGCCGCAGGCGCCCGCGCCGGTGCAGATCGTCGCCGAGCCGGTCGAGGGCATGGAGATCGTGCACGACGACGATGACGTGGTCGTGATCGTCAAGCCGGTCGGGGTCGCAGCACACCCGAGCCCCGGCTGGAGCGGCCCCACGGTCATCGGCGGGCTCGCCGCCGCGGGGTACCGGATCTCGACGTCGGGCGCCGCGGAGCGCCAGGGCATCGTGCACCGCCTCGACGTGGGCACGTCGGGCCTCATGGTGGTCGCCAAGTCGGAGTACGCGTACACGTTCCTGAAGCGCCAGTTCAAGGAGCGCACGGTCGACAAGCGCTACCACGCGCTGGTCCAGGGCCACCCCGACCCGACGAGCGGCACGATCGACGCGCCCATCGGCCGGCACCCGAACCACGACTACAAGTGGGCGGTCACGGCCGACGGCAAGCCGTCCGTCACGCACTACGACCTCGTCGAGGCGTTCCGCGCCGCCTCCCTGCTCGACATCAAGCTGGAGACCGGGCGCACCCACCAGATCCGCGTCCACATGGCGGCCCACCGGCACCCCTGCGTGGGCGACCTGACGTACGGCGCCGACCCGACGCTCGCCAAGCGGCTCGGACTGACCCGGCAGTGGCTGCACGCGGTGCGGCTGGGCTTCGAGCACCCCGGTGACGGACGCTGGGCCGAGTTCGAGAGCGACTACCCCGAGGACCTGCAGAAGGCGCTGGACCAGGTCCACGAGGAGACGTACGCATGAGCCCGTCGTACGGGACGTCGTACGCGGTACGGGTCGCCGAGGACCCCGCGGACCGTGAGGCCTGCTTCGCGGTGCGCAAGGAGGTCTTCGTCGTCGAACAGGGTGTCCCTCAGGACATCGAGTACGACACGTACGACGCCGGCGCGGTGCACGTACTGGCCGTGCGGGACGACGGGGTGCCGCTCGGCACGGGACGGCTGCTGTACGGGCAGGCCGCCGCGGCGAAGACCGACGGCGACCTCACCGTGGGCTCGCTCGGACGGCTGGCCGTGACGCGCGAGGCGCGCGGGCTGGGCGTCGGGGCGGCCCTCGTGCGGGCCATCGAGGACGCGGCCCGCGCGCGTGGGCTGGCGGCGGTGGATCTGCACGCGCAGACGCATGCGCTCGGGTTCTACGAGCGGTTGGGGTACGTGGCGTACGGGGCCGAGTTTCCCGACGCGGGGATACCGCACCGCGCTATGCGGCGCCCTCTTTAGGACGGGTGCCAGGACGGGTGCCTGGGGAAGGGGTTTCCCACCTGCCGCCCCTTTGGGGGGCTGCCGCTCTTTTTGTGCGGAAACGTTACGATCAGCTCATGGCTCGTAACGTGGTGATCAGTGGTGGCGGAACAGGCATCGGCCTCGCGGCGGCGCGGGCCTTCGCCGCGGACGGGGACCGGGTGCTGCTGGTCGGACGGCGCGGCGAGGCGCTCGAGCAGGCCGGGGTGCCCGGGGCGCTGACGTACGCGGCCGACCTCAGCAAGCCCAGCGGCGTACGCGGGGTGGAGCGGTTCGTGGCCGCGGAGTTCGGGACCGTGGACGTGCTGATCCACAGCGCCGGAGGCTCCGGGAGCCTGGAGCCCAAGGTGGACAGCGACGAGCCTCTCGACGTCGTCCTGCACAACTGGACCCTCAACTTCGGGCTCAACACCCTGACCGCGGTCCTGCTCACGGAGGCGCTGAAGGACCGGCTGGCCGACCCCGGCGGCCGTGTGCTGTTCCTGAGCTCCATCGCCGCCTACCGCGGCTCGGGCAGCGGGGCGTACGCCGGGTCAAAGGCCGCGCTGCACCCCTATGCCTTCGACCTGGCACGGCAGTTGGGGCCGCGCGGCATCACCGTCAACGTGGTGGCACCCGGCTACGTCGAGGACACCGAGTTCTTCGGCGGGGGGATGGACGAGGAGCGCAGGGCGCGGCTCATCGCGGAGACCTCGACCGGACGGGCGGGGACCCCGGGCGACGTCGCGAGTACACTGCACTGGCTCGCCTCGCACGCCGCCGGGCACATCACCGCGCAGATCATCCAGGTCAACGGCGGCGCCGAACGCGGCCACTGAGCCATGCCCGAGGGCTGCCGCGAAGGCGTGGAGCCCCTCGCACTCAGCCCCGGCCCGGCCCCGTGCGCGGTGCTTCGTGGGCGCGCCCCCGTGTCACGCGGTGAGGCACGCCGTCCGCCCGCCCGTCGAGGCGGCCGTCGAGACGGCTCGGGGCCAGCACCGCGTCGGCCGTGTTGACGCGCGGGAGGGCGTAGGGGTGCTCCTGGGCGAGCCAGCCGATCAGCTGTTCGCGGACCTCGACGCGCACCGTCCACAGGTCGTCCGGGTCCTTGGCCGTCACCAGCGCTCGCACCTCCATGGTGGTGGGGGTCGAGTCGGTGACGTTCAGGTTGTAGGCGCGGCCGTCCCAGGCCGGGCACTCGCGCAGGATGTCACGGAGCTTCTCGCGCATCGCGGGCATCGGGGCGGAGTGGTCGACGTGGAAGAAGATGGTGCCGGTCATCTGGGCACCGCCCCGGGACCAGTTCTCGAACGGCTTCGACGTGAAGTAGGACACGGGCATCGTGAAGCTGCGCTCGTCCCACGTGCGCACCGTCAGGAACGTCAGCGTGATCTCTTCGACCGTGCCCCACTCGCCCTCCACGACGACCACGTCGCCGAGCCGCACCATGTCGCCGAAGGCGATCTGGAGCCCCGCGAAGAGGTTGCTGAGCGTGGACTGCGCGGCGACGCCGGCGACGATGCCCAGGATGCCGGCCGAGGCCAGCAGGGAGGCACCGGCCGCGCGCATCGCCGGGAACGTCAGCAGCATCGCCGCGACCGCCACCACGCCGACGATCGCGGAGACCACCCGCATGATCAGCGTCACCTGCGTCCGCACCCGGCGGATCCGGGCGGGGTCGCGGTGCCTGCTCGCGTAACGGGTGTACGTGGTCTCGACTATCGCGGCCGCGATGCGGATCACCAGCCACGCGGCCGAACCGATGAGAACCAGCGTCAGGACCCGGCCGATGGCCGTCCGGTGGTCCGCGAGGACGTGCACCTGGTCGTAGGAGCCTCTCAACGCGGCCGTGCACAGCACGAGCTGGAAGGGGACGCGGCCGCGGCGGAGCAGACCCCACAGGGGCGTGTCGCTGTGCCGCTCGTCGGCCTTGCACAGCAGGCGGTCCACGGCCCACCCGACGAGCAGGGCGAGCACGACCGAGCTGCCGACGACGACCAGCGGACGCAGTACGTTCTCCATGCCTCCGAACGTAACCGGCTCCGCGGGGTCATGAACATGTGACTTCTCCCCCATCGTGGGTACGGCCACCGCCACGGTCACCGCCGGGTCCCGCTCCGCACCGCCGTGGCCGCGCACTGTCGCACCCGGCTGGCACCATGAACGCATGGACATCATGCTCTTCCACTCGACCCATGGCCTCAGACCCGCGGTGCGGGACGCGGCGGACCGGCTGCGCGCCGCCGGACACGAGGTGTGGACACCGGACCTCTTCGAGGGACGGACGTTCGACACGGTCGAGGAGGGCATGGCCTTCAAGGACGGGATCGGGAAGGACGAGCTGCTCAAGCGGGCCGTCCTGGCCGCCGCGCCCTACTCGGAACGCGGGCTCGTCTACGCCGGTTTCTCGTTCGGCGCCGCGACCGCGCAGACGCTGGCGCTCGGCGACGAGAAGGCCCGCGGGCTGCTGCTCCTGCACGGCACGTCGGACATCGCGGAGAACGCCTCGGTGGACGAACTGCCCGTCCAGCTGCACGTCGCCGAGCCCGATCCCTTCGAGCCGGACGACTGGCTGACCACCTGGTACCTGCGGATGCGTGCGATCGGCGCGGACGTCGAGGTCTTCCGGTACCGGGGAGCGGGGCACCTCTACACCGACCCGGACCTGCCCGATTACGACGCGGAGGCCGCCGAGGCCACCTGGAAGGTGGCGCTCGGCTTCCTCGAAACCCTGTGACCGTGCGGCTCTCCGACCGTCACACCGGGTCGTATGTGCGCTCCACCTTCTGCGTGCCGCTGCGCGTGCGGTACGAGCGGGCCCAGGACGAGGTGGCGGTGGCCTTCGTGCGGTCGGAGAGCACGTAGTAGTCCATCTGCGCGCGCTCGGCGGTGATGTCCAGCACGCCGTAGCCGTGCCGGTCGGTGTCGACCCAGTGGACGTGCCGGTTGGCGGCGCGGATCACCGGGGCGGCCACGGCGGAGACGGTGCCCTCGGGGACCTTGAGGATGTCGTCGAGGTTGTCGGAGGTGACCGAGGTGACCACGAACTCCGTGGCGGCCGAGGCCGACAGCGGGTACGTACCGGCGTTCAGCGGCACGTCGTTGGCCCACGCCATGTGGATGTCGCCGGTGAGGAAGACCGTGTTGCGGATCGCGTTGTCCCGCAGATGGGCGAGGAGTTCACGGCGGTCGTCGGTGTAGCCGTCCCACTGGTCGGGGACGAGTGCGAGGCCCTCCCTGGGCAGCCCGAGCAGCTCGGCGAGCGGCTTCAGGAGCTCGGCGGTGAGTGACCCGATGGCGAACGGCGCGATCATCACCGAGTTGCCGACCAGTCGCCAGGTCGTGTCCGAGGCTTTCAACCCCGCCTTCAGCCAGTTGAGTTGGGCGCGGCCGGTGATCGTACGGTCCGGGTCGTCGACCTCGCCGTTCCCGACCGAGACCTGCTGGGAGCGGAACGAGCGCAGGTCGAGCAGGGAGAGGTCGGCCAGCTTGCCGAAGCGCAGGCGGCGGTAGGTGGTGCCGGCGATCGCCGGGCGTACGGGCATCCACTCGAAGTACGCCTGCTTGGCCGCGGACTGGCGGGCGGCCCAGGTGCCCTCCGCGCCCTCGGTGTGGTTCTCCGCACCGCCCGACCAGGCGTCGTTGGCCATCTCGTGGTCGTCCCAGATGGCTATGACCGGGGCCGCCGCATGCAGAGCTTGCAGATCCGGGTCGGTCTTGTAGCGGCCGTGCCGGGTGCGGTAGTCGGCGAGGTCAAGGATCTCGTGCGCCGGCGCGTGCGGGCGTACGACGGTGTCGCGCGTGCCGTACTCGCCGGTGCCGTACTCGTAGATGTAGTCGCCCAGGTGCAGCCACGCGTCCAGGTCGCCGCGCGTGGCCAGGTGGCGGTACGAGGCGAAGTAGCCGCCCTCCCAGTTGGCGCAGGAGACCACGCCGAAGCGCAGGGAGGCCACGGCGGCGTCGGCGGCCGGGGCGGTGCGCGTGCGGGCGGCGGGGGAGTCGGTCCCGCCGGCGGAGAAGCGGAACCAGTAGTCGGTGGCGGGGGAGAGGCCGCGGATGTCCGCCTTCACCGTGTGGTCGGAGGCGGCGGTGGCGGTCGCCCGGCCCTTGGCGACGATGTTCGTGAAGGCCTTGTCCAGGGCGACGGTCCAGCTCACTTCGATGTCGGCACCGAGACCGGAGCCGGGGACCGCCTCTGGTACGGGCGTCACCCGGGTCCACAGCAGGACGCCGTCGGGGAGCGGATCGCCGGAGGCGACTCCGTGCAGGAAGGCGGGCGCCTGGGCGGCCCGGGCGGGCGCCGCGGCGGCCAGCGGGGCCGCGAGGACGGCGCCTGCCGCGGCGGCCTTGACGACCGTACGGCGGCGCGGTGAGGGAGAGCCGGTGCTGGTGTGGGATCTGATGCGACTGGTCACGGCCGGTCAGATTACTGACCGGTAAGGGCTCTCCGTAAGACGGAGGACATGAAGTGCGGGCGAACTGTGAGGAGTTCGCCCGCACTTCGGCCGTGGGCCCGGCCGTGCGTCGGCCGGCCCGCCCCGGGCGGGGGTTACTTGGTGACGCCCGCGTCCTTGAGGGCCGTCTCCCACTGGGCGACCGAGGACGGATTGTCGACGGTCTTGTCGTTGATCTTGATGGTCGGCGTCGACTTGACGCCGTCGTCGTCGAAGGACTTGCTCATCTTCATCGCCCAGGCGTCGTAGGTGCCCTTCTCGACGGCGTTCTGGAACGTCTTGTTGTTCTTCAGCGCGTCGACCGTGTTGGCGACCTTGATCAGGTAGCTGTCCTTGGAGAACTCGTCGGTCGATTCCTCCGGGTGGTACTTGGCCGAGTACAGCGCGGCCTTGTACTCCAGGAACGCGTCGGTGCTGACGTTCAGCGCGGCGCCGAGCGCGCTGAGCGCGTTCTTGGAGCCGTCGCCGCCGAGGTTGCCGTCCAGGAAGGTGCCGAGGGTGAAGGAGAGCTTGTAGGTGCCGTCCTTCATGCCCTTGTTGACCGTCTCGCCGACGGTCTGCTCGAACTGGGCGCAGGCCGGGCAGCGCGGGTCCTCGTAGAGGTGGACCGTGTTCTTGGACGCGGAGTCGCCGATCACGACGGTCGTGCCGTTCTTGCCCGAGGTGTTGGCGGGGGCGACCACCTTCGCGTCGGCGGCCTTCTCCCACCCCGTGGGCTTGCTGTTCTGCACGACGGCGTACCCGACGCCGCCCGCTATCGCGAGGACCGCGACCATCGACCCGGCGACGATCAGCTGCCGCCTGACCTTGGCACGCTTGGCCTGGCGCTCGCGCTCCTGGCGCAGGCGCTCACGGGCCGCCCTCTTCGCCTCCTGGCTGTTCCTCTTGCTCATGTTGGTGATCTCCATGTGGGACGCGCACACGTCGTACGCGGGATACGTGTGGGGGACTACTGGTGCTCAGGTGCTGTCGCTCAGACGACAGTGCTGTCGCTCAGGCGAAAGCGACCGAGCACGGCGGTCCACGCCGTCCCAGGGAGTGCGCGTACACCAGGGTGCGCGCGGTGGCCGTACGGATCACGGAGCGCGGCATCATCATCCGGTGCCCGGCCGGAACGAGCCGTACCGTCACCGCCGCCACGGCCACCAGCAGCGGCCGGAAGCCGGCCGCGACAGCCGCGCCCAGCAACTGGGCCAGCGCCCGCTCGCCACGCCGCAGCCAGGCGGCCGCGAGGAGCCCGACGCCGACGTGGGCGGCGAGCAGCAGCCAGGCGGCGGCCGGGTCCGCGTCGGCGAGGAGGGAGGCCGCCCGGCCGGAGTCGTCCGTGACCCGGGTCAGCGGGCCGCCCACGCTGCCACTGCCGCACAGGACGTCCAGGCCGACCTGGCGCAGCGGGCCCGCGACGGGCCCGCCGGCCCGGCCGTAACAGGCGTGCTGGCCCGCCGTGAACACCGTGTCGGCGGCCAGCTCCAGGGGGACCAGCAGCGCCGCGATCCTGCCGAAGCCGCGCTCGCGGCCCGCCAGCGCGTACGCGACGACGAAGACGGCACCGGCGAGGGCTGCCACCGTGGTCAGGGGCAGCGGGACCCGCGACAGCAGCACGTGCGACGCGGTGCTGAGCGTCACGACGAGTGCCGTGAACAGCGCCGCGCGTACGGCTCTGAGGTGGGTCCCGGACATGTCCATAGCGTGCAGAGTCTCCCACGGACTCGCGTAAGGGACCCCTAAAGAGTCCCTGTGGGTGTCAGGTCCTACAGGCCGGGGATCCGGCCGTTGCGGAACAGGTCCACGAAGATCTGGTGGTCCGCACGCGCGCGTGCCCCGTACTCGTGCGCGAAGTCCACCAGCAGCGGGGCGAAGCCGTCCTCGTCGGCCGCGATCGCCGCGTCGATGGCGCGCTCCGTGGAGAACGGCACCAGGGACTGGCCGGACAGGTCGTCCGCCGCCGCGTGCATGGTGGCCGTCGCCCGGCCGAGGTCGCCGACGACCGCCGCGATCTCCTCCGGGTCGTCGATGTCGCCCCAGTCCAGGTCCACCGCGTACGGCGAGACCTCGGCGACCAGCTGGCCCGCGCCGTCCAGCTCGGTCCAGCCCAGCCACGGGTCGGCGTGCGCCTGGAGGGCCCGCTGCGAGATCACCGTGCGGTGGCCCTCGTGCTGGAAGTAGTCACGGATGGCCGCGTCCGTGATGTGGCGGGAGACGGCCGGGGTCTGGGCCTGCTTGATGTAGATCACCACATCGTTCTCCAGGGCGTCGGTGGCGCCCTCCAGGAGGATGTTGTACGAGGGCAGGCCCGCGGAGCCGATGCCGATGCCGCGACGGCCCACGACGTCCTTCACGCGGTACGAGTCGGGGCGGGCCAGCGACGACTCCGGGAGCGTCTCCAGGTAGCCGTCGAAGGCCGCCAGGACCTTGTAGCGGGTGGCCGCGTCCAGCTCGATGGAGCCGCCGCCGGGCGCGAAGCGGCGCTCGAAGTCACGGATCTCCGTCATCGAGTCCAGCAGCGAGAAGCGGGTCAGCGACCGGGCGTCACGCAGCGCGTCCAGCAGCGGGCCCTGGGCGGTGTCCAGCGTGAAGGGCGGCACCTCGTCGCTCTTGGCACCGGTGGCGATGGCGTGGATCCGCTCGCGGTACGCGCCCGCGTACACGTGCACCAGATCGGTGATCTGCTCGTCGCTGAGCGCCTTCGCGTACCCGATCAGGGCCACGGAGGCCGCGAAGCGCTTCAGGTCCCAGGTGAAGGGGCCGACGTACGCCTCGTCGAAGTCGTTCACGTTGAAGATCAGACGGCCCGTGGCGTCCATGTACGTGCCGAAGTTCTCCGCGTGCAGGTCGCCGTGGATCCACACGCGCGAGGTGCGGTCGTCCAGGAAGGGGCCGCCCCGCTTCTCCTGGTCGAGGTCGTGGTAGAAGAGGCACGCCGTGCCCCGGTAGAAGGCGAAGGCGGACGCGGCCATCTTCCGGAACTTCACACGGAAGGCAGCCGGGTCGGCGGCCAGGAGCTCGCCGAAGGCGGTGTCGAAGACGGCGAGGATCTGCTCGCCGCGTTGCTCGGCGCTGAGCTGCGGAACCGACATCGCTGGGTGCCTCCTGGTGCAGGTGGTGGTGCGTGACATGGGTGACTGGTGTGCCTTCTGAGGGGAACAGTCCCCTGTTTCTTTTCAACGTCCGACCGTACGCGGGAGTGCCCGCGACTCACGGATGAAGGTACGGGGGAGAGCTCTCCGAGTGTCAGCGCCGAGGCATAGACTTCGACGCTGTCCCCCAGACTGTCCGCAGCCTGTCGGGCCCCCGTCGACCGAACTTCTCCCTGGAGGCCGAAGCCGTGTCAAAGCCGCCGTTCACGCACCTGCACGTCCACACCCAGTACTCGCTGCTGGACGGTGCCGCGCGGCTGAAGGACATGTTCAACGCCTGCAACGAGATGGGCATGACGCACATCGCCATGTCCGACCACGGCAACCTCCACGGGGCGTACGACTTCTTCCACTCCGCGCAGAAGGCCGGGGTCACGCCGATCATCGGGATCGAGGCGTATGTCGCCCCCGAGTCCCGGCGCAACAAGCGCAAGGTCCTGTGGGGGCAGCCGCACCAGAAGAAGGACGACGTCTCGGCGAGCGGCTCGTACACCCACCTGACCATGTGGGCCACGGACAAGACCGGGCTGCACAACCTCTTCCGGCTGTCCTCGGACGCGTACGCCGAGGGATGGCTGACGAAGTGGCCCCGGATGGACAAGGAGTCCATCGCCCAGTGGTCCGAGGGAATCGTGGCCTCCACGGGCTGTCCCTCCGGTGAGGTCCAGACCCGGCTGCGCCTCGGGCAGTTCGACGAGGCGCTGAAGGCGGCCGCCGACTACCAGGACATCTTCGGCAAGGACCGCTTCTTCCTGGAGCTGATGGAGCACGACCTCGAACTCGAGCGCCGGGTCCGTGAGGACCTGCTGGAGGTCGGCAGGAAGCTCGGCATCCCGCCGCTGGTGACGAACGACTCGCACTACACGTACGCGCACGAGGCGGCGGCGCACGACGCGCTGCTGTGCATCCAGACCGGCAAGAACCTCTCCGACCCGAACCGCTTCAAGCTGGACGGAGGCGGCTACTACCTGAAGTCGACCGAGGAGATGTACTCCTTGGTGTCGTCGGACGTCTGGCGTGAGGGCTGTGACAACACCCGGCTGATCGCCGAGATGGTCGACACCACCGGGATGTTCGAGAAGCGCGACCTCATGCCCAAGTTCGACATCCCGGAGGGCTACACCGAGGTCAGCTGGTTCCGCGAGGAGACCATGCGCGGTATGCACCGCCGCTTCCCGGACGGCATCCCGGACGACCGCATGAAGCAGGTCGAGTACGAGATGGACACCATCATCTCGATGGGCTTCCCGGGCTACTTCCTCGTCGTCGCCGACTTCATCATGTGGGCCAAGAAGCAGGGCATCGCGGTCGGCCCCGGACGAGGCTCCGCGGCCGGCTCGATCGTCGCCTACGCGCTCGGCATCACCGACCTCGACCCCATCCCGCACGGCCTGATCTTCGAGCGGTTCCTCAACCCCGAGCGCATCTCGATGCCCGACGTCGACATCGACTTCGACGAGCGCCGGCGCGTCGAGGTCATCCGGTACGTGACGGAGAAGTACGGCGCCGACAAGGTCGCCATGATCGGCACGTACGGCACCATCAAGGCCAAGAACGCGATCAAGGACTCCGCGCGCGTGCTGGGCTACCCGTACGCGATGGGTGACCGGATCACCAAGGCCATGCCCGCCGACGTCCTCGGCAAGGGCATCAACCTCGACGGCATCACCAACCCGGAGCACCCGCGCTACTCGGAGGCGGGCGAGGTGCGCGGGATGTACGAGAACGAGCCGGACGTGAAGAAGGTCATCGACACCGCCAAGGGTGTCGAGGGCCTGGTCCGGCAGATGGGCGTGCACGCGGCCGGCGTGATCATGTCCAGCGAGACCATCACCGACCACGTGCCCGTGTGGGTCAGGCACACCGACGGCGTGACCATCACGCAGTGGGACTACCCGAGCTGTGAGTCGCTCGGCCTGCTGAAGATGGACTTCCTCGGCCTGCGCAACCTGACGATCATGGACGACGCCGTGAAGATGGTGAAGTCCAACAGGGGCGTCGACATCGACCTCCTGAGCCTGCCGCTCGACGACCCCACGACCTTCGAACTGCTCCAGCGCGGCGACACGCTCGGCGTCTTCCAGTTCGACGGCGGGCCCATGCGCTCCCTGCTGCGCCTGATGAAGCCCGACAACTTCGAAGACATCTCCGCCGTGTCGGCCCTGTACCGCCCGGGCCCGATGGGCATGAACTCCCACACGAACTACGCCCTGCGCAAGAACGGCCAGCAGGAGATCACGCCCATCCACAAGGAGCTCGAAGAGCCCCTCAGGGAGGTCCTGGACGTCACCTACGGCCTGATCGTCTACCAGGAGCAGGTGCAGAAGGCCGCCCAGATCATCGCCGGGTACTCGCTCGGCGAGGCCGACATCCTCCGCCGTGTGATGGGCAAGAAGAAGCCCGAGGAACTGGCGAAGAACTTCACCATCTTCCAGGCCGGCGCCCGCAAGAACGGCTACAGCGACGAGGCGATCCAGGCCCTGTGGGACGTGCTGGTGCCCTTCGCCGGTTACGCGTTCAACAAGGCACACTCCGCCGCGTACGGACTGGTCTCCTACTGGACCGCCTACCTGAAGGCGAACTACCCGGCCGAGTACATGGCCGCACTCCTCACCTCGGTGAAGGACGACAAGGACAAGTCGGCGGTCTATCTGAACGAGTGCCGGCGCATGCGCATCAAGGTGCTGCCGCCGAACGTCAACGAGTCGGTGCACAACTTCGCCGCCCAAGGTGACGACGTGATCCTCTTCGGCCTGGAGGCCGTGCGCAACGTCGGCACGAACGTGGTCGAGTCGATCATCCGGGCCCGCAAGGCCAAGGGGAAGTACGCCTCCTTCCCCGACTACCTCGACAAGGTCGACGCGACCGCCTGCAACAAGCGGACCACCGAATCGCTGATCAAGGCGGGCGCGTTCGACACCCTGGGGCACACCCGCAAGGGCCTGACCGCCCAGTTCGAGCCGATGATCGACAACGTGGTCGCGGTCAAGCGCAAGGAGGCCGAGGGCCAGTTCGACCTCTTCGGCGGCATGGGCGAGGAGGAGTCCAGCGAGCCCGGCTTCGGACTCGACGTGCAGTTCACCGACGACGAGTGGGACAAGACCTATCTGCTCGCCCAGGAGCGGGAGATGCTCGGTCTGTACGTGTCCGACCACCCGCTGTTCGGCCTGGAGCACGTGCTGTCCGACAAGGCCGACGCGGGCATCTCCCAGCTCACCGGCGGCGAGCACGCGGACGGCGCGGTCGTCACCATCGGCGGGATCATCTCGGGCCTCCAGCGCAAGATGACCAAGCAGGGCAACGCGTGGGCGATCGCCACCGTGGAGGACCTGGCGGGTTCCATCGAGTGCATGTTCTTCCCGGCGACGTACCAGCTGGTGTCGACCCAACTCGTCGAGGACGCCGTGGTGTTCGTCAAGGGCCGGCTCGACAAGCGTGAGGACGTGCCCCGGCTGGTCGCGATGGAACTCCAGGTCCCCGACCTGTCGAACGCGGGCACCAACGCGCCCGTGATCCTCACCATCCCGGCCACGCGGGTCACCCCGCCCATGGTCAGCCGCCTCGGTGAGATCCTCAGCCACCACAAGGGCGACAGCGAGGTGCGGATCAAGCTCCAGGGGCCGACGAAGACGACGGTGTTGCGGCTCGACCGCCACCGGGTGAAGCCGGACCCGGCCCTCTTCGGTGATCTGAAGGTGCTGTTGGGGCCGTCATGCCTCGCGGGCTGAGGCCGTGCACCGCGGGTTGAGGCCGGCGTACTGACGTGCGCGAGGGGCGCATCCGAAAAGGGATGCGCCCCTCGTGGTGTGTCTGAGTCTCAACAGCCGACGGCCGGGCCTCAGTTGTGGCCGAAGCTCTTCTGCTTCTTACGGGCGACGTCGGCGGGGCTGCCCTGGGGCTGCGACATCGGCGACTGCGTCTCCATCGAGCTCCGCTGCGCCCTCTCCTCGGCCTGCTCGGCCTGCGGGCGGCGGTTCTGCTGGGCGTCCTGCTTACGGTTCTTGTTCTTGGCCATGGTGCTCTGCCTCCTGTGGGGGATCTAGGGGCCAGGGCCGCGACCAGATTCACATAGCGGGACACGTCGCGCATTTCGGAGAATCACCGTGCGTGACAAGCTCTGTCCACGGACTTCGCGCCGATGCGCCACGCCGATGATCCAGTTCCGGCCGTTAACCTCCGCGCGGTCGGGCAGACTCGAAGGAAGCCCGAAGCAAACCTCCCGGAAAGAGGGTGGATCGCGTGGACCGCTGCATCGTCCTGGTGGACGCCGGGTATCTGCTCGGGGCTGCCGCCAGCCTCCTCGCCGGGGAACCCTCCCGCTCCCGCATCACCGTCGACCACGCCGCCCTCATCCAGGCACTGCGCGAACGCGCCGAGGCCGACACGGAGCGGCCACTGCTGCGCATCTACTGGTTCGACGGCGCCCCCGACCGCGTACCGCAGCCCGAGCACCGCAGACTGCGCGTGATGCCACGCGTCACCGTACGGCTCGGTGCCCTGACCCGGAGCGACGGGCGGTGGGCGCAGAAGGGCGTCGACGCCGCCATGCACGCCGAACTCACCGAGCTGGCACGCAACCGGGCCTGCTCGGACGTGGTGCTCGTGACCGGGGACGGCGACCTGCTGCCGGGCATGATGGCGGCCAAGGAGCACGGGGTCGCCGTGCATCTGTGGGCAGTTCAGGCCGCGGACGGCGACTACAACCAGTCCGAGGACCTGGTGGCCGAGGCCGACGAGCGGCGCGTGCTAGACCGGGCGTGGATCACGAAGGCCGTCCGGGCGAAGGAACTCGGCGGGGTGTGCGCGCCACCGCCCGTGCCGCGGCCCGAGATCGCCGCGATCCTGTCGGCTCCCTTGCCGGAGTCGGCGCTCACCGCGTCCGAGCGCACCACCGAGGAGGCGGAGCACGCACCGGCGGCCGCCGTGTCGCACAACGGGACGGAGGAGCGGGCCTCTGCCGCCGCCTCCAAGGGGGTGCCGACGCCGAAGGACCTGGCGACCATGCGGGCAGCCGGAGCGCAGAACGCGCAGCACCCCGCCAACGCCACGCTGCGCTGGTCCTCCGACAAGGGCTGGGTGGATCGGCCCGGGGTCGTCGCCGAGCCGGCGGAGGCCGCGTCCATGCCGACGCTGGCCCAGCTCACCACGGCCGAGCAGCGCTGGGCCGACCGGGAGGAGGACATCACCACGGTCGGCGGCGATCCGTACGAGGTGGGACAGGTGTTCGCGCGGCGCTGGATGTCCCGGCTGACGGAGCAGGCGCACCTGCAGAAGCTGTCCGGGATGTATCCGCGGATCCCGCACCGCGTGGACGGGGAGCTGCTGCGCTACGCCGCGCGGTTCGGGCTGCTCGCCCACAAGGACGACCAGATCGACGAGCACGACCGGTATGCCATCCGGGCCGGGTTCTGGCGGGAGATCGACGTACGGACAGCCGCGGCGCAGGCCCCTGCCGGGGAGTGAACGGGGCACGCGTGGTGATCCCGGGGCTTGCGGGGGCCGTGGGGCAGGCCCAGGCCAAGGCCGGATGAGGCCGTTCGGCGCAGCCGGGCCGCGCCGTTGTGGCTGACGCCGCCGCGGCGGAGCAGGGGTGGGCGGGTCTCACAGGCGCCTTCGGGCGCTGGGCGAGCCCGCGGTGCTGGGGTGAATGCCCGGGGGGAAGGGGCGGTCCGAGCCCTCCCCTCGCGGGGCTCGGACCGCCTCATGGCCCCCTGACAGCCGGCGCCGCCCGCCGCCCGCGCGCCCTACAGCGGCAGCGCACAGACGGCGACGGGTGACCTGGGGCCTGGTGTGGCCTTGAAGCTGATGAGGCGGGGGTGAGATCGAGGCGCGGGACGAGCCCGAAAGGGGAAGGCGAGCCCGGGCGGGGTGCCGGATATGTGCGCGTCGGGCGCCCCGGGCGAGGAGCGCGGGCGCGGACCCCGTAGGCTCGTTCCTCGTGAGTACGCGCACGGAACCCGGGAGCCGAGACGGCGGGGATGTCGTGTGCGCGGTGCGGGGGCTGACGAAGACGTATCCGGCGGTGCGCGGACGGCGCGGCGCGCCGGGGACGCCTGCCGTGCGGGCCAACGACGCCGTCCGGCTCGAGGTGCGGCGCGGGGAGATCTTCGGGCTGCTCGGGCCGAACGGCGCCGGGAAGTCGACGCTGGTCCGGCAGCTCACCGGCCTGATGCGACCGGACGACGGCACGGTCGAAATCCTCGGCCACGACATCGTGCGGCACCCCGAGCGGGCCGCGCGGATCCTCGCCTACCTCGGGCAGGAGTCGACCGCGCTGGACGACCTGACCGTGTCGCTCGCCGCGGAGACCACCGGCCGGCTGCGCGGGCTGGACGTACGGCGGGCCAGGGACGAGCGGGACGCGGTGCTGGAGGAACTGGGGCTCACGGCCCTCGCCTCGCGGCCGATCAGGAAACTCTCGGGCGGCCAGCGCCGGCTCGCCTGCTTCGCGGCCGTACTCGTCGGGGAACGGCCCCTGCTCGTGCTGGACGAGCCCACCACCGGCATGGACCCGGTCGCCCGGCGCGCCGTGTGGGCCGCCGTCGACCGGCGCCGGGCGGAACACGGCACCACCGTCCTGCTCGTCACCCACAACGTCATCGAGGCCGAGACCGTGCTCGACCGGGTCGCCGTCCTCGACCAGGGGCGGGTCATCGCCTGCGACACCCCGGCCGGACTGAAGGAGAAGGTCGCGGGCGAGGTGCGCGTCGAGCTGGTGTGGCGCGAGCGGGCCCCTCTGGACGTCCCCGAGGTCGCCGCGCTACGGTCCCGGGCCCTGGAGTCCGGGCGCCGCTGGACGCTGCGGCTCGCGCCCGAGGAGGCCCGCGCGGTGGTCGCGACGGTCACCGGCGGCGCGGCCTTCGTGGCCCTGGACGACTTCACGCTCGCCACGCCCAGCCTGGAGGACGTCTACCTGGCGCTGGGCGGCAACACGCAGGGACTGGTGAAGGCGTGAACGCAACCGCGGCCGCGGCCGTACGGGACTGGGCGGCAGCCGGAGCGAAGAGGAGCAGTTCGACGTGAGTGTCGTACCCGCGGAGGTTCTGCCGGGCGGTGCCCTGGCCGTGGAGGAGCGTGCCGGGGCCCCGGCCGCGCTCGGGCCACGGGCTCGGCTGTGGCCGTCGCTCGGAGCCGTGTACCGGGCGCAGCTCTCGCGGGCGCGCGTCGCGCGGATCCCGCTGCTGTTCGTGGCGACCTTCCAGTCGATCGGGATCATGATCCTGATGCGGGGCGTCGTGGACGGCGGGACCGAGGCTCAGGCCGTCGTCGCCGGATCGTCCGTACTGGTGGTCGCCTTCGTCGCGCTGAACCTGCTCGCCCAGTACTTCGGGCAGCTGCGGGCGAGCGGCGGGCTGGACCACTACGCGACGCTGCCGGTGCCGCCGGCCGCCGTCGTGCTGGGAGCGGCGGGGGCGTACGCGTCCTTCACCGTGCCGGGGACGGTGGTGACCGCGGTCTTCGGCTGTGTGCTGTTCGGGCTGCCGATGGGGAACCTGTGGGTGCTCGCCGCGGTGATCCCGCTCGCGGGGGCCGCGCTCGCCGGCCTCGGGGCGGCGCTGGGGCTGCTGGCGCCGCGGCCGGAACTGGCCACGCTGCTCGGGCAGTTGGGGATGTCAGCGGCGTTGCTGCTCGGGGTCCTGCCGCCGGACCGACTGCCGGGTGTGGTGCGGTTCGCGCGTGATCTGCTGCCGTCGACGTACGGTGTGGAGGCGTTCGCGCGGACCTTCGGGAGCGACCCCGACTGGGCGTTCGTGCTCGGTGACCTGGCGGTGTGCGCCGGGGTCGGCGTGGCCTCGCTGGCCGTCGCGACCTGGGCGTACCGCCGGGCGGCCGTCCGGTGACGCGTCGCACAGGTGTACCTGGCACGATGTCAGGGTGACCGCACCGCTTACTCCGCCTCCGCCGCCGCATGAACCGTCGCACGACCACTCCGCGCACAGCCCCGTCTGGCAGGCTTCGCCCGTTCCCGGGGTGGCACCCGCCGCTCATGGCGTCGCGTACGGACAGGACGGTGAACAGGACGGTCCCGGAATGAAGACCGAAGTGCGTCAGGCCGCGATCATCACGGTGGGGGTGGCGCTCGCGGGAGTGCTGCTCGGGGTGCTGTGGTGGTGGCTGGCGCCGCGGGTGCCGTTGGTCTCCGACGGTGAGGCGGTGTATCTGCGGGACACCGAGGGGGAGCAGGCCGCCGGGGTGGACGGCACCTTCGCGCTGCTGGCGCTGGCGTTCGGGGCCGTGAGCGCGCTGGTCGTGTTTCTCGTGCGGCGGCGCGGGGGTGTGCCCCTGGTCGTCGCTCTGGCGGTCGGGGGGCTGCTCGGCGGGCTGCTGGCGTGGCGGCTCGGGGTGTGGCTCGGGCCTGAGCAGGATGTCGCCGCGCATGCCAGGGAAGTGGGCAAGGGTGTGACCTTCTCGGCGCCGTTGAAGCTCGGTGCGAAGGGGGCGTTGCTGGCGTGGCCGCTGGCCGCGCTGCTGGTCCATCTCGGGCTGACGGCTCTGTTCGGGCCTCGGGATCCTGAGCCATTTGATCAGCAGGGCTCGGGGGAGGGGCCGTACGGGGCGCCTCCGGCGTAGGGGTGGTGGTTGCGGGTGGCTCGTTGGTGGGGGTGGTTTCTCGCCCCCGCCGCCCCTCCCCGTCCCGACCCCGGGGGCTGCGCCCCCGGACCCCCGTATCGGCCTTGCGGCCTCGTCCTCAAACGCCGGACGGGCTGAAAACCATGCCGCGGAACGGATGAGGAATCATCCCCCCGGACGGGCGAGAAACCATCTCCTTGGACGGGTCGAGAAACCATCTCCTTGGACGGGTCGAGAAACCATCTCCTTGGACGGGTGAGAACCATGCCCCGGACGGCTGGATTTCAGCCCCTCCGGCGTTTGAGGAGCGGGGTCCGGGGCGGAGCCCCGGGGATGGGACGGGTAGGGGCGGCGGGGGCGTGGCCAAAGGCGGGGAGTCCGTGAGGGGTCACGCTCGGGCGATCGGGGCCGAGACCGCTTCCGTGAGGGTGAGGAGGTCCTTGGGGGACAGTTCGACCTCCAGGCCACGCCGGCCCGCCGAGACGCAGACCGTCTCGTGGGCGTCAGCCGACGCGTCCAGGACCGTACGGAGCTTCTTGCGCTGGCCCAGCGGGGAGATGCCGCCGCGGACGTACCCCGTCGTCCGTTCCGCCAGCACCGGGTCCGCCATCGCCGCCCGCTTGCCGCCCACCGCCGCCGCGAGCGCCTTCAGGTCCAGGGAGCCGGCCACCGGGACCACGGCGACCACCAGCGCGCCGTCCACGTCCGCCACCAGGGTCTTGAAGACGCGGTCCGGGGAGACGCCCATCGCCTCCGCCGCCTCCTCGCCGTAGGAGGGGTGGGACGGGTCGTGCTCGTAGGAGTGGACGGTGAAGTCCACGCCCGCCGACGTCAGGGCCACCGTCGCGGGGGTGCCCCCCGGCTGCTGCTGGTTCTTCTTCGGTTTCTTGGCCAAGGTCCCGTGCTTTCAGGTAGGCCGGCACTCGTCCGGGCCGGCGCTCGTCAGTTCAGGCTCGTCGGGCCGCGCGTCAGCTCCGACGCCGGCAACGACGGCAGACTACGGATGATGGCCGTCTCCGACCGCAGGAGCCGCAGCTCGTCCCGCAGGCGCGAGGCGGTGTCCGGGGCCTGGAGGAGGCGCTGCTTGGACGGGGTGTCGAGCATCATCGCGGCGGCCACCAGGTAGGAGACCACCGCCGGTTCGTCGGGGAGGTCCGTACCCGTCGAGAGCGAGCGCTCACGCGCTCCCGCGAGGCGCTTCTGGTACTGCCGGAAGGCACGCAGGACGCCCTCCGCCAGGGTTCCCGCCTCGTCCCCCTGTTCCTCCGGCAGCTCCTCGAGCTCGGCCGTCAGGAACGCGCCCGACGACTCCACGGAGAGCAGCCGCACACGGGTCGTACCGGTCGCGAGGACCTCGAACGTGCCGTTGTCCCGCTCCCGGATCGTCGCGGCGTCCGCGATGCACCCCACGGAGTGGAACGCGCGGCCCGGGTCGTCGCCGAAGCCCGCCGCCGGGCCGCGCTCGGGCAGCGCCGTCTGGTCGGGCATGCCGGGCGCGCTCGGCGCGACCTCGTGGCCGTCGCGGATGGCGACGACGGCGAACCGGCGGGGTTCGGACTCGGGGGTCTTCAGCAGCTCGCGCATCATGGCGCGATAGCGCTCCTCGAAGATGTTCAACGGGAGCACGAGCCCCGGGAAGAGCACCGAGTTCAGGGGAAAGAGCGGGAGCCGGACGGTGGTCACGACGCAAGAGCCTAATGGTCGTCGGGGCGGGCGGGTTCCGAGTGGTCACTCCTCGGGCTCCGGCGGGCGGCGGACCGTGACCGCAGCGGGATGCCGGACGCCACCTCCAGCCGTACCCCGTCGCGCAGTTCGAGGAACTGGCCGAGCGGATCGTCCGAGACCCGGTCCCACGGGAACGAGGTGGCGTACGGGCCGATCATGCGGAGTTGTTCGAGGGCGTCCTGCCAGCGTTCCAGGCGTACCAGGACGTACGTCAGCAGGTTGCGGACCTCGGCCGGCCAGGGGTCGGCGGCCGGGTACTCGGACGACAGCGCGATCGCCGCGTCGGCGGCGGCGTCCAGCCGTTCGCGCCGCACGCCGGTCCCACCGCCGTCGGCGAGGTACGCGAAGGCGGCACGCACCGGCAGCGCCTGCACCAGCGAGCCGGGGAGCGCGTCCTGCGCGGCCTGCTCGGCGAAGTCGAAGCACTCCCGGTGCGAGCCGTACCAGGACGCCGACAGGTACTGCAGGGCCGCGACATGGCAGCCGTAGTGGTGTGGGGAGCGGCGGACCGCCTCGGCCCACAGCAGCTCGAACCCGGTGTGGCCCACGTTGGTGCCCCGCGCGTGGTCGAGCGCGATCCGCCAGGGCACCGGATCGCGGGGCTCGCCCTCCGCGGCCGCGGTGATCAACGGGCCCACGTCGCGCAGGAGTTCGGCGCGGGCGGGGGACTCCCAGCCGCGGGTCACGGCGAGTTCGGCCTTGACCAGCAGGGCGTCCGGGTCGTGCGGGGAGTCCTGCTGCCACCGGGCCAGCCACCCGTCGCGCGAGCGCGCGAAGGCCGCGAGACGCATCGCGTACCGGTCGCGGTTCTCCCACTCGGCCGCCTCACGGGTGGTGGCGAGCAGTTTGGCGGCCGGGGCGTACTCGCCCCGGCCCGCCGCCACGAGGACGGGCGCGAGCCGTTCGTCGGGTGCGTCCAGCAGCACCTCGCCGTCGGCGGGCAGGCCGACGGCGAGGAGCGAGGTGTTCCGGATCATCCGTGCCGTGCGGATGAGGGCGCGCAGGAATGCCATGGTGCCGCCATTGAAAACCCGCTGGTCGGAGCCGCGCCAGCGCGAACATGTAACACTCTTTTAGTTGTACGCCCGACGGTCAAAGTCCGGTAAAAAGCCCTGTTCGACTGCTGTTGGAGCCCTGTGTTCCCCTTGCGGAACTTTTGTGTCAGTTCCTGCTCAGCAGTCGCGTCGCCCCCGCGGCCACCGTCGTCGCCAGGATCCAGCCCAGCAGGATCACCACCGCCGCCAGCCACTGCCAGCCGCCGCGCAACTGCCAGTAGCCCGCCTGTCCGAGGTCGATGACCGGCAGGAGCAGGTCCAGGGCGAACAGGGAGGCGTTCCACGGAGGGTGCTCGCCGTTCTTGATCGGTGGATGGGCGGCGTGCGAGAAGGCGACCGATGTGGCCGCCCACAGCACGGCCATCCACACGGCGGCCCGGCCCGGCCGGTACCCGTAAGCGACGGTCCAGTCCTGCACGTACCCCCACAACTTGGCCGCGAGTGGCAGGTTCTCGCGACGGTGGCGCTGCTTGGCGAGCAGTACCTCGCGGGCGTCCTCGTCCTCCCCGCCGGCGCGCAGCACCGTGGCGAGCCGCTCGTACGGCTCGGGGTTGTACTCGGCGGTCGCGGCGGCCACCCACTCCAGGCGTCTCTCCAGCGGGAAGGGACCGCGCGGCACGAGGTTCTCGTACTGGAAGCCGCCCATCTGGAGGTTGCCCGGCCGCGGCCAACTCTCCGCCTTGTCCATCAGGTTGACGATCCGCGCGCCCGACAGGACCACCTTGCCGCGCTCCGGGCGCTCCCCGAGGAAGCGCAGTTCCGGCACCTGGACGCGGCGCAGCGACAGCTCCTGCTCGTCGGTGAAGGTGAAGCGGGCCCCCTCCAGGTCGACCGCGTCGCCGAACCGCCCGTCGTCGAGGCGCACCCCGCCCTCGCAGGAGAACCGCTGCACCCTGGTGCCGCGCGCCGGTGTGGTCCCGCTCATCAGGAGCGGATTGGCGACGCCCGCCGGGGTCATGTAGAGGGTGCGCCCGACCGTCAGCTGGGGGGCGTTGAGCGCCAGGCGCGTGTACTGGTTGGTCAGTTGCGCGCCGCGCAGGCTCAGCGACACGCCGATGGTGGCACCGCGCAGGCTCAGCTCACCGTGCGACTCCAGCATCTCGGCCTGCAGGTCCTGCCCGACGGCCATGCCGTCGCCGGTGATCGAGTGGCCGCGCCGGTCGCGGTAGACCACGGCCTGGTTGAGCAGCAGATCCGTGCCTATCTGCGCGTCGGTCAGCCGCACCCCGTTGTGGAACCGGCAGCGCGGCAGATGCAGGTCGCCCTCGGTGTGCACACGGGCCGCCTCCAGCCGGGGCACCGAGCAGCCGACCAGCCGGATCGTGGTGAACCGCGCCTCCGGCAGCCGTATCTCCTTCTCGAAGCGGCAGGCCTTCATCTCCACGTACGGCGCGACCGTGCCGCCCGCGAGGTCGAGGGTGTCCTCGATCTGGACGCCCACGAGCTTCAGTGCCGAGACGCGCCCGGCCAGGGCGGGCGGCCCGTCCAGCAGCAGCCAGCACACGATCCGCGCCCGCACGGTCCGCTCCGGCCCCCAGGGATGGCCGCCGTGCGGATCGTCCACCACCGTGTCCCCGGCGCGCAGGTCGTACACGCTGCCGTTGCGGAAGGCCTGCCACATGCCCGTCTCGGCGGCGGTCAGATCGTCCGGCGGGCTCCCGTCCAGGATGCCGGCCCCTTCGGTCACTGTTTCGTCCCTCCTGCCCGCGCTCCTCAACTACCCGCGGGTATCGCACACCCGTCCCATGCCCGCTGGGTGACGTCTCGAACGCAAGACGTGAAGGTGATCTTCCGGGTTCCCCCATCGGTGTGTATCAGCCACTGATACGGGAGGACGGCGCCCGGTCCGGGTCTGAGAGAATTGGGCCCGTGATCTCCCGAATCGATCTGCGCGGCGACGCCCTCCCCAAGGGCCCCGCCCTGCGCGACCTGCTGCCCCGAGCCGACTTCGACGTCGCGGCCGCCCTGGAGAAGGTGCGCCCGATCGTTGAGGCCGTGCATCATCGGGGCGACGCGGCGCTGATCGACTTCGCCGAGAAGTTCGACGGCGTACGCCTCCAGTCCGTACGGGTCCCGGCCGAGGCGCTGAGCGACGCGCTGGAGCGGCTCGACCCGGCCGTGCGCGCGGCCCTGGAGGAGTCCATCCGCCGCGCCCGCATCGTCCACCGTGAGCAGCGCCGCGCCGGCCACACCACCCAGGTGGTCCAAGGCGGCACGGTCACCGAGAAATGGGTGCCGGTCGAGCGCGTCGGGCTGTACGCGCCGGGCGGCCGGTCCGTCTACCCGTCCTCCGTGATCATGAACGTGGTGCCCGCGCAGGAGGCCGGCGTCGGCTCCATCGCCCTCGCCTCGCCCGCCCAGGCGGAGTTTGGCGGGCTCCCGCACCCGACGATCCTCGCGGCCTGCGCGCTGCTCGGCGTGGACGAGGTGTACGCGGCCGGCGGCGCCACCGCGGTCGCGATGTTCGCGTACGGCACCGAGTCCTGCCCGCCCGCCAACATGGTCACCGGCCCCGGCAACATCTGGGTGGCCGCCGCCAAGCGCTACTTCACGGGCCTCATCGGCATCGACTCCGAGGCCGGGCCCACCGAGATCGCGGTCCTCGCGGACGAGACCGCCGACCCGGTGCACGTCGCCGCCGACCTGATCAGCCAGGCCGAGCACGACCCGCTGGCCGCCGCCGTCCTCGTCACCGACTCCGCGGAGCTCGCGGACGCGGTCGAGAAGGAGCTGCAGCCGCAGGTCGAGGCCACCAAGCACGTCGAGGACCGGATCCGCCCCGCCCTCGCGGGCCGGCAGTCCGCGATCGTCCTCGTCGACGGCATCGACGAGGGCCTCCGCGTCGTCAACGCCTACGGCGCCGAGCACCTGGAGATCCAGACCGCGGACGCGGCGGCGGTCGCCGAACGGGTCGTCAACGCGGGCGCCATCTTCATCGGCCCCTGGGCGCCGGTGTCGCTCGGCGACTACGCGGCGGGCTCCAACCACGTGCTGCCCACCGGCGGGTGCGCCTGCCACTCCTCCGGCCTGTCCGTCCAGTCCTTCCTGCGCGGCATCCACGTCGTCGACTACACGAAGGACGCGCTGGCCGAGGTCGCGCACCACGTGGTGACCCTCGCGGAGGCGGAGGACCTGCCCGCGCACGGCGCGGCGATCAAGGCGAGGTTCGGCTGGAAGGTGCCGGAGAGCAAGTGAGCGACGTACGTATCGACGATCTCCCCGTACGGGACGAACTGCGCGGCAAGTCCCCCTACGGCGCGCCCCAACTGGACGTCCCCGTACGGCTGAACACGAACGAGAACCCCTACCCGCTGCCCGAGCCGCTCGTCGAGCGGATCACCGAGCGGGTGCGCGAGGCGGCCCGGAACCTCAACCGCTACCCGGACCGGGACGCCGTGGAGCTGCGCACCGAGCTCGCCCGGTACCTGACGAAGACGGGCGGACACCCGGTCGGCCTAGAGAACGTCTGGGCGGCCAACGGCTCCAACGAGGTCATCCAGCAGCTGCTGCAGACCTTCGGCGGACCCGGGCGCACCGCGATCGGCTTCGAGCCGTCGTACTCCATGCACGGGCTCATCGCCCGCGGCACGGGCACGGGCTGGATCTCCGGACCCCGGAACGACGACTTCACCATCGACGTCGCCGCCGCCGAGAAGGCCATCGCCGAGCACCGGCCGGACGTCGTCTTCATCACCACCCCCAACAACCCCACGGGCAACGCCGTCCCGCGCGAGACCGTGCTCGCCCTGTACGAGGCCGCGCAGGCGGCGCAGCCCTCCATGGTCGTGGTCGACGAGGCGTACATCGAGTTCAGCCACGGCGACTCGCTGCTCCCGCTGCTCGAAGGCCGGCCGCACCTCGTGGTCTCCCGGACCATGTCCAAGGCGTTCGGCGCGGCGGGCCTGCGCCTCGGCTACCTCGCCGCGCACCCGGCCGTCGTGGACGCCGTCCAGCTCGTACGGCTGCCCTACCACCTGTCGGCCGTCACCCAGGCCACCGCCCTGGCCGCCCTGGAGCACACCGACACGCTGCTGAAGTACGTCGAGCAGCTGAAGTCCGAGCGGGACCGGCTGGTCACCGAGCTGCGCGCGACCGGCTACGAGGTGACCGAGTCGGACGCCAACTTCGTGCAGTTCGGCCGGTTCGACGACTCCCACACCGCCTGGAAGAAGATCCTCGACCGGGGCGTCCTGGTCCGGGACAACGGCGTCCCGGGGTGGCTGCGGGTCACCGCCGGAACTCCGGCCGAGAACGACGCGTTCCTGGACGCGGTACGTGAACTACTGAGTGGTGCGGGGGACAGCCCCACACCCCCGAAGGAGCAGAGCGCATGAGCCGCGTAGGGCGCGTGGAGCGGAACACGAAGGAGACGTCCGTCCTCGTCGAGATCGATCTCGACGGTACGGGCCGGACGGAGATCTCCACCGGGGTCGGCTTCTACGACCACATGCTCGACCAACTCGGCCGGCACGGTCTGTTCGACCTGACCGTGAAGACCGAGGGCGACCTGCACATCGACTCGCACCACACCATCGAGGACACCGCCCTCGCACTCGGTGCCGCCTTCAAGCAGGCCCTCGGCGACAAGGTGGGCATCTACCGCTTCGGCAACTGCACGGTCCCGCTGGACGAGTCCCTCGCCCAGGTGACCGTCGACCTGTCCGGCCGCCCGTACCTCGTGCACACCGAGCCCGAGAAGATGGCGCCGATGATCGGCGAGTACGACACGACGATGACCCGGCACATCCTGGAGTCCTTCGTCGCCCAGGCCCAGATCGCCCTGCACGTGCACGTACCGTACGGGCGCAACGCGCACCACATCGTGGAGTGCCAGTTCAAGGCGCTGGCGCGGGCGCTGAGGTATGCCAGCGAGCGCGACCCGCGGGCCGCCGGCATCCTTCCGTCCACGAAGGGCGCGCTGTGAACAGCCTCTCGACGCTCCTGATCGTCGTCGGGCTCTTCCTGCTCGGCGGCGTCTACTCCTTCGTCAAGCAGAAGTTGCCCAAGGGGCTCATCGTGCTGCTCTCGATAGGCGCCGGGATGTGTCTCGTCGCCGGTGTCCTGAGGCTGGAGGTGTGGAATTGAGTGCCCCCGCAAAGAGCGTGGTCGTCTTCGACTACGGCTTCGGCAACGTCCGTTCCGCCGAGCGTGCCCTCGCACGCGTGGGAGCCGACGTCGAGATAACGCGCGACTACGACAAGGCCATGAACGCGGACGGCCTGCTGGTGCCCGGCGTCGGCGCGTTCGCCGCCTGCATGAAGGGCCTGACCGAGGCGCGCGGCGACTGGATCGTCGACCGCCGGCTGTCCGGCGGCCGCCCCGTGATGGGCATCTGCGTCGGCATGCAGATCCTCTTCGCCCGCGGCATCGAGCACGGCGTGGAGACCGAGGGCCTCGACGAGTGGCCCGGCTCGGTCGAGCCGCTCCAGGCCGACATCGTGCCCCACATGGGCTGGAACACCGTCGAGGCCCCGGCCGACTCCGAGCTCTTCGCCGGCCTGGACGCCGACGCGCGTTTCTACTTCGTGCACTCCTACGCCGTCCACGACTGGAACCTCCAGACGCACAACCCCGCCATGAAGGCCCCCAAGGTCACCTGGTCCACCCACGGCAAGCCCTTCGTGGCGGCCGTGGAGAACGGCGCCCTGTGGGCCACGCAGTTCCACCCCGAGAAGTCCGGCGACGCCGGAGCGCAGCTGCTCACCAACTGGATCGGAACCCTGTAGACAATGGCCAAGCTCGAACTCCTCCCCGCCGTCGACGTCCGTGACGGCCAGGCCGTCCGCCTCGTGCACGGCGAGTCCGGCACGGAGACCTCGTACGGCTCCCCGCTGGAGGCAGCCCTCGCCTGGCAGCGGTCGGGCGCCGAGTGGCTGCACCTGGTCGACCTGGACGCCGCGTTCGGCACGGGGAACAACCGCGAGCTGATCGCCGAGGTCGCGGGGGCCATGGACATCAAGGTGGAGCTGTCCGGCGGCATCCGCGACGACGACACGCTCGCCGCCGCCCTGGCCACCGGCTGCACCCGCGTCAACCTGGGCACGGCCGCGCTGGAGGCCCCCGAGTGGGTCGCCAAGGTCATCGCCCAGCACGGCGACAGGATCGCGGTCGGTCTGGACGTCAGGGGCACCACGCTCCGGGGGCGCGGCTGGACCCGCGACGGCGGCGACCTCTACGAGACGCTGGAGCGCCTCAACAAGGAGGGCTGCGCCCGCTACGTCGTCACCGACATCGCCAAGGACGGCACCCTGCAGGGCCCGAACCTGGAGCTGCTGAAGAACGTGTGCGCGGCGACGGACCGCCCGGTGGTGGCGTCCGGCGGCGTGTCGTCCGTCGACGACCTGCGGGCCATCGCGGAGTTGGTGCCCCTCGGTGTCGAGGGCTCCATCGTCGGGAAGGCGCTCTACGCGAAGGCGTTCACCCTGGAAGAGGCCTTGGAGGCTGTGTCGACATGACGTCCGAAGCCGTGCGGCGCGTGCAGAGCGGAAGTCCCTGGGAAGAGAGTTTCGGTTTCGCACGTGCCGTCGCGGCGGGCGACCGCGTCCTGGTGGCGGGCACGACGGCCTTCAAGGGCAGAGTGCTGTACGGGGAGGGCGACCCCTACGAGCAGGCCAAAGTGGCCTTCACCAGCGCGGTCGAGGCGATCGGCGAGTTCGGGCTCGGTGTCGAGTCCGTGATCCGGACCAGGATCTACCTGACGCACCAGCGGGACGTGGACGAGGTGGGACGGGCCCACAAGGAGCTCTTCGACGCGGTGCGTCCGGTGTCCACGCTGCTGGTGGTGGAGGGCTTCGTCGACCCGCGCATCCTGGTCGAAGTGGAACTGGAAGCATTTAGAGGACACGAGTAAGGAGCCGTGGCTTCATGACCCTGGCGGTCCGAGTCATCCCCTGCCTGGACGTGGACAACGGCCGGGTCGTCAAGGGCGTCAACTTCCAGAACCTGCGCGACGCGGGCGACCCCGTCGAGATGGCCAAGGTGTACGACGCCGAGGGCGCCGACGAGCTGACGTTCCTGGACATCACCGCGTCCTCCGGCAACCGCGAGACCACGTACGACGTGGTGCGCCGCACCGCCGAGCAGGTCTTCATCCCGCTCACGGTGGGCGGCGGCGTGCGCACGGCCGAGGACGTCGACAAGCTGCTGCGCGCCGGCGCCGACAAGGTGGGTGTGAACACGGCCGCGATCGCCCGCCCGGAGCTGATCCGCGAGATCGCCGAGCGCTTCGGCCGGCAGGTGCTGGTGCTGTCCGTGGACGCGCGCCGCACGGAGAGCGGGTCCTTCGAGGTCACCACTCATGGCGGCCGCAAGGGCACCGGAATCGACGCCATCGAGTGGGCTCACCGGGCCGCCGAGCTCGGCGCGGGCGAGATCCTGCTCAACTCGATGGACGCGGACGGCACCAAGGACGGCTACGACCTGGAGATGATCGCGGCGGTCCGCAAACACGTGACCGTCCCGGTGATCGCATCCGGCGGCGCCGGCAGGCTCACCGACTTCCCGCCGGCCATCGAGGCGGGCGCGGACGCGGTGCTGGCGGCGTCGGTGTTCCACTTCGGCGACCTGCGGATCGGCGAGGTGAAGCAGACGCTGCGGGAGGCGGGGCACCCCGTGCGGTGACACCCACACCACCGGCGTGGCAGGCCCCGGCCACCAGGTGGCCGGGGCCTACTCCTGGGCGTACTCAGATCCCCAGCTGCTTCGTCTCGTGCAGCTTCGCGATCGCGTCCTTCTCGCCGTCCAGTTCGACATCGGCCACCTGCTGCCGCCCGTACAGGAACAGCAGCAGCTCGGACGGCTCGCCGGTCGCCGTGACGACCGGCGTGCCCCGGTGGGCGACCGCCGTCTGGCCGTTCGGGCGGCGCAGCACGAGGCCGGTCGGGGAGCCGCGGCCCATCAGCCGCGCGGTGCGCTCCAGACGGGACCACAGGGCGTCCTGGAAGACCGCGTCCAGCTCACGCGGCGTCCAGTCGGGCTGGGCGCGGCGGACGTCCTCGGTGTGGACGTAGAACTCGATGGTGTTCGAGGCCTCGTCGATCTGCTTCAGGGAGAAGGGCGAGAAACGCGGCGGGCCGGTCCGGATGAGCTGGATCAGCTCCTCGTACGGCTTGTCGGTGAACTCCGCCATCACCCGGTCCAGGCGTGGCGCGAGCTGCTTGATGAGGATGCCGCCCGCGGCGTCGGGGCGGCGCTCGCGCACCACCACGTGGGCGGCGAGATCACGGGTGTTCCAGTCGTCGCAGAGGGTCGGGGCGTCCGGGCCCGAGGCCTCCAACAGATCGGCGAGGAGAAGTCGTTCACGCTTGGCATGGGTCGACATGCGGCAAGCCTACGACCGGGCCGCGGGTCCGCCCAGTGGAGGCCCGGCCGGTGCGTCGCCGGGCCCGGCGGGCGGCCCCGCACCCGGTCCGGCCCGTGGACAACCACCGGGGTGCCGGTGGCGCGCGGCACAATGGCACCCATGACCAGCACGCCGTCCTCCAGCGGGCCCAGCGGGCCCGGCAGCCTCGACCCCCGGATCGCCGCGCGCCTCAGGCGCAGCGCCGACGGGCTCGTCCCCGCCATCGCCCAGCAGTACGACACCGGGGAGGTGCTCATGCTCGGCTGGATGGACGACGAGGCGCTGCACCGCACGCTCACCACGGGCCGCTGCACGTACTGGTCCCGCAGCCGCCGGGAGTACTGGGTGAAGGGCGACACCTCCGGCCACTTCCAGTACGTGAAGTCCGTCGCCCTCGACTGCGACGCCGACACCGTCCTGGTCAAGGTCGACCAGGTCGGTGCCGCCTGCCACACCGGAGCCCGCACCTGCTTCGACGAGGACGTACTGGGAGCCGTCGAAGGCGGCGCCAATTCCGACGTACCCCCACTGGATCAGTAAGGTCAGCCGCCATGGACCTCGAGACGTTCCGCAAGCTGGCCACCGACCGCCGCGTCATCCCGGTCAGCCGCAAGCTCCTCGCCGACGGCGACACCCCCGTCGCGCTGTACCGCAAGCTCGCCGCCGAGCGCCCCGGCACCTTCCTGCTGGAGTCCGCGGAGAACGGCCGCTCATGGTCCCGGTACTCCTTTGTCGGTGTCCGCAGCCACGCCACCCTCACCGCGCGCGACGGCCAGGCGCACTGGCTGGGCACCCCGCCCGTCGGCGTCCCGGTCGACGGCGACCCGCTCGCCGCCCTGCGCGCCACCATCGAGACCCTCCACACGCCCCGTGACCTCGCCGCGGGCCTGCCGCCCTTCACCGGTGGAATGGTCGGCTACCTCGGCTACGACATCGTGCGCCGCCTGGAGAAGATCGGCCCCGGCGAGCACGACGACCTGAAGCTCCCCGAGCTGACCATGCTGCTCACCAGCGACCTCGCCGTCCTCGACCACTGGGACGGCACGGTGCTGCTCATCGCCAACGCCATCAACCACAACGACCTGGACACGGGCGTGGACGACGCCCACGCGGACGCGGTCGCCCGCCTCGACGCCATGCAGGCCGACCTCTCCCGCCCCCTCTCGCAGCCCCCGGCCGAGCTCCCGGCCTCCGAGCTGCCCGAGTACACCGCGCGCTGGGGCGGCCCCGACTTCCAGGAGGCCGTCGAGGACGTCAAGGAGCGCATCCGGGCCGGCGAGGCCTTCCAGGTCGTCCCCTCCCAGCGCTTCGAAACGCCCTGCACGGCAAGCGCCCTGGACGTCTACCGGGTGCTGCGGGCGACCAACCCCTCCCCGTACATGTACCTGTTCCGCTTCGACGGCTTCGACGTCGTCGGCTCCTCCCCGGAGGCACTGGTCAAGGTCGAGGACGGACAGGCGATGGTGCACCCCATCGCGGGCACCCGGCACCGGGGCGCCACCCCGCAGGAGGACCAGGCACTCGCCGACGAACTGCTCGCCGACCCCAAGGAGCGCGCCGAGCACCTGATGCTCGTCGACCTCGGGCGCAACGACCTGGGCCGCGTGTGCGAACCCGGCTCCGTCGAGGTCGTCGACTTCATGTCCATCGAGCGGTACTCGCACGTGATGCACATCGTGTCGACCGTCACCGGGCGCGTCGCCGAGGGCCGTACGGCCTTCGACGTGCTGACGGCCTGCTTCCCGGCCGGCACGCTCTCCGGCGCCCCCAAGCCGCGCGCCATGCAGATCATCGACGAACTGGAACCGGCCCGCCGGGGCCTGTACGGCGGCTGCGTCGGCTACCTCGACTTCGCCGGCGACTCCGACACCGCCATCGCCATCCGCACCGCCCTCCTGCGCGGCGGCACCGCCTTCGTGCAGGCGGGCGCCGGCATCGTCGCCGACTCGGACCCCGTGGCCGAGGACACCGAGTGCCGCAACAAGGCGGCGGCGGTGCTGCGCGCGGTGCACACCGCGAACCGGCTCGGCCGGCCGGGCGTGAACCCCGCGTGACGGTACGGGCGGGGGTCAGGCGATAGTGGAGTACGTGACCGCAACTCCTCACCCCCGTCCCGAACCCGCACGCGGCCGTGCCGGGCGGCGCAGTCTCGCCGTCGCCCTGCTGTTCGGCGCGCTCGGCGCGGCCGTGACGCTGCTCGCCTCCCGGCAGCGCTGGTCGGAGGCCACCGCCTCGGTCGCGGGCGGCGACTTCCCGCTGACCGCCAAGGGCAGCGAGGTCACCGGCGTGCCCGCCGCCCTCGCCGTCGTGGGCCTCGCCGCGCTCGTCGCCGTGTTCGCCGTCCGCAGGGCCGGACGCGTCCTGGTCGCCGCGCTGCTCGCGCTCTCCGGCGCGGGCACCGTCGTCACGGCCGTGCTGGGCGCCTCCGACAGCTCGGCGCTCGACGAGAAGGCCGCGCAGGCCTCCGGCGACGCGTCCGCCACCGTCGACGCGCTCAGCCACACCGCCTGGCCTTATGTCGCGGCCGCGGGCGGTGTACTGATCCTGCTCGCCGGGCTGATGGCCCTGCGGTACGGGAAGCTGTGGCCCGCGATGTCCGGCCGCTACGAGCGCGACGGGACGCCCCGGCAGCGCCAGGCGAAGCCCGTGGACCCCGACCGGCCCGAGGACCTGTGGAAGGCACTCGACCGGGGCGAGGACCCGACGGGCGCGTAAGCCCCTCCGCTTCCTCCCGTACCCTGGCGATTCCGTGGGCGGTCCGGGGGAGGACATACCCCCGCTCAGGGCGTTCGCGCGCGTACGGGACAATGGACGGCGAGCGTCCGACTCACACACGCATCGCTTAGAGCAACGAGGAGCAAGTCATGGCGGGCAGCAGCCACGGTCACACCCCGGCCGCCTGGACCGGTGTCATCATCGCAATCATCGGTTTCTGCGTGGCGGGCGCCTTCATGGTGATGGCCAACCCGCTGGGCTTCTGGGCCGGCATGGTGCTCGCGTGCCTCGGCGGTGTCGTCGGCGGCATCATGCGCTCCATGGGTCTGGGCCAGCCGAGGAAGACGAACACGACGCAGCCCGTCGCCAAAGCCGAGCCCGCGCCCGCGACGGTCAGCGCCGAGAGCTGAGCCCGTACGGCCCGAACGGCGCGTTTCGTCAGGCTCCGGGAGGGGCGGACCCGGTGGCAGCGGCGCCGGATCCGCCCCTCCCGCACGCCGGGCCGCCGCACCGGGCAGAATCGTGGTGTGAACGCAGAGAGCCGCGGGGTGACCCCGTCGAGCGGTGCCCCCACGGGCGCGGATTCCGTGCTGGGGCGTGTGGCGCTGCCCGTCTCGGTCCTCGGGGCCGTCGCCGGTGCCTTCGCGTACGTCGGAGCGGTGGACCCCAACGAGCCCGGGCACTACCCGGTCTGTCCGCTGCTGCGCCTCACCGGCCTGTACTGCCCGGGCTGCGGCGGACTGCGCGCCGCCCACGCGTTCGTGCGCGGGGACCTGGGGACGGCCCTCACCGACAACGCGGTGGCCGTGCTGATCTTTCTGGCGTTCGCGGTGGGATGGGTCGTCTGGGTGGTTCGCGCGGTGCGCGGGCGGCCGACGCGGATCGAGCTGCCGCCGGTGGCGATGTGGTCCCTGGGTGCGTTGGTCCTGGTGTTCACCGTTGTCCGGAACCTGCCGTTCGGTGGCTGGCTGCATCCTTGATCACTTGGCGAATGTCCAGGTAGTGGGACCCGCGTCAACCGGATGCGGGGCCTGCGCCCTCCTGCGGATACCATCGCAGTGACCCCGAACAGCTTGAACTGCTCGAACTGCTTCAACCGTCCACCGTCAGGAAGGGGGCCGCTCGCGTGAGTGTGCTCGACGAGATCATCGACGGAGTCCGTGCCGACCTCGCGGAGCGGCAGGCGCGCGTCAGCCTCGACGAGCTCAAGGAGCGCGTGGTGAAGGCTCCGGCGCCCAAGGACGGCGTGGCCGCGCTGGGCGGTGACGGCGTGAAGGTGATCTGTGAGGTCAAGCGCTCCAGCCCGTCCAAGGGCGCGCTGGCCGCGATCGCCGACCCGGCTGGCCTGGCCGCCGACTACGAGGCGGGTGGCGCGGCGGTCATCTCGGTCCTCACCGAGCAGCGCCGCTTCGGCGGCTCGCTGGCGGACCTGGAGGCGGTCCGGGCCCGTGTCGACATCCCCGTCCTGCGCAAGGACTTCATCGTCACCTCGTACCAGCTGTGGGAGGCACGGGCGTACGGCGCCGACCTGGCCCTGCTGATCGTCGCGGCCCTCGACCAGCCCGCCCTGGAGTCCCTCATCGAGCGTGCCGTGTCCATCGGGCTGACGCCGCTCGTCGAGGTACACGACGAGGACGAGGTCGAGCGGGCGGTGGACGCGGGCGCGAAGGTGATCGGCGTCAACGCGCGCAACCTGAAGACCCTGCAGGTCGACCGCTCCACGTTCGAGCGGGTCGCCCCGGAGATCCCGGACGGGATCGTCAAGATCGCCGAGTCCGGTGTCCGTGGCCCGCACGACCTCATCGCGTACGCCAACGCGGGCGCCGACGCCGTGCTCGTGGGCGAGTCCCTGGTGACCGGCCGCGATCCGAAGACGGCCGTGTCGGACCTCGTGGCCGCCGGCGCGCACCCCGCGCTGCGGCAGGGCAGGGGCTGACACCCACGATGACCGCCCACCGCGCGCCGGCCCGACGACACGGGACGAGCCTTCGCTCGACCGTCGCCGTCGCCCTGGCCTGCGCGCGGCCGGCCGACCCCTACGCCCGCCTGGCCCGCGGCTGCCGGCCGCGCGGCTGCCGGGCCCCCGCGCGCCGCGTCCACGGCCGCCGGGTCCGCTACGTCATCGGCGACGAACCCGGCCAGGTCAACGGCATGCGATGGCCCGGGCACGTACGCACCATCACCCTGTGAGGCCGCTGCGCGGCTGACCGGCGTCACCGAGTCGCGGCTCCGACCCGGGAGTCGGGCAGGTCCGACCGGTTCGGCACGGTAGGTCCACGTCGTCGGCCTTCTCGCCGTTGCGACGGGCTCGTCCGCGACGGCCGGAACGAGGCCCGCGGTCCGCGACCGCGACCGGACGGACTCCGAGCCGGATTCACACCGAGCGTGCCTCGTGTCCGCCGGCAGGGACCCTGTCCGAGGAGCTCTTGTCCGAGGCGGGGCACGTGCCTGACGGCCGGACCCGTGTTCGAGGCGGGACTCGTGTCCGGTGGCGGGGTCCTGTTCGAGGCGGGGCCCGTGTCCGTCGGCAGGGGCCCTGTCCGAGGCGGGGGCTCGTGCCTGACGGCCGGACCTGCGTTCGAGGTGGGGCTCGTGTCAGTCGGCGGGGCGCTGCCCCAGGCGGGCGGCGGGGGCTGGGGGCGTGGCCCCCAGGGATGGGACGGGTAGGGGCGGCGGGGGCGAGGAAAACCCCGGCGCACCCCCCCACTCCGTCACCCCCGCCCGGGCCCGGCCCGTGGCCCGAGTCCGGCGGTCCTGATCCAGGGTGAGGTCTCGACGGAGCGTGTGCGTACGTGGATACCGTGACCATGTCCGACCTGTAACCGGGGCTCAGGCCCCAGCGAGGTAACCGCATGTCCAGCGAGTTCTTCATTCCCGACCCCGAGGGTCGGATTCCGAGCGCCGAGGGCTACTTCGGCGCGTTCGGCGGCAAGTTCATCCCGGAGGCGCTGGTCGCCGCCGTGGACGAGGTCGCCGTGGAGTACGACAAGGCCAAGCACGACCCCGAGTTCGCCCGCGAACTCGACGACCTGCTCGTGAACTACACCGGGCGGCCGAGCGCGCTCACCGAGGTGCCGCGGTTCGCCGAGCACGCCGGGGGCGCCCGTGTCTTCCTGAAGCGGGAAGACCTCAACCACACCGGCTCCCACAAGATCAACAACGTGCTGGGCCAGGCCCTGCTCACCAGGCGCATGGGCAAGACCCGCGTCATCGCCGAAACCGGTGCCGGACAGCACGGCGTCGCGACGGCGACCGCCTGTGCCCTGTTCGGGCTCGAGTGCACCATCTACATGGGTGAGATCGACACCCAGCGCCAGGCCCTCAACGTGGCCCGCATGCGCATGCTCGGCGCCGAGGTCATCGCCGTGAAGTCCGGCAGCAGGACGCTCAAGGACGCCATCAACGAGGCCTTCCGGGACTGGGTCGCCAACGTCGACCACACCCACTACCTGTTCGGCACCGTCGCCGGGCCGCACCCCTTCCCCGCCATGGTGCGTGACTTCCACCGGGTCATCGGCGTGGAGGCGCGGCGCCAGCTGCTGGAGCGTGCCGGTCGCCTCCCCGACGCCGCCATCGCCTGCGTGGGCGGCGGCTCCAACGCCATCGGGCTCTTCCACGCCTTCATCCCCGACACCTCCGTACGCCTCATCGGGTGCGAGCCCGCCGGGCACGGCGTCGAGACCGGCGAGCACGCGGCGACCCTGACCGCGGGGGAACCCGGCATCCTGCACGGGTCACGGTCCTACGTCCTGCAGGACGAGGAAGGGCAGATCACCGAGCCGTACTCCATCTCGGCGGGGCTCGACTACCCGGGCATCGGGCCGGAGCACTCCTACCTCAAGGACAGTGGCCGCGGCGAGTACCGAGCGGTCACCGACGACGCCGCGATGCAGGCGCTGCGCCTGCTGTCGCGCACCGAGGGGATCATCCCGGCCATCGAGAGCGCCCACGCGCTCGCCGGCGCCCTGGAGGTCGGCCGGGAGCTGGGCGGGGACGGACTGATCGTCGTCAACCTGTCCGGCCGCGGCGACAAGGACATGGACACGGCCGCCCGGTACTTCGGGCTGTACGACACCGACGCCACCGTGGCCGCGGACGCCGACGGCGACGCCGCCGAGATCGAGGGGGACGCCAAGTGAGCGGCAACGTCCAGCTGTTGAGTGACACCCTGGCGGCCGCCAGGGCCGAGGGACGGTCCGCCCTCATCGCGTACCTCCCGGCCGGGTTCCCGACCGTCGACGGCGGGATCGCCGCGATCAAGGCCGTCTTCGACGGCGGCGCCGACGTCGTGGAGGTCGGGCTGCCGCACAGCGACCCGGTCCTCGACGGGCCCGTCATCCAGACCGCCGACGACATCGCCCTGCGCGGCGGCGTCAAGATCGCCGATGTCATGCGCACGGTGCGCGAGGCGTACGAGGCGACCGGCAAGCCGGTGCTGGTGATGACGTACTGGAACCCCATCGACCGGTACGGCGTGGAGCGCTTCACCTCGGAGCTCGCGGAGGCCGGAGGGGCCGGGTGCATCCTGCCCGACCTCCCCGTCCAGGAGTCGGCCCTGTGGAGGGAGCACGCCGAGAAGCACGGGCTCGCCACGGTCTTCGTGGTCGCGCCCAGCAGCAAGGACGCCCGGCTCGCCGAGATCACCGCGGCGGGCTCCGGCTTCGTCTACGCGGCCTCGCTGATGGGCGTCACCGGGACGCGTGAGTCCGTGGGCGCGCAGGCGCAGGACCTGGTCCAGCGCACCAAGGCCACCACCGAGCTGCCCGTCTGCGTCGGGCTCGGTGTCTCCAACGCGGCGCAGGCCGCCGAGGTCGCCGGCTTCGCCGACGGCGTGATCGTCGGCTCGGCCTTCGTGAAGCGGATGCTGGACGCGCCGGACGAGGCCGCCGGCCTGGAAGCCGTACGGACGCTGGCGGGCGAGCTCGCCCGGGGTGTGCGCGGCGAGTAACGGACAAACCGCTCACTCGAACGAGTGGACCTGGGGCCGGGGAGGCGCTCGACGCCTCCCCGGTTCGTTCTGCCGGACGTGAGCGAGAAGAACCGTGAGGGAAAGCGCACCGCCCGGGAGAAGCTGGCGGCGGAGCGACAGAAGCACAGGACCGCGGAGAAGCGGCGCCGCGCACTGGTGGTGGGCGCCTCCGTGGTGGGCGTCCTGGGCCTGGCGGCGGTGATCGGCGTCGTCGCCGCGAACGCCGGCAAGGACGGGCAGGACGCCTCGGGCCCGGTCGTGGGGCCCTCGGGAGCGCAGGGCAAGGACGGGCTGGTGATCCCCGTCGGCAAGGACAGCGCGAAGTCGACCCTCACCGTGTGGGAGGACTTCCGCTGCCCGGCGTGCAAGTCCTTCGAGGACGCCTACCGCTCCACGATCCACGAGCTCACGGACGCCGGAAAGCTCAAGGTCGAGTACCGCCTGGCGACGCTGATCGACGGGAACATGGGCGGCAGCGGCTCACGGAAGGCCGCCAACGCCGCGGCGTGCGCGCAGGACACGGGCAGATTCCCCAAGTACCACGACGTGCTGTACCAGAACCAGCCTCCCGAGACGGACGACGCCTTCGCCGAGGACGACAGGCTGGTCGAGCTGGCGAAGAAGGTCGACGGGCTGGACACGCCCGCCTTCCGCCGGTGTGTCGCGGACGGCACGCACAACAGCTGGGTCGTGAAGTCGAACGAGGCCTTCCAGAAGGGCCGCTTCTCAGGCACCCCGACCGTGCTCCTCGACGGCAGGAACATCTACCAGGACCGGTCGATGACTCCGGCGAAGCTGAAGCAGATGGTGGAGGCGAAGAGCGGCGGGTGAGGCCCGTCCGCCGCGGGGGACGGCGATGGTGGTGGGTGACGGCAGTGGCGTTATGGAGCCGTAGCCGGGCGGGTTGCCGCAGTGCGTGTCCGGCAGGGTAGCGTCGACCCTGCCATGGACCTTGTTGAGCTTGCCTTCATTCCGAGCCCGTCGCGCGGTGTGCTGTACCTGGGCCCCGTGCCGCTGCGCGGCTACGCGTTCTGCATCATCATCGGCGTCTTCGTGGCCGTCTGGCTCGGCAACAAACGCTGGATCGCCCGCGGCGGGCGGGCCGGCACGGTGGCCGACATCGCGGTCTGGGCCGTGCCGTTCGGCCTCGTCGGCGGGCGGCTGTACCACGTGATCACGGACTACGAGCTGTACTTCAGCGAGGGCCGTGACTGGGTGGACGCCTTCAAGGTGTGGGAGGGCGGTCTCGGCATCTGGGGCGCCATCGCGCTCGGAGCGGTGGGTGCGTGGATCGGCTGCCGTCGGCGCGGGATCCCGCTGCCCGCGTACGCCGACGCCGTCGCGCCCGGCATCGCGTTCGCGCAGGCGATCGGGCGCTGGGGCAACTGGTTCAACCAGGAGCTGTACGGGCGGCCCACGGACCTTCCCTGGGCCCTGAAGATCACGTCCTCGACGGACGGCCGGGTGCCGGGCACGTACCACCCGACCTTCCTGTACGAGTCCCTGTGGTGCATCGGCGTCGCGCTGCTGGTCATCTGGGCCGACCGGCGCTTCAAACTGGGGCACGGGCGAGCGTTCGCGCTGTACGTCGCGGCGTACTGCGTCGGGCGCTTCTGGATCGAGTACATGCGCGTCGATGACGCCCACCACATTCTCGGTCTGCGGCTCAACAACTGGACCGCGATGTTCGTCTTCCTGCTCGCGGTGCTGTACATCGTCCTCTCGGCTCGGAAGCGGCCGGGGCGGGAGGAGATCGTGGAGCCGGGGGTCTCCGACGGTTCCGACGGTGACGGTGCCGGTGACGCGGCGGAGGCTGAGAAGCCTTCCGGCGAGTCCGGTGAGTCCGGTGAGTCCGGCGAGTCCGGTGAGTCCGGCGAGGAGTCCGCGAAGGCCGAAGCCGGCGAACCCGGGAAGAGCGAGTCCGAGAAGGAGACCGAGGCGGAGTCGGCGAAGAAGGGCTGATCCCGGCGGTACGGTTCGAGGGGGCGCGGCGTCTGTGGGCGTGGCGCCCTCTTCATGTTTTTCTCGCCCCCGCCGCCCCTACCCGTCCCGTCCCCAGGGGCTCCGCCCCTTCGGCCCCGCTCGGGGCTCCGCCCCGGACCCCGGTTCCGGGGGCCGGCCCCCGGACCCCCGCTCCTCAAACTCCCCCAAGGGGCTGAAAGTTCAGCCCGTCCGGGGGCGCAGCCCCCAGGGGACGGGAACGGGTAGGGGCGGCGGAGGCGGGGAAGGCACCGTTGCCCCTACACGGTTCTGTGGGCCAGCGACAGCGTGCGCTGGGCGGTGGCCACGATCGCGGGGTCGATGAAGCAGCCGTTGGGGAGGGCCTGGGCGCCGGAGGCCTTGGCGGCGGCCTCCAGGATCTCCACCGCCGACTCCACCTCCTCCGCCGTCGGAAGGTACGCCCGTTCGATGACGGGAAGCTGGCGGGGGTGGATGGCGGCGCGCCCGAGGAAGCCGAGGGCGCGGCCGTGGGCGCAGGAGCGGGCCAGGCCGTCCAGATCCCTGGTGTCCGGGTGGATCGACTGGGCGGGAGGCGGGAGGGACGCGGCACGGGCGGCCAGGACGACCCGCGAACGGGGCCAGTCCAGGGCTGCGTCGGCCCCCACACCGAGATCGGCCCGGAGGTCCGCCTCGCCCAGGGCGATGCCCTTGAGCGCCGGATGGGCGGTGGCGACGGCGTAGGCCTGTTCCACGCCCAGGGCGGTTTCGAGGAGGGCGTACAGCGGGACCGCTCCGCCTCCGGCGGGCGAGGCCTCCTCCGCCACCCGGACGACCTCCGCGGGGGACGTCACCTTGGGCAGGCGCAGGCCCGAGAGGCCGGCGAGTGGCGCGAGGACGGTGAGGTCAGCGGCCGCCGTCGGGGTGCTCAGGGCGTTCACCCGGACGTGCACCGGGACCGGCGGAGGCTCGGAGAGCAGTTCGGCGGTGGCCGCGCGCGCGTACTCCTTGCGGTCGGGGGCCACCGCGTCCTCCAGGTCGACGAGGACCACGTCCGCGCCGGAGACAAGTGCCTTCGCCACCACCTCCGGGCGGTCCCCGGGGGCGTACAGCCAGGTCAGGGGGAAGGCCTCCGCCGATACGGGAAACACACGAGGAGCGGGAGTCACAGGGCGCCCTCCGCGCGCAGCTCGGCCAGCTCCGTTTCCGTCAGGCCGAGCTCGGTCAGGACGGCCTCCGTGTCCGCGCCGTGCGGCCGGCCGGCCCAGCGGATCGCGCCGGGTGTGGAGGAGAGGCGGAAGAGGACGTTCTGCATGCGGAGGGGGCCCAGCTCGGGGTCGTCGACGGTCGTGAGGGTGCCGAGCGCCTCGTACTGGGGGTCCCGCATCACGTCCCGTACGTCCTGGATGGGGGCCACCGCCGCCTCCGCCTTCTCGAAGGCCGCGATGACCTCCTCCCGGGTGCGGCGGGAGACCCATGCCTGCACGGCGGAGTCCAGGACGTCCGCGTGGCGGGCCCGGCCGGCACCCGTCGTGAACCAGGGCTCGGTGGTCAGTTCGGGGCGGCCCACCAGCCGCATCACCCGCTCCGCCACGGACTGGGCCGACGTCGAGACGGCGACCCAGCGGCCGTCCGCCGTGCGGTAGGTGTTGCGGGGCGCGTTGTTCTGCGTGCGGTTGCCCGTGCGTGGCTGGACGTGGCCCAGCTGGTCGTACCAGAGGGGCTGCGGGCCCAGCACCGTGAGGATCGGCTCGATGATCGCCATGTCGACGACCTGGCCCTCGCCCGTCCGCTCCCGAGCGGCGAGGGCCGTCATCACCGCGTACGCCGTCGTCAGGCCCGCGATGGAATCGGCCAGGCCGAACGGCGGGAGCGTCGGCGGGGCGTCCGGTTCGCCGGTGATCGCGGCGAAGCCGCTCATCGCCTCCGCGAGGGTGCCGAAGCCGGGGCGGCGCGCGTACGGGCCGTACTGGCCGAAGCCGGTGACCCGGGCGAGGACCAGGCGGGGGTTCGCGGCGGAGAGGTCGGACCAGCCCAGGCCCCATTTCTCCAGGGTCCCCGGGCGGAAGTTCTCGATGATCACGTCGGCGGTGGCGGCGAGCCGCAGCAGGGTCGTCCGGCCGCCCGGGGTGGACAGGTCCAGGGTCATCGTGCGCTTGTTGCGGCCGAGGAGCTTCCACCACAGGCCCACGCCGTCCTTCGCGGGGCCGTGGCCCCGGGACGGGTCCGGTTTGCGCGGGTGCTCGACCTTGATGACCTCGGCGCCGAAGTCGCCGAGCATCGTGGCGGCGAGCGGGCCGGCGAACAGGGTCGCGAGGTCGAGGACGCGCAGGCCGGACAGCGGCGCGGGCGTCGCGTTCACGTCGTGCATCGAGGTGTCGTCTCCCGGAGGGTGAGCTGGGCGAGGGCGTCGAAGCCGATGCCGTTGAAGTCGGCCACCGAGGTGGCGAGCCGGTTCTTGAGGGGGAGGGTCCAGCGTTCGGGCAGGGCGGCGGGTGAGCCTGCGAGGAGTCCCGCGACGCTGCCGGCCGTCGCGCCGTTCGAGTCGGTGTCCCACCCGCCCGACACCGCACGGCAGACGGAGCCTGTGAAGTCGCCGTCGGCGTGGGTGAGGGCGGCGGCCAGCAGCGCGGTGTTGGGGACGGCGTGGACCCAGTGGTAGTCGGCGTGGGCGGTGTGGAGCGCGTCCACGACCACGTCGAAGTCCTCGTGCTGCCGCGCCAGTTGGATCGCCTGCCGGACCGCCGTGGCGAGGCGGGAGCCGGGTGGGACGACCCGCAGCCCGGTGCGCAGGCAGTGGTGGACGTCGTGGGCGCCGGTGGCGGCCTCGGCGAGGGTGGCGGCGGCGAACATGGCCGCGTACACGCCGTTCGCGGTGTGGGTGAGGACCGCGTCCCGGTGGGCCTGTTCGGCCGCGGCCGCGGGGTCGCCCGGATGCGTCCAGCCGTGGACGTCGGCGCGGATCAGCGCACCGATCCACTCGCGGAACGGGTTGCGGTGGCGGGCCGTGCGCGGGGGCTCGATGCCGGTGAGGAGGTTGCGGTAGGCGACGCGTTCGGCGGTGAACGTGCGGCCCGCGGGGAGTTCGTCGAGCCAGAGCCGGGCCACGTCGGCGGTGGTGAAGCCGGGACCGTGGCGCCCGAGCAACAGCAGGCCCAGCAGCGGGTAGTTGAGGTCGTCGTCCTCGGGCATGCCGTCGATGTTCTCGGCCAGCGAGGTGGCGGCCGAGCGGCGGTTGAAGGGGTGGGCGGCGGCGAGGTCGGCGGGCACGCCGCGCGCGGTGAACCAGGTGCTCAGCGGCCAGTTGCCCGTGCACCGGGCGAGCCGGCGGATGGCGTGCAGCGGGAGTTTCTCCACGGGTTTGCCGAGGAGACAGCCCGCCGCCCTGCCGAGCCACGCGGCCTCCAGACGGGCAGCGTGGCCGACCGGGACGTCGAGGTCCCCGGCGGCCGGCCACTCGGGGCACAGGGCCCGGATGCCGTCGAGCTCGGTGGGCTCCGCGTCCCGCAACCCGCTGGGCAGATCGGCCAGTTCGTCCAGCAGGTCCTCGGCGAGCAGCCGCAGGTACGGCGACACGGGCTCCGGTGACGCGCCCGCGCGGTCCGGGGCCGGCGGGCCGCCCGCCGCGATCCAGCGCGCGGCGATCGCCGACGGCTCGCGGCCGTCCTGCGCGGCCTGACGCAGTTCGTGACCGAGGAGGTCCTCTGGCTGCACCCAGGTCAGGCGCAGGGCGGTCACCGCCACGGGGGTCACTGGCCGGCCGCCGGAGCCAGGGTCGTGAAGGCCTCCTCGTGCGCCCTCCGGCGGCGTACGTCCCGTTCGAAGACCTCGCGCGCCACCTCCACGAGGACCGCCGCCGGGGCGTGCAGGTCGAGGCGGCTGGCCTCGGCGACCTGCTTCGCCCAGTCGGAGGGGACCTGAGAGCCGAGCGCGCCCGCGAGGGCGCCGGACATCGTGGCGATGGAGTCGCAGTCGCGGCCGTAGTTCACCGAGCCGAGCACGGCGTGCCGGTAGTCGCCGCGCGCCACCACCAGCATGCCCAGCGCGACGGGGAGTTCCTCGATGGCGTGCAGCCGGGAGGGGCGGCGGGCACCCAGCGAGGGGGAACGGTAGTCGGGGCCGACGGTGTCGTACGGCGCGACCGCCTCACGCAGCGGCCGGAGCGCCGACTCGAAGTCCGTGTGGCGGGAGGCCACTTCGCAGACCGCCTCGATCGCGGCGCGGGTGCCGTCCTTGGCCAGGGACAGACAGGCCGCGACCACCGAGTCCGGGGTCGCGCCCGGCGCGCACGCCGCCGCGACGGCCGCCGCGAACACCCCGGCCGCCTCCCTGCCGTACGACGACTGGTGGGCGCCCGCCACGTCGAGCGCCTCGGCGTACGCGCCCCGCGGGTCGGCCGCGTTGACCAGGCCGACCGGCGCCATGTACATCGCCGCCCCGCAGTTGACGATGTTGCCGACGCCGGCCTCACGCGGGTCCACATGGCCGTAGTGGAGGCGGGCCACCAGCCACTTCTCGGCGAGGAAGATCCGCTGGAGGGGGAGGGCGTCCGCCTCCAGCTCCGGGATCCAGCGCGGGGTCGTCATCAGGTCGGGGACCAGGTGCTCGGCGACGGAGTACGCGTCGAGGTGGTCGCGGACCGTGGCGTACACGCGGACCAGCGCGTGGGTCATGAGGGTGTCGTCGGTGACGTGCCCGTCGCCCTTGTGGTACGGGGCGATGGGCCGGGCGGTGCGCCACGCGTCGCCGTTCCAGGGGCCGACGACGCCGTGCACGCGGCCGCCGTGGCGTTCGGCGATCTGCTCGGGGGAGTAGCCCTCGACCGGGCCGCCGAGGGCGTCGCCCACGGCCGCGCCGACCAGAGCGCCGGTGACGCGCTCGTCCAAGGCCGGGCCCCCTTCCCGTTCATCCGGAGTGTCCTGAGTGCGTGTTGTTCCTGAAGTGCGGTTCATGTCCGAATCATTCACCTGGGGTGGCCAGTTCCGTGGCTGCGAGGAGTTCGGCGAGGTGTACGAGATCCGTACCGGTGAGGCGGGGCAGCGCACAGCCGGAAAGGGTGCGGCAGGCGTCCCGCCAGGTGGCCGGGACGGTGGCGGCGCCGCCGAGCGCGCCGGTCAGGGCGCCGACGAGCGCGGGGGCGGAGTCGGCGACCCGGGACAGGCAGGCCGCGGCGGGCACGGCTTCGGCGATCCTGCCGCGGGCGGCGGTGGCGAGCGCGAGGGCGACGGGGACGGTCTCGGCGGCCGCGATGCCGTAGCTGTAGACGTGGTCGACGATCTGATGCTCAAGGAGTGGGACGAGAGCGAAGGTTCCCTCGCCCGCGTGGTCCTGGGCCAGGCGCAGCGCGTGCCGGGCGTTGCGGCCGATCTCCGTCTCCTCGGGGAGCTCGGCGACCGCCGCCGCGACACAGGCGTCCACGTTCGCGCCGTCGAGTGCGAGCGCCAGCGCGGCTCCCATGGCGCGGGCGCCGTGCACGCCGTCGCCGTCCTGGGTGTAGCGCGCGTCGAACTCGGCCAGTTCGGCGGCGAGTCGGGGGTCGCCGGTGTGGGCGATGGCGAGCACACAGGCCCGTACGCACGCGGCGTCGTCGAAGTAGTGCGGGTTGTCGTGGCCCGTGGCGGGCGGGCGCAGGCCGGCGGCGAGGTTGCCGAGCCCCGCCCGTACGGAGATGCGGGCGCGCAGCGGCAGGACGGCCGACTCGACCTCGGGTGCCCGCTCGGCGGCGGCCGCGACCTCGCTGGCGACGGCGTTCCAGGACAGGTCGATCGCCGCGCGCATCCGGCGCGCCCGGCTGAGGTCGCCCAGGGCGCCGCAGTCGCCGGCCCGCAGGACGGCCTCCGCGGCGAACACCGCCCACTCCGCGTCGTCGGAGGGGCCGAGCGTGAGCGGCTCCGGGGGCTGGTTGAGCGCGATGGGTACGGGCAGGGTGGTCGTCGCGTTCTGCTCGGCGAAGGTGTCCAGTTCGCGGGTGAGGCGTCGTGTCCACTCCGGCATACGGGCGGCGCGGTGCCGTGCGGCCGGCCAGCCGGCGGCGTCGCCCGCGGCCAGGCCCAGGAGGAGGCCCTCGATCCGGGTGCGTGTCGGGGCGTGCGGGGTTGTTCCGGCCTCGGCTTCGCCCTCGGCCGGGTTGTTGTTCCCACCCGCACCACCGGTACTGCTTTCGTTGCCGGGTGCGGGTGGCCCCTGTGGGAAGTTCCCGTCGTCGGCGGCCGCGGGTCCGAGGAGGGATTCACGTGCGGTCACGGACGTACCTCCTTCTCGTCCCCGGCCAGTACGTACGCGTCCCGGTCCGGGCCGTCGTCGGGCGCCGGCCCCGGCACCAGACCGGGCGCCAGCCCCGGCACCAGGCCGGGTGCCCACTTGGGGGACTCGTCCGGGGTCAGCAACTCCGCGACGTCGAGGACGTGGTGGCCCTCCATCGAGGGCAGGCAGCTGCCCCGGGCCGGGCCGATGGCCGCGGCCCAGGCCGTGGGGATCGCCGAGGCGCCCCGGGTGGCGCCGGCCAGGGCGCCCGCGACGGCCGCCGTCGTGTCGGCGTCGCGGCCCATGTTGACGGCCGTGAGCACCGCACCGGTGAAGTCGCCGTCGGCCGCCGCGTACGCGCCGAAGGCCAGGGCGACGGCCTCCGGTGCCAGGTCCGTCCAGGGGTAACCGCCGATCACCACGGCCGAGCGGACCGCGCGTTCACCGAGATGGGCGGCCGCGACCGCCCGGCGCAGGGACCGGGCGGTCCAGGAGTCGTCGGGGACGACCGCCAGGGCCGAGGCGACCACGGCGATCGTCGGGGCGCCCCCCATCGCGGCCGCCACGCCCGCCGCGACCGCCTGGCCGCCGTAGATGCCCTCGCCGTCGTGGCTCACCGAACCGTCGATGGCCACCAGCCGGGCCGCTTCCGCCGGGCGGCCCGCCGCGAAGACGCCGAACGGCGCGGCCCTTATGGCCAGGCCGTCGCTCCAGGCGTGCCGGTGCTGGGCCGAGATCGGTGCCGCGAGGCCCCGGCGCAGGTTCTCCAGCGTGCCGCGCTCGCTGAAGCCCGCGCCTCGGAACGGGCCCTCGTCACGGTCGGCGATCCACTGGTGCCAGGCCGACTCCACGTGCGCGACCGTGAGTGCCGACCCGTGCCGGGCCAGCAGCAACCCGGAGAAGATCGCGTACTCGGTGTCGTCCGTGCCGCAGGGGTGCTCGGACACGTACCCCGTGATCCGGCCCCAGCGCGCGCGGATCTCCGACGGCTTCATGTTCTCGGCGGGTGCGCCCAGCGCGTCCCCGACGGCGAGTCCGAGCAGCGCACCGCGCGCCCGCTCGCGCAGGTCGGCGGCGTCCCCGGGCGCCGGGATCGGGGGAGTGCAGGCGATGGCGGCCATACGATGCCTCTCTGAGGGCCGGAGCGACCCCGGCGAAGTGATCGGGCACGTCCCGGCGCCGTCCGGTGCGCGCCCCCGCACCCGAAGCGGCTGCGTGCCGATCGGGCGTGGGCCCCGGCGCCTTGCCGGCCAAGGCGCACGTAGCTCCGCCACGAGGACCCTCGTCCGGCACGCCGGGAGCGCGCACCGAACGACGCGGGAACGCGCCCGGGCTTCCCCGGCGCCGCTCAGCTGCGAGTAGTTGATCTGCTCTTCGGATCTTTGACACCGCGCGCCCCACCGGCTTCCGGAATCCCCGCCAATCACCCGGTCGACATCTGTGCGGAACCCTGTACGAATGAGCGGACGGGGGTGCCTGACGGTTCGAAACCACCGGGTCGCATGGTGGGATGGTGCGGGTAAGTACGGCCTTCCTTGCTGGCAGGAGCGATTTTCCGCGCGTACGTTCGATGTGTTGAGGTAAGTCGGCACCACCCGAGGGGGACCCGAACCGTGGCCATCATCGAGACCGAAGCGACGCTGCACGCAGCGCACCGGGACAACCACACGCACCGTGACGTGAACGGTGGCTGGCTGCGTCCGGCCGTCTTCGGGGCGATGGACGGGCTCGTGTCCAACCTGGCACTCCTGACCGGTGTCGCGGGCGGGTCCGCCGGTCCGCAGGCGATCGTCCTCACCGGGCTCGCGGGGCTCGCCGCGGGGGCCTTCTCCATGGCCGCGGGCGAGTACACCTCCGTCGCCTCGCAGCGCGAACTCGTCGAGGCCGAACTCGATGTCGAGCGGCGGGAGCTGAGGAAGCACCCGGAGGACGAGGAGCGGGAGCTTGCCGCGCTCTACGTCAGCCGCGGCGTCGAGCCCGAGCTCGCCCGGCGGGTCGCCGGTCAGCTGTCGCGCGATCCCGAGCGGGCCCTGGAGATCCACGCCCGGGAGGAGCTGGGCATCGATCCCGGCGACCTGCCCTCGCCGGCCGTCGCCGCCGTCTCGTCCTTCGGCTCCTTCGCCCTGGGTGCGCTGCTGCCCGTGCTGCCCTACCTGCTCGGCGCCACGGCCCTGTGGCCCGCCGTCGTGCTGGCGCTCGCCGGACTCTTCGCATGCGGTGCGGTCGTGGCCAGGGTGACGGCGCGGACCTGGTGGTTCAGCGGGCTGCGGCAGCTCGCGCTCGGGGGTGCCGCGGCGGGTGTGACGTACGCCCTGGGCAGTTTGTTCGGTGCGGCCCTATGATGTGTCGGCTGCCCGTATGCGACTACCTATGCGAGGGACCGCATAAGTAATCGTTACTACGCGGTTTCGAATGCTTAACCGCTGGGCATGAGCCGTAAGCGCCGCGGGCAACGACGCCCGCTCCGCACCCGTGGTGGGCGACCTCGCCCCCTGCGCATCCCGGGTCGGCGGACAATGATCTGTCCGTCCGGCTCCCCCTGACTTCGCCGCCGCGCGCGGTACCCGCGCCGCGTGCCAGCGGCGTCCGCATGTCGGAACGAACTATCTCGGTTCCCGAGAAGTGCTCCATCATGTAATCTGCACGAAATTTTGCGCAGAGGGCCAGCGTCGTCCCTCGGCACCTGCTATATGCCACTGACGACGACGGGAGAGCCGATGCGTACGCCGCGCCAGCCGTCCCAGCATTCCGCGAATGGCCAGAACTGGTCCTTCATGGATGCTCGCCCTGCTGCGCAGGGTATGTACGACCCCCGCAACGAGCGTGACGCGTGCGGCGTCGGCTTCGTCGCGACCCTCACCGGCGAGGCGTCCCACACCCTGGTCGAACAGGCCCTCACGGTCCTGCGGAACCTGGAGCACCGCGGTGCCACCGGCTCCGAGCCCGACTCCGGCGACGGTGCCGGAATCCTCTCCCAGGTCCCCGACGCCTTCTTCCGCGAGGTGGCCGGATTCGAGCTGCCCGAGGCCGGCGCGTACGCGGTCGGTATCGCCTTCCTCCCGGAGGACGGGACCCAGGACGCCGTCTCGCGCATCGACACCATCGCCGCCGAGGAGGGCCTGACCGTCCTCGGCTGGCGCGAGGTGCCGGTCGCCCCCGAGCTCCTGGGCGCCACCGCCCGCTCGACCATGCCCGCCTTCCGTCAGGTCTTCGTGACCGACAGCGCGAGCAAGGGCATCGACCTCGACCGCAAGGCCTTCGTGCTGCGCAAGCGCGCCGAGCGCGAGGCCGGCGTGTACTTCCCGTCGCTGTCCGCGCGGACCATCGTCTACAAGGGCATGCTGACCACCGGCCAGCTGGAACCCTTCTTCCCGGACCTGTCCGACCGCCGGTTCGCCTCCGCGATCGCGCTCGTGCACTCCCGGTTCTCCACGAACACCTTCCCGAGCTGGCCGCTCGCCCACCCGTACCGCTTCGTCGCGCACAACGGCGAGATCAACACGGTCATGGGCAACCGCAACTGGATGCGCGCCCGCGAGTCCCAGCTGGTCTCCGACCTGTTCGGCCCGCAGGAGAAGCTGGAGCGGATCTTCCCGATCTGTACGCCGGACGCGTCCGACTCGGCGACCTTCGACGAGGTCCTGGAACTGCTCCACCTCGGCGGCCGCTCGCTCCCGCACTCCGTGCTGATGATGATCCCGGAGGCGTGGGAGAACCACGACTCCATGGACCCGGCCCGGCGCGCCTTCTACCAGTACCACTCCACGATGATGGAGCCCTGGGACGGCCCCGCCTGCGTCACCTTCACCGACGGCTCCCAGGTCGGCGCCGTGCTGGACCGCAACGGTCTGCGCCCCGGCCGCTACTGGGTCACCGACGACGGCCTCGTCGTCCTCGGCTCCGAGGTCGGCGTCCTCGACATCGACCCGTCCAAGGTCGTCCGCAAGGGCCGCCTCCAGCCGGGCCGCATGTTCCTCGTCGACACCGTCGAGCACCGCATCATCGAGGACGACGAGATCAAGGCCGAGCTCGCCGCCGAGCACCCGTACGCGGAGTGGCTGGAGGCCGGCGAGATCGAGCTGTCCGACCTGCCCGAGCGCGAGCACATCGTGCACACCCACGCCTCGGTCACCCGCCGCCAGCAGACCTTCGGGTACACCGAGGAGGAGCTGCGCGTCCTCCTCGCGCCGATGGCCAAGGCCGGCGCCGAGCCCATCGGCTCCATGGGCACGGACTCGCCGATCGCCGCGCTGTCCGAGCGCCCCCGGCTGCTCTTCGACTACTTCACCCAGCTGTTCGCGCAGGTCACCAACCCGCCGCTGGACGCCATCCGCGAGGAGCTCGTCACCAGCTTGCGCTCCTCGCTGGGCCCGCAGGGCAACCTGCTGGAGCCCACGGCCGCGTCCTGCCGTTCGGTCACCCTGCCCTTCCCGGTGATCGACAACGACGAGCTGGCCAAGCTCATCCACATCAACGCCGACGGCGACATGCCCGGGATGAAGGCCGCGACCCTCTCCGGCCTGTACCGGGTCTCCGGCGGCGGCGACGCCCTCGCCGCGCGCATCGAGGAGATCTGCGCCGAGGCCGACGCCGCCATCGACAACGGTGCCCGCCTGATCGTCCTCTCGGACCGCCACTCGGACGCCGAGCACGCCCCGATCCCGTCGCTGCTGCTCACCGCGGCCGTCCACCACCACCTCATCCGCACCAAGCAGCGCACCCACGTGGGCCTGCTGGTCGAGGCCGGTGACGTCCGCGAGGTCCACCACGTCGCCCTGCTCATCGGCTACGGCGCCGCGGCAGTGAACCCGTACCTGGCGATGGAGTCCGTCGAGGACCTCGTCCGCGCGGGGACGTTCCTGTCGGACATCGAGCCCGAGCAGGCCATCCGCAACCTGATCTACGCGCTCGGCAAGGGCGTCCTGAAGGTCATGTCCAAGATGGGCATCTCCACCGTGGCCTCCTACCGCGGTGCCCAGGTCTTCGAGGCCGTCGGTCTCGACGACGCCTTCGTGGAGAAGTACTTCAACGGCACGACCACCAAGATCGGCGGTGTCGGCATCGACGTCGTCGCCAAGGAGGTCGCCGCCCGCCACGCCAAGGCCTACCCGGCCTCCGGCATCGCCCCGGCGCACCGCGCGCTGGACATAGGTGGCGAGTACCAGTGGCGCCGCGAGGGCGAGCCGCACCTGTTCGACCCGGAGACGGTCTTCCGCCTCCAGCACTCCACGCGCGCGGGCCGCTACGACATCTTCAAGAAGTACACCGAGCGCGTGAACGAGCAGTCCGAGCGTCTGATGACGCTGCGCGGCCTGTTCGGGTTCAAGTCCGACCGGCAGCCGATCTCCATCGACGAGGTCGAGCCGGCCTCCGAGATCGTCAAGCGCTTCTCGACCGGCGCCATGTCGTACGGGTCGATCTCGCGCGAGGCGCACGAGACGCTGGCCATCGCCATGAACCAGCTGGGCGGCAAGTCCAACACCGGTGAGGGCGGCGAGGACCCGGAGCGCCTGTACGACCCGGCACGCCGTTCGTCGATCAAGCAGGTGGCGTCCGGCCGCTTCGGTGTGACGAGCGAGTACCTCGTCAACGCGGACGACATCCAGATCAAGATGGCCCAGGGCGCCAAGCCCGGCGAGGGCGGCCAGCTGCCCGGCCACAAGGTGTACCCGTGGGTGGCGAAGACCCGGCACTCGACGCCGGGCGTGGGCCTCATCTCCCCGCCGCCGCACCACGACATCTACTCCATCGAGGACCTGGCCCAGCTGATCCACGACCTCAAGAACGCCAACCCGCAGGCCCGCATCCACGTGAAGCTGGTCTCCGAGGTCGGCGTCGGCACGGTCGCGGCCGGTGTGTCGAAGGCGCACGCGGACGTGGTGCTCATCTCCGGCCACGACGGCGGTACGGGCGCCTCCCCGCTGACCTCGCTGAAGCACGCGGGCGGCCCCTGGGAGCTCGGTCTCGCCGAGACCCAGCAGACGCTGCTGCTCAACGGCCTGCGCGACCGCATCGTCGTGCAGACCGACGGCCAGCTGAAGACCGGCCGTGACGTCGTCATCGCCGCACTGCTCGGCGCCGAGGAGTTCGGTTTCGCGACCGCGCCGCTCGTCGTCTCCGGCTGCGTCATGATGCGCGTCTGCCACCTGGACACCTGCCCGGTCGGCATCGCCACGCAGAACCCGACCCTGCGCGAGCGCTACACCGGCAAGGCCGAGTACGTCGTGAACTTCTTCCGGTACATCGCCGAAGAGGTCCGCGAGATCCTCGCCGAGCTGGGCTTCCGCTCCATCGAGGAGGCCGTCGGCCACGCCGAGGCGCTCGACGTGACCCGCGCGGTGAACCACTGGAAGGCGCAGGGCCTGGACCTGGAGCCGCTGTTCCACGTGCCCGAGCTGCCCGAGGGCGCGGTGCGCCACCAGCTGATCGAGCAGGACCACGGCCTGGAGAAGGCGCTCGACAACGAGCTGATCAAGCTCGCGGCGGACGCGCTGGCCGCTTCCGACGCGAAGGACGCCCAGCCGGTGCGCGCCCAGGTCAAGGTCCGCAACATCAACCGCACGGTCGGCACGATGCTCGGCCACGAGGTGACGAAGAAGTTCGGCGGGGCCGGTCTGCCCGACGACACGATCGACATCACCTTCACGGGCTCGGCGGGCCAGTCGTTCGGCGCCTTCCTGCCGCGCGGTGTGACCCTGCGCCTGGAGGGCGACGCCAACGACTACGTCGGCAAGGGCCTCTCCGGCGGCCGGGTGATCGTCCGTCCCGACCGGGGCGCCGACCACCTCGCCGAGTACTCGACGATCGCGGGCAACACCATCGCGTACGGCGCGACCGGCGGCGAGATGTTCCTGCGCGGTCGCACGGGTGAGCGGTTCTGCGTGCGCAACTCCGGCGCGACGGTCGTGTCCGAGGGCGTGGGCGACCACGGCTGCGAGTACATGACTGGCGGCCACGCGGTGATCCTGGGCGAGACGGGGCGCAACTTCGCGGCCGGCATGTCCGGTGGCATCGCGTACGTCATCGACCTCGACCGCGACAACGTCAACGTCGGCAACGTGGACGCCATCGAGGCCCTCGACGACACCGACAAGCAGTGGCTGCACGACGTGGTGCGCCGCCACGCCGAGGAGACCGGCTCGACCGTCGCCGAGAAGCTCCTCGCGGAGTGGTCCGTGGCCGTGGACCGCTTCAGCAAGATCATCCCCAGCACGTACAAGGCAGTGCTCGCCGCCAAGGACGCCGCCGAGCGAGCCGGTCTCTCCGAGTCCGAGACGCACGAGAAGATGATGGAGGCGGCGATCAATGGCTGACCCGAAGGGCTTTCTGAACCACGGCCGTGAGGTCGCCAAGTCCCGCCCGGTCGGCGAGCGCGTCAAGGACTGGAACGAGGTCTACGTTCCGGGCTCGCTGCTCCCGATCATCTCCAAGCAGGCCTCGCGCTGCATGGACTGCGGCATCCCGTTCTGCCACAACGGCTGCCCGCTGGGGAACCTGATCCCCGAGTGGAACGACTACGCCTACCGCGAGGACTGGACCGAGGCGTCCGAGCGCCTGCACGCCACGAACAACTTCCCGGAGTTCACGGGCCGTCTGTGCCCCGCTCCGTGCGAGGCGGCGTGCGTGCTCGGCATCAACCAGCCGCCGGTCACCATCAAGAACGTCGAGGTCTCCATCATCGACAAGGCGTGGGACAGCGGAGACGTCAAGCCGCAGGCGCCCGAGCGCCTGTCCGGCAAGACGGTCGCGGTCGTCGGGTCCGGCCCCGCCGGTCTCGCCGCCGCCCAGCAGCTGACCCGGGCCGGCCACACCGTGGCGGTGTACGAGCGCGCGGACCGCATCGGCGGCCTTCTGCGCTACGGCATCCCCGAGTTCAAGATGGAGAAGCGGCACATCAACCGCCGTATCGAGCAGATGCGCGCGGAGGGCACCCGCTTCCGCACGGGCATCGAGATCGGCCGCGACCTCAAGGCGACGGACCTGCGCAAGCGGTACGACGCGGTCGTGATCGCCGCGGGCGCCACGATGGCCCGTGACCTCCCGGTCCCCGGCCGTGAGCTCAACGGCGTCTACCAGGCGATGGAGTACCTGCCCCTGGCGAACAAGGTGCAGGAGGGCGACTACGTGTCCCCGCCGATCTCGGCCGAGGGCAAGCACGTGGTGGTCATCGGCGGCGGTGACACGGGCGCGGACTGCGTGGGCACGGCCCACCGCCAGGGCGCGGCCTCGGTCACCCAGCTGGAGATCATGCCGAAGCCGGGCGAGGAGCGCGCCGCCCACCAGCCGTGGCCGACCTTCCCGATGCTCTACAAGGTCACCTCGGCCCACGAGGAGGGCGGCGAGCGCGTCTACTCCGTCTCGACCACCCACTTCGAGGGCGGCGAGGACGGCAACGTCCAGTGGCTGCACCTCGTCGAGGTCGAGTTCGTCGACGGCAAGCTGACCCAGAAGCCGGGCACGGAGCGCAAGATCCCCGCCCAGCTGGTGACGCTGGCGATGGGCTTCACGGGCACCGACCGCGAGAACGGGCTCGTCGAGCAGTTCGGCCTGGACCTCGACGAGCGCGGCAACATCGCCCGCGACGCCGACTTCCAGACCAACGTGCCGGGCGTGTTCGTGGCGGGCGACGCCGGCCGCGGCCAGTCGCTCATCGTCTGGGCCATCGCGGAGGGCCGCTCGGCCGCCCGCGGGGTCGACCGCTTCCTCACGGGCGCGAGCGACCTGCCGGCGCCGATCCGGCCTACGGACCGGGCGCTGGTGGTCTGACGGCTGCTCGGTAACAACCCACAACGTCCCGTACAACGGCGTACGGAACACAGACGGCGCCTGCCCTTGTCCCCGACCGGACACCTGGGCGGGCGCCGTCGCATGTGCGCCTACTCGGTGGGCCAGACCCAGCTGACGATGACGGCACCGCAGATGGCGAAAACGCCGACGAAGGCGAGCCAGCGGGCCCACCAAGAGCCGCCACACGGTACGCGTGCGGTCCTTCTCGTACTGGGGCAGCCTGCTCGCCTCCAGCATGATCTCCTCGCCGAGTCGTCCGTGGACGGCGAGCACACCCAGCCATGAAGCCACGATCAGTGTCACGAACCCAGTGATCAGAAGCCCGATGACGACCAGCGCGGAATGTGGGCGAGCTTGCCGAAATCTTCCTGGCCCTTCAGGACGAGAAGAGGTCTCGGCAGGAGAGACGATTGACCGTGCCTCACGGCACCCGGAACGTCTCCCCGTACACCTGCCACACCAGCGGCGTCCTCAGCTCCAGGTTCCCGTCGTACAGGAACTGCCGCTGGGCCGTGTCGATGCGGGTGGTGTCGCGGTCGGGGTCCTCGGCCTTCATGGCCGCCCGGCGGATGTCGAGGAAGATGTCGATGTAGGCCTTCTCGCGACCGCCCTCCGAGGGGGTGTCGGCCTCCTGCAGGGCGCGTTCGCGGAGGCCGTAGAAGCCGTCGGGGCCGATGCCGGGGCCGTGGAGGACCATGGCGTCGTAGTAGACGAACTGTCCGAGGGTGCCGAGGCCGTCGAGTTTGGCCAGGCGGACCGCGGGGTCGAAGTAGATGCGGTCGCGTTCGGCTTCCTGGGCCTTGCGGAAGGCCGGGAGCTTCGCCTCCGCCCGCCAGGCCTTGGTGAAGCCCGGGTCGAGGCCGTCGTGGGAGTCCGAGCCGTCCACCTCGCGCAGGGCGGGGAGGTACTCGGCGAGGCCGTTGTCGGGGTGGGCCTTCGTGTAGCGCTCCACCAGTGCGCGCAGGTCGTGGGTGCCGGTGGTGAAACCGATGATGCCCGCCGTGTAGCCGCGGCCGTCGTCGATGTCCTCGATGTAGCCGTACGTCCCGCGCCAGTCGAGGGTCGAGTTCTCGGCGCTCGCCACCAGTTTCTGGGCCAGCTCCTTCTTCGCGGGGGCGGCCAGGCCCGGGGGCGCCGCGGCGATGGCCTTCTCGTCGGCGGCGCGCTCGGCTTCGGCCCGCGCTTTGGCGTCCTTGCGGGCCTGCTGGGACGCGGAGACCCGGCTTCCCGGTACGTCCGGGTCCGAGGGCTCGGGCGTGAAGACGTAGACCGCCGCCGTGATGACGAGCGGGGCGGCGGCAAACAGGAGACAACCGGCGCGTTTCATGGCGCATAGCGTATGTGGACGGTGTGTGGGTGTGCGAAGGGAGTGATGTGAGGTGCCTGCGCGCCCGCTGTGGAGCGGCGAACAGTGTGGACTGTGGCGCCAGTGCCCCAATGCGGGCGGCCACCCAGGCCCCGTTGCCGAATGCCTGGTGGCGGCCCGCCGCCTGTCCTGGTTCCGCCGGGTGTCCTGCCCCCGCCGCGTGCCCGGGTTCCTCAGGCCGTCCCGTTCTTCAGCCCCGACACCATTCCCACCGCGAGCAGCACCAGCACGACCAGTACCGCCACGCACGCTCCCGCCTGCACCAGCGCGCGGCGGCCGCCGCGGGGCGCGTGTGCGAAGGCCAGGGCCACCGCCGAGCCTGTCAGCAGGCCGCCCAGGTGGCCCTGCCAGGAGGTGAACGCCGCGGAGAGAACCAACCACAGGAGCAGGCCCGCCATGAAGCGGTTGACGCTGTTCAGGTCGGCGCCGAGACGGCGGGCCAGGACGTAGTACGCGGCGCTCACGCCGAAGAGCGCCCCCGACGCCCCCACCGTGCTCGCGGTCGGTGCCAGGAGGAGCACCACGACCGAGCCGCCCAGAGCGGACAGCAGGTACAGGGCGAGGTACCGGGTGCGGCCGAGCTGGGCCTCCACCACCCGGCCCACGTTCCACAACGTGACCATGTTCATCACGATGTGCAGGATTCCGAACGTGCCCTGTGTGGGTGGCAGGTGCAGGAAGGTGCCGGTGAACAGGCGGAACCACTCGCCGTTGACGACGCCTTCGGGCGCGAATCCGGGAGGATAGGTGTTCTGCCAGACGTAGTGACCGCCGTCCGGTCCCGTCAGCCTCGCGCCCAGCATCGAGAAACGTTCCAGGGTCTCCGGGTGGACGACCTCGGCCAGGTAGGCGAGGACGTTCAGGACGATGAGGGTGTACGTCACGAGGGGCGTCGTGGTGATGCGCCCGCCGAACACCGTGCGCGCCTCCCGGACCGACCGGGCGCCCTCCCGCACACACTCCACGCAGTGGTGCCCGACGGCGGCCTCCCGCATGCAGTCCGGGCAGATGTACCGGTCGCACCGGGTGCAGCGGACGTGGGACTCCACCTTGGGGTGGCGGTAGCACGTGGTGACGGCGGACTCGGACGGCGACTCGGGTTCCACGGCCGGCTCCTTGTGGGGTGCGGTCTGACGGTGAGCCGGTGGGGACGGCGGCGAACAAAATAGCGAACGCCTGTGGAGGGAGGGGAGGAAGGGGCCGCCATGGCGGTAGCCTCGGCGTCCCGCCCGGGACCTGGGCCGTCTCGGTCCGGGCCTGGGCCGTCTCGGTCCGGGCCTGGGCCGTCTCGGACCGAGCCGGCCCGGACCGGCCTGAACGGACCCGAAAGGAACCCGCATGGCAGCGATCAGCCTCAGCAAGGTGGAGGAGACCGCGCCCGCGCTCGTCAGCCTCTACAAGACAGCGGGTGTCTCGCTCGCCAAGCACGGGCTCGACGGGCAGCGGGCCGCCGTGTACCTCGTCGTCGACTACAGCGGCTCGATGAAGCCGTACTACAAGGACGGCAGCGTGCAGGCGCTCGCCGACCGTGTGCTCGGGCTGTCCGCGCACTTCGACGACGACGGGATCGTGCCCGTCGTGTTCTTCTCCACGGACGTCGACGCCGTCACCGACATCGCCCTCGCCGACCACCGGGGCCGTGTCGAGCGCATCGTGGCCGGGCTCGGTCACATGGGGAAGACCAGCTACCACCTGGCCATGGACGCCGTCATCGACCACTACCTGGACAGCGGCTCGCGGCACCCCGCTCTCGTCGTCTTCCAGACCGACGGCGGGCCCATCAACAAACTCGCCGCGGAACGGTATCTGTGCAAGGCGGCCAGGCTGCCGCTGTTCTGGCAGTTCATCGGCTTCGGAGACCCGGGCAGCAAGCAGTTCGACTTCCTGCGCAAGCTGGACGAGCTGGCGGTGCCGGGAAAGCGGGTCGTCGACAACGCCGGGTTCTTCCACGCCGGTTCCGACCCGGGGCGGGTCTCCGACGGGGAGCTCTACGACCGGCTGGTGGGCGAGTTCCCGAAGTGGCTGGTGGCGGCACGGGCCCAGGGGATCGTGACGGGACGGGCGTGACAACCGCCCGACAGCCGCATTCCGGAGCCGGCGGCCGATGAGTGCCGTGAGCTCACGAGCGGCGCGCACCACCACTGACATCACCGAGCACCACCTCCCGGCACTCGTCCGGTGTGCCCCACGCCGCGCGCAGGACACGGGCCTTGGTGAGCCACAGCGAGAGGTCGTACTCGGCGGTGTAACCGATCGCGCCATGCAGCTGCAGGGCCGTACGGGCCGTGACGTACGCGGCCTCACAGGCGGTGACCTTGGCGGCGGCCACATCGGCCGGGTCCAGGGTGACCGCCGCACCGAACACCAGTGGGCGCGCGAACTCCAGCGCCACCTTCGCGTCGGCCAGCCGGTGCTTCACCGCCTGGAACGAGCCCACGGGCGCGCCGAACTGGGTCCGCTGCCGCACATACCCCACCGTCCTGTCGAGCAGCGCCAGCCCGACCCCGAGCGCCTGCGCGGCCGTGGCGAGCCGGGCCCAGAGCAAGGCGTGGGCGAAGGGCGGCGCGATGGCGAGGAGTTCACCGTCGGGGTGCAGGAGTGTGAGGCGTCGGGCCGGGTCCAGGGAGGGGCGGACGGGATCGTGGCCGGGGGCGAGACGCAGTGCGCCGTCGGCGGTCAGGGACAGGCGGGTCGTGGCCGAGTCCCCGTCCAGGGCGTACGACCCGGCCCGCGCGACTGTCGCCGTCGACTCTCCCGTCACCAGCGCCGGGAGCAGGCGCTTGGCGGGTCCCGGGTCGTCCAGCCCGGCGAGCAGAACGGTCGCCGTCACCGTCTCCACCAGTGGGCCCGGCACGGCATGACGTCCCAGCTCCACGAAGGCGACCGCGAGTTCGACGGGAAGCGGGCCCACTCCCTCGTACGCCTCCGGTGCGGCCAGCGCGAAGACGCCCGCCTCCGCGACCCGGCGCCACAGCGCGAGTCCCGCCGCGTGATCACCGCGACTCCAGGCCCGTACGACCGAGGGGGTGTCCGCGGCCGTCAGCATCGCGTCCAGCGAGTGGGCGAAGGCTCGCTGCTCGGTGTCGAGGAGGAAGCGCATCAAGAGGCCCCTTCCGAGCGTCGGGCCGGGGTGCGGCGCACCTTCCGCAGGAGAAGAGGCATCAGCGGCGGCCCTTCGGGAGGCCGAGCAGGCGCTCGGCGATGATGTCGCGCTGGATCTCGTTGGTGCCGGCGTAGATGGGGCCCGCGAGGGAGAACACGTAGCTCTCCGACCAGTGCGTGTCCGCCCGCTCGCCCTCCTCGCCCAGGAGGTCGAGGGCGGTCTCCTGCAGGGCGATGTCGTACTCGGACCAGAAGACCTTGTTCAGACTGGACTCCGGACCGAGCCGCTCACCCACGGTGGAGCGGGAGGCGGCTCCGTACGTGAAGAGCTGGTAGGCGCGGGCCCCGATCACGGCGTCGGCCACGCGGTCACGGACGAGGGGGTCCTGGCCGCGCTCCCGCCAGAGCGCGGCCAGCCGGTCGGCGGCGGCGAGGAAGCGGCCGGGGGAGCGGAGGGTGAGCCCGCGCTCCTCGGCGGTCGTCGACATGGCGATGCGCCAGCCCTGGCCCGGCTCACCGATCACGTCCTCGTCCGCAACGAAGACCTCGTCGAGGAACAGCTCGGCGAAGGCGGGCTTGCCGTCGAGGCGGCCGACGGGGCGGACCGTGACACCTGGCGCGCGCAGATCGAACATCAGGTACGTCAGCCCCTGATGGGGCTTCGGCAGGCCCGGTTCGCTGCGGAACAGGCCGAACGCCCGGTCCGCGAACGCCGCCCGCGACGACCACGTCTTCTGCCCGCTCAGGAGCCAGCCTCCGTCGGTGCGCACCGCACGCGAGGTGAGCGAGGCCAGGTCGGACCCGGCCTCCGGCTCCGACCACGCCTGCGCCCAGACCGTCTCGCCGGTCGCCATCGGTGGCAGTACCCGCGCCCGCTGCTCCTCGGTGCCGTGGTCGAAGAGCGTGGGGGCGAGGAGGCTGATGCCGTTCTGCCCCACCCGGCCGGGGGCGCCCGCCGCGTAGTACTCCTCCTCGAAGACCAGCCAGCGGAAGATGTCGACACCTCTGCCCCCGTACTCCTCGGGCCACGACACCACCGACCAGCGGTCCGCCGCGAGCGCGGCCTCCCAGGCGCGGTGGGCCGCGAAGCCCTCCTCGGTCTCCAGGGAGGGCAGCGGTTCGGCCGGCACGTGGGCACCGAGCCAGGCACGGGCCTCGGCGCGGAACGCCTCGTCGGCGGGGGAGAGCGTGAGGTCCACCGGTCACCGTCCTTCCGTCCTTCACCGGCATGCGTCGGCTGCCGTTCCCCGGCAGGCGTTCTCCGGCCGCGATTCTTCCCTAACAAGTGTTTGGTAGGTTAGCGTGGCCCTATGACAGACGTCGAGAGCCCGGCGTACGTGCCCGGTCACGGACTGTTGCGAGGGCGCACGGCGGTCGTGACCGCGGCCGCGGGCGCCGGGATCGGCGGGGCAACCGCGCGCCGGTTCCTTCAGGAGGGTGCGCGCGTCCTGATCAGCGACGCGCACGTCCGGCGGCTCAAGGAGTACGAGGAGGAGCTGGCCGGGGAGTTCGGCGAGCACGCCGTCGGCGCCCAGCCGTGCGACGTCACAGACGAGACCCAGGTCCAGGCGCTCTTCGACGCGGCCCGGAGCCGGCACGGCGGCCTCGACATCGTGGTCAACAACGCGGGACTCGGCGGTACCGCCCCGCTCGTCGAGATGACCGACGAGCAGTGGTCGCGGGTGCTGGACGTGACGCTGAACGGCACGTTCCGGTGTGTACGGGCCGCCCTGCGGGCCTTCGGCGAGTCAGGCGTGAGCGGCCGTGGCGGCGTGATCGTGAACAACGCCTCCGTGATCGGCTGGCGCGCCCAGGCCGGCCAGGCCCACTACGCGGCCGCGAAGGCGGGTGTCATGGCACTGACCCGGTGCGCGGCCCTGGAGGCCGCCGAGTACGGGGTCCGGGTCAACGCGGTCGCGCCGAGCCTCGCCATGCACCCGCACCTCGTGAAGGTGACGACCCCCGAGCTGCTCGCCGAGCTGACGGCACGGGAGGCCTTCGGCCGGTACGCCGAACCCTGGGAGGTCGCCAACGTGATCGTCTTCCTGGCCTCCGGCTACTCGTCCTACATGACCGGCGAGGTCGTCGCCGTCAGCAGCCAACACCCCTAGGACCACAATGTGTCCGTGCCTACGAAGCCTACGAAGCCACCGAAGCCCGCGAAGAAAAAGCCCGAGGTGACCGCCGTACCGGAACGGCGGCGCGAACTTCTCGACACCGCCGCCGAGGTCTTCGCCGAGCAGGGCTACAACGCCACCACCGTCCGTAAGATCGCCGATCACGCCGGGATGCTCGCAGGCAGCCTCTACTACCACTTCGACTCCAAGGAATCGATGCTGGAGGAGATCCTGCGGACCTTCCTCGACGAACTCTGGGACGGCTACGACGCGGTCCTGGACGCCGCACTCGGGCCCCGGGAGACCCTGGAGGCCCTGGTCACCGAGTCCTTCCGGGAGATCGACCGGCACCGCGCCGCCGTCGCCATCTACCAGAAGGAGTCCAAACAGCTCGCCCCGCAGGAGCGCTTCGCGTTCCTCGCCGAGTCGCAGCGCAAATTCGAGAAGGCATGGCTGTCCACGCTGGAGCGCGGGGTCGCCGCCGAGGTGTTCCGGGCCGACCTCGACATCCGGCTCACCTACCGGTTCGTACGCGACACGGTGTGGGTCGCCGCCTCCTGGTACCGGCCCGGCGGACAGCACAGCCCGGAGGAGATCGCCCGCCAGTACCTGTCGATGGTGCTGGACGGAATCGCCGTACGCGAATAGTTGTTTCCGCTGTTGAACCCAGGGAGCCGACATGGCCGAGGCCTACATCGTCGAAGCGGTCCGCACGCCCGTCGGGCGGCGCGGGGGAGGCCTGGCCGGGGTCCACCCGGCCGACCTCGGGGCGCACGTCCTCAAGGAACTGGTCACCCGCTCCGGAATCGACCCGGCCGCCGTCGAGGACGTGGTCTTCGGCTGCCTGGACACGGTCGGGCCGCAGGCCGGCGACATCGCCCGTACCTGCTGGCTCGCCGCCGGACTGCCCGAGGAGGTGCCGGGCGTGACCGTCGACCGCCAGTGCGGCTCCTCCCAGCAGGCCGTGCACTTCGCCGCGCAGGCCGTCCTGTCCGGCACCCAGGACCTGGTCGTCGCGGGCGGCGTCCAGAACATGTCGATGGTCCCCATCGCCTTCGCCTCCCGCCAGGCCGCCGTACCGCTAGGCCTCACCGAGGGACCCTTCGCCGGCAGCGAGGGCTGGCGCGCCCGCTACGGGGAGAAGCCCGTGAACCAGTTCGCCGGCGCCGAGATGATCGCCGCCAAGTGGGGCATCAGCCGCCGCGACCAGGAGGAGTACGCCTTGCGCTCCCACCAGCGGGCGATCCGGGCCATCGACGAGGGCCGCTTCGAGCGCGAGACCGTCCCCTACGGGGACGTCACGACCGACGAGGGCCCGCGTCGCGACACCTCGCTGGAGAAGATGGCCGGCCTGAAGCCGGTGATCGACGGCGGCACGATCACCGCCGCCTGCTCCTCGCAGGTCTCCGACGGCGCCGCCGCGCTGCTCCTCGCCTCGGAGCGTGCCGTACAAGAACACGCTCTGACCCCGCGCGCCCGCGTCCACCACCTCTCCGTACGCGGCGAGGACCCCATCCGCATGCTCACCGCCCCCATCCCGGCGACCGCGCACGCCCTGAAGAAGACCGGACTCTCCCTCGACGCCATCGACCTAGTCGAGATCAACGAGGCCTTCGCGCCCGTCGTCCTGGCGTGGCTGAAGGAGACCGGCGCCGACCCGGACAAGGTCAACACCAACGGCGGCGCCATCGCCCTCGGCCACCCCCTGGGCGCCACCGGCGCCAAGCTGATGACGACCCTCCTGCACGAACTCGAACGCACCGGCGCCCGCTACGGCCTCCAGACGATGTGCGAGGGCGGAGGCCAGGCGAACGTGACGATCATCGAACGCCTCTGAGAGCTTCCAGGGACTTCAGCGCCTCCTCCGCCTCCGCCATGATCCGCTCCACCAGCTCCGCGCACGACGGCAGGTCGTCGATCACCCCGGCGACCTGCCCCGACGCCATCACCCCGAGATCCGTACGGCCCTCCACCATCGACGCCTTGAGCAGCATCGGGGTGTTCGCGGCGAGCAGGACCTGGCTCCAGGCGAGGTCCTTGCCGTGCCGCAGGGCGAGCCCGTCGCGGACCATCTCCCGCCAGGTCAGCCCCGACAACCGGCGGAAGCCGGCCGCCCGCCGGACGGCCCGCACCAGCGCCCGCGTGCGTCCCGCCCGCTCCAGCGAGTCCACGAACTGCGTCCGCAACATGCGGTGCGGCAGCCCGTCCACGGCCGTGGTGACCGTGACGTCCCGGACGGTCGCCGCGAGGTACTTCGCCTTCACCGGGCCGGGAACCGTCGAGTCCGAGGTCAGCAGGAACCGCGTGCCCATGGCGATGCCCGCCGCACCGAACGCCAGCGCCGCCACCAGGCCCCGCCCGTCGTGGAACCCGCCCGCCGCCACCACCGGTATGTCCACGGCGTCGACCACCTGGGGAAGCAGCACGGTCGTCGCCACCTCCCCGGTGTGCCCGCCACCTTCGCCTCCCTGCACGATCACCGCGTCCGCACCCCACGCCGCCACCTTCTCCGCGTGTCTGCGGGCGCCTATGGAGGGGATGACGACCACACCGGCGTCCTTGAGCTCGGCGATCAGCTCCCTGGACGGCGCCAGCGCGAACGACGCCACGCGCACGCCCTCCTCGATGATGATCCGCACCCGGTCCGGGGCGTCCCCCGCGTCGGCCCGGAGGTTCACCCCGAAGGGCGCGTCGGTGCGGGACCTCACCTCCCTGGTGGCGTCGCGGAGTTGGTCGAGCGTCATCGTCGCGGACGCCAGGATGCCGAGCGCGCCCGCGTTCGCCGCGGCGGAGACCAGGCGGGGCCCCGCCACCCAGCCCATGCCGGTCTGCACGACGGGATGACGGACGCCGACGAGCCGGGTGAGCGCGGTGTCCATCAGCGGCCCGCCCCTCCGGCCGCCGTGGGGGCCGTCCCTCCGGCCGAGGGGTCCGGGACCTCCCGTTCCCTGGTGCCCTTCGGGTCCAGCACCTCGCGGATCAGCCGCAGTTCCTCCGGCGCCGGTTCACGAGTCAGGGGAACGTCCTCGGGCACGGTCAGCCCGAACCCCGTCGCCTCCTCCACCTGCTCCACGGTCACCCCCGGGTGCAGCGAGGCCAGGCGCATCGAGCGGTCCGGTGTCGCGAAGTCGAAGACACCGAGGTCGGACACCACACGGGGGATGCGGTGGAAACGGCCGGTGACGGCGTGCTCGGCCACACGGTCGTACCCCACCCCGCACACCATGTCGACCTTCTCGACGAAGACCCGCCGGGAGTGCCTCGGTATCCAGTAACTGGTCGGGTTGTTCAGCGTGTTGACCGGAGCGCCCCGCACCCCGAGCAACTGCCGGCGGGGCCTGGCCCAGTCGCCGATGCACGAGATGTTCTGGTTGCCGTACCGGTCGATCTGGCTGGCGCCCATCATGACGTGCCGTCTGCCGCCGGTGACCAGGGTCAGGTGCCTGCGGTACGGCAGCCAGCCCTCCGGAGTCCCGTCCGGCCGGACGAGCATCGCCTCACCGTCGGTCAGCAGCAGATCCCGGGCGAAGGTCAGCCTGGCCAGCCGCGCGCCCACGGACGGGATCAGGCCCATGGGGCTCGCGAGGATCTCCCCGGCACCCCGCCATGCCTCCGCACAGGCGATCACGCAGTACTCGGCACGGGTCACGGCCGTCATGTCCCCTCCCTCCCCTCGCGCTTGTCCTCGTGCGCCGTCCCGTTCCCGCGCTTGGTGTCCTCGTGCTCCGCGCGCCAGGTTCGCACGGCGCGCTGGTAGTCCTCCTCGCCCCCGGTGAGGAACCGCTCGGCGAACTCCGGCCACGGTGTGCTCGTGTAGTGCTTCTGGAAGGCCTCGTCCCGGCCGTGATCGGGCGCGCACGACGTGAAGTGGGCGCCGTTCGGCGCTTCGACGACACCCGACACCGTGTGCCGCCCCACCAGCAGCGTCTGGGGCGCCGCCTCCTTCGTCAGCTCCGCCGTGTCCACGATGCGCTCGCACGACACGTACGCGCGGTCGGCGGCCTCACAGAAGAGGTCGTCGAAATAAGGGTCCGGGCCCAGGTACTGCCCGTTGCCGAGGCGGTCGGCGCGGCTCAGGTGGACGAACGCGGCGTCCATTCGCAGGGCTGGCATGGCGACGAACGTCTCCCCGTCCTCGTAGGGCGACCGGACCGTCCGTAACCCGGGGTTGACCCGCATCACGTCCGAGCCGACGCCGGCGCGCACCGGCAGGAACGGAAGCCGGTTCGCGGCCGCGTGCAGCCCCCACATGAACATCGCCTCGTCGACCTCCGTCAGCTCGAAGGCCCCGCGCTCGCGGGCCGCGCGGTAGTGCGGTTCGAGCGGGATCGAGTCGAGGGTCACGAACGCGGCGACCAGCTTTCGTATGCGCCCGGCCGCCGCGAGCATGCCCACGTCGGGGCCGCCGTACGAGACGACGGTGAGGTCGGTGATGTCCGAGCGCAGCAGCGCCCGCACCAGGGCCATCGGTTTACGGCGCGAGCCCCAGCCGCCGATGCCGAGGGTCATGCCGCTCTCCAGCCGGGAGACGACCTCGTCGGCGGTCATCGTCTTGTCAGCCATGGTCACCCACCTGTGCCCCCTGTCCCCCCTGTGTCCCGAAGGTGTCCCGGACCCGGTCGCCCACTCCACTGAGGCTCGCCTCGAAGGTGAAGCCCTGCTCGAAGCGGTAGCTGCGGCGGACGTCGACCGGGTCGATGCCGTTGATGGCGGCCTTGGCGAGCCGGATCAGCCGGCCGTCCTTGGCGGCTATCTCGCGGGCCAGCTCCAGTGCGGCCGAACGCAGTGCGTCTCGCGGCACGACCCGCCACACCGACCCGTGCGCGTGCAGCTCGGCCGCCGTCGCCGTGCGCGACGTGTAGTACAGGGCGCGCATCAGGTGCTGCGGGACCAGCCGCGCCAGGTGCGTGGCCGCGCCCAGCGCGCCGCGGTCCAGCTCCGGCAGGCCGAATGTGGCGTCCTCGCTCGCCACGATCGCGTCCGCGTTCCCCACCAGGCCTATACCGCCGCCCAGACAGAAGCCGTGCACCTGAGCGACCACGGGTACCTCGCACTCGTACACCGCGGCGAAGGCCTCCGCGCAGCCCTGGTTGGCACCCGCCAGGGCCGGGCCGCCCTGCGCCTGTATCTCCTTGATGTCCACCCCCGCGTTGAACCCGCGTCCCCCGGCCGCCAGCACCACACAGCGGACGTCGGCATCGCGGCCGGCCGCGCGCACGGCCCCGGCCAGCTCGAACCAGCCGCGCACCGGCAGCGCGTTCACCGGCGGGAAGTCGACTGTGACGACGGAAATCCCCTTTTCCGGGGACGAGGTGGAGACACCCATCAGATCGTCAGCTACCTTTCCACCAAACGTTTGTTAGGTTCGATGTCGAAGGTAGCAGCGAACGCGAGCCCGCGGGAGAGCCTGTGGACAACTCCGGACAGCGAGCAGTGCCGCCGGTCGGCAAGGGGCTGAGGGGGAAAGTCGTCGTCGTCACCGGAGGCACCCGCGGCGTCGGCGCCGGGATCGCGCGTGCCTTCGCCGAGGCGGGTGCCGACACCGTGGTCTGTGCGCGCAGACCGCCGGAAGGACCCGTGGACGGAACGGAGTTCGTCCCGGTCGACGTCCGGGACCCCGACGCCGTACACCGCTTGTTCGACGGCCTGCCCCGCGTCGACGTCCTCGTCAACAACGCGGGCGGCTCCCCGTACCGCCCGCTGGCCCACGGCGATACGGGCAGCGACGCCCGGCGCCAAGCCCGCGTCATCGAGCTCAACCTCACCGCACCGCTGACCGTCTCGCTCGCCGCGTACGAGCACCTCAAGCGGGCCAGAGGCTCCATCGTGATGATCGGCAGCGTGAGCGGGGCACGCCCCTCGCCCGGGACGGCGGCATACGGCGCGGCCAAGGCGGGACTGGACCACCTGGCCCGCTCGATGGCCGTGGAGTGGGCCCCGGACATCCGCGTGAACACACTCGTCCTCGGCATGGTCCGCACCGAACTGTCCCACCTCCACTACGGCGACGAGGACGGTGTCGCGGCGGTCGCGCGCACGGTCCCGCTGGGCCGGCTGGCCGAGCCGTCCGACGTCGGCGAGGCCGCCGTCTTCCTCGCCTCGGACGCGGCGGCCTACATCACCGGGGCGTCGCTCCTCGTCCACGGCGGCGGCGAACGACCGGCCTTCCTCGACGCCGCGACCGTCAACCAACCGACCGGGAAAGGGGAACCGGGATGAGCGCACGCCGGATCTGTGAGGGGCGCGTTGTCGTCGTCACCGGCGCGGGGCGCGGGCTGGGGCGCGCCCACGCCCTGGCGTACGCCGCCGAGGGTGCCCGTGTCGTCGTCAACGACCTGGGCGTCGGCCTCGACGGCACACCGGGACCGGACGGCCCGGCGGCCCGGGTCGCCGACGAGATCCGCGCGGCCGGCGGCGAGGCGGTCGCCCACGGCGGCGACATCGCCACGACCGCGGGCGCCGCGTCCCTCGTACGCGCCGCCCTGGAGACGTACGGCCGGCTCGACACCCTCGTCAACAACGCCGGTTTCCTGCGCGACCGGATGCTCGTCAACCTCGACGAGGACGACTGGGACGCCGTTCTGCGCGTCCATCTGAAGGGGCACTTCCTGCCGCTGAAGCACGCGGCCGCCCACTGGCGGGCCGAGGCCAAGGCGGGGCGGGCACCGGTGGCCCGGGTCGTCAACACCAGTAGCGGGGCGGGCCTGCTGGGCTCGGTCGGTCAGGGCAACTACAGCGCGGCGAAGGCCGGGATCGTCGGGCTGACCCTGGTCGCGGCGGCCGAACTCGCGCGCTACGGGGTCCAGGTGAACGCCATCGCTCCCGCGGCGCGCACCCGTATGACGGAACACACCTTCGCGGAGACGATGGCCGCACCCGACCACGGCTTCGACGCCATGGCCCCGGAGAACGTCTCACCCCTGGTCGTGTGGCTGGGCTCGGCGGCGAGCGCGGGCGTCACCGGGAGGGTCTTCGAGGCCGAGGGCGGTCGCATCACGGTCATGGAGGGCTGGCGACCGGGACCGACGGCCGACAAGGGGGCACGCTGGACCCCGGCCGACGCGGGCGACGCGGCCCGCGAGCTCCTGGCCGAGGCGGAGCTTCCGAGGCCGGTGTACGGGGCCGGGTGACGTGACCGTCGTGCGGCCCGAGCTTCCCCGGATGGGGCGTTCACACGGCGGGCGGGGTGTCCGGGAGACCGCGAGTGCCGTCGGGGAACGGGGGACCGGACCACCACGGCCCACCCTCGGCAGCGGGGCCGGTCGTCGGCGACGGCCCTTCAGCCGGTGTGACCAGAGGGCTGTCGCGTTCGACACGGGCGTCCTCGACACGGCCCGACTCCAGGAGCCGCACGATCTCCGCGTGCCCGGTCTGCTGGTCGTTGCCCGCCACCGTCCTGCCGTCGGTGCGGAGTTCGACCACGACGGTGATGCCGCCGTCCTCGGGCACGCGCCGGGTCGTCACCTCGTGGCCCGGTCCGTACGTCCGTTCCAGGCCGGCGCGCAGTTCCGACGCCACGTCGACCGTCAGCCAGCGGCGAGCCTCCGTGAGGGCCTCCTCGCGCGCGTGGGCGCCGTGTTCCAGCAGTGCGCGCACGCATGGCAGGGAGCCCCGGCGGGCCGCCGCGACGAGCGGGGGTTCGCCCGTCGGGGCGGGGCGGTTCGGGTCCGCGCCGTACTCCAGGAGCGCCGCTACCACCCCGGACTTGCCCCGCTGCACGGCCCACGTCAGCGCGGTGAAGCCCAGCTCCTCCTCCAGGTCGGCGGTCGCCCCGGCGGCCAGCAGGGCACGGACGACCTGGGTGTGTCCGCCGCAGGCCGCGCCGCACAGCGGGGAGTCCGTACCCGCGCTGAGGCGGTCCGGGTCGGCGCCCGCCGCCAGCAGCAGGCGCGTGATGCCGGGCGCGTCGCTGACCGCTGTCAGATACAGGACCGACTGGCCGTCCTCGTCCGTCGCCTCGGGGCTCACGCCGGCCCGCAGCAGCCGTACGACCGCGTCCTCGTCACCCTCGTACACCGCCGTGAAGAGACCTGGTCCGGTCGGCGGCTCGTACTCGTTCATACCTTCCGAGCCTCGCTCGCCCGTTCTGCTTTCGCCAAAGGCTCACGGTATGACGTCGTTCACCGGCAGCGCGGTTCTCACGTGTCGCACTCCAGCACCGTCCGGCACAACCCGCAGCGGGCGCGGACCCGGCCACGGACGGGGACCCTGATGCGCTGGTGGCAGGTGGGGCAGGGAAAGGAGACGCGCAGCGGGCCCAGGCCGTCGGGGGTGAACGCGTACGGGGCGCCCGGCAATGGGCCCGGCCGGCGGTGTTCCTGGGCGTTTCTCCGGTCCTGGGCGTTTCCCCGGTCCTGGGCGTTCTCGCGGTCCTGGGCGTTCTCGCGGTCCTGGGCGTTCTCGCGGTCCTGGGCATGGCGCCGGTCCTTGGCGTAGCGGCGGCGGCCCGCCCATCCGGCGGCGGTCAGGGGCGGCTGCTGCTCGTCGCGGCGGGCCCGGGCCGCGCCCTTGGTGTACGCGGTGTACGCCTGTGGGCTGGTGAACCAGATCGACGGGTCCTCGCCGAACAGCGACGCCCTCTTGGCGAGCACGTAGCCGAACTCCTCCGGGGTGAGATAGCCGAGCTTCTGCGAGGAGTCCCGGTCCTCCCGGAAGGCGTCCAGCAGGAGCCAGCCGGCGCCCAGGTAGGTCGTGGCCGTGTCCGTGAGGACCTCGTTGTCGCGGGTGCCGGGGAACGACAGGCCGAGTCGGTGCAGGTAGACGTGCATCACCTCGTGGGCGAGGGCGGCGCCGATGTCCCTGCGGTGGGTGCGGAAGCGGTCGTTGAGCTCGATGAAGTACTCGGGGCCCGCGGTCAGCTCGACGTTCGCCGCGTGGGTCATCTCGCGGAAGCTGATGATCATCCGGGTGTCGGGCAACCGGAAGTGCCGGACGATCTCGCGGGCGACGCGCTGGGCGCCCAGATGGAGGTCGTCCGTGTCGCAGAAGGCCACGTCGACGGGGGCCACGCTGGTGGCGAAGGTGCGGATCGTGTCGTACGAGAGGCGCTTGTACAACGCGGTGATCGACTCCCGCACGGTGTCCAGGTGCGGGTAGCCGTGCTGGACAGGTCCGCCGTTCGCCACGTCCATACCCCCATGACGCCTCGATACGCCTCCACTCTAAGTCGACGCGATGGAGGTCCGGCGGGTTGGCGACCGGCGCGTGGTGGCGCGTTTCCGCCCCTTGTGGCGGGTGGGGCGGATCTTCATACTTCACACAACGTTCTGACAGGTACCTGACCGTCACTGGTCGCCGTGGCATGTCATGGACCTGACATACGCGCTCCACCCCCCACGAAAGGACAGTCCGTTGAAGAAGCTGTTCTCCTTCCTCAAGAGAGCCGCGGTGGCCGGAGCCGCCGCCCTCGCCGTCGTCAGCCTCCAGCCGGTCAGTGCGAACGCCGCGCCCAGTCCGGTCGTGGGCGGAACCCGTGCCGCGCAGGGCGAGTTCCCGTTCATGGTCCGGCTCTCCATGGGCTGTGGAGGCGCCCTCTACACCCAGCAGATCGTGCTGACCGCCGCGCACTGTGTGAGCGGTTCCGGCAACAACACCAGCATCACCGCGACCGCCGGTGTCGTGGACCTGCAGTCCACCAGCGGCCGCGTCCAGGTCCGCTCCACCAAGGTGCTCCGGGCGCCCGGCTACAACGGCACCGGCAAGGACTGGGCGCTCATCAAGCTCGCCCAGCCGATCAACCTGCCGACCCTGAAGATCGCCACGACCTCGCAGTACAACGCGGGTGACTTCACCGTCGCCGGGTGGGGCGCGGCACGCGAGGGCGGCGCACAGCAGCGCTACCTGCTCAAGGCCACCGTGCCGTTCGTCAGTGACTCGACCTGCAAGGCCTACGGCGGCCTCTACGACGACCTCGTCCCCGGCGAGGAGATCTGCGCGGGCTTCCCGCAGGGCGGCGTCGACACCTGCCAGGGTGACTCCGGCGGCCCCATGTTCCGCAAGGACAACGCCGGTGCCTGGATCCAGGTCGGCATCGTCAGCTGGGGAGAGGGCTGCGCCCGTCCCAACGCCCCCGGTGTCTACACCGAGGTGTCCACCTTCGCGTCGGCCATAGCCCAGGCGGCGTCCACGCTGTGAGGGACAGGTCCGGGCTGTGACGGACGCGTCCCGCTGTGATGGACTCGTCCGCGCTGTGATGGACATGTCCCATGTGACGGGCGCATCCGCACCGTGACGCGGACGTCCGTCCCGTCAACGACCGACGCGTCCACGCCTTGATCGACGCATCCTCGCCATGACCTCGGCGTCGACGCTGGGCGGGCGCGTCCACGCCAGGACGGGTGGGTCCAGGCCATGACCTCGCGTCCACGCCAGGACAGGCGCGTCCACACCAGGCCGGCGCCTCCGCGCCACGACCGACGCGTCCGCGCCGTGACGCAAGCGGCGTCCGCCACCACGCCACGGTGGCGGACGCCCTCCCAAGGACCGGCCACCGGCCACCGGCTCCCGCGCGGGGGAGCCGGTGGCCGGTTCCGTCGTACGAGCGGGAAAATGCGTCGGCGTCAGCCGCCACCCCTGCGAGACTCACCCCATGACCACCGAACGGCACCTCGCCCCCACCGCGTCCCTGCAGGTCGGCGCCCAGGACGACGAGCTGGAGCAGCGGCTCGACGACGAGCTCACCGCCTTCAACGCCGACGCGACCGGAGCCGGCCGGCCGGACGAGTTCTCCGTCCGGCTGACCGACGCGGACGGGGAACTGGCCGGCGGCCTCACCGGCTGGATCTGGGGCAGTCTCTGCGCCGTCAGCATGCTGTGGGTGCGCGAGGACCTCCGGCGCGAGGGCTGGGGCGCCAGGCTCATGAAGGCGGCGGAGGAGGAGGGCACGCGGCGCGGGTGCACCGACATGACCGTCTCCTCCTTCACCTTCCAGGCCCCGGACTTCTACCGCAAGCAGGGCTACCGCGAGACCGGCCGCAGCGAGGGCATCCCCGGCGGCAACGAGGACGTGCACTTCCACAAGTCGCTGGTGGCCTCCTGAAGCTCCAGCACCCACAGGTCGTTCACGCCCTCGCGCAGCACCGGACCGGGCACGTACAGCTCGTCCTGCGGCCCCACGGACCAGTAACGGCCCAGATTGAAGCCGTTGACCCAGACGAAGCCCCGCGTCCAGCCCGGGAGCCTCAGGAGCGCGTCGCCGGCCCCGCGCACCTCGAACGTGCCCCGGTACAGCCCGGGGGCGCCCTCCTCGGGCAGCTCCCGAAGCGGCACGCCCTCGACGTCGTCCAGCGCGTCGAGGCGCAGCCCACGCGCGCGTACGCCGTGCACGAACGCCCGCTCGTGCAGGACGCCCCCGGTGATGCCCTTCGACTCGCCGAGCCGGGGCCCGTAATTGGCCCTCCCGAGGGACTCCACCCACAGCTCCACGCGCGCGTGCCCCGCGACAGGCTCCTTGAGCTGAGGCTCGTCCTCGGTGAGTACCCCGGCCCGCTCCCCGTCGACGTACACCACGGCCAGATCACGCAGCCCGCGCGCGAGAAGCGGATACGGCTCCCTGGGGCCGGGGATCTCCACGGAGTAGCGCACCAGGCCCCGGTTCACGTCCAGTTCCTCGAACGTGGCCGGTATCGGTGCCTCGACCTCCGGGCCGCCGCGCGCCTGAAGGACGTCCTCCAGCGGCGCCCACGCGGTGAGTCGTGCCGTGGTGGCCTCGCTCAGGGGCGCGGGCGCGGGCGGGACGTCCGGCAGAGGGCCGTCCGCGTACTCCGCGAGGATCTCCCGGAAGCGCCAGAACTTCTCGGTGGGGCGCCCGTACTCGTCGATCGGCGCGTCGTAGTCGTAGGACGTGACGTCCGGGTGCAGCGGCCCGTCGTGCAGGACTCCGCCGCCCCGGTTCGCGCCCGCCCAGCCCGCGAAGTTCGTTCCGCCGTGCGCCATGTACAGGTTCACCGAGGCGCCGTGCTCCAGGATCTCGCGCAGCGACCGCGCGGCGTCCTCGGCGTCCCGGGCGGCCGGCTCGCCGCCCCAGTGGGTGAACCAGCCGCACCACCACTCCATGCACATCAGCGGGCCCGTGGGGCGGTGCCTGCGCAGCACGTCGAACGCCTCCCGCGCGCGGGAGCCGAAGGTGACCGTCGCGAGCAGTCCCGGGACCGAGCCGCCGGTGAGCATGTGGTCCTCCGGGCCGTCCGTGGTGCACAGCGGCACGGTCACGCCCTCGGCACGGAACAGGTCGACCAGCCGGCGCAGGTACACCTGGTCGGTGCCGTAGCTGCCGTACTCGTTCTCGACCTGCACCATGATCACCGGTCCGCCCCGGTCGATCTGCCGGGGCACGACCTGGCCCAGCAGGTGCCGGAACCAGCGCTCCACCGGCTCCAGGAAGCGCTCGTCCCGGGTGCGCGGCTGACCTGTCACCCAGTGCGGCAGCCCGCCGTTCTCCCACTCCGCGCAGATGTACGGCCCCGGGCGCACGATCGCCCACAGCCCCGCCTCCCGGGCGGCGTCCAGGAACCGGCCCAGCTGCCCCACCTCACGGAACTCGCCGGGGCGCGGTTCGTGGAAGTTCCACGGGACGTACGTCTCCACGCAGTTGAGGCCCATCGCCCGCAGCATCGCCAGGCGGTGGCCCCAGTGCTCCTCGTGCACCCGGAAGTAGTGCAGCGCGCCCGACAGCAGCCGCACCGGGCGGCCGTCCAGCAGGAAGTCGCCGTCTCCGACCCTGAACTCACGGTCTTCGGCGCTGAACTGGCTGTTTGCGACCCTGATTTCGCCCATGGCCCCACCCTCACCCTGGCGGCGACCGGAGTCCATGGACAAAGATCGACCGACCCTTGGACGAAAGTGAGGGCACCGTGGACGGAAGGAAGCGCGCCTCCCACGCCTGGATGCGGTACTTCACGCCCGGCCCCGCCCTCCACCGGCTCGGCCTCGCCTGCCTCGGCGTCGGACTGCAGCACGGCGAGCTGCCCACCGTCGGGCCACGCACCCTCGACCACCACGTGGCCGTCGTGATCAGCGAGGGCGGAGGCTGGTTCCGGGCCGGCGACGGACCCCGCGTCGAGGTCACGGCACCCGTCCTGCTCTGGCTCACCCCGGGCGTCCCCCACCACTACGGGCCCGGCCCGCGCTGGGACGAGAGCTGGGTCGCCTTCACCGGGCCCGCGGCCGAGGCGTACACCGAGCTCGGCTGCATCGAACCGGACCGGCCCGTGGTGCCCCTCTCGGACGCGTCCGGCGCCCGCGCGGTCATCGGCCGTATCGCCCGCACCGTCCAGCGCGACACGTCCCTGCCCGAAGTGAGGGCGGGCGCCGCCCTGCACGAGCTCCTCGTGACCCTGCGCGGTGCCCGCGCCGACCTCGCACCGGACGGCGACCGGATCCTGCAGGCCCTCGCCCGCGACGCCTGCCGTCCCCTGTCCGTCGCCGAGCACGCCGCCCGGCTCGGCATGACCACCGCCGAGCTGCGCACCGCCGTCCGGCGCGGTGCCGGCTGCAGCCCCAAGGACTACCTTCTGCGGGTCCGCCTTGACCGTGCCAAGGAACTGCTCGCCTCGACCGACCTGCCCGTCGCCGCCGTGGCCCGGCGTGTCGGGTACGACGACCCGGCGTACTTCTCCCGCCTGTTCACCCGCCGTGTCGGCGTGGCCCCCGTCCACTTCCGCACTCAGGAGAGCCGCGCGATGATCGAACAACTGCACGCCCCGTAGGGTGACGCCCATGACCTCCAGCAACACCGGCACCGGGGAAGTCGACCCCGCTGTCCGCGCCGAGCTCGTCCGGCTGCGCGAGAGCATCGACAACATCGACGCCGCCGTCGTCCACATGCTCGCCGAGCGGTTCAAGTGCACCCAGCAGGTCGGCCACCTCAAGGCCGAGCACCGGCTGCCACCCGCGGACCCGGCGCGCGAGGCCCAGCAGATCGCCCGGCTGCGCACGCTCGCCGAGAGCGCCAATCTGGACCCCGCGTTCGCGGAGAAACTCCTGAACTTCATCATCGCCGAGGTCATCCGCCATCACGAGCGCATCGCGGACGACGCGGTGAACGGCGCGTCCGGCACGGGGGAGTGACACCGCGCCCGCCAGAAGGCATCCTGCGTGAGCACTCCTTGTGGAGGTCTCGGGTACGAGTGGTGAGGTACCCGGCCCTCCCACTGATGTGTCCGAGCGAGGGGACGTCGGGCCATGCCGTCGGATGCCAGGATCCTCATCGTCGACGACCATGAGGACACGCTGTACGCCCTGGAGAGCGCCCTGGCCCCGCTGGGCTACCAGCTGACGCGCGCCACCAGCGGCGACGCGGCACTCAAGGAGGTCCTGCGCGGCCAGGTCGGACTGCTGCTCCTCGACGTCCGCATGCCCGGCGTCAGCGGCCTCGACGTCGTGCGTTACCTGCGGCGCCTGGAGCAGACCCAGTACATCCCCGTCATCCTGCTCACCGGCTTCGGCCCCGACACGGAACTGGCCTCCACCGCCTACGCGCTGGGGGTCGCCGACCTCGTCATGAAGCCCGTCGACCCCTGGGCGCTGCGCACCAAGGTCCGCTTCCTGTACGACGCCCACCAGCGCAGCCACGCCCTGCAGCGCGAGGTACGGGAGCTGCGCGCCCGCATCGGGGACCTCACCCCGCAACAGGGTCCCGCGCTGCCGCGCCCCGACGGGCGGGTACCCGAGCAGCGCGAGGGGCACGGCGCGAGGGGCGCGGCGAGCGGCGCCCGGGACGCACGGAACGGCGCCCGGGACGACGCGGCCGGCAGGAAGCCGCAGAAGCCCGCGGAGGACCGGACACAGGCCTGAGGCGGTCGGACACCGCTCGCAGGGGGCGCACAGGGGAGGGCGGCGGACAAATGCCGTGTACCGGCCCGCCCCTGTGCGGTGTCAGCGGCATCAGGCAGCATGTCCTGCATGTCCGTACTGACGCGCGACGAAGCGCAGACACGTTCCAGGCTCCTCGACGTCCGCCGCTACGAGATCGACCTCGATCTGACGCGTGGCGACGAGCTGTTCGACTCCCGCACCGTCATCCGCTTCACGGTACGCGGGGACCGACAAGCCACGGACACCTTCGTCGAGCTCAAGGCCGAAGAGCTGCGCGAGGCCGTCCTCGACGGACACGCCCTCGACCCGGGCACCTTCGACGAGAACCGGCTGCCCCTCAAGGGCCTGGCCGCCGGCGAGCACGAACTGCGCGTCGACGCCGTCATGCGCTACTCCCGTACCGGCGAGGGCATGCACCGCTTCACCGACCCCACCGACGGCGAGACGTACGTCTACACGCAACTCGCCCTCGACGACTGCAAGCGGGTCTTCCCCGCCTTCGACCAGCCCGACCTCAAGGCCGTCTTCGAGCTGACGGTGAAGGCCCCCGAGGACTGGACGGTCATCGCCAACGGCATCACCGAGCAGCAGGAGGACGGCACCTGGCGGGCCGCCCCCACGCCGCTGATCTCCACCTACCTGGTCGCCGTCGCCGCCGGTCCCTGGCACTCCGTGCGCACCGAGCACCGCGGGCTGCCCTTCGGCATCCACTGCCGCCGCTCCCTCGCACCCCACCTGGACGCCGACGCCGACGAGATCCTCGACATCACGCGCGCGTGCTTCGACCGCTACCACGAGAAGTTCGAGGAGCCGTACCCGTTCGACTCCTACGACCAGGCCTTCGTCCCCGAGTTCAACTTCGGGGCGATGGAGAACCCCGGCCTCGTCACCTTCCGCGACGAGTTCGTCTACCGCTCCGCCGTCACCGACACCGAGCGGCAGACCCGCGCCATGGTCATCGCCCACGAGATGGCCCACATGTGGTTCGGCGACCTCGTCACCCTCAAGTGGTGGGACGACATCTGGCTGAACGAGTCCTTCGCCGAGTACATGGGTTACCAGACCCTCACCGAGGCCACCGCCTTCACCGACACCTGGGTCGACTTCGGGGTCGCCCGCAAGGCCTGGGGGTACGACGCCGACCAGCGCCCCTCCACCCACCCGGTCGCCCCCGAGGCCATCGACGACACCGCCTCCGCGCTGCTCAACTTCGACGGCATCTCCTACGCCAAGGGCGCCTCGGCGCTACGGCAACTCGTGGCCTGGCTCGGCGAGAAGGACTTCCTCGCCGGCATCAACACCCACTTCGCCCGCCACCGCTTCGGCAACGCCACGCTCGCCGACTTCATCGACTCCCTCGCCGACGCCACCGAACGCGACGTGCACGCCTGGGCCGACTCCTGGCTGCGCACCACGGGCGTCGACACACTCACCCCGAAGGTCGCCCGCGCCGACGACGGCACGTACACACTGACCGTCGAGCGCGACGGCAGCCGCCCCCACCGCATCGCCGTTGGCCTCTACGACCCGGACCCCGGCGACGACAGCCATCACCTCGTCCTGCGCGAGCGCCCCGAGTTCGACGTCCCTCAGGACACGGGCAGGCCGATCGGCAAGCGGCCCGCGCTGCTCCTGCTCAACGACGGCGACCTCACCTACGCCAAGGTCCGCTTCGACCCCGCGTCCTTCGCGGCCGTCCGCGACAACCTGTCGGGGCTGCCCGACCCGCTGACCCGCGCCGTCGTCTGGAACGCCCTGCGGGACGCCGTCCGCGACGGCGAACTGCCCCCCACCGCCTACCTGGAGGCCGCGCGCGCCCATCTGCCGCGTGAGACGGACCTGGCGCTGGTCCAGGGCGTGCTGTCGTTCGCGTCGGCCCAGATCACGGACCGCTTCCTGAACGACGACGACCGGCCCGCCGCCCTGTCGAACCTGACCGCCCTGTGCCACGACCTGATCCGCCGCACGGAGGACGGCTCGAACCCCGGCCTGCGCCTCACGGCCGTACGGCACTTCATCGACGTCGCCGCCCACCCCGACGCGATCGCCGCCTGGCTCGCCGACGGCACGGTGCCCGGCGGTCCCGAACTCGACCCCGAGCTGCGCTGGCGCATCCTGGGCCGCCTCGCGGTCCTCGGCGCCACCGACGAGGCCGCCATCGACGCCGAGGCGCAGCGCGACCGGAGCGCCACCGGCCAGGAGGGCGCCGCCCGTTGCCGGGCCGCGCTGCCCGACCCGGAGTCCAAGCGCACGGCCTGGGAGGCCATGTTCGCCACCGACGACCTCTCCAACTACCTCTTCACGGCCACCGCCCAGGGCTTCTGGCAGCCCGAACAGGCCGAGCTGCTCCAGGAGTACGTGGAGCGGTACTTCACCGACGCGGTCGCCCTCGCCGCCCGCCGAGGCCCCGCCATCGCCGACGCCGCGGGCCGCTGGGCCTTCCCCGCGTACGCCGTCGACGCCGAGACGCTCCGCCTCGGCAAGAAGTGCCTCAAGAAGTCCGACCCGATCCCGTCCCTGCGCCGCAAGCTCGCCGACCAGCTGGACGACCTGGGACGGGCACTGAGGGTGAGGGAGGCGCACAGCGCCCCGTAAGCGGCGCGGGGAACTGCGCGACCAGCCAGGCAGGACCCGCGGAACTCCCACCGGCAGAAACCACAACGGCGCTCCGAACAGCACCCTCACCCGCGCCGCATCGTTCTCCAGGACATGAGCACCCCGCCCCTCGCCTCAACCGCCGGAGGCGCCCCCCTGGGGCAGTTGCTGCGAACCGTGCTGGGCGCCCTGCGAGAGGGCACCGAAGCGAGGGGCGGCCCCCTCCCCGAAGGCGGGCCGCAGGCCGTCACCGCACGCGTCCGGGCCGCCGTCGGAGAGGTCCTCCCACGCCACGGCGACCCGGACGCCCTCCACACCCTCGTCCGCGCGTTCGCCGCCGGGGCGGCCGATCCCGCCGACCCGCTGTGCGCGGCCCACCTGCACTGCCCGCCCCTCGCCGTGGCGGCCGCCGCCGACCTCGCGGCCTCCGCCCTCAACCCCTCCCTCGACTCGTGGGACCAGGCGCCGGCCGCCTCGGCGCTGGAGGCCCTCGTCACCAGGGCGTTCGCCGACGAAGTGCACGCGGGCGACGCCCTGGTCACCACCGGAGGCACCGAGTCCAACCAGCTCGCCCTCCTCCTGGCCCGCGAAACCCAGGCGGCCCAGGGGCCCCTCCGGCTCGTCTGCGGCGCCAACGCCCACCACTCCCTGCACCGCGCCGCCTGGCTGCTGGGCCTGCCCGAACCCGTCGTCGTCCCCACCCCGGCCGGCGTCCTCACCCCGGCCGCCCTCGACGAGACCCTCACCCGGCTGAACCGTCCGGCCCTGGTCACCGCCACCGCCGGCACCACCGACGCCGGGCTGATCGACCCGCTGACCGACCTCGCCGACGTGTGCGCGGCCCGCGGCGCCCGGCTGCACGTGGACGCCGCCTACGGCGGAGGGCTCCTCTTCAGCGACCGCCACCGCGCCCGGCTGCACGGCCTCGACCGTGCCCAGACGATCACCCTCGACCTGCACAAACTCGGCTGGCAGCCGGTCGCCGCCGGCCTCCTGGCCGTGCGTGACGCCGCCGACCTCGCCGTACTGGCCCACCGCGCCGACTACCTCAACGCCGACGACGACACCGCGGCCGGACTGCCCGACCTGCTCGGCCGGTCCCTGCGGACCAGCCGCCGCCCCGACGTCCTCAAGATCGCCGTCACCCTCAGGAGCCTCGGCCGCGAAGGTCTCGGCGCACTCGTCGACCGGGTCTGCGCCCTCGCCGGCAAGTTCGCCGCGCTCGTCGACGCACACCCCGGCTTCGAGCTGTACGCCCCGCCCACCATCAGCACCGTCCTGTTCCGGCCCACCGGAACGACCGACGCGGACGTGGCGGAGGTACGCCGACGGCTCCTGCACAGCGGCCGTGCCGTCCTCGGACGGGCCGCGCCCGACGGACGCCTCTGGCTCAAGGCCACCCTGCTCAACCCGCACACCCGGCCGAGCGACCTGGCCGCACTCCTGGAACTCGTGGAAGGAAACGCCCCCACATGAGTACGTCCCCCCACATGGACACGTCCCCGCACGTGGACACGTCCCCCCACATGACCCCACGCATGGGCACGCCCCCACCCCACGAGCCGGAAGCCCCCCGCGACCTGGTGGGCATCGGCATCGGCCCGTTCAACCTGTCCCTCGCCGCCCTCGCCCATCCGCTCGCCGAGCTCGACGCCGTCTTCTACGACCAGCACCCCGCGTTCCACTGGCACCCCGGCCTGCTCATCGAGGACACGACCCTCCAGGTCCCGTTCCTGGCCGACCTGGTGACCCTCGCCGACCCCACCAGCCCCTGGTCGTTCCCCAACTACCTCAGGTCCCGTGACCGGCTGTTCCCCTTCTACTTCGCCGAGCGCTTCCACATCCGGCGCGCCGAGTACGACGCCTACTGCCGCTGGGTCAGTGAGAACATCCCCGGACTGCGCTTCAACCACCAGGTCGACGCGGTCCGCTGGAACCCCCGACGCGACCTGTTCGAGGTCGCCTTCACCCGCCTCGACCGCGACGGCGAAGCCGAGTCCCTCGGCCGTACGTACACCAGGAACGTCGTCCTCGGCATCGGCACCGCCCCGCACGTACCCGACTCCCTCAAACCGCTCGTCGACGCTCCCGGCGTGCCCGTCATCCACGCCGCGGACTACCTCGGCGAGCGTGACCGCCTCCTCGCCGCCGGCCACGTCACCGTCATCGGCGCGGGGCAGTCCGGTGCGGAGATCTTCCTCGACCTCCTGAAGTCCCGGCCCGCGGGGCGCGAGCGGATCCACTGGCTGGCGCGCACCGATGCGTTCGCGCCCATGGAGTACTCCAAGCTCGGCCTGGAGCACTTCACGCCCGACTACACCCACTACTTCCACGCCCTGACCGAACCGACCCGTGACCGGCTCGTCGCCGCGCAGTGGCAGCTCCACCGGGGCATCGCGGCCCCCACCCTGGCCGCCATCCACGAGGAGCTCTACCGCCGCACCCTGCACGGCGGCTGGCCCGACGCGGTCCTCACCCCCGGCGTCCTGGTCCGCACAGCCGGCCGGCTCTCAGCCACCAAGGTCGAGCTCCACCTGGAACACCTCCAGCAGGGCACCCGCTCCCGCCTCGCCACCGACGCCGTCGTCCTCGCCACCGGCTACCGCGAGCGCCCCCTCGACCGCCTCCTCGCCGGCCTCGACCCGTACCTGCGCCGCGACAGCTCCGAGCGGCCCCGCGTCGACGACCGGTTCCGCCTCGTCCTCGACCCCTCGGTCACCGCCTCGGGCGGCCACGTCTACCTACAGAACGCGGCGCTCCACGCCCACGGCGTCGGCACCCCCGACCTCGGCCTGGCCGCCTGGCGCAGCGCCAGCATCCTGAACGCGGTCACCGGCAAGGAGCCGTACCCGCTGCCCGACCGTACGGCCTTCACGACCTTCGGTCTCGAGCCTCGGCGGCCGCAGATCCCGCCCACGCGCCGGAAACCGGCCCTCATCCCGCCCGTCGACCGCGGGTAGGCGAATGTCGCCGCGCCCTGCGCCGCCGTCGTCAACCCGCGCGAGGCTCCGAGCGCCCTCCGAGGTCCGGGGCTTCGCCGACCAGAGCGCCTCCCAGCCGAACACCCGGCCGACGGCGGCGACGCCCTTCGTGCCGCCGTCGCGGACCCGGACCCACCGACCCGGATCCGCGTGGAATCCAGCAGCGGCGACGGCCTCCACGTCAACGGCGCCGGCGCGAAGGCCCTCGCCGACGCCGTGGACCTCACTCTGCTGAGGCTCCAGCCACTCGGGCTCAGAAGACCGGCGTGCCCTCGCGCGTCAGCCTCCAGTCCACCGCCGCGAACGCGGCCGGATCGACGGACCCCTTCGCCTTCACCCACGCGATCATGGTGTTGCGGATCTCGTCCGAGTTCGACCACAGCAACTGGGCAGCAGCGACATGCGGGAAGTTGCCACCGCCGTTGGCACGGTAGTTGTTCACCGCGAACACGAACTTCGCGTCGTCCGCGAGCGGAGCGCCCTCGAACCGCACGTTCGTGACGCGCGACCCCGCCGGCTTCGCGATGTCGATCTCGTACGTCAGGCCGCTGACCACGTCGTAGTTGTAGTCCGGTGTGCCGTTCGCGTTGGTCAGCTTCGCCGGGTCCACCTCGGCGCCCGCGGGCGTCTGCACGAAGTAGTTCGCCGAGTACTCCAGGTAGGCCTTCATCTGCGCACCCGTCATCAGGCGCGCCTCCAGCGTGTTCTCGAAGACGTACAGACCCGCCACGTCCCGGATCGTCACCTCGCCGCCCGGGATCACGGCGGTGCGCGAGAAGCACGCGGCCTGCGACAGCACCGGCAGCGCGGCGTACTCGCTGCCCGCCAGCGCCTGCCTCACCGTGTCTGCCTGGATGTGGTTGATCAGGTCGATGATCGGCACGTCCTTGTAGGGCGCCTCGGCCGAGGTCATCTCGGCGGCGTTGGTGCCGATGACCTGGTTGACGTACGCCACGACCTTCTCGTGCTCGTCGGCGAGCAGCTTCGTGATCTTCGGGTCCTCCTCCACCGTGTTGGAGTTCAGGACCCGCGCACCCACCTTCTCGACCTTCCAGCAGCCCTTCTCCCAGACCAACTCGAAGTCGAACAGCGTCAGACGCTGACCCCACTTCAGCGGCTCGGAGAGCACGACCTGCTTGCCGGTCTCCTTGTTGGTGACGAAGTACTCCGGGATCTCGGTGTGCGCGTGACCGACCAGGATCGCGTCGATGCCCGGCACCTGCTCGGCCACCAGGCCGGCCGCGTTCTCGATGTACGGCAGCTGGTCACCGTAGGACGACGTGCCGGACGAACCGCTGTGCGCCGACACGATGACGACGTCCGCGCCCATCGAGCGCAGCTTCGGCACCCACTTCGCGGCCTGCTCCTCCAGGCCCGGGAACGTCATCTTCCCCTGCACGTTCGCCTTGTCCCAGATCGCGATGCCCGGGTTGGTCAGGCCGAGCACCGCCACCTTCACGTCACGGCCGAACGGGGTACGCAGCCGGTGCATGCTGAACGGCGGAAAGGCGGGCCGCAGCGTCTTCGCGTCCAGCGCGTTGGCGCCGAGCAGCGGGAAGCGGCACTGCTCCTCGAACTTGCGCAGCACCGGGATGCCGTAGTTGAACTCGTGGTTGCCGAGCGCCGCCGCGTCGTAACCGATGGCGTTCATCGCCTGCGCCATCGGGTGCACCGGACCGCCCTTGGCGGTGATCGGGTCGACCTTGGCGTAGTAGTACGACAGCTGAGTGCCCTGGATGGTGTCGCCGGCGTCGATGAGGAGGGTGTTGCGGCGGCCCTTCTCGGCACGCACCTGGTTCACCAGGGTGGAGATCTTCGCCAGGCCGACGTCGTTGTGGGCCTTGTCGTCGAACTCCTTGTCCGTGAAGTAGTCCCAGTTGAAGACGTTGCCGTGCAGGTCGGTCGTGCCCAGCACGGTGAACGCGTACCGCTTCGGCCGCTTGCCCGCGCCCCTCGCCTCCGCTGCCTGCGCGCCCGGCGCCGCGACCGCGCCGGTCAGCGCGACGCCCGCCCCGGTCACGGCGGACTTCTTCAAGAACTTCCGGCGGTTCAACGGCATGTCGGGTACTCCTCGGGGAACGGGTCAACAACGCGCGTAGATAACGCGCGTAGATTCTGACCCGGCCATGACGGACCGCAACAGGTCCCGCAGGTTTCGATCTGATGACCTCATCCGTGAACCGCAACACCGCAACCAGGAAAGACGTGACAGAGTGGGGCGTATGACCTCGCCCGCCGAACCATCCGCCGAAGCAGCCCACGTCCCGTACGGCACCCCCGACGCGCCCCGCATCGCCGTCCGCGGCGAGGCACAGCTCGAAGTCGACCCCGAGATCGCCCGCATCGGCGTCACGGTCGGCGCCCGCGGCAAGGACCGGCGTGCGGCCCTGGACGACCTCACCCGCCGCAACGCCACCGTGCTCGACCTCGTCAAGGGGTACGGGGACGCGGTCGAGCACGTGGAGACCGGCGCCTTCTCCATCACGCCCGAGCTGACCAAGCACGGCCGCGGCGAACGCGTCCACGCCTACCACGGCCGCGTCCACATCACCGCCGAACTCACCGACTTCACCGCGCTCGGCGAACTCACCACCCGCCTCGCCGACCTGGAGCTCACCAGCGTCGACGGCCCCTGGTGGGCACTGCGCCCCGCCTCGCCCGCCCATCGCCGGGCTCGCCAGCAAGCCGTCCGCGAGGCCGTCCTCCGCGCCCGCGAATACGCGGAGGCCCTCGGCACCACCCTCACAGCCCTGGTCGAACTCGCCGACATCGGCGCCGAGAACGCCCAGCCGTACGCGCCCGCCCCCGGCCACATGCGGTCCATGGCGTACGCCGCGGACGCCGCGGAGGCGGCCGCCCCCCTCGACCTCGAACCACAACGGCAGCGCGTCCACGCATCAGTGAACGCCCGCTTCACGATGGCACCGCCCCGGCTGTGAGAAGCGCGGAGGAGCGCCAGTGAGTGCTCCCGGGGTGCTCATCGGAGCACCCCGGCGCACACTTCAACCTTTGTCAACCACCCTTCATGCAAAGGTTGTTGAGTCGTCATGCCCGGCCAATTCCCTACCGGTCGGTAAGGCCTAGGCTCGACCCATGCGCCGAGCAAAGATCGTCTGTACCCTGGGGCCCGCCACCGACTCGTACGACCAGATCAAGGCCCTGGTCGAGACCGGAATGGACGTCGCCCGCTTCAACCTCAGCCACGGCGGCCACGCCGAGCACGAGGAGCGCTACGAGCGCGTACGAAAGGCCTCCGACGAGACCGGCCGGAGCGTCGGCCTCCTCGCCGACCTTCAGGGTCCGAAGATCCGGCTCGGCCGCTTCACCGAAGGGCCCGTACTCCTTGAACGCGGCGACACCTTCACCATCTCGGTCGAGGAAGGCGTCGAGGGCGACCACACCACCTGCGGGACGACGTACGCCGGCCTGGCCGACGACGTCACCCCCGGCGAGCGCATCCTCGTCGACGACGGCAAGGTCTGCCTGGAGGTCACCGAGATCGACGGGCCCCAGGTGCGCACCACCGTCGTCGAGGGCGGCATGATCTCCGACCACAAGGGCCTGAACCTGCCGGGCGTCGCCGTCTCCGTCCCGGCCCTGTCGGAGAAGGACGAGGCGGACCTGCGCTGGGCCCTGCGCACCGGCTTCGACATCATCGCGTTGTCATTCGTCCGCAGCGGACGCGACATCGAGGACGTCCACCGCATCATGGACGAGGAGGGCCGCCGCCTCCCGGTCATCGCCAAGATCGAGAAGCCGCAGGCCGTGGACAACATCGAGGACATCGTCCTCGCATTCGACGGCATCATGGTCGCCCGAGGCGACCTCGGCGTCGAGATGCCGCTGGAACAGGTCCCGGTCGTCCAGAAACGAGCCATCAAGCTCGCCAAGCGCAACGCCAAACCGGTCATCGTCGCCACCCAGATGCTCGACTCGATGATCGACCACTCCCGGCCGACGCGCGCGGAGGCCTCGGACGTGGCCAACGCGGTCATCGACGGCACCGACGCGGTGATGCTCTCCGGCGAGACGAGCGTCGGCAAGTACGCGGTGGAGACGGTCCGCACGATGTCCCGGATCGTCGCTTCGGCGGAGGAGGACATCCTGGCGAAGGGCCTGCCGCCCCTGACCGACCGCAACAAGCCCCGCACCCACGGCGGCGCCGTGGCCCGCGCGGCCGCCGAGATGGGCGACTTCCTCGGCGCCAAGTTCCTCGTCGCGTTCACGCAGTCCGGCGACACGGCCCGCCGCCTGTCCCGCTACCGCTCCCCGATCCCGCTCCTCGCCTTCACCCCGGACCCGGCCACCCGCTCCCAACTCACCCTCACCTGGGGCGTGGAGACCTTCCTGGGGCCGTACGGGGGCTCGACGGACGCGATGGTGGACCAGGTGGACGAGCTGCTGCTGCGGTCCGGCCGCTGCGAGAAGGGCGACATGGTGGTGATCACGGCGGGCTCGCCCCCGGGGGTCTCCGGGACGACGAACATGGTCCGGGTGCACCACGTCGGGGAGGACGACAGCCCCAAGTAGCGGTCGCTCAGTACTTGGGGCCTACGTGGGCGTCCATGAGGGCTACGGAGGCTTTGCGGGCGATGGAGATGTTGTGTGAGTTCGCTTGTTTCCAGTCGACCCCGACTTTGTCGAGCGTTGCCGTGAAGAGATGGATGATGTCGGCCGACTTGTTGGTGAAGAAGTACCGGGGGTACTCGTAGCGCTTCTGTACTCCGCGTACGAGCCGGATCGTCCAGTTGGTGATGCGGCACCCGTCGGAGTGGATGAGTCCTCGGATGAACTCCCATGGGTGAGCATCGACGATTTCCTGCTGCCAGGGTTCCAGTGCGATCTTGCGGTTGTGCTTTGCGCCGGGCCCGTGCTGGGGGAAGAGGCAGGGCCAGTGCTTGCTGGAGCCGGTGACCGCTACGCAGCCCTGTTTCTTGACGCGGTACACGCTGTTGTCCGGGCGCACGGAGCGCATCGCGGTTTCGCACGCATTGATGATGCCGGGCCACGCATTGTCGAGCACGATGCGCATGAAGTACACGCCTCGCCGGTGAGCGTTGATGCAGCCGTCGCCGAGATACAGGCCCAGCAGGTAGGCGTACGCCGCCTGGTTGTCGGGGTTGCCAGGCACATCCTGGCACCTCGGGCAAGGGCGGCCGGTGCCTCCCCGTGGCTCGATACGGGTCCGCCAAGAGCGGATCGCTGCCCGGGAGACCCCAGTCTCCTTGCTGACGGAGCTCAGGCTGCGTCCCTGTGCTACGAGCGCCAGCGCTCGCTTGCGTGTGCCCATGTCGTACATGCGGCCACCCTGCGTGAGTGATCGTTGCGACACGCAGCAAAAAGTGGATGTTCACGAGAACGTGGACATCCGCTTTCTAGTGCTGACCTTGGAATCTAAGGAAAAGTGCCCCGGGTGGGATTCGAACCCACGCTGTCGGTGGTTTGAGCACCGTGCCTCTCCCGCTGGGCTACCGGGGCTTCCTGCAAAACGAAGGTTGGCGGTCACCCGCCGTGCCCCCACCATACCGCAGCTAGGTACGCTCTTGTCAGCAGTACCCCTGCCCGTGAACGAGGAGCCCGAGTGACCACGTCCGAGTCGCCCCAGCCCGCAGACGTGCCCGACGACGACAAGTCGCACGTGCCTCCGCTGACGACCCGTGTCGTCATTGCCGAGGACGAGGCGCTGATCCGCCTCGACCTCAAGGAGATGCTCGAAGAAGAGGGCTACACCGTCGTCGGTGAGGCGGGCGACGGTGAGCAGGCCGTCGAGCTCGCCCGGGAGCACCGGCCCGACCTCGTGATCCTCGATGTGAAGATGCCCAGGCTCGATGGGATCTCCGCCGCCGAGAAGATCGCGGAGGAGTCGATCGCGCCCGTTCTCATGCTGACCGCCTTCTCCCAGCGTGACCTCGTCGAGCGCGCCCGGGACGCCGGGGCCATGGCCTACCTCGTCAAGCCGTTCAGCAAGAGCGACGTCGTGCCGGCGATCGAGATGGCGGTGTCCCGTTTCAACGAGCTGCGGCAGCTGGAGAAGGAGGTCGCCGACCTCACGCAGCGCCTGGAGACCCGCAAGCTCGTGGACCGCGCCAAGTCGGTGCTGCAGACCGAGTACGGGCTGACCGAGCCGGCCGCGTTCCGCTGGATCCAGAAGACGTCGATGGACCGCCGTATGTCGATGCAGCAGGTCGCGGAGGCCGTCATCCAGGACGCGGAGGAGAAGAAGGCCTCCAAGGGCTGATCCCACCGGGCGGCTCCCACCGCACGGCACACACGACGAGGCCCGCGCCCCCCGGAGAAGGAGGGGCGCGGGCCTCGTCGTGTGGGTGGTCGGTCCTCGCCGGGAGTGATCAGTCCTCGCCGAGGTACGCCTTGCGCACCGACTCGTCGTGCAGCAGGTCCTGGCCCGTGCCCGAGAGCACGATCTTGCCGATCTCCATGACGTGTCCGTGGTCGGCGAGCGACAGTGCCGCCTGGGCGTTCTGCTCGACCAGGAGGATCGTCGTGCCCTGCGACTTGAGTTCGGCGATCGTGGACATGATCTTCTGCATCATGATCGGCGACAGGCCCATGGAGGGCTCGTCGAGCATCAGCAGCTTGGGCTGGGACATCAGTGCCCGGCCCATGGCGAGCATCTGCTGCTCACCGCCGGACAGTGTGCCCGCGGCCTGCTTGCGGCGCTCCCCGAGGATGGGGAACAGGTCGTAGGCGCGCTGGATGTCCTTCTCGATGCCCGGCTTGTCGTTGCGCAGGAACGCACCGAGGCGCAGGTTGTCCTCGATGGTCATGCGGGGGAAGATGTGCCGCCCCTCGGGGGAGTGGGCGAGCCCCAGCGACACGATGTTGTGCGCGGGGATCTTCTTCAGCGACTTGCCGTCGAACTTGATCTGTCCGCCGACCGGCTTGAGCAGGCCCGACAGGGTGCGCAGGGTGGTGGTCTTGCCGGCGCCGTTGGTGCCGATGAGCGTGACGACCTCGCCGGCGTCGACCTTGAACGAGATGCCCTTGACGGCTTCGATCTTGCCGTAGGCGACCCGGAGGTCCTCGACTTCGAGCAGTGCGGTCATCGGTCGTTCTCCTTGCCGGGCGCGGCGTCCGTCGTGTGCTCGGCGGCTGCCTCGGCGGCCTCGACCTCCGCGACCTCCTCCTTGCCGGGTGCGTCTTCGAAGGGCTCGCCGAGGTAGGCGGCGATGACGCGCTCGTCGCCCTGCACGGTCGCGCTGTCGCCCTCGACGAGCTTCTCGCCCTGCACCAGGACGGCGACCCGGTCGCAGAGGTTGAAGATGAACCGCATGTCGTGCTCGATGACGAGTACCGCGATGCCCTGGTCGCGGATCGCGAAGACGAGTTCCTCGGTGGCCCGGGTCTCCTGCGGGTTCATGCCGGCGGTGGGCTCGTCGAGGAGCAGCAGGCCCGGCTCGCTCGCCAGCGCCCGCGCGATCTCCAGTTTGCGCTGCTCGCCGTAGGGGAGGTTGCGGGCCAGGTGTTCGGCCTTGGCGGCCAGGCCCACGAACTCCAGCAGTTCCATGGCGCGTTCGCGGGAGGCGGCCTCGGCCTTGTGGAAGCCGGGGCCGCGCAGTAGCGCCGACCACAGGCCTTCCTTGGTCCGGGTGTGGCGGCCCACCAGCACGTTCTCCAGGACCGTCATGTTGGCGAACAGGCGGATGTTCTGGAACGTACGGGCGATGCCGGCCGCGGTGACCTTGAAGGACTTGGGCGGCAGGACGTTGCCCTTGTAGCGGACCTCGCCCTCGGTGGGGATGTAGAGGCCGGTCAGGCAGTTGAAGAAGGTGGTCTTGCCGGCGCCGTTGGGGCCGATCAGCCCGACGATCTCACCGCTGTTGACGGTGAGGTCGACGTTGCGGACGGCGGTGAGACCGCCGAAGCGCATGGTGACGCCGCGTGCGTCGAGCACGGTCTCGCCGGGGGCGGTGGCGCCCGGGGCGGAGCCCTTGGTGGTGGTGTCGGTGGTCATCGTGGTCAGGCCCCTGCCTTGCTGAGGACTGTGGGTGCTTCCGCGTCTTCGTGGAATTCGAGCTGGCGGCGCCGGTTCGGGATGAGGCCCTCCGGACGGAAGCGCATCAGCAGGACGAGCGCGAGACCGAAGGCGAAGAGCTGGTAGTCGCCGAGGAACTGGAGCTTGGCGGGGATCAGGTAGAGCAGCGCGGCGCCGACGAGCGGGCCGCTGATGGTGCCCATGCCGCCGAGGACGACGGCCGCGAGGAGGAATGCCGAGTTCGGCGGGACGACGTGGGCGAACTGGTACTGCTCCGGGGTCACCGTGTACGTCACGTGGGCCTGGACGGTGCCGGCGAGGCCGGCGAGCGCGGCGCCCAGGGCGAACGCGATGAGCTTGACCCGGAAGCCGTTGATGCCCATGGCCAGGGCGGCCGTCTCGTCCTCGCGGATGGCGATCCAGGCGCGGCCGATGCGGGAGTCGCTGCTGCGCCGGAAGACCACCACGACGACCAGCGTGATGAGCAGCATCAGCAGGAAGTAGTTGGCGAAGCGCGCGATGGTGAAGCCGGCGATGGTGTGCTCCGCGCCGAAGTCGAAGCCGAGGATGTTGAGGTTCGGGATCGACGAGATGCCGTTGGAGCCGTTGGTGATGTCGGGGCCGGAGGTGCCGTCCATGTTGAGGACGGTGATTCGGAAGATCTCACCGAAGCCCAGCGTCACGATCGCGAGGTAGTCGCCGCGCAGCCGGAGTGTCGGGGCACCGATGATGACGCCGAAGATCATGGCGACGACGGCGCCGAGGACGGCGGAGGCCCAGAACGGCAGCTGGATGTCGAACGGCGAGGAGGGGGAGCCGGAGACCATGGCCGCGGTGTAGGCGCCGACGCCGAGGAAGGCGACGTAACCGAGGTCGAGGAGGCCGGCGAGGCCGACGACGATGTTCAGGCCGAGGGCGACGGTCGCGAAGATCAGGATGTAGACGCCGATGGTCGCGTACTGGTCGTCGGACTGGGTGAAGGGGAAGAGCGCGGCCGCGACGAACGCGCCGATCATCGTGACGTTGCGGTGCTTGCCGGTGAGTGCCGAGACCTGGGCCACGAGCCCGGCCTTGGCGGCGGCGGCGAAGCCGAAGCCGGCGGTGATGAGGAAGCCGACGAACAGTTCGTCGTACTCGGTGCCGATTCCGTACGTGAACACGGTCAGCCCGAGGGCCAGCGCCGCGACGATGATCAGGATCTCGGCGTAGGCGGGGAGCTTGCGGGCCGGGGCGGCCGTGCCGGAGGCGAAGGCTGCTTTGAAGACCGCGAGGTTGGTGCGCGCGTTGTGGCGGAACTGCTCCCAGCCGGTGTCATCGGGGTCGGCCGGGTCGGGCTCCGGCCGCTCGAAGGGCAGCGAGAGCGCGCCGAGCACGGCGGCGAGGGTGGCGACCGCCACGACCCAGCCACCGGGTTCGAGGTTGACCAGGCCGCCCAGTTGGACGCTGATCGCGATGATCGTGAACCAGGCGGTGGCGAAGGTGCCCAGAGCGGTCAGCTTGATGGCGCTGTCGGCGCCCGCCGGGGCCAGCCAGCCGAGGCCCTTGACGCCGTACGAGGCGAGGCCGAACAGCGCGGTGAGCGCGCCGCCGATGAGGACCAGGACCTGCAGGCCGCCGGGGTAGCCGTACACGGTGAGGTTGCCGGGGAACGCGGCGGTCCAGGTCCAGGACAGGAATGTGGATATCACGGCGAGGACGCCACCGCCGGTGGCGAGCGCGCGGCCGATGTTCTCCGGGAGGCCGACGAGGCCCTTGGGGGCGCCGGCGACGGGGGTGCTCGGGGTCTTCGGTGCTGTGGTCTGTGTGGTCATCGGTGTCACGCCCTGTCCGCGACGCGCTCGCCGAGCAGGCCCTGTGGCCTGAAGAGGAGCACGAGGATGAGGAGTACGAACGCCCAGACGTTGGCCCAGGACTGGCTGCCGAACTGGTCCATGCCGGGGATGTCGGCGATGTAGGCGGTGGAGAGGGCTTCGGCGACGCCGAGGACGACGCCACCGAGCATGGCGCCGTAGATGTTGCCGATGCCGCCGAGGACGGCCGCGGTGAAGGCCTTGAGGCCGAGGATGAAGCCCATGCGGAACTGGACCTCGCCGTACTTGAGGCCGTAGGCGACGGCTCCGACGGCGGCGAACGTGGCGCCGAGGGCGAACGCGACCACGATGATGCGGTCGGTGTTGATGCCCATCAGCTTGGCGGTGTCGGGGTCCTGGGCGGTGGCCTGCATGCCGCGGCCGGTGCGGGTCTTCATCACGAAGTACGCGAGGACCGCCATGCTGATCGGGGCGGCGATCAGCAGGAAGACGTCACCGGTCTGGATGGTGACGCTGCCGATCTCGAAGGGGCCGCCGTCGATCTGCGGGAAGGTGATCGCGGACCGGGCGTCCGGGTACCAGGCCCACACCGCCTGCTGCAGGGCGAGGGAGAGGCCGATGGCGGTGATGAGGGGCGCGAGGCGGGGCGCCGTGCGCAGGGGACGGTAGGCGAACCGTTCCGCTCCGACGGCTACCAGTACCGCGACGATGATGCCGCCGATGAGCATCAGGGGTAGTGCCACCCACAGGGACGTGCCGTCGGGCAGCACGTAGAGATAGACGGTGAGGGCGCCGAAGCCTCCCACCATGAAGATCTCGCCGTGGGCGAAGTTGATGAGCTGGACGATGCCATAGACCATCGTGTAGCCGATGGCGACCAGCCCGTACATGGATCCCAGTAGCAGGCCGTTGACCAGCTGCTGCGGCAGTTCGTTCACCGCATGTCCTCCGAGACGTTCGGATAGTCGAGGGATGTGACCGGATGTGAGTGCGCGCGGGGCGCCTGTGATGCAGCGCCCCGCGCGGCTCAAATGAGTGGTGCGGGTGGGGTCAGCCGGTGTAGGTACCGGACTTCACGGCCTTCCACTCGCCGCCCTCGACGGAGTAGACGGTGAGCTGCTTGTTGGTCGCGTCACCGTACTCGTCGAAGGAGACCTTGCCGGTCACACCGTCGAAGGACACGTTCTGCATGGCCTCGGTGACCTTGGCGCGGGCGTCGTCCGGAAGCTTGCCGTCGTTGTCCTCGACGACCTTCTTCACGGCCTCGATGATCGCCCAGGCCGAGTCGTAGGAGTAGCCGCCGTACGCCTCGTAGGCCTCCTTGTAGCCTGCGGACTTGTAGTTGGCGACGAACTCCTTGGCGGACGAGAGCTCCTCGACCGGGGCGCCGACGGAGGTGGCCAGGTCGCCGGTGCCGCTGGCGCCGGCCAGCTTGATGAAGTCGGCGCTGTAGATGCCGTCACCGCCGACCAGCGGGACCTTGGCGCCGACGGCCTTGATCTGCTTGCTCAGCGGACCGGCCTGGGGGTACTCGCCGCCGTAGTAGACGACGTCGGCACCGGAGTTCTTCACCTTGGTGGCGACGGCGGAGAAGTCCTTGGTGTCGGGGTCGATGTGCTCGGTACCGACGACCTTGCCGCCGAGCTTCTTGAACTCCTCGGAGAAGGTGGCGGCGAGTCCGGCGCCGTAGGTCTTCTTGTCGTCGATGACGAAGACCTTGGTCTTCTTGGCGTCGTTGTAGACGTACTGCGCGGCGAACGGGCCCTGGATGGCGTCCGTGGTCGCGGTGCGGAAGTAGGACTTGTACGGGCGGGTCTTCTTGGTCTGCCAGTCGGTGCCCTGCGTCAGCGCCGGGTTGGTGTTGGCCGGCGAGACCTCGACGAGCTTGGCGTCGTCGAAGACCTTCTGCATGGACTCGGCGACCGAGGAGTTCAGCGGACCGACGACACCGAGGACGTCCTTGTTGGCGACGAGCTTGGTGGCGTTCTGCTGGCCCGAGGAGGGCTGAGCCTGGTCGTCGAGGGCCTGTACCTCGAAGGTGACGCCCTCGACGGTCTTCTCCTTGTTGGCCGTCTTGGCGGCGAGGTCCACGGAGTTCTTGATGCCGAGGCCCAGCGCGGACAGGTCGCCGGTCAGCGGCGCGTCGACGCCGATGACGACCTTGGTGCCACCGCCGCCGGAGGAGTCCGAACCGCCCTCGTCGCGCGAACCGCAGGCGGTGAGTGTGAGTGCTCCCGCCGCCAGCGCGGCGGTGATGGCGATGAGCGAACGTTGACGCACGATCAGTCCTTTCCGGTGGCACGGCCCTACCTGTTGGAGCGGCCGAGTCGAGCGCTGGGGCCGAAGATCTTCGAATCCGATGGCGCGGTGACTGGCGGTGACTCTAAGCGTGTGTGGGGAACGTGGAGGAGGGTCTGACCGATGCTGTGACGCTCTTGTTATGACACGACGTAATGCAGAGCGGTACTGGGTGGGTGGAAGAGTGGAATTCCGGCCGATTCGCCCCGTCCGCATAGTGAGAACATGCAGGGTGTCGAGCGGTGGTTTCAGTAGTGTTCTACGTCTTTGGTGATGACGGGGGCTTGGTGCCGCAAGCGGCTCGAAGGGCCTCTGAGAGGTCGTGCGCATAGCGCTCGCCCAGGATGAAGCTGTGGTCTTCTATTGCGCGCGTATTACGCAGAGTTACGTCCAGGAAAGGCAGGCCGGCGTTCCTCGGTGTATTCGCGCAGCGCACCACATGCATGGTTATTACAATCTTTCGGGGGGAGCCGGCCTTGACCCGGAAGGGCGGTCGGGGCGCCGAGACGAGGGAAAGAGCGGCGTACGGCTGGGTGACGCGGGTGACGGTGATGGGCGGTCCGGCCTGGGTGGTGACCTCCACCCCGAAGCTGAAAGTCCTGCTCGGAGTGGTCGTGGGCGTGCGCTCCGCGCCCAGGTAGTCGAAGCCGATCACCTGCGAGGGGTACGGCGGAGGGGGCGGCGGCTGCGCCTGGGGACGCGTCGCGTACAGATAGCCGCCGCCGGCGAGGAGTACGGCGGCCGCCCCGGACGTGAGCACGGCACGGCGGCGCCGCGCGTACAGCCGCGCCAGGCGCCCGCGCGGGGGCGCGGCGATCGGCGATGGGCCCGCGTCCGGGGCGTCGTCCCACGCGCGCGTGCCCTCACCCGGCTCGACCGGACCGACGCCGCTCACTGCCAGGGCCCCTTGGACGGGGCGCCGTCGACGTACAAGTCCTCGCAGCCCTCGCGTGCCTCGCGGTCGATCAGTTCCTCGGCCGGCTTACGGCCCGCCCGCTCCTTCTCGGCCCGGGCGGCGTCCACGATCTCCCGCAGGATCTCGTACTGCCCGTTGGACAGCCCCATCGACTGGTAGTCGCCGTAGGTGTCGCTGTCGAGCACCTCCCGCGACCAGTACGCGACGATCCGCGCGCACAGCTTCTCGGGGGGTGTGGCCGACGGCGACGAGTCGCTTGGTGTGGCTGCCCGCGCACCGGCCGGCGTCCGCTCGTCCGGGCCGGCTCCCCCGCACCCGATGACCAGCCCGCCGGTCAGCAGCACCAGCCCGAACCCCCGTCCGAGTACCGCCCCCCGTCCGGGGGCCCCTCCCGTTGTCATGCCCTGACGCTAAGGGGACAGCTGCCCGCCATCAACGGGGGGCGCGCCCGGGCGGGTCAGCCCTCCGGCTGGACGTACCGCGCGTCGCCCCGGTTCGCGTCCCGCAGCAGGCACGTCAGCCGGGCGCTGCACACCCGCCTGCCCTGCTCGTCGCTGATGACGACCTCGTACGTCGCCGTCGAGCGCCCCCGGTGCACCGGTGTGGCCACACCGGTCACGAGGCCGGACCGGACACCCCGGTGGTGCGTGCAGTTCAGGTCGACGCCGACGGCTATCTTCGAGCTGCCCGCGTGCAGCATGGAGCCGACCGAGCCCAGGGTCTCGGCGAGCGCGGCGGACGCGCCGCCGTGCAGCAGCCCGTACGGCTGGGTGTTGCCCTCCACGGGCATCGTGCCGACGACGCGCTCGGGCGAGGCCTCCACGATCTGCACGCCTATTCGAGTGCCCAGGTGCCCCGCGGAGAACATGGCGACGATGTCGACGCCGAGGGCCGCGTACTCGTCGATGACCTCTTGCGGGAACGTCACGTGCTGCTGCTCGCCCATGGGGCCCGGCTCCGTTTCGTCATGGATCTCGCCGTGGCCGACCGGCTTTCCGCCGGGCGGCCACTCGGCTGAGCAAACGCTCAGTCGGTTCCCGATTGTTCCAGACGGACCACGACCGACTTGCTGGCCGGGGTGTTGCTGGTGTCCGCGGTGGCGTCCAGCGGCACGAGGACGTTGGTCTCCGGGTAGTACGCGGCCGCGCAACCCCGGGCCGTCGGGTAGTGCACGACGCGGAAACCGGGCGCCCGGCGCTCCACGCCGTCCTTCCACTCGCCGACCAGGTCGACGTAACTGCCGTCGGCGACCTTCAGCGCGGCGGCGTCCTCCGGGTTGACCAGCACGACCCGGCGGCCGTTCCTGATGCCCCGGTAGCGGTCGTCCAGGCCGTAGATCGTGGTGTTGTACTGGTCGTGCGAGCGCAGCGTCTGGAGCAGGAGGCGGCCCTCGGGGAGCTCCGGGTACTCCACCGGCGCCGCGGTGAAGTTCGCCTTGCCGGTGGCGGTGGGGAAGCGGCGCTCGTCGCGGGGGGCGTGGGGGAGCGCGAAGCCCTCGGGACGGGCCACGCGCGCGTTGAAGTCGTCGAAACCGGGCACCACGCGCGCGATGCGGTCACGGATCGTCGCGTAGTCCTTCTCGAACTCCTCCCACGGGGTGCGGCTGTCCTCGCCCAGCACACGGCGGGCAAGGCGGCACACGATGGCCGGCTCGGACAGCAGGTGGGCGCTCGCGGGCTCCAGACGGCCCCGTGAGGCGTGCACCATCCCCATGGAGTCCTCCACGGTCACGAACTGCTCGCCGCCGTCCTGGAGGTCCCGCTCGGTACGGCCCAGGGTGGGCAGGATCAGCGCACGCGCGCCCGTGACGGCGTGCGAGCGGTTCAGCTTCGTCGACACGTGCACCGTGAGGCGGGCGCGCCGCATGGCCGCCTCGGTCACCTCGGTGTCGGGCGACGCCGACACGAAGTTGCCGCCCATCGCGAAGAAGACCTTCGCCTTGTCGTCGCGCATGGCGCGGATGGCCCGCACGACGTCGTAGCCGTGCTCCCGGGGCGGCGCGAAGCCGAACTCCCTCTCCAGGGCGTCCAGGAAGGCCGGGGCGGGCCGCTCGAAGATGCCCATCGTGCGGTCGCCCTGCACGTTCGAGTGACCCCGCACCGGGCACACGCCCGCGCCCGGGCGGCCGATGTTGCCCCGCAGCAGCAGGAAGTTGACCACCTCGCGGATCGTCGGCACGGAGTGCTTGTGCTGGGTCAGGCCCATGGCCCAGCAGACGATGGTGCGCCGTGAGGCGAGGACCATGCGCAGGGCCTCGTCGATCCGCGCGCGCGTGAGACCGGTCGCCGTGAGCGTCTCGTCCCAGTCCGCCGCCCGCGCGGCGCGCACGAACTCCTCGTACCCGTGCGTGTGTTCGCGGACGAACTCCTCGTCGACCGCGCCATCGGTCTCCAGGATCAGCTTGTTGAGGAGGCGGAACAGGGCCTGGTCGCCGCCGATGCGGATCTGCAGGAACAGGTCCGTGAGCGCGGCGCCCTTCAGCATGCCCTGCGGGGTCTGCGGATTCTTGAAGCGCTCCATACCCGCCTCGGGCAGCGGATTGACCGTGATGATCCTCGCGCCGTTGGCCTTCGCCTTCTCCAGGGCGGAGAGCATGCGCGGGTGGTTGGTGCCCGGGTTCTGCCCGGCCACGATGATCAGGTCCGCCTTGTAGAGGTCGTCCAGCAGGACACTGCCCTTGCCGACGCCGAGGGTCTCCGAGAGCGCCGACCCCGACGACTCGTGGCACATGTTCGAGCAGTCGGGCAGGTTGTTCGTCCCGAACTCGCGCGCGAACAGCTGGTAGAGGAACGCGGCCTCGTTGCTCGTGCGCCCCGAGGTGTAGAAGAGCGCCTCGTCGGGGCTCTGGAGGGCCTTCAGCTCCTCCGCGACGATGTCGAAGGCCCGGTCCCAGGACACCGGCTCGTAGTGCTCGCCCCCTTCGGGGAGGTACATGGGGTGCGTGAGCCTGCCCTGCTGGCCCAGCCAGTAGCCGCTGCGGGTGGCGAGGTCGGCCACCGTGTGGGCGGCGAAGAACTCCGGGGTCACCCGGCGCAGGGTGGCCTCCTCGGCGACCGCCTTCGCGCCGTTCTCACAGAACTCCGCCGTGTGCCGGTGCTCCGGCTCCGGCCAGGCGCATCCGGGACAGTCGAAGCCGTCCTTCTGGTTGACGCGGAGCAGCGTGAGGGCGGTGCGCTTCAGTCCCATCTGCCGCTGGGAGATCCGCAGCGAGTGTCCGACGGCCGGCAGCCCCGCGGCCGCGTGCTTCGGCCCGGCGACCTGCGGCGCGTCCTGAACCGGATCACCCTTCGGCGGCTTGGATGCCATCGCACGCTCTCCTTCGACTGCGAGGTGAAGCTCCCTTTTCGACCACGAGGTGAAGCTCGACCACCTGGTGAGGTCCGACCACGAGGTGAAGTACGTGTCCGATCCTCGCACGTGCCACTGACAGCGGTCGCCGCCGGGCGCACGGCGGGCGCGGCCCTCGCGGGCCCGACGGCCGGCCCGCCCCGCGACTCTCCGTACCGCTGCGACTGCCCACCGTGCCTGCCGTCCCGGCCCGTCGCGACGGTGGGGCAGCGTGCCCGCCCGGGACGGCCGGGGCCGACTGTCAGTGGCTCGTGGCAGGATCGGGGGCGTGGCAGAGACAGCATCGAAGAAGACCGAGAAAACCCCTGGCGGCGGCCGTCCCCGGCTCATGCTCATGGACGGGCACTCGCTGGCGTACCGCGCGTTCTTCGCGCTGCCCGCGGAGAACTTCACGACCGCGACGGGCCAGCCGACGAACGCGATCTACGGTTTCGCGTCGATGCTGGCCAACACGCTGCGCGACGAGGCGCCCACGCACTTCGCCGTGGCGTTCGACGTCTCCCGCAAGACCTGGCGCTCCGAGGAGTTCACGGAGTACAAGGCGAACCGCTCCAAGACCCCTGACGAGTTCAAGGGCCAGGTCGAGCTGATCGGGGAGCTCCTCGACGCGATGCGCGCCCAGCGCTTCGCGGTCGACGGCTTCGAGGCGGACGACGTCATCGCCACCCTCGCCACACAGGCCGAGGCCGAGGGGTTCGAGGTCCTCATCGTCACTGGTGACCGCGACTCCTTCCAGCTGGTCAGCGAGCACACGACCGTGCTGTATCCGACGAAGGGCGTCTCCGAGCTCACCCGGTTCACCCCGGAGAAGGTCTTCGAGAAGTACGGGCTGACGCCGGCGCAGTACCCCGACTTCGCGGCGCTGCGCGGTGACCCGTCGGACAACCTGCCGGGCATTCCCGGCGTCGGCGAGAAGACCGCCGCGAAGTGGATCAACCAGTTCGGTTCGTTCGCGGAGCTGGTCGAGCGCGTCGAGGAGGTCAAGGGCAAGGCCGGGCAGAACCTCCGCGACCACCTGGAGGCCGTCAAGCTCAACCGCCGCCTCACGGAGATGGTGCGCACGGTCGAACTGCCCAGGACGGTCGGTGACCTGGAGCGCGCGCCGTACGACCGCAAGGCCGTCGCGATGGTCCTGGACACCCTGGAGATCCGTAACCCGTCACTGCGCGAGCGGCTGCTGGCCGTCGACCCGGGCGCCGAGGAGGCGGACTCCACCCCGGTCGCCGACGGCGGCGTCGAGCTGGACGGCACCGTGCTCGGCGCGGGCGAGCTCGCTCCCTGGCTCGCCGAGCACGGCAAGGCGGTCCTCGGTGTGGCCACGGTCGACGCGTGGACGCTCGGCGCGGGCGCGGTGGCCGAGGTCGCGCTGGCCGCGGCAGGGGGAGCGGCCGCCTGGTTCGACCCGGCCCAGCTGGACGAGCCCGACGAGAACGCCTGGGCGGCCTGGCTGGCGGACGCGTCCAAGCCCAAGGTCTTCCACAACGCCAAGGGCGCCATGCGGGTCTTCGCCGAGCACGGCTGGACCGTCGAGGGCGTCACGATGGACACCGCCCTCGCCGCCTACCTCGTCAAGCCGGGCCGCCGCTCCTTCGATCTGGACGCGCTCTCCCTCGAGTACCTCCACCGGGAGCTGGCCCCCGCCGGTGAGGCCGACGGGCAACTGGCCTTCGGCGCGGACGACGGGGCGGAGGCCGAGGCGCTGATGATGCAGGCCCGCACGATCCTCGACCTGGGCGAGGCGTTCGGGACGCGGCTGCAGGAGGTCGGCGCGGCAGACCTCCTGCGGGACGTCGAACTCCCCACCTCCGCCCTGCTCGCCCGCATGGAGCGGCACGGCATCGCGGCGGACAGGGCGCACCTGGAGGCCATGGAGCAGATGTTCGCGGGCGCCGTGCAGCAGGCCGTGAAGGAGGCGCACGCGGCAGCCGGGCACGAGTTCAACCTGGGCTCGCCCAAGCAGCTCCAGGAGGTCCTCTTCGGCGAGCTGGCCCTGCCCAAGACCAAGCGCACGAAGACCGGTTACACCACGGACGCGGACGCCCTGGCCTGGCTGGCCACCCAGACGGACAACGAACTGCCGGTCATCATGCTCCGCCACCGCGAGCAGGCCAAGCTGCGCGTCACCGTCGAGGGCCTGATCAAGACCATCGCAACCGACGGCCGCATCCACACGACGTTCAACCAGACGGTCGCCGCCACGGGCCGCCTGTCGTCCGTGGACCCGAACCTGCAGAACATCCCCGTCCGCACGGACGAGGGCAGGGCCATCCGCCGGGGTTTCGTGGTCGGCGAGGGCTTCGAGTCCCTGATGACGGCGGACTACAGCCAGATCGAGCTCCGCGTGATGGCCCACCTCTCGGAGGACGAGGGCCTGATCGAGGCGTTCACGTCGGGCGAGGACCTGCACACCACGGCTGCCTCGCAGGTGTTCGGCGTCGAGCAGTCCGCGGTGGACGCGGAGATGCGCCGCAAGATCAAGGCGATGTCGTACGGCCTGGCGTACGGGCTGTCGGCGTTCGGCCTGTCACAGCAGCTGAACATCGAGGCGGCCGAGGCCCGCGCCCTGATGGACGCCTACTTCGAGCGTTTCGGTGGCGTACGGGACTACCTGCGCAGGGCGGTCGACGAGGCCCGGGCGACCGGCTACACGGCGACGCTCTTCGGGCGCCGCCGCTACCTGCCCGACCTCAACAGCGACAACCGCCAGCGCCGCGAGGCCGCCGAGCGCATGGCCCTGAACGCCCCGATCCAGGGCACGGCCGCCGACATCGTCAAGATCGCCATGCTGAACGTCGACCGGGCGCTGCGCGAGGCGGGCCTCACCTCCCGCATGCTCCTGCAGGTCCACGACGAAATCGTCCTGGAGATCGCTCCCGGCGAGCGCGACCGGGCCGAGGAACTCGTCCGCCGTGAGATGGCGAGCGCCGTCCAGTTGAGGGCTCCCCTGGACGTCTCCGTCGGCTCGGGCCCGGACTGGGAGTCCGCGGCCCACTGACGCCTCCGGCGGGGAGCGGACGGCATCCTCCGGTACCGCGACGAGGGCCCGCACCCGCGAGTGCCGGGCCCTCGTCGCGGTACCGCGTCACCCGGTCGGAGTCGCGGAGACCCCTGCGATACGTCACCCACCTGGCCCCCAAGAGGGCGCCCTGGGCGTGCGCCCGGCGTAAGGATGCGGGCATGGGTATACGCACGCTTCGCCGCCGTACCGCAACGACCGCCGGCGTCCTCGTCTCGGCGTTGCTCGGACGGGCACCCGTCTACGCGCTCGACGCCAGCACACCCCGTGTCCCCGAAGACGTCGCCCTCTTCCGTTCCCAGCGCGACCTCGCCCGCGCGGCGGAACAGGCCTCCGCCGCGCTCTCACGAACAGCCACACGGCCCTGACACGACGGGGGCGTCAAGAACAGCACGCGATCAGCGGGACACGCGCTCCGCAACGGCATCGCCCGGGGGCGCCGGTACCGGCCGCCACACCCTGACCCCGACCCCGTACAGCGTCAGCCCGAGGACGAGGCCCGCTCCGGCACCGAAGCACAGTGTGGGAATCACCTCGTACGGCTTCGCCGTGGCGCCCCAGAACTCCCACCACCGGGTCACCCGCTGCACCGCGGCCGCCAGCGCGCATCCTCCGATCACGACGCCGGCCACCCAGCGGTCCGTCGCGGACAGCGCGGGCACGCCCTCCGGCTTGCCGGACGGCTGCCGGCGCAGGGCGAGCACCACGAAGACCGCGATCACGACGGCGGCCACGGCCGAACCGCCGTACTGCAGGTACCAGTAGAGCGGTGAGCCCGCGATCTCCCGCCCCAGGACGGGCAGCAGCCGCATCCCCCACCGGTCGAGGTGCGTGAACGCGTCCCAGACGACATGCGTCAGCGCACCAAGCGCTGCCGAGACGTACCACCACACCATCTCGGACGGGCGTGGACGTCCGCGCGGCCGCTCATGTCGCGCCCCGCCCCGCACCAGCGCCGCCACCCGGCCCTGCCGCCGCCGGGGCAGCAGGGCGACCAGCGGTTCGCGCAGGAACAGCCACATCCCCACCAGTGCCCAGGTGACGAGGACGTCGAAAGTGAGAACCCCGGTGAAGGAGTGGGTGAAGTCCCCGAACTCCATCGCTCCGGGCAGCACACCTGCCGCGTAGTAGGTCATGTCGGGCGCGAACGAACCGGCGACGAGCAACGAGGGCACCAGCCGCCCGCGGCCGGTCCCGTCGAGACGCACGGCGGGCAGGACGGCGGCCGCGTGGCTGAGCGTGAAGGGCAAGTCGTCCCCCCCCGGGGCGGATGTTGTCCGGGCGCACCGCCCGGTGATCACTGTCCGGCCAGTATGCGCGACACGGTGCCGCCCGCCCCAAGGACGCCGAATCCAGGCGGAACGGATATGGCCAACCGGTGAATACCGGGCATGAACGGGTGTTGGCGCGATGGAAGTTGTCGTAGGGTCACCTGGGTCACGGCGCGGGGAAGCGCGATCAAAACGCCGATGACGGGGCAACCGAAGAGGGACGTCGACAGTCCTGACAGACGGCACCACAGGGAACGCGAAAACCATCGTCCGCGGGGAGGGGTTCACTCGATGTCGGCGCAATTCGGCAAGAGGCTGCGCAAGGGAGCGGCGACCACAACAGTCGCCGCGATCGCGGTCGCGGCACTGGCCGCCTCCCAGGCTCCGGGAGTGACCACCGACAGCGCCGGCAGACAGACGACGGGCTCGCCCTCCCCCGACGCCACGCCCGGCGCCGACGACACGGCGACCGGCAACTCGCGCTACTACACCGACCTCCCGCCCCTGGACAGCCCCACGGCCACCCCGGGCGCGGGCGGTGACACGTCGGGTACTACGGGCGGCACGGAGCGCGGCATCCCCGCGACCGTCCTCGACGCCTACAAGAAGGCCGAGGAATCCCTGCGCGCGTCCAAGCCGGGCTGCAACCTGCCCTGGCAGCTCCTCGCCGCCATCGGCAAGGTCGAGTCGGGCCAGGCACGCGGCGGCCGTGTCGACGCCGCGGGTACGACGTTCTCGAAGATCCTCGGCCCGGTCCTCAACGGCGGCCAGTTCGCGACCATCAGGGACACCGACAACGGCGCGTACGACGGCGACAGCGCGTACGACCGCGCGGTGGGCCCCATGCAGTTCATCCCGTCCACCTGGGCCTGGGCGGGCCGCGACGGCAACGACGACGGCCGCAAGGACCCCAACAACATCTACGACGCCGCCCTCGCGGCCGGCAACTACCTGTGCCGGTTCAACTGGGACCTGTCGGACCAGGCCGACCTCAGGCGCGCGATCCTCAGCTACAACAACTCGACGCACTACCTGAACACGGTGCTGACGTGGCTGGAGTACTACCGCAAGGGCGCCCACGAGGTTCCGGACGGCACGGGCTCGCTGCCCCGCACTCCGAGCGACGACGGCAACTCGGGGTCGAGCACCAGCCCGAGCCCGAAGCCGAGGGACACCCAGAAGCCGACCCCCCCGAAGGAGAAGCCCAACACGCCCGAGAACCCGGGTACGGGCGGCGGCGGCTCCGGCAGTCCGAGCCCCACCCCGCCGAGCACGCCGCCCACGCCCACCGACACCGTGGACCACCTGGAGAACGCGGGCACCGGGACGCTCACGGCGATGGCGGGCGACGCGTTCGCCGAGAAGGTCGCCGTCCGCACCGAGACCGAGGCCGGCAAGGCCGTGGCGAAGGTCCGCGTCCGCTTCGCCGTCGTCGGCGACACCGACGCCACGTTCACCGGCGGCGAGACGGTCGCCACGGTCCTCACCAACAGCGTCGGCACGGCCACCGCGCCCGCCCTGCAGGCGGGCGAGAAGACCGGCGACTTCACGGTCCGCGCCACGGTCGTTGGCCGCTCGGTACCCGGCCTGGACTACAAGGCGACCGTCACCGCCCGCCAGGCCGACGCCCTGGCCCGCACCACCGACACCGAGCTGACCTGTGTCCCGGGCGGCGAGTTCGCCGAGCAGGTCCAGGTGAAGGCCACGTACAAGGGCGAGGTCGCCGACGGCGTCGCGGCCACCGCCACGCTCGTCAAGTCGGCGGACGACCCGACCGAGAACGACAAGGGCCCGTACTTCAAGGACGCGGACGGCAGGACCGTCCGCACCCTCACCGGCCTCGCCACCGACAAGGACGGCCTGCTCAAGCTGCCGAAGCTGTACGCGGACGACACGACGGGCACGTTCCAGCTCCGCATCACCACCACCGGCGGAGCGGTGCTGACGGTCGAGCTGAAGGTTGCCCCGGCCGAGTCGGCGTCGCCCAGCCCCAGCCCCAGCGCGTAGCCCCCGTCACGACAGCTCACCGCGGCGACGGCGCTCCTCCACCCGGAGGGGCGCCGTCGTTGTGTGTGCGACGTGTTCTCATCTCATCCGCCCGTTGCTACGGTGCCGGAACTGACGGAGTATCAGTTCTGTCCGCCGGGAGGCCCGCATGCGTGCTGTCGTCGCCGCCGCGACCGGTCTCGCCCTCGCGCTCGCCCTGGTGTTCACGATCACGGCGATGGGCTCACCGACCGGCGAGACGTCACCGAAGCCGCTGCTGACGACAGTGCCCGCACACCCGTAGCTCCCCGGGAGGGAGGCCGAGATGCGCCGCAAGGCCGGCCTGGTCCTGCTCGCCCTCGCCGTGTTCTTCGCGGCCCTGTCCCCACTGCTGCGCTGGTACGCCTTCCCGCGCCTGGCCAAGATTCCCGCGAACCAGTACCAGGACATGGTCCTGGAGGCGAAGGACGCGACCCTCCTCGACTACGGCACCATGCGCGCGAAGAAGGTCCCGAAGGTCACCATCGTGCAGACCCTCAAGGGCAACGTGGAGGCCGCCGAGAAGATCGAGGAGACGGCAGGCCGGGACGTCGTCGTCTGGGACGGGCTGTCCTATGTCCAGGGCCCCGACGGCAAGATGGTCTCCAAGGTCCCCGAGCGCTACATCTTCGACGCCCACACCCAGGAACCGGTGCACGCACAGGGCGAGATGGTCGACGGCGACCCCGTGAAGCGCGAGGGCCTGGAGTTCAAGTGGCCGTTCCTCACGGAGAAGCGGGACTACGAGTACTTCGACGCCCAGGCCCGCGTCACCGCGCCCATCCACTACAAGGGCACGCGGGACTTCCGCGGCGTCGAGGTCTACTACTTCGAGCAGACGATCCCCTGGACCAAGGTCCCCTTCCCCAAGACCATGCCCGTCCAGGGCATCACCCCGGAGTCGGTCGCCAAGACGGGCACCACCCGCTGGTACACCACCGTCCGCAAGTTCTGGGTCGAGCCCCTCACCGGCGCCCCCGTGTACGGCGAGGAGATCCACAAGGAGGAACTCCGCGGCGGCACGCTCCTCGGGGGCCGCGAGAAGGTGACGGCCTTCGCCGGGCACGTGAAGATGCGCGAGGACTACATCAGGTCGACCGTGGACCTGGTCAAGGGCAACCGCACACTGGTGCTCCTGATGACCTCGTACCTGCCGTGGGGCTTCCTGGCCCTCGGTGTCCTGCTGCTGTCGCTCGCCCTCTGGCTGGAGGCACGCGGACGCAGGCCGGGCGAACCGGAGCCGGTGGAGTCGTCGGACCCCGAGCCGGTCAGCGCCTGAGCCGGGCGTTCGTGTGCCGGGTCGGCTCGGCGGTCGCCGGGTCCTCCGGCCAGGGATGCTTCGGGTACCGGCCGCGCAGCTCCGCCCGCACGGCCCGGTAACCGTCCCTCCAGAAGGACGCGAGATCGGCGGTGACGGCGGCGGGCCGCCCCGCGGGGGAGAGGAGATGCACCAGCACGGGCACCCCCGCCAGCACAGGCGACTCGTGGAGCCCGAACATCTCCTGCAACTTCACCGCCAGCACGGGCCGTTCGGGGTCGCCGTAGTCGACCCGGATCCTGGACCCGCTCGGCACCTCGATCCGCTCGGGCGCGAGCTCGTCGAGCCGCGCGGCCTCCCCGGTGGCCCACGGCAGCAACCGGCCCAGCGCCTGACCGGCGTCGATCCGCGCCAGATCGCCCCTGCGCCGGGCACGGCTCAGCTCCGGCTCCAGCCACTCGTCCACGCGCGCGTGGAGGGCGTCGTCGGAGACCTCGGGCCACGGATCGCCGAGGTGCAGCCGCAGAAACGCGAGCCGTTGCCGCAACAGCCCGGCGTCCGGCGACCACCGCAACAGCCCGAACCCCTCCTCCCGCAGCCCGTCCAGCAGCGCCTGACGCACGAGCCCGGGGTCGGCGTCCCTGAGAGGGCGCACCGCCAGCTCCACGGCCCCGAGCCGCTCGACCCGCCGTGCGACGACGTCCCCGTCGGCCCAGTGGACCTCCTCGGCCACGGCGTGCAGCGGCGCCGCCGCACGCCGGGCCACGTCCTCGTCGATCGCGGCGGCGAGCCGCACGCGCGCGTGCCCCGCGCCGACGGGCCGGTCCGCGACGGCGACAGCGAGCCACGGAACATCCCGCAGGGACGAGCCGTCCCCCACGTCCGCCCGGGTCCCGGACACCATGACGTACGACCCGCCCCGCGCCCTGGCAACCCGCTCGGGAAAGGCCAACGCGGCCACGAGCCCCACGGCGGCGTCGTCCGTGGGCGCGGAGGAACCGGACGCGGGCCCGGCGGTCACGTCGGCCGCCCTCCCGGTCACGTCCGCCGCCGACGCCTTCAGCCGCCGCGTCTCGGCCCGCCAGCGCCCCGCGTACGGGTCACCGCCGCGCCGGGCCGTCCGCAGAGCCGAGGCCAGGTCGTCGCCGTACTCGCGCGGCGCCTCCTCGCTGAGCAGGGCGACGACCTCGGCCGCCCGGTCCGCGCCGACCTCGGGCGCCGCGTCCAGCAGCGCCCGCGCCAGCCGCGGATGCAGCCCGAGCCGTGACATCCGCACACCACGCTCCGTGACCCGCCCGGCCGGATCCACGGCCCCGATCGCCGACAGGACGTCCCGCGCCGCCGCCATCGCCCCGCCCGGCGGCGGGTCGAGCAGCGCCAGGCCGGATGCGTCCGGATCGCCCCAGCAGGCCGCCTGGAGGGCGAACGCCGTGAGGTCGGCCAGTTTGATCTCGGGGGCCGGGAACCGCGGCAGACGCGCGTTCTCGGCCTCCGCCCAGCAGCGGTACGCGGCGCCAGGAGCCTCGCGCCCGGCACGTCCCGCCCGCTGGCGCCCGGCCGCCTGCGAGGCCCGTACGGTCGTCAGCGCGCTGAGCCCGCGCGCGTGGTCCACCCGTGGCTCCCGTGCCAGCCCGGCGTCCACCACGACCCGCACGCCCGGAACCGTCAGCGACGACTCGGCGACAGCCGTGGCCAGCACCACCCGGCGGCACGCCCCGGGGGACAGCACCGCGTCCTGCACGGCCGCGGGCGCCCGCCCGTGCACCTGGAGCACCTCGACGCCGTCCAGGCCGCCCAACTGCCCGGCCACCCGTGCGATCTCCCCGACCCCGGGCAGGAAGCACAGGACGTCGCCCTCCCGCTCCGCCAGCGCCCGGCGCACCACCGACGCCACGTGCGTCAGGAGCGCCGGGTCCACCCGCATGCCGTGCGGTGGCCGAACAGGGAACGCGGGCGGCGCCCAAACCACCTCCACCGGGTGCGAGACGCCCTCCGCCTCGACCACCGGCGCGTCGCCCAGCAGGCGGGCCCACCCTTCCGCGTCGGTCGTGGCGGACGCGGCCACCAGACGCAGCTCGGGGCGGAGCGCGGCCCGTACGTCCAGCAGGAAGGCCGCCACCGTGTCCGCGTCCAGATGCCGCTCGTGGCACTCGTCGAGCACCACGACATCGACGCCCGCCAGTTCCTGGTCCCGTTGCAACCGCTGCAGCAGCAGGCCCGTCGTGACGACCTCCACGCGCGCGTGCCGCCCCACCACCCGCTCGCCGCGCACGCTGTACCCGATGCTCTCGCCGGTCTTCTCCCCGAGCAGCCACGCCATCCGCCTGGCCGCGGCCCGGGCGGCGATCCGGCGCGGCTCGGCGACGACCACGCGCCGCGCGGGCCCGTCACCGACCAGCCCGGCCAGCACCAGGGGAACGAGCGTGGTCTTCCCGGTGCCGGGCGGCGCCACCAGAACGGCGGTGCCGTGCCCCCGCAGAGCGTCGTCCAGCGCGGGCAGGGCACTGCGGACGGGCAGCGCGTCCAGGGCGTCGTAACGGATCACGCCCCCAGTGTCGTACGGCTGTCCGCGCGTCAGTCCCGCTCGCACACGAAGACGGCCGTCCCCGGGATCAGGTTCCCGCGCAGCGGGGACCAGCCGCCCCACTCGGAGGTGTTCCAGGCGGGCCACTCCGGCTCGGCCAGGTCGACCAGGCGGAAACCGGACGCCACGATGTCCCGCACCCGGTCGCCGAGGGTGCGGTGGTGCTCGACGTACACCGCACGGCCCTCCTCGTCCTGCTCGACGTACGGAGTGCGGTCGAAGTACGACGCGGAGACGCTCAGCCCCTCAGCTCCCGGCTCGTCCGGGAAGGCCCAGCGGATCGGATGGGTGACCGAGAAGACGAAACGGCCGCCCGGGCGCAGCACCCGCCGGACCTCCTTCAGCACCAGCCTCGGGTCGGCGACGAAGGGCAGCGCGCCGTACGCCGAGCACGCCAGGTCGAAGGACGCGTCCGCGAAGGGCAGGGCGCCCGCGTCGGCCTGCACCAGGGGGAAGGAGCCGCCGATGCGCAGCGCGTGCTGGAGCTGGCGGTGGGACAGGTCCAGGGCCACCGGACGGGCGCCCTGCGCGGCGAGCCAGCGCGAGCACTGGGCCGCGCCGGCGCCGATCTCCAGAACGTCCCTGCCCTTCAGGTCCTCCGGCGGTCCCAGGAACTCGGCCTCCATCTCGTCGAGGCCCTCCGGACCCCACACGAAGCGGTCGTCCCCGAGGAACGTGCCGTGCTCCACCTGGTAGTCGTCCGCGTTCCTGTCCCACCAGCCCCGGTTGGCACGGGCACTCTCCGCGACTCCCGCCGCTCGCCGGGTCGCTTCGGCGTCGAACGCATCGGGCTCTTGGATGATCGGCTCCCTCGTCGTACTCTTCGGTACCTACCGGTACCGGTGGTGTCACAGAAGGGGCATACCGGGCCTGCGTGGCTCGGAACGCCGTCCGGTGCACGGCGTGCGGTTGCCGCCGCGTGTGTTCTTGTGCCGGGATTGGGGCGATCCGCCCCGGGTGTGCGTCTTCGTACGTTGACCCTGCCCGGCTGCCCCCGTATGCTACAAGTTGCGCTGCGGGCCTGCGCGCCTCAGACGGAGCAGGCTGCGCTCGCATCTGTTGTATGTCCCCTCGGTTGTCGAGGCGCCAGCGGTTTTCCGGTGTGGCGCTTCCTAGGCTGTCCGGCTTCTGCAGAGCGAAACGGGCTCCCGGCGTAAGCAGTGCCTACGACTTCAATGTCCGTACCGGAGCCCTTTCCCACATGACGAGCAGCACCGAGACCACCGCCACCACGCCGCAGGTAGCGGTCAACGACATCGGTAACGAGGAAGCCTTCCTCGCAGCGATCGACGAGACGATCAAGTACTTCAACGACGGCGACATCGTCGACGGCGTCATCGTGAAGGTCGACCGGGACGAGGTCCTGCTCGACATCGGTTACAAGACCGAAGGTGTCATCCCGAGCCGCGAGCTCTCGATCAAGCACGACGTCGACCCGAACGAGGTCGTCGCCGTCGGTGACGAGATCGAGGCCCTCGTCCTCCAGAAGGAGGACAAGGAAGGCCGCCTGATCCTCTCGAAGAAGCGCGCCCAGTACGAGCGTGCCTGGGGCACCATCGAGAAGATCAAGGAAGAGGACGGCATCGTCACCGGTACCGTCATCGAGGTCGTCAAGGGTGGTCTCATCCTCGACATCGGCCTCCGTGGCTTCCTCCCGGCCTCCCTGGTCGAGATGCGCCGCGTCCGCGACCTCCAGCCGTACGTCGGCAAGGAGCTCGAGGCCAAGATCATCGAGCTGGACAAGAACCGCAACAACGTGGTCCTGTCCCGCCGTGCCTGGCTGGAGCAGACCCAGTCCGAGGTCCGCCAGACGTTCCTCACGACCCTGCAGAAGGGTCAGGTCCGCTCCGGCGTGGTCTCCTCGATCGTCAACTTCGGTGCCTTCGTGGACCTGGGTGGCGTCGACGGTCTGGTCCACGTCTCCGAGCTGTCCTGGAAGCACATCGACCACCCCTCCGAGGTCGTCGAGGTCGGCCAGGAGGTCACGGTCGAGGTCCTCGACGTCGACATGGACCGCGAGCGCGTCTCCCTGTCGCTGAAGGCGACCCAGGAAGACCCGTGGCAGCAGTTCGCCCGCACGCACCAGATCGGGCAGGTCGTGCCCGGCAAGGTCACGAAGCTGGTTCCGTTCGGTGCGTTCGTCCGCGTGGACGAGGGCATCGAGGGTCTGGTCCACATCTCCGAGCTGGCCGAGCGCCACGTGGAGATCCCGGAGCAGGTCGTCCAGGTCAACGACGAGATCTTCGTCAAGGTCATCGACATCGACCTGGAGCGTCGCCGGATCTCGCTGTCCCTCAAGCAGGCCAACGAGTCCTTCGGTGCCGACCCGGCCGCGGTCGAGTTCGACCCGACCCTGTACGGCATGGCCGCGTCCTACGACGACCAGGGCAACTACATCTACCCCGAGGGCTTCGACCCCGAGACCAACGACTGGCTCGAGGGCTACGAGAAGCAGCGCGAGGAGTGGGAGCGCCAGTACGCCGAGGCGCAGGCCCGCTTCGAGCAGCACCAGCAGCAGGTCATCAAGTCCCGCGAGGCGGACGAGAAGGCCGCTGCCGAGGGTGGCGAGGCCGCTGCTCCGGCCGCGTCCGGTGGTTCGTACTCCTCGGAGGGTCCGGACAACTCCGGTGCCCTCGCGTCGGACGAGGCCCTTGCCGCGCTCCGCGAGAAGCTCGCCGGCGGCCAGAGCTGAACGCTCACCGCTAGGCAGTAACCGCTGACCCAGGGCCCGCACCAGTGAGGTGCGGGCCCTGGGTCTGTTGTGGGGGCTTGTTACGCGGGTGTGTTGTGCAGGCCTGGTGTGCGGGTCTGTTGTGCGGGCCGGCGGCGGCCCGCCTGCGGACCGTCCCGCTGCGCCGAGCGTCACTCGTACGGTTGAAAAGCCTCTGCGATGAGGCCGTGGAGGGCTGTTGGCGGGAATGCCCGCGCCCAGCGCGACGTTGTCCAGTACGAACACGAGGAGGAGCGGTCACAGTGCTTGATCCGCAGGGTTTGTACGCATGGGAGCCGAAGGGCCTGGCAGTCGTCGACGTGGCGCTCGCCCAGGAGTCGGCCGGCCTTGTCATGCTCTACCACTTCGACGGATACATCGACGCGGGCGAAACCGGCGACCAGATCGTCGACCGGCTCCTCGGCTCGCTGCCCCACCAGGTCGTCGCCCGCTTCGACCACGACCGGCTCGTGGACTACCGCGCCCGGCGCCCGCTGCTGACGTTCCAGCGCGACCGCTGGACCGGCTACGAGGAGCCCACACTGGACGTGCGGCTCGTGCAGGACGCCACCGGGGCGCCCTTCCTGCTGCTGTCCGGTCCCGAGCCCGACGTCGAGTGGGAGCGCTTCGCCGCGGCCGTCCAGCAGATCGTGGAGCGGCTGGGCGTCCGTCTGTCGGTGAACTTCCACGGCATCCCCATGGGCGTCCCGCACACCCGCCCTGTGGGCCTCACCCCGCACGGCAACCGCGCCGAGCTGGTCCCGGGCCACCGCAGCCCCTTCGAGGAGGCACAGGTGCCGGGCAGCGCCGAGTCCCTCGTCGAGTACCGCCTCATGGAGGCCGGCCACGACGTCCTCGGCGTCGCCGCGCACGTCCCGCACTACATCGCCCGCTCCCCGTACCCGGACGCCGCGCTGACCGCCCTGGAGGCCATCACCGGGGCGACCGGCCTGGTGCTGCCCGGCGTCGCGCACGCCCTGCGCACGGAGGCCTACCGCACCCAGACCGAGATCGACCGGCAGATCCGTGAGGGGGACGAGGAGCTCGTCTCCCTGGTCCAGGGCCTCGAGCACCAGTACGACGCCGCCGCGGGTGCCGAGACACGCGGCAACATGCTGGCGGAGCCCGCCGACATCCCGTCCGCCGACGAGATCGGACGCGAGTTCGAGAAGTTCCTGGCGGAGCGGGAGGGCGAGGGCTGACCCCGGCCCGAAGGGACACCCGGACGGGACCCGGGCGGGCGCCATGCCGGCGCGGGGTCGCAGGGCCTAAGCTTCCGGTCATGCTGAAGGTGGGGTTGACCGGGGGTATCGGCGCCGGCAAGAGCGAGGTGTCACGGCTGCTCGTCGAGCGCGGTGCGGTGCTGATCGACGCGGACCGCATCGCGCGCGAGGTCGTCGCGCCCGGAACGCCCGGCCTGGCGGCGGTCGTCGACGCGTTCGGCGAGGACGTGCTCGCTCCGGACGGCAGCCTGGACCGTCCCCGGCTCGGCTCCATCGTCTTCGCGGACGCGGAGAAGCTCGCCGTGCTGAACGCGATCGTGCACCCCCTGGTGGGTGCACGCTCCCGCGAACTCGAAGAGGCCGCCCCCGAGGACGCGGTCGTGATCCACGACGTCCCCCTCCTCACCGAGAACGGACTCGCCCCGCTGTACGACCTGGTGGTCGTGGTCGACGCGAGCCCTGAGACCCAGCTCGACCGGCTGGTGCGCCTGCGCGGCATGACCGAGCAGGACGCCCGCGCGCGGATGGCCGCCCAGGCGACCCGCGAGAAGCGCCTGGAGATCGCGGACATCGTGATCGACAACGACGTGCCCCTGGAGGAACTCCGGCGGCGCGTGGGGGACGTATGGGCCGAGCTCGCCCGCAGGGCGCGGGAGCCGCGGCCCCAGGAATAGCGCCCCTCCAGGGGCGCGTTGAACGGTGGCAGCAAGGGAAGGGATCAGCCGTGCCCGAGAACAGCGGTTCCAGCGGACGTACTCCGGAGACGCACGTCATCGACTACCGCGCCGCCGAGCAACTGCTCGCGGCCGGCGACCCGCGGGGCGCGGTGAAGCTGCTCGACGAGGTCATCGCCCTGCACCCGGAGAACACGGCGGCAAGGCTGCTGCGCGCACGTGCCTTCTTCGCCGCCGCGCAACTGCGGCCTGCCGAACTGGAGTTCACGATCGTCCTGGAGCGCGAGCCGGACAACGCGTTCGCGCACTTCGCGCTCGCCCGCACCTACCAGCGCCAGAGCCGGCCCCACCCCGCCAAGCGCCACTTCCGTCTCGCGGCGGCACTCGATCCGAACCCCGAGTACCTGGAAGCGGCACGCTTCGAGGCGTGAGGCCCGTCTGCAGCCGGTCGCCCCGTAGCGGCTTGACCGATGCCGATGCCGATGCAGATGCCGATGTCTGCCAATGCCGCCGCCGACGCGGGACTAGCGCTGGTCGTGGTCCGGAGGCCGGTACGGCGGGACGTCACGGCCGGGCTGGTAGTGGGGGCCCTGGCGGATGTGCCGCAGCACGATCAACAGGTCGATCGTGACGATCAGCCAGAGCACTCCGCAGGCGACGGCCCAGCCGGTCCGTCCGGCGAGCGCGAAGGCGATGGTCCCCGCGACCGCCCAGACCAGCCCCCACACACTGAGCCAGAGACGCAACCGCAGGGCACTGCGCGCTGTCCTCGGTTCACTGCCCGTACGCATCAGGATCACTGCTCCTCTTCGGAAACGTACTCTTCGTCCGGCACGTTCTCCAGGAGACGGTGAAACGAGCGGACAGGGAGGCGATGGCGCTGCTGGACGCGCTGAGGGCGGACGAGAAGCTGGCCGGCTGGCTGAAGGAACTGGAGGAACAGGACGCCGACGATGTCCCGCGCGTGGACGTGCGGCTTCCTTCGGCCGACGACCTCCCTGATGTCCTGCTGGATCTGGCGGTGCCGTACGAGGACGTCAACGAGATCGTGGCACTGCGCGTCACGCTGCTCGCGGACGCGGAGGCGACCGGTCTTCTCGAACGGTGCGTCGGCGCGCTGCGACGGGACATGGGGGAGCCCGGCAAGGGGCCGCACTTCCCGTCCTTCCCGCCGGAAGCGGGTCCGCTCGTCCGCTACTTCTACGTGTACGTCCTCGTCGCCGCCCTGCCGTACGTGCGCGCGTACCACCGTGAACGCGGCGTCCCGGACGACGTCTCCCGGCGCACACTGGCCGATCTCGGCCGCGCCATGGTCCTGCACCGCAGGCGGCACGGCACGGGTGGGGTGCTCGTGCCGGGCTGGCTGGCGCTGCACTTCCACGGGGAGCTGTACCAACTGGGCCGACTCCAGTTCCAGCGCTCGCGGGCCGAGCAGCGGGACACGGAGGGGTTCGCGGGCGTGGGCGTGGAACTGCCGGTGGGGGAGCCGTATCTGAGCCTGCACATCCCCGACTACCGGGGGCCGCTGTCACCGGGGGCGTGCGACCGGTCGGTCGCGCTGGCACGGGAGTTCTTCGCACGGCACTACCCGGACGAGCGCTACGCGTCCGCCCTCTGCCACTCCTGGCTGCTGGATCCGCAGCTGAGGCACCGGCTGCCCGAGGGCTCCAACATCGTGCGGTTCCAGGAGCGGTTCGAGGCCGTGTACGTGGACACCGAACCGGAGGACGGCCTGCCCGTCCGCTTCGTCTTCGGCGACCCGGACCTGCCGGTGGACACGCTGCCGCGCCGCACGGGTATCGAACGGGCGGTGGTGGACCACCTGCGGTCCGGTGGGCACTGGTACCCGGGGCACGGCTGGTTCGCGCTCTGACGCGCGTCGAACGGATTCACTCCATCGGGTGACCGTTCGGGGGAACGGCCATGCGGAGACGGTCCGTTGGACGGACATGAGCATTCAGATGCGTGAGGGATACGAGGGGACCGGACCTGGGGCGATCACTCCGGACGGTTGTGCGGTCGAGCTGTATTCGAGGCTGTCGTTACGGGGAGAGCCGGACGTGATCGCCGGCGTGGCACCCGCGGGGGCGAGCATTCTCGAACTGGGCAGCGGGGTGGGGCGGATGACCCATCCACTGCTGGAACGGGGATTCACCGTCACGGCCGTGGACGAGTCGCGGGACATGCTGGAGAGGGTGCGCGGGGCCCGCACGATATGCGGCCCGATCGAGAAACTCGACCTGGGCGAGACGTTCGACGTGGTCCTGCTCGCGTCGTTCCTCGTGCACAACGGGGACGACGAGGTGCGGCGGAGCATACTCAGAACCTGTCGTCGGCATGTCGCAGACGACGGTTTCGTGCTGATCCAGCGTGAGGGGGAGGACTACCACCAGAACGTGCCCCGCGAGCACGTCGACCCCAGCGGCTACACCGTGCGCATCGTGTCGTCCGAGCCCGTGGGCGGTGGGGTGAACTCGGTGCACGTGGAGTACGACTTCCCGGACGCGGCCTGGACCCACACGTTCCGCACGCGACCACTGACCAGGGACCAGTTCGAGGAGGCGCTGGGGGAAGCCGGGCTGAGGGTGGACCGGTGTGTGACGGAGGACGGGATCTGGGTGAAGGCGGTGCCGGCGGGGTAGCCGAAACCCCGCTGGAGGGCGATGAGCCGGCCCGGCTGGTTCGGCACCGGGGGTGACGGAGGGAGCGAGCGGCGGGTGCGGCTCCCTCGGCGTCTTCCGTCCCGGATCAGTTGGGGTCGGCGGGGCCCGCTGGCCGACCGGGTCCGCCCGGTCCGCCCAGACCACGGAGGCGTTCGATCTCGCGGCGGTCGCGCTTGGTGGGGCGGCCCGCGCCACGGTCGCGGACGCCGACGGGGGCCACGGCCTCGCGGGGCGGGGGCGGCGGGCTGTTGTCGACGTAGCACTCGACCGCGACCGGGGCGCCCACTCGCTTGCGGATGAGGCGTTTGACGACGACGATCCGCTCGCGGCCCGCGTGACGCAGCCGTACCTCGTCACCGACGCGGACCGAGTAGGCGGGCTTGACGCGTTCGCCGTTCACCCGGACGTGCCCTCCACGGCAGGCCGCGGCACCCATCGAGCGCGTCTTGACGAGGCGGACGGACCAGATCCAGCTGTCGATCCGCACGCTCTCGCCACTGGCGGGGCCGGCGGCCTCGGCGGCGGACGAGGCATCGGCCGAGCCGCGCGCGTCCCGCGTGTCGTGTCCGCCGGACGCGCCCTCCGCGTCCGACCTGCGGCCGGTGCCGTCAGCGGCCCTGCCCGCACTGCCCGCCTCGCCCGCGGCGCCCGTGTTCTCGTCCGCACCCTCAGAAGCCATGTGTCCGACCTTAACGCCGGCGAGCAGGTCACCCGGCCGGATTTCCGCCCGTACGCCGCTGTCACCCGGTTCACCGATCACCAGCCGTACCGTGGAGGCATGGACAGCAGTCTGGCCGAGCTCGACGCACGGATCATCGGGTGCAGGGCGTGCCCGCGGCTGGTCGACTGGCGGGAGGAGGTGGCCCGTACGAAGCGGGCCGCCTTCGCCGAGTGGACCTACTGGGGGCGTCCCGTGCCCGGGTTCGGGCCGGGCGACGCGTCCCTGCTGATCGTGGGGCTCGCGCCCGCGGCGCACGGAGGGAACCGGACGGGACGGATGTTCACCGGAGACCGGTCGGGGGACGTGCTGTACGCGGCGCTGCACGAGGTGGGACTGGCCTCGCGCGGGACCGCGGTGAGCGCCGACGACGGCCTGGAGCTGTACGGGGTGCGGATCACCTCGCCGGTGCACTGCGCCCCGCCCGCCAACCGGCCGACACCCGGGGAGCGGGACACCTGCCGCCCGTGGCTGATCAGTGAGCTCGAGCTGCTGCGGCCCACGCTGCGGGCCGTCGTGGTGCTCGGGGCCTTCGGCTGGCAGGCCGTGCTGCCGGCGCTCACCGGCGCCGGATGGGACGTGCCCCGGCCGCGACCCGCCTTCGCGCACGGGGCACGGTTCACGCTGGAGGGGCGGCCGCGGTCACTCGATCTCTTCGGCTGCTTCCACGTCAGCCAGCGCAACACCTTCACGGGCCGGCTCACGCCCGCGATGCTGCGGGACGTCCTGCGCACGGCGGCCCGGACCGCGGGGCTGCCCACCTCGCCGGACGAGCCGTAGTGGCGGCGCCGCACGCCTGTGGGGGCGGTGCCGGGCAGCGAGATATCGCGCTGCTGAACGTGGTCGGTGCCGTCTAGGGTCGTGCGAATGAGCCTGTATCCGGAGACCGAACCGTACGACCAAGGCATGCTCGACGTGGGCGACGGCAACCACGTGTACTGGGAAGTCAGCGGCAATCCGCGGGGCAAGCCCGCGGTGGTGCTGCACGGCGGGCCCGGATCCGGGAGCAACCCCCGCTTCCGAGGCTACTTCGACCCGGCCGTGTACCGCATCGTCCTGCTCGACCAGCGCGGCTGCGGGCGGTCCACGCCGCACGCGAGCGCGTACGACACCGACATGAGTGTCAACACGACGGCGCATGTCATCGCCGACCTGGAGCGGCTGCGCCGGCACCTCGGGATCGAGCGGTGGCTGGTGTGGGGCGTGTCCTGGGGGTCGGTGCTCGGCCTGCGCTACGCGCAGACGCACCCGGGTGCCGTGTCCGAGCTGGTGCTGACCGCTGTCGGGACCGGGGCCAATCGTGAGGTGGCCCTGCTGACCAGGGGGCTCGGGCAGTTCTTCCCGGAGGCCTTCGAGCGGTTCCTCGCGGAGCTGCCCGAGGACGAGCGCGAGGGGAACCTCGCGGCGGCGTACAACCGGCTGATCGAGTCGCCCGACCCCGAGGTGCGGGCGCGGGCGGCGCGCGCCTGGACCGACTGGGAGACCGCCATGGCTCCCGCCCCGCCGCGTTCGATCCCCCGCTACGAGGACCCGGTTTTCCGCATGGGCTTCGCCCGCATGGTCACGCACTACTGGGGCAACGACCACTTCCTCGGCGAGGGCAACGACGAGGGCGTGGTCCTGCGGGACGCCCCGCTCCTCAAGGACATCCCCGGCACCCTCGTCCAGGGCAGCCTCGACCCCGGCAACCTCCTCGGCACCGTATGGCTCCTCCACCAGGCCTGGCCCGGCAGCGAGTTGGTCCTCGTCGACGAGGTCGGCCACAACGCGGGCGCGCCGGGCATGGTGGACGCGCTGGTGGCGGCCACGGACAGGTACGGGGCCCGGAACACCTGTCCCTAGCGGCGGACGCGTGCCCGTTCGCCCGCCGACTGCACGAACTGCAACGCCAGGGTGGGCGGGGGAGGGGCCACACCCGGCCCGCCCGCCTCGGCCCACTCCACCAACTCGTCGGTGCAGTCGTCACCCATCGACCAGCCGACCCACACGGGCCGGCCCCCACGCCTGCGCCCCTCGCTCGACGGCTGGACGACCACGATGTTCGCCTGATCGCACGGGCCTAGGCAGTCCGTGGTACGCATCGTGAAGCGCCCGTCGGAGGCCGCGGCCGCCGTGCGCAGCCGGTCCAGCTGGCCCTCGTGGTCGTGGCCGGGGTACTTGCGCGGATCACCGCAGCAACAGCCGCGGCACACGATCAGCGTGCAGGGGCGGGTCCGGGCGGCGCCGATCACCGTGCGGGTGGTCACTTCTGTCCTTCCGGGCCGGGCTCCGCGCGTGGGCCGCGCATCGGTGCGTCGGCTTCGGGCCCCGCCTCTCCGTCGGCTTCGCGCCCCGCCTCACCGTCGGCGAGCTTCGTCGCCGGACCGTCGTCGTCGAGCTCCGTACCGAAGAGATGCCGCACCGTCGACCGGTAGTTCGTCCGCACGTGGGCCAGCGCGTGTGCCCGGGCCCGCGCCGGGTCGCCGGAGGCGATGGCTTCGTACAACTCACGGTGCTCGACGAGTAGTTGGGGCCACTCCTCGTTCCGGCGGGTCATCCAGCGAAGGCGGCCCGCGACGGGTTCGAGGGAGGAGGTCAACAGGTTGTTGCCCGCCATCGCCACGATGCGGTCGTGGAGGCGGCTGTTGATGTCGGTGATCGCCTCCGCGTCCTCCGCGTTCGTCGCCGCGGACGCCTGGGCGAGGAGGTCCCGGACCTCGGCCAGGTCCTCGGGCGTAGCGCGCGCCGCGGCGAGCCCGGCGGCGTAGACCTCCAGCGCCTCGCGCAGTTCGAAGAGCTCCCTGACGTCGTTCGCGGTGAGGCGGCGTACGACCGTGCGGCGCGGCGTCTCGAAGTGGACGAACCCCTCGCCGACCAGCGCGCGGATCGCCTCGCGGACGGGGACGCGGGAGACTCCGAAGCGGTCGGCCAGCTCCCGTTCGACGAGTCGGTCACCGGGGCGGAGTCGGCCCGCGATGATCTCCTGCCGCAGGTTCGCCAGGACGCGTTCCCGTACCGCGCCCAGGGGTTCGATCTTCGCCATGGGCCCCATCTTCGTCGACTCCGGGGGTGATTTACGAAGCGTTAACAACAGCGACATCGGTCGGAACGGTTGACGGGGGCACCATGTGCGCAGTTTGGTATACCAAACGCGCGCGGTTGGCCCCCCACGGTCAGTCCCCCCAGCAGGCAGCCAGCAACAGCAGCCCTCCACCAACAGTCCTCCTCCGTCCCCTCGCTCATGGAGGCCCCGTGTCCCTCGCCGACCATGCCGAAGCAACCTCAGCAGCCGCCTTCGTCCCCGACCCCCGGCTCACCAACGAAGACCTCGCGCCCGCGGGCAAGCGCAACTGGAAGGTCTTCGACCTCTTCGCGATGTGGATGTCGGACGTCCACAACCTCGGCAACTACACGTTCGCCGCGGGCCTGCTGGTCCTCGGCATGAACGTGTGGCAGGTCTTCACGTCCCTGCTCGTCGGCTTCGTGCTCATCTACGTCGGCATGAACTGGATGGGAAGGATCGGGCAGCGCCACGGTGTGCCCTTCCCCGTCGTCAGCCGGATCAGCTTCGGCGTCTGGGGCGCCAACATCCCCGCGCTGATCAGGGCCGTCATCGCCATCATGTGGTACGGCATCCAGACCTACCTCGCGTCCGTCGCCGTCAACGTGATGCTGCTGGCCGCCTGGCCGGGACTGGAGTCCTGGACGCACAGCTCCTTCCTGGGCCTGCACGCGCTCGGCTGGATCTCCTTCCTCTCCCTGTGGGTCATCCAGGCGCTGATCATCAGCCAGGGCATGGAGTCGGTGCGCAAGTTCCAGGACTTCTGCGGTCCGGCGATCTGGGTCGTGATGATCGCGCTCGCCGTGTGGATCCTGGCCAAGGCCGGCTGGACCATCTCGCTGACCTCGACCCCGCACCCTGTCTCCACCGGTGAGCAGTGGCGGCAGTGGTTCGGCGCGATCGGGCTGATCCTCGCCACGTACGGCACGCTGATGCTCAACTTCTGCGACTTCTCGCGCTTCGCCCCCGACTACCGGACCGTCAAGCGGGGCAACTTCTGGGGCCTGCCCATCAACTCCACTGCCTTCGTGGTCGTGTCAGTCATCGTCACGGCCGGCTCGCTGGAGGTGTTCGGCGAGGCCATCACCGACCCGGCGGAACTCGTCGCCAAGGTCGGCAACACCTGGGTGCTCGTGCTGGCCGCCCTGACCTTCGCCATCGCCACCATGGGCGTCAACATCGTCGCCAACTTCGTCTCGCCGGCCTACGACCTCGCCAACGTCTGGCCGCAGAAGATCACGTTCAAGGTCGGCGGCATGATCAGCACGGTCGCCGCGCTGGTCGTCACCCCGTGGAACCTCTTCTCCAACCCCACCGTCGTCAACTACTTCCTCGGCGGCCTCGGCGCCTTCCTGGGACCCCTGTTCGGCGTGATCATGCTCGACTACTTCTGGGTCAAGCGCGGACACATCGACGTCGACGAACTCTTCAACGCCACCCCCGGCTCCCGCTACTACTACCGCAAGGGCGTCAACCCCAAGGCCCTGTGGGCGTTCCTGCCCGCCGCGGCGGTGTCGGCGGTGCTCGCGCTGGTGAAGGACTTCAGCCCCGTCGCCCCGTACTCCTGGTTCATCGGAACGGCGCTGGCGGCCGGGCTCTACGCCCTGCTCTGCCGCCCCGAGCGCGCCGCGGCCGAACCGGCGGGCGCGGAGCCCGCCGCCATGGAGGGCTGAGCGTGCGCATCGTCGTCACCAACTGCAACACCACGCAGGAGATGACCGAGGAGATCGTACGAGGTGCCCGGGCCGCCGCAGGCCCGGGCACCACCGTGACCGGACTGACCCCGGCATGGGGACCTCAGTCCGCGGAAGGCTGGCTCGACAGCTATCTCTCGGCCGCCGCCGTCCTCGACACGCTGCGGACGTACGACGATCCGTACGACGCGGTCGTCATGGCCGGGTTCGGCGAACACGGACGCGAAGGGGCGCGGGAACTCGTGGACGTGCCCGTGGTCGACATCACCGAGGCCGCCGCCCACTTCGCGTGTCTGCTGGGACGGCGGTACGGGGTCGTCACCACGCTGGAGAGGTCCTGCGGGCAGATCGAGGACAGCCTGGAGGTGGCCGGGGTGGGGCGGAACTGCGCCGCCGTGGTCGGCACCGGGCTCGGCGTGCTCGACCTCGGCGATCCCGTACGCACCGAGGAAGCCTTCGTGACCGCCGCCGAGCGGGCCCGGGACGCGGGCGCCGAGGTCCTCGTGCTCGGATGCGCCGGCATGACAGGTCTGCAGCGCACGGTGGGGGAGAAGCTGGGGCTGCCCGTCGTCGACGGAGTGGCCGCGGCCGTGAAACTCGCCGAGTCACTGGTGACACTCGGACTCACCACCAGCCGGGCGGGGAGCTACGCCAAGCCCCTCCCCAAGCGCAGGACCTGGGGCGGAGCCGCAAGTGAGGCGACACGGGCTCAGTGAACCTACGCGGGCCCCGGGACGGCCGCGGTCGCCGTGATCTCCACGAGCTGGCCCGTGTAGCCGAGGCAGGCCACGCCGAGCAGGGTCGAGGAGTGCGGGCCAGTACTCAGGCCGGAGGCCTCGACGACGTCCCAGACCGCGGAGAGGACCGCGGGCTTCTGGCTCACGACGTACACCTCCGTCGACACCACGTGCGCGAAATCGCTGCCGACCGCGCGCAACTGCTCGCCGAGGTTCGCGAGCACCTGCTCGGCCTGCCGCACGGGGTCGCCCGCGCCGACGAGGTTCCCGTCGGCGTCCAGGGGGACGGAACCGGCCAGGAACGCCAGCTTCGTCCCCGCCTCGACGACGGAGGCGTGGGAGTACACGGGCGGTGGGAAGAGGCCGGGGACGGTGACGCGCTGGATCATGGGAACTCCCGGGGTCGAAAGGCCAACTCCTGACTACTGTCTGATCATGCGAACCCCGTGACCTGAGCGCACCCGAGTTTCGCCCTCCCCCCCCCGGTCGCACTGGCGCCCGGGCGGCGCGCCGCCGTGGTTTCGCGAAGACGGTCGGCTCGCCGACCGCGCGTGACCGACGGCGCTGTGTGTTCACCTCCATTGCGTTCATAAAGAACGCGGCCTTCCCGCCGATCGTCACACCCCGGTAACACATCTCCCCCGTCCCCTCCGGCAGAGCCCCGTACCGTGGAGACAACGAACCCCCGCCCGGCCACCGTCGCCCGAAGGCACACCCCGCCCTCGTCCTGACAGGAGCCACACCCTTGTCCCGCCTCGTGCTCGCCGTGCCGCCCTGGCTCGCTCATGCTCTGCGTGCGCAAAGGGGGCCCGTGCCGTGGAACGCGGTGGTGAGAGGGGCCCTGGCGGGTGGGCCGTTGCTGTTCGCGGCCGTGCTCCTCGACCAGGCCTCCGTCGGGGTCGTCGCCGCGCTCGGGGCCATGCTCGCCGGGATCAACGACCGGCCAGGGAGCCGGAGGGCCTCGGTCAAGCGGATCGGGGTACCGGCGCTGGCCGGGGCCGCCGGGCTGTTCGTGGGGACGTTCGCCGGGGAACACGCGCACGCCGTGGTGCTCACCCTTGTCCTGACCCTGCTCGGGCTGCTCGCCGGGAGCGTCAGTGCGATCGGGCCCGTGGCCTCCGGGGCCGGGACGCAGTTGCTGGTCGCCGCCGCGATCGGGGCCGGGATGCCCCTGCCCGAGAGCGGCTGGGAGCGCGCGCTCGCCTACGTCGGTGGGGCCGCGTGGCTGCTCACCCTCCGGCTCGTGCTGCCCACGCCCGGCGCCGTCGCGGGGGACGCGCGGCTGGAGTTCTGGCTCGACTTCCGGTTCGACGGGGAGCGGGACGCCGTCGCCAAGGTGTACGACGCCATCGTGGAGCTGCTCGGCGCGGCGGGTACCCCAGAGGCCACCGACCGGCGGGCCGCCCTGACCGCCGCTCTCGACCACGCGCAGGACGCCCTCGCGGGGCCCCGGCTGCGGCGGTACGCGAGTTCGGCGACCGAGCGGCGGCTGCACGCCCAGTACGCCGCCGCGCTGCCCCTCGCCGAGGCCGCTACCGCGCTCGCCTGGGCGGGGGACGCCGTGCCCGCCCGGGCGGCGGAAGGGCCACGGCGCCTCGCCGCCGCCGTACGGGCGGGCGCGCCCACGGGGCCGCTGCCCGCGCCCGCCCGTTCCGCACCCGCCCTGCGTGCCCTGGACGACGCCCTGCTGCGGGCCGCCGAGGCGTTCGACCAGGAAGGCGGCGCTCACGAGGAGAGGCTCCACCGCCGGCGCCGTACCGCCAGGTCGCTCGCCCGGGTCGCCCTCGGGTCCGGCGGACGTGAGTACGGGATGCGGGTCGCGCTGTCGTTCGGCGTCAGCGCGGCTGTCGCGCAGGCCCTCCATCACGTCCACTGGTACTGGCTGCCCGCCACGGCCGTCTTCCTGGTCAAGCCCGACCTCGGACCGCTCGCCTCACGCGTGCTGTCCCGGGCGGCCGGGACCTTGCTGGGGGCGGTCCTCTTCGCCGGGTTCGCCGCCGTGCTGCCGCGGCCCGAGGGGCTCGTGGCGCTCGTCGCCGTCTGCGGTGCCCTGATTCCCGTCGCCACGCGGCACTTCGCCGCGCAGACCGCCGTCGTCACCGTGCTCGTGCTCGCCCTCGTGATGGTGGGCGGCGATCCGCAGGCCTCCTGGAGCCGGATCCTGGAGACGCTGCTGGCCTGCGCGATCGTGCTTATCGTGGGCCACCTGCCGATGCCGGGGCAGCAGGGCGGAGGTGTGCGCTCCCGGCTGACCAAGGCCGGGGACGCCGCGTACGCCTACCTCGCGCACGTGCTCAGCGAGTCCGACGATCGCGCGCGGCGGTGGACCCTGCGCCGCGAGGCCTACCGCACGCTCGCCGAGGCCCACGCCGCGATCGGCCTCGCCGCGGCCGAACTCCCCGCCCTCGCCCGGCACACGGAGGGAACCGACGAGGTCGCGGCCACGCTCGAACGCCTCGTGGACACGACCACCGCGTACGCCGTCCACCTCGACGACACCGGCCACCTCACGCCCGAGGACACCGAGCGACTCACCGAACTCCTCGACGAGCTCACCGAGCGCGGCAGACGGGCGGGGCTGGGCCGCCTGGCACCGGCGGCCCGGAGGGCCACACTGCCGGGGCTGCGGACGGCGGGCCAGGGCGGAATCGGAGCCTAGAGGCGGCTTGTTCACGTTCCACGCGACTACGTCGCCGTCGTACCGTGACCGCATGACGCCGTCTCGCGCCGACTCCTCCGCGGATATCCTCATCACCGGCTGCACCGCCCTCGTGCACGACGACCAGGAAGGGATCGGGTTCGTCGAGGACGCCTCGATCGTCGTACGCGGTGGGGTCATCGTGTCCGTCGGCCCGGCGGGGCGCGCTGCCGGGGACATGGCCGAACCACCTGCGACCGAGCGCATCGACGCCCGCGGCCAGGTCGCCCTGCCCGGTCTCATCAACTGCCACACCCACGCCCCGATGGTCGCCCTGCGCGGAGTCGCCGAGGACCTGCCGGCCGAGGAGTGGTTCAACGACGTCGTCTGGCCGATCGAGTCGAACCTCACCCCCAAGGACGTGGAGCTGGGCGCGCGGCTGGCCTGTGCCGAGATGATCCGCGGTGGGGTGACCTGTTTCGCCGACCACTACTTCGCGATGGACACGGTCGCCGCCGTGACGGCCGAGACCGGTCTGCGCGCCCATCTGGGGGAGGCCTACTTCTCCTCCCAGGGGCCCGAAGGGCGCGAGAAGTCACTGGAGTTCGCGCTACGGAATCGGGGCGCCGCCGGCGGTCGCATCACCACCGCGCTCGCGCCGCACGCCCCCTACACCGTCGACGACACCGACCTCACCGCCACGGCCGGACTCGCCGGCGAACACGGCCTGCCCGTCCACCTCCACGCCGCCGAGAGCCGCGACCAGACCGACAACAGCCTCGCCCGGCACGGCGTCACACCCATCGAGGTGCTGGAACGCACGGGGCTCCTCGGCCTGGACGCGGGCGTGCTCATCGCGCACGGCACCGGCATCATCGAGCGCGACCTGCCCGTTCTGGAGCGGGCGACGGGACCGGTCGCCGTGGCCTCGGCGCCCCGCGGCTACCTGAAGTTCGCCTGGCCCACCACTCCGGTACGGGCCCTGCGCCGCATCGGTATCGACGTCGGTCTCGCCACGGACGGCGCCGCCTCGAACAACTCGCTCGACGTATGGGAGTCCATGGCACTCACCGCGCTCGTGCAGAAGTCGACCGAGGGCGACCCGCGCTGGCTGACCTCACGGCAGGCGCTGCACCACGCCACGCTCCAGAGCGCCCGGGCGGTCGGACTGGGGGACCACATCGGCAGCCTCGCCCCCGGACGGCGCGCCGACATCATCCTCGTCGACGTCACCGGCCCGCACACCCAGCCCGTCCACGACCTCGCCGCCTCCCTCGTGCACAGCGCCCGCTCCTCCGACGTCCGCACCACGATCGTCGACGGGCGCGTCCTCATGCGAGACCGGCGACTCCTCACCATCGACCTCCCGGCGACCGTGCGGGAACTCGGAGAGCGCCTGCCCGCGCTGGTGGACCGCGGCCACGGGAGGCGGATCCAGGAGTACGACAAGCCGCCGGAGTGAGCTGAGCACCGGACCCGGCACGTGCGGACACGGCTCGTGCGGACACGGCTCGTGCCGAATTCGGTACGGAAAGTCACCCGCCAGGGCGTTTTCTGAGAATTCCCTCACCGTTCTGCGTTGACCGCGTGTCAACTACGTCTCATTACCGTCACGTAAAGAGCCGTTCACCCCAGGGAGGGCGTTTAACTCTACGAGTACAGGCTTTACATGGAGGTGCAGGGTGAAGGGGAGAACAGTGCTGGAGCGCTTCCCCGCGGGCGGCCCGCGCGGATCGTGGCCCGCCGAGGAGTTCGCGCAGGCGCGCCGCCTGGAGGGCCAGGCCGCGGAGGTCGTCATGGACCTCGCCACCGACACGTTCCTGGTGATCGTGCCCGGAGCCGACTCCGGAGAGTGATTCCTGGATGACTCCGGAGCCGACTCCGGAGAGTGAGCCCTGGATGACTCCGGAGTGTGACCGTGGGGACCGACGGACCCCCGAGGCGCGTCAACCCGCCTCCCTGGTCGGCACCTTCGCCGTGAACTGCTCCGCCTGCAGCGCGTACAACTCCGCGTAGACGCCGCCCGTGGCCAGCAGTTCCTCCGGTGTGCCGGACTCCACCAGCCGGCCCTGGTCGAGGACGTGCACCAGGTCGGCGTGGCGCACCGAGGCCAGGCGGTGGGTGATGAGGATGACGGTCTGGCCGGTGCCCGCGAGGGCACGGATCTTCTCGAAGACCTCCAGCTCGGCGCGGGCGTCGAGGGCCGCCGTCGGCTCGTCCACGATCAGGATGTGGCCGCGCCGGTAGGCCGCCCGCGCGATACCGAGCCGCTGCCACTGCCCGCCCGACAGCTCGTGCCCGCCGCTGAACCCGCGCGCGAGGAGCGTGTCCAGGCCGCGCGGAAGGTCCGCCACCACGTCCTGGGCCCCCGCCTCGGCGACCGACGAGGAGACGCGCTCGTCGGTCAGCGGCGCAGACGGGCGGCCCACCGCTACGTTCACGCGGGCCGTGAAGGGCCACCTCTTGAAGTCCTGCGCCACCATCGCGATGCGTTCGGCGAGCTGCTGCCGGTCGGCGGTCGCCGTGTCCACGTCGTCCCACAGGATGCGGCCCTTGTCCGGCGTGTACAGCCCGGCGAGCAGCTTGACCAGCGTGGTCTTGCCCGAGCCGTTCTCACCCACGAGTGCGACGATCTTGCCGAGCGGCACCGTCAGCGTCACGTCGCACAGAGCCGGCCGGCTCGCCTTGCCCGGGTACGAGAAGGTGACGTTCTCCAGGCGGATCTCGCGCGGGTCCGCGGGCAGCGGCTCCCCGCCCACCGGTATGGCGCGCTTGGCCGCCTCCACGTACAGGCGTTCCATGTCGCCCACGAACAGCGCCTCCTCGTGCAGCGCGTTGAGCTCGAGGACGAGCGTGTCGAGGCTGGTCGAGCCGGTGCGGATCGCGATGACCGCCGTCCCCGCCACGGACAGGGCCATGGCACCCGCGAGCAGCAGGCCGCCGAGGGTCGCGTATGTCGCCACGGTCGCGAGCCCCGTCCAGGCGGCGGCGATCAGCCCCGTACGGGCCGCCAGGCGAGCCAGCCGTGCCTGCTCGGCCTCCGCCGTCTCCGACATCGAACGGAAGTGGCGCAGCAGGAACGGGCCGACGCCGTGCACGCGGATCTCCGGGGCCGCCTCCGGCTCGGTCAGCAGCGTGCTGATCAGGTGTCCCGCGCGCGCGTGCTGCACCCAGGCGTGGAACGACTCGTAACGGCGCCGGGCGATGGTCAACGAGCTCCAGGCGCTCGGCAGCGTCATCGTGACGAGCAGCGGGAGCAGGGCCGGGTGCAGCACGGTCAGTACGCCCGCCGCCGCGACCAGCGAGATCATCGCGTTCACCACGCGCGCGGAGTAGGAGATCATCCGGCGCGCCGACTGGGCGCCGTACTTCGCGGTGTCGAGCAGCTTGTGGAAGGCGTCGTCCTCGATGGCGGCAAGCTCCACGGCCGCCGCCCGCTCCAGGTACAGCTCGGTGGCCACCCGCTCGACCTTGGGTTCCAGACGGCCGGTGGCGTACGTCGAGGCGGCGTGCAGCAGCACGGCCAGGAGCGCGGCGGCGGCGATCATGACGAGTGCCGGAGCGGCGCCGCGCAACCGGTCCTCGACCGAGCCGTCGGCGATCAGCCGGGCCAGGACGGTGTTGACCGCCAGCAGACTCACCGCCTGGGCCAGACCCTGGCCGACCTCGGCGGCCAGTACGGTCCGGGCGGCGCGCCGGTCCGCCTGCCAGGCCAGCCGGAAACTGGAGGTGAGCAGCGACGGCAGCCGCCTCACCATGGCGCGGAAGTTCAGCTCCAGGAACGCGTCGGCGTGCTGGGACCAGCCCATGTCGTACCGGAGCGGCCCGCCGAAGAGGAGTACCTCGGAGCCCGATGTCTCCGGGGTCTTCGGGGTCGGTGTCTCCGGTGTCTCCGGTGTCTCGGGCTTGTGGTCCCGCTCACCTTTGCGCGGTGTGCGTGGTGTGCGTGGTGTGCGTTTGTTCGCGTCGCGCGCTGTCCCCACCCCGGGCCTCCCCCGATCGTCGGCGCACGGCCACTATCGCGGGGTGGACGGCCGGGGGACCAGAGCGCGCGACCGTCTCGCGGCGGCTCGTACGGGGCACGCGGAGCGCGTGTCGGCGGACGACTGTGCGTGGGGAGTGGCGGCCGGTGCGGGGGAGTGGTGGGGAGACCGGGGAGGCGGGGCGGTGCGGGGGGAAGAGGGGGAAAACGGCGGGAGAGGCCGGGGGAAGGCGGGCCGGAAGGTGGTGACGGTTCGTGCGACTCGGGGGACCGGAACACCCCCGACCCGAATCCCGCCCGCCACCACCGGCCCGGTGGACAGCGCTCAGGCGCTGATCGGCCGCGACCAGGTGGGCGTCGTCCCCGTCACCCGGCACAGGGCCAGGTAGAGCGGTATCGGCGGGGTGTACGGGATCGTGCCGGCGGGCTTGTGGATGAGGCCGGGGACGGCCGGGCTGCCGGGCAGGGCCGCTCCCGCGACGTACCGGACGGGCTCCGGCCACTGCAGGGCGTAGTCGGAGTCGGAGGGCACGAGCCACCACCAGTGCGTTCCGTCGGCGTACACGCACCCCACGCGCGGCAGCCGCGGCAGTACCTCGGGGCCGAGGTCGGCGGGCACCCCGACCGCGTCGCAGCCCATGGGGGCGGACATTCCCTCGGGCAGCGCGAGCCGCCGGAGCGTCTCGGGGGTGCGCTGCCCGCGCCGGAGGCGGATCAGCGTGTCCAGGCACACCACCGGGGCCGTACGACCCGCCGAATTCGCACCGGCCGACGCCCTCACACACTCCCCCGCTCTCGGCCGTGCTCGACCGCGGGGACCTCGATGGCCGCCGTCTCGTGGGACGTCTCGTAGGACGCCCCCGCGCCGTTGCCCCGGTCCTCGGCGGGTGGCTTCTTCGCGCTCCAGCCCAGGTCGGAGCGGGCTGCCGTGTCCCGGCCGCGGGCCTGGCCGCGACGGTCCGCGGGGGGCGGCACAGCACGCAGGGGGCGCGCGGAGTCCGCCGGGCGCGACGTGTCCGCCGAACGCTGAGCGGGAATGACCCCGCGAGGCAGATCCGCCCAGACCAGCAGTCCCGGGCCGGCTTCCTGCGCGCCCCAGGCCCGGCACATGGCCTCGACGAGAAGCAGTCCCCTCCCGTGCTCCTCCTCGGGCCGCTGCGGCGAGGGATGCGGCTCGCCCGGAGCGCACCCCTCGTCACGCACAGCTATCCGGACGAGGTCGTCACGGTCGTACAGCTCGCAGACGACCCGGTGGCCGGCCGCGTGCACGATGGCGTTGGTGACCAGTTCGGAGACGACCAGTGCGGCCGTGTCGCAGGTGTCCTCGCAGAGCGCCCAACCGGACAGCCGGGCGCGCGTCATCCGCCGGGCGTGAGCCACGGACCCCGGATGCGCGGCCAGTTCGAAGCGGAACCGGCGTTCGACGGCCGCGTCGGGGCGCACCCCGGCCGCCGGTCCGGGACCGAACCGGTCTGCGGCGGCATCTGTTCCTAAGGGCGCAGGCGGAATCACAGTAGCCACTATCTCCTCGCCTCGAACACTTGGCAAGAGTCACTCTGAAAATTGCAGAGTGCGGTGTGACTCTCTGAAAGGTCGTGGCACACTGCTCGGTAACAGCACGTGACGCGGCGCCAGTTGGATCCCTGCACGAGTGCACAGGTGTGTGACCACATGAACACGCACGGGCACGGCAAGGTTTTGACGGGCGCCGCAGGGCTGTCGAGACCAGGAGGAACAGCGCCCACGGGCCAGGAGGAGGGGCGAGGTGAGCGAGCCGCGGTCCGCGCCGACGGTCGGTCAGGTCGTCCTCGGGCGACGCCTGTTGGACCTGCGGGAGCAGGCGGGCCTGAGGCGCGAGGAGGCCGCACGCGTCCTGCGCGTCGCGCCCGCCACGGTGCGCCGCATGGAGATGGCGGAGGTCGCTCTCAAGATCCCGTACCTGCAGCTCCTGCTGAAGGCGTACGGCATCAGTGACGAAGATGCCGAAGCCTTCGTCCAGTTGGCCGAGGAGGCCAACAAACCCGGCTGGTGGCAGCGGTTCCACGACATCCTGCCGGGCTGGTTCTCGATGTACGTCAGCCTGGAGGGCGCGGCGAGCACCATCCGCTCGTACGAACCCCACTTCGTGCCCGGACTGCTGCAGACCGAGGAGTACGCCCGTGGCGTCCTGGAGTCGGGCGCCATCGGGCAGACCAGCCCCGACGACATCGAGCGTCACGTGGCGCTGCGCATGCAGCGGCAGGGCCTGCTCACGCGTGAGGACGCGCCCCGCTTCTGGGTCCTGATGGAGGAGACGGTACTGCGCCGTCCCGTCGGCGGGCCCGAGGTCATGCGCGCCCAGATCGACAGGCTGCTCGACGCCACGGCGTTGTCCAACGTGACGCTGCAGATCGTGCCGTTCGACCGGGGGCCGCACCCCGGGACGTACGGGCCCTTCGTGCTGTTCCGATTCGCCGTGCCGGAGCTTCCCGACATGGTCTACAGCGAGTACCTGACCGGCGCCGTCTACCTGGACGCACGCAACGAAGTGGCAACCCACCTCGAGGTCATGGACCGCATGGCGGCCCAGGCCGCCACAGCACATCGCACGAAGGAGATCCTCCGGGATCTCCGCAAGGAGCTGTGAATGGATCGCATCAAGCCCCAGTCCCCCAAGCAGTCGCACATGCGCGCCTACAACGGCATGCCCGCCCGGGAACTGGGCAGCGAGGGCTGGCACAAGCCGTGGAGCGGTGGCAACGGCGGCAACTGCCTGGAGGCGATGAAGCTCGCCGACGGCCGGATCGCCGTACGCCAGTCCACCGACCCCGACGGGCCGGCGCTGATCTACACGCCCGACGAGATGAACGCGTTCATCAAGGGCGCCAAGGCGGGGGAGGCCGACTTCCTGCTGTCGTGAGCTCCTGAGGCTTTTGTTCAGCCGACTGTTCAGCCAACTTCCCTGATCTTGATGATGAATTGAGCGTGGAATTGATGGAATCGAACGTCAACGGCCGCAACCGCTTACGGAGTTCTCCATGACCGGGCAGGGTCCTCTGAAGCTCGACACGAGCAAGCCGCATCCGGCACGGACGTACGACTGGTTCCTCGGCGGCAAGGACAACTACCCCGTCGACGAGGAACTGGGCCGCAAGATGCTCGCCCTCGACCCGCGGACGCCGGTGATGGCCAAGGTCAACCGCGCGTTCATGCACCGCGCCACGCGCTGGCTGGCTGACAACGGTGTCCGCCAGTTCCTGGACATCGGCACGGGCATCCCGACCGAGCCCAACCTGCACCAGATCGCCCAGCGGGTCGCGCCGGACGCCCGTGTCGTGTACTGCGACAACGACCCGATCGTGCTGGCCCACGCGGGGGCCCTGCTGCGCGGCACACCCGAGGGCGTGACCGAGTACGTGCAGGGCGACGTGCGGGAGCCGGACGCCATCGTGGAGCGGGCCGGGGAGGTCCTGGACTTCGACCGGCCCGTGGCGCTCTCGCTCGTCGCGCTGCTGCACTTCGTCACCGACGAGGACGGCGCGTACGACCTCGTGGACCGGCTGCTCGCCCGGCTGCCCTCGGGCAGCTACCTGACGGTGTCGCACGCCACGGCGGACTTCACTCCGGAGAAGTCGAAGGCGGCGGTCGAGACGTACCGGGCCGGCGGCATCAACCTGGCGCTGCGGTCCCGCGACGAGGTCGGCCGTTTCTTCCGGAACCTCGAACTCGTCGACCCCGGCGTGTCACTGATCACCGACTGGCATCCCGAGCTCGGTGAGCCCGTTCCGGGCCAGGACGACGACGTCGTCCCGGGGTACGGGGCGGTGGGCCGCAAGGCCTGACGCCGGAGCCGCGCCGTGTACGAAGCGGGCACGCCCCGCGCCGTGTGCGGCGCGGTCGGAGCCCCGGCTCCACGTGCGGCGCGGCGCGTCCGCCGGGCGGCTGGGAACCGACCACCGCGGGCGGCGAGTGGCTCCCTGGTCCGGCAGCGTCTCCGACATCCGCCCCGAGCCGAGGAGTCGTGCCCCGCGTGGTCGCCGGGCCGGCATCGCCGCGACCGGCCGGTGCGGGAACCGCCACAGCCGCCCGCCCTCGTCGATAACGAGCGCGATGGGGGGCGCGCCAGTATCGGCCGCGCGCGGGTGCCGCCCGCCACGCTTCCGGGGACCTGCCCCGTCGGCGCCGGACTCCGGTGGCGCCGTGGGTGTCTCCGTCCGCGGCATCCGACCCCGCCCGCTCAGCCAGTGGCCGGAGCAGGCTGGTCGCCGGTGACCGGTGTGTCGGGCCCGCCGCGCGCCGCTCACCGAGGATGCGATCGACCAGGCCGGCGACGCGTACCCCGCGGAGGCCCGGGAGGACTACACGGTCATGGGCCGGTCGTACGGACCTATCGGCGCCGGAAGCCGGGTCGCACCCGTCAGATGACGGTCCACCGCGGCGGCCACCGCCCGCCCCTCCGCGATCGCCCACACGATGAGTGACTGCCCACGGGCGGCGTCACCGGCGGCGTACACCCCGGGCACGTCGGTCGCGAAGTCCGCGTCACGGGCGATCAGACCGCGCCGGTCGAGCGTGACACCGAACTGGTCGATCAGCCCGTCCCGCCGGTCGGGCCCGGAGAAGCCGAGGGCGAGCAGGACGAGGTCCGCGGGGAGCGTGCGCCCGGTGCCCGGCACCTGGCGTCGTTCCGCGTCCACCTCCACCAGGTGCAGCGCCCGCACGTGTCCGTCCTCGTCCCCCGTGAAGCGGAGCGTGGACGCGGCGAACAACCGGGCGTCGGCGTTCGCCGCCGGCGCGGTCCGCAGATCGCGCGCCTCCTCGTGCGCCGCCGAGAGCCGGTAGATCTTCGGATAGGTCGGCCACGGCTCGGTGTCCTCGTCGCGCTCGGCCTGCGGCAGCGGGTAGATGTCCAGCTGGGTCACCGAGGCCGCGCCCTCCCGCACGGCCGTCCCCAGACAGTCCGCCCCGGTGTCGCCACCCCCGACGATCACCACGTGCTTCCCGGCGGCCGACAGTGGCGAGGCCTCCAAGTCCCCCTCGCACACCCGGTCCGCGAGCGGCAGGTACTCCATCGCCTGGTGGATACCGTCCAGCCCGCGCCCGGGGACGTCCAGGTCCCGCCACGCGGTCGCCCCCGTGGCGATCACCACGGCGTCGTACCGCGTCCGCAACTCGGCCGCCCCGATGTCCCGCCCGACCACCGTCGACGTACGGAACTTGGTGCCCTCTGCCCGCATCTGCTCCAGCCGGCGGTCCAGGTGCCGCTTCTCCATCTTGAACGCCGGGATGCCGTACCGCAGCAGCCCGCCGATCCGGTCGGCCCGCTCGAACACCACCACGGTGTGCCCGGCCCGCGTCAACTGCTGGGCCGCCGCCAGCCCGGTGGGCCCCGACCCGATCACCGCGACCGTCCGCCCGGTGAGCCGGTCCGGCGGCCGGGGCGGCGCGAAGCCCTCGTCCCAGGCCCGGTCGGCGATGGCCACCTCGACGTTCTTGATGGTGACCGCCGGCTGGTTGATCGCCAGCACGCATCCCGCCTCGCACGGCGCGGGACACAACCGTCCGGTGAACTCCGGGAAGTTGTTCGTGGCGTGCAGCCGGTCGCTCGCCGCCCGCCAGTCCTCCCGCGAGACGAGGTCGTTCCACTCGGGTATCAGGTTCCCCAGCGGGCAGGCGTCGTGACAGAACGGTATGCCGCAGTCCATGCACCGGTCGGCCTGCTTGCTGATGATCGGCAACAGGGCTCCGGGGACGTAGACCTCGTCCCAGTCCCGTACACGTTCCTCGACGGGCCGGCGTGGCCATTCCTGACGTGGGGTGGTCATGAAACCCTTGGGATCGGCCATGGCCGTGTCCTCTTGTGTGACGTACGCGTACGGCGTGGCCGTACGACCTGCGGAATTCGGTCTTCGCGAGGCTCTGCGCGAGGCCGTACGCCGTCGGGCGGCACTCTCTTCCCAGCCACGATACGCGGCGGCCGCCGCAACCGCCCCGGCCGGCGCAGGCCCCTTCCCTCCAGGCACGCGCGCGCCTGTCACCCTTCAGGCTGCCCGGGCGGACGCCCGCGTATCCGCCTCAGGTCAGGGCGAGCACGTACGATATCGCCGCCGCGGCCGCGGCCACGCCCCGGATGTGGTTCCACGTCGACCACTCGTTCACGTACGTCGGCCAGTACGCGGCGGCCTCCGGCGTGCCGGCGTCCAGCTTGGCCAGGGCCTCGTTGCGCGGCACGTTCGCCACCGCCGTGACCCCGAAGCACCCGAACAGATACAGCGCGCTCCCCACCAGCAGCTCCACCGTCCCGTGGTCCGGCCACAGCACAAACGTGACCACCGCCAGTACGGCGCTCAGCACGGCCGACCCGAGGAAGACGAGCATGAAGGGCGGCCTCAGTGCCGCGACGTTGATCGCCTGCATAGTGGCCACGCCCTGCGCCGGCGGCAGCGCGGCGAGGGCCCTCATCACGAACGTCGAGAACCCGCAGAACACCCCGGCGACCAGCCCCGTCCCGAGCACACCCAGCACCGTCATCACGTAGTACGGCCCATCAATCATGATCACTCCCCCATCGTCCCCCGAAACGCGCGGTCTGAGCGTCCGCTGTCGTCACCACAAGTGAAAAGCCGTACGGGCACAGTGACCTTCGCCGCGATGCGCGAGCCGACACCCGAGCGTCCAGAGCGATCCCGCCATTGAGCATCCAGTGCCGGGGCCGTTCTCTCACGCTGTCCGGTCATGCCCGTCCTCTCCGGTTCCTCTCCAGTTTCGCAACGTCACCTCCAACGCCCCCGCAATCCGCCGTCGTGCCTCGTGCCGGGACATCCCGCTCATCATGAGCTGGTCGTACGGCGTGTCCAGGTGCCGTACGGAGGCGATGACCGCCGAGGTCACGGCCACTTCGGACAGCGCCCGCCCCGCGGCGCTCCGCCCGACCCGCCCGCTGCCACGCACCGAGGCATGTGCCGCGATCGCCCTCGCCCGCCCGGCCGGGCAGCCGGGAAACAGTCGCCGGATCTCCGCCGCGAACGCGTCCGTGAACCGCACGTCCTCCGCCGCTCGCCGCCGCGTGTCCCGAGCCCGGCGCCGGCGTCGCGCCTCCGCGTCCGCCAGGCACCGCTCCTCGGCGCGGGCGAGCGCCGCTTCCTCGACCAGGACGCCCTGCCGCTCGTACCGGCTCCTCCTCCGGTTGAACCGCACCACCACCGCGAACAGCGCGCTCTCCTCCCGCGCCCTCCGCGTCAGGGCGGTGTCACCCCGCGGCAGGAACACCAGATGCCCGAGATCCACGCAGTCGAGACACCTAGGCACACCGTCCTCCAGGACCAGCAACGCCAGCGGCCCGCTCCGGCACTCGGCGCAGTGCTTCTTCCTGAGTGCCTGGATCACCACAAGCCCGGTGCCGACCGGGGGAGTCGCGAGTGCTGTCATACGTGGATCATTCCCGGCCCGACCAGCACTTCACCCGGTTCACGGGCCCATGACCGGCCTCCTTCCGGTGGCTTTCCGCCGCCCGCGCCGCACGCGGGGGGTCCGTCCTCCGCCCCTGACCGCTCTCAGGGCCGTGCGTTCCCGCGAGGCATCATGGGCCGTGTGCGACTCGAAGCGATCACCTGGGAACGGCTCGGCGACCTCCTCGCCGACCGCCTGCTCGACCTGAAACCGGACGACGACAGCCCCTGGCCCCGCATAGCCTTCGACGGAGCTCCCGCCGCCCGCCCCGGCGATCTCGCCCAGCGCGTCTCCGAGGCACTGCGCGTACGCGGCCGGCCCTCGCTCGTCGTCGGCACGGACGGTTTCCTGCGTCCCGCGTCCCTCCGGTTCGAGCACGGGCACGAGGACGTGGAGGCGTACTACAGCGGATGGTTCGACACGGCCGCCCTGTGGCGCGAGGTCTTCGGCCCCCTCGACCCCGGCGGCGACGGCCGCGTCCTTCCCGACCTGTGGGATCCGGCCACCGACCGCGCCACCCGCAGCCCCTACGTCCAGCTCCCGGCCGGTGCACTTCTGTTGCTGCACGGTCCTCTTCTCCTCAAGCACTGGTTCCCGTTCGACCTGTCCGTCCATGTCCTCCTCTCGGCGGGCGCTCTGCGCCGCCGCACCCCCGAGGCCGAGCACTGGACGCTCCCCGCCTATGAGCGCTACGCGGCGGAGGCCGATCCGGTGGCGACGGCGGACGTCCTGGTGCGCGCCGACGACCCACGGCACCCCGCGTGGAGCGGCTGAGTTCCGGCGCCGCCCTCGGGCAGGGCCGGCACCCTTCCCGGGGGAGGCTCGGCTCTCCGCGTGCGTTCCCCCCGCGGCGCGGCGAGAATGTTGTGGCCGGGACCAGCGGTGCGTCCCGCGCCGCGCCGGCCGTCCGGCAACGGGAGGTACTTCATGACCACTGCCGGAGACATCATGCACCGTGGCGCCCAGTGGATCCCCGCCCACGAGACCCTGGACCGTGCCGCGCAGCTGATGCGCGAGCTCAATGTCGGAGCCCTGCCCATCAGCGACGAGAACGAACGGCTCTGCGGCATCCTGACCGACCGCGACATCGTGGTGGGCTGTGTGGCGGTGGGGCACGACCCGTCACGCGTCACGGCGGGCGAGATGGCCAAGGGCACACCGCGCTGGATCGACGCGAACGCCGACGTCAGCGAAGTGCTCCGGGAGATGACGGGGCATCAGATCCGCCGGCTTCCGGTCATCGAGAACAAGCGCCTCGTCGGCATGATCAGCGAGGCCGATCTCGCCCAGCACCTGCCTGAGGAGCAGATCGGTTCCTGGGCCGAGAGCGTCTACGCGAAGGGCACCACGCGCTGACTCCCCGGGCCCGCGCGGCCCCGCCGAGAGCGCGCCCCCGCCCAGTCCGCGGACGGGCCGGTGCCCGGCCCTCCGTCCCGGGCGGGGGAGGTCACAGCCAGCCGTTGCGCTTGAAGCCCCGGTACAGGGCGGTGCAGGCGACGGCTATGACCATCCAGACCATCGGATAGCCGAGCTTCCAGTGCAGCTCCGGCATGTACTCGAAGTTCATGCCGTACACCCCGCACACCATCGTCGGCACGGCGATCAGCGCCGCCCAGGCCGTGATCTTCCGCATGTCCTCGTTCTGCGCGACGCTGACCTGCGCAAGGTGCGCCTGCAGGATCGAGTTCAGCAATTCGTCGAACGCGGCTATCTGCTCCGTGGCCCGCAGCAGGTGGTCGGAGACGTCCCGGAAGTAGGCCTGTATCTCCGGGGCGACCACCCGCTCCGGCCGGGTGGCGAGCTCCAGGACCGGGCGGGCGAGCGGGGCCACCGCCCGCTTCAGCTCCAGCAGTTCGCGCTTGAGCTGGTAGATGCGGCCCGGGTCCGCCCGCGCGCCGTTCTCCGCGAACACGTCCGTCTCGACCTGGTCGATGTCCGCCTGGACCGAGTCCGTGACGTTCAGATAGTCGTCCACCACGTGGTCGGCGACCGCGTGCAGCACCGCCGCAGGACCTTTGGCGAGTTGCTCGGGATTCGCCTCCAGCTCCTCGCGCAGCGGACCGAGCGAACCGTGCCGGCCGTGCCGCACCGTGATCACGAAGTCGTGGCCGACGAAGACCATGATCTCGCCGGTGTTCACCACCTCGCTGGTCGCCGTCAGCTCTGTGTGCTCGACGTAGCAGACGGTCTTGAACACGGCGAAAAGTGTCTCTCCGTAGCGCTCCAGCTTCGGGCGCTGATGGGCCTCGACCGCGTCCTCGACGGCCAGCGGGTGCAGCCCGAACAGCTCCGCGATGCCCGCGAACTCACGCTCCGTCGGCTCGTGCAACCCCAGCCAGACGAAGCCGTCGTCCGTCTTGCGGACGCGCTCGACGGAATCGACGAGGTCGCCGGTGCCGGGCACGCGCTGCCCGTCCTGATACGTCACGCAGTTGACCACCGCGGAGCCCAGGGGGGAGCGGGCCGGGTGACTCAGATCGACCCGGGCACGGCGCCGTGCCAGCCGTGCCACCCTGCGGAAGCCGCCTACCTTGTCGAGGCCCGTGACCTTCCGCAGATTCCCTGCCATGGACATCTGGATCTCCTTGCGTGGATCTCCCCGCGCCGCTCTTGCGCCTTGTCGTGGCCAGTTTGCCAGCACCGATCGAGTGACGGGTAAGACTGTGGGAACGGAGCCCTCCGCTTCGCTTCGTGGTCGATCGACCCGCTTTGCTGCCCGGACGGCCTGCCGGGCGTGCCGCCCGCCGACCGGTCCCGGACCGCACCGGGGCCGGGCAAGCCGGGCGGCTGCGGGGCGTCACCGTGCTGAACAACACGCATAAATGGGATGATCACGGCATGACGCGAACCGATGAGTATCTCCTCGACAACCAGCAGGCCGGGGCGGGAGCGCGCTTCGAGGCCTTCGCCACGCTTTTCGACCCCATCACGTTCGGGCACCTCCAGGACTTCGGCATCGGGTCGGGCTGGCGATGCTGGGAGGTCGGCGCGGGAGGCACTTCCGTGATCTCCTGGCTCGCCAAGAAGGTCGGTCCGACCGGCAAGGTCCTCGCGACCGACATCGACACCTCCCTCATGGCCTCGGCCGCGCGCCCGCCGGTCGAGGTCCGCGTCCATGACGTGGGTGCGGACGAGTTGCCCGGGGAGGGCTTCGACCTCGTGCACGCCCGGCTGGTCCTGGTCCATGTGCGGGAACGGGAGCGAGCGTTGCAGTCCATGATCAGGGCGCTGCGGCCCGGCGGGCGGATCCTGGTCGAGGACGCCGATCCGGCCCTCCAGCCGCTGCTCTGCCCCGAGGAGTACGGCCCCGAGCAGCAGCTGGCCAACCGCCTGCGCCAAGGCTTTCGCGCCCTGCTCTCCGAGCGCGGCGCCGACCTCGCGTACGGCCGCAGGCTGCCACGACTGCTCCGTGAGGCCGGCCTGCGCGGCGTACAGGCCGACGCCTACTTCCCGGTCGCCTCGCCGGCGTGCGCCGCCCTGGAGTCCGCGACGATCCTTCAGATCCGCGACCAGCTCGTCTCGTCCGGCCTCGCCACCGATCAGGAGGTCGAACAACACCTCGCGAACGTGGCGTCCGGCACCATGGACCTCGCCACGGCCCCGATGATCTCCGCCTGGGGAAGGAAGCCGTAGCGTCCCGACTGCAAGTGAAGTCCTCCCACCTGCTTGGTCCCACGGAGCCGGCGCGGCGCCGTCAGCTCGCCACCGGTGGCCGCCCGGGTGGCCGCTCTGGTGGCCGCCCGCCCACCCGTCGCACGGCCAGCGCTCCGGCACGACATCCCTCGCCCGCCGCCTCCTCGGGACCGGAGCCCGCGAGGAGAGCGGCGAGGAACGCACCAGTGAAGGCGTCGCCGGCGCCTGTCGTGTCGCTCGGGGTGGAGGGAACGGCGGGAACACGCGCGCAGACGGCCCCGGACCGGGCCACCAGCGCTCCGTCAGCGCCCTGCTTGGCGACCACCAGCGGAACGTGGCGGCTCAGCTCGGCCGCCGCGTCCGACGGATCGGGCAGGCCCGTGATCAGGCACGCCTCGTCACGACTGGGCAGCAGCAGGTCGATCCCCTCGACGAGCGCCAGGAAGCGGTCCGCACCCAGCCCCGCCAGGAAACCGGCCGACGCGGGATCCAGGCTCACCGGCACGCCACGCGCGCGTGCCGAGTCCAGGGCCACCGCGACCAGCGCACGGCTCGGCCCGGAGAACAGCAGATAACCCGACAGATGCAGCCGGGCGACCCCGTCGAGCAGGGCGTCCGACCAGTCTCCGGGGTCGAGCCGCAAGGACGCCCCACTGTCCGTCAGGAACGTCCGCTCGGCCGCCGCGTCGGTGTCGACCAGGCAGATGACCGTTCCCGTCGGCGCCACCGGATCGACGACGAGGCGCGGCCGCACGCCACAGGCCGCCAGTGCCCGTTCGTGCCACGCGGCCGCGTCCGCGCCCACCCGCCCGAGCAGCCGAACCTCCGCGCAGCCCCAGTGAGCAGCCCAGCACGCCACGTTGGCACCCGCACCTCCCGGCAGGGTCCTCACCGACGCGGTGGTGTCCGTCCCCGACGCGAGCGGTCCTCGGTGCCGGGCGACGATGTCGGTGACGACGTCCCCGACGACCAGCAGCGCCCCACCGGAAGGCGGCACCTCGATGCTCCTTCTTCGCCCTCGCCCGCCCGGACCGGTCACATCCCGGACCAGGCCGCCGCGATGCGGGCCGCGAGCCGTACGTTCCCGCGCACCGCCGCCAGGTTCGCGCTCAGCGACGCGCCGTCGGTGTGCCGCACCAGGTAGTCGAGCAGGAACGGTGTGACGGCCTGACCGGTGACGCCCTCCGCCTCGCACGCGTGCAGCGCGTCGGCCAGCACACGGGCGTGCAGCCCGGGATCGAGCTGCTCCGCCTCCGGCACGGGGTTGGCGACGATGAGCGCCGAATCCGGCCCGTCGAGCGCGTCCTGCGCGCGCATGACCTCCGCCACCCGCTCCGGCGACTCCAGGGTCCAGTCCACCGGGTGCCCCGAGTCGGACAGGTAGAAGCCGGGGAAACGGTCCGTGCCGTATCCGGCGACGGCGACACCCAGCGTCTCCAGGCGCTGCAGCGTCGCCGGCACGTCCAGGATCGACTTCACTCCCGCGCAGACCACCGTGATCCGCGTGCGCGCCAGCAACCCGAGATCCGCGGACTCGTCCTGGGTGACCGTCCACTCCCGGTGCACCCCGCCGAGACCGCCTGTCGCGAACACCCGTACGCCGGCGAGGGCCGCGAGCAGCGCGGTCGCCGACACGGTGGTCGCACCGCTCACCCCCGACGCCACCGCGAGCGGCAGGTCCCGGTGGCCCAGCTTGCGGATCCCGTCCTCGTTCGCGACACGCTCCAGCTGCTGTTTGTCCAGGCCGACGCGGGGCCGCCCGTCCAGCACGGCGATCGTCGCCGGGACGGCGCCCTCCCTGCGCACCACCTCCTCCAGCTCGAGCGCGACCTGCAGATTGCGCGGGCGCGGCAGCCCGTGCGCGATGATCGTGGACTCCAGGGCCACCACCGGACGGCGGGCGTCGAGCGCCTCCCGCACCTCTTCGGACACCACCAGCACCACGCGCCTGCCTCCTGTCTTCGGGCTCTCCCTCATCTCTGGCGGGCGGCGCGCCCGGCCAAACCCTTGCGACCTGTGGGGGAGGCCACCAGCCTGGGACACATGAAGGACAACGCGACACGCCTCGACCATGTGGTCCTCTGGGCCCGTGACCCGATCGCCGCGGCCGACTTCTACGAGAAGGCCGTCGGGCTGCGGCCGGTGAGGCTCACCGAGTACGCCAGCGGCCAGGTGCCGTTCCCTTCGGTTCGGGTCAACGAGGAGACCATCCTCGACCTCATGCCGCTCACGATGGCCGAACGCATGACCATGGTGCCCGGGGCCGCGGAGAGCGCGGGTCACCCGGTCAACCATGTGTGCCTCTCCTTCGAGACCGACGACTTCGAGGCGCTGAGGGCCCGGCTCGAGGAGCGGGGCGTGCCCGTCTCGGACTTCTCGTACGACTCGTTCGGCGCCCGCGGCATGGCTCGCCGCAGCTTCTACTTCCGCGACCCCGACGGCAACGTGTTCGAGGCGCGGCACTACGAGTAGGCACGGGGGCCGGGCCGGCAGTGCTTCAGAACAACGGCTCCGGAAGCACTCCCTCCAGCGCCAGCAGCTTCCGCTTGGTCTCCAGGCCACCTCCGAACCCGCCGATCCCGCCGTCACTCTCGACGACCCGGTGGCAGGGCACCACGACCGGCAGGGGGTTCGCCCCCATGGCCATGCCCACCGCCTGGGCCGCGCCGGGCTGCCCCACCCGCCCTGCCAGGTCGCCGTACCCCACGACCGTGCCGAACGGGACACCGGACGCCAGCTCGCGCAGCACCTGGCGGTTGAAGCCGGAGATCAGCGACCAGTCCAGGGGCAGGTCGAAGGTGCGCCGCTCACCCGTGAAGTAGGCCTCGACCTGACGTATCGCCTCGGTCAGCAGCGGGGAGTCCGGCAATTCGGCGGGCTCGGTGCCGAGCCGGGACGCCAGCCGGTCGAGCGCCTTGTCCCGGACCGTCTCCGTGGCGTGGAACACGACGTTCACCAGGCCTTCACGCGTCGCGGCCAGCAGGAGTGGACCGATGTCCGTGTCCACGACGGCCCACACGACCTGCTGCTCGTTCTGCCCGTGGCTGTTCATGCGACCCACCGTACGGCGCCCCACTGACAGCACCCGGGGTTCGGACACACGCGCATGTCCGAACCCCGGGCGGGGGCCCGCTCCCGGCGGCCCTCCGTCAGGGCACCGACAGCCCTCCGTCAGCGCTCCGTCCGTGTCAGTGCTCGCCCGTCAGCGCTCAGTCGCGTCCCGGACGACGTCGGGCTTGTTCGTGATGATGCCGTCCACGCCGTACCCGGCGACGCGGCGGGCGTCGGTCGCGTCGTCGACGGTCCAGGTGAGGATCTCCAGCGGCTTGCCGTGCGGCCCGTCGAACGCATGGATCGCGGTGACGTAGCTGCGGGAGATCGTGGTGTACGAGGAGTTGATCTGGTCGGCGAACGTGGCGTACTCGGGCAGGTCGGCGACCGAGGGGGTGCCCAGGAAGGCGGTCTTGACGCCGGGACGCAGCCGGTGAACCGTCCGCACGGTGTCGGCGCTGAAGCTCTGGACGACCAGACTGTTCCTCAGTCGCGCCGGGCTGAGCCAGCCCTCGTTGCTCAGCACCTTGAGGGTCTCCCGCTCGATGCCGGGGTAGAGAGCGGGGTTCTTGATCTCCAGGACGAGCTTCTGGTGATTGCGCGACACGCGGTCCATGTACTGCTTCAGGGTCGGCACGCGCGCGCCCTTGTACCGGGAGCTGAACCAGCTGCCCGCGTCCAGCCGGGCGACCTCCGCGGCGGTGAAGTCCCGCACGTTCCACGGCGACCGGCCGGGGAAGACCTCCTCCACGTTCGTCGTTCGGGCCAGGGAGGCGTCGTGGAGGACGACGAGTTCGCCGTCCTTGGTGCGCTGGACGTCGTTCTCCACCCAGGGGAAGCCCATCTCGGCGGCCTTGTCCACGGCCGCCAGCGTGTTCTCGGGTGCGTACGCGGAGGCTCCGCGATGCGCCACCACCAGGGGACTGCCGCTCGTGGGAGCGGCCTGGGCGTGGGAAGTGGGGAGGAAGAGGACGGTGGCCCCCATGAGCGCGGTGGTCGCGGTGGCAACAGCGCGCACGTGCATGCGTACTCCTCGCGTCGAGCGGTCACGGACAGCTCCAGAGTGACAGCAGACGGTCAACGGGAGGGGGGCGCAGGATGGCCACGAATTGAATGGAGATGCCCAAGTCCGCACACGGACACCGCACAAGTGGGGCAGGGCCGTGTTTCTTTGCCGGATTATCGTTCGACCATTCCGGTGGGAGTCATACTCTCTGCTCACCCCTGACTGCTTGTCCGCGGTTCCGGGGTGGGGGCAATTCAGTACGTTCGTGACGTAACAGGGTGGGAAGGGCAGCCGCGCATGCAGGGCACGGTCGACGGCTTCAGCTACGGACTCGTCACGCCGTTGGTGGCCTATCTCATGGCCTGCCTCGGCGGTGCGCTCGGCCTGCGCTGCACCACCAGATCGATGCTTGTCGCCGGTCGCTGGCGGGTCGGCTGGCTCGCCATGGGCGCGGCGGCGATCGGGTCCGGCATCTGGACCATGCACTTCATCGCGATGATGGGCTTCACGGTCCGGGAGACCCCGATCCACTACGACAAACCGATCACGTTCGCGAGCCTGGCCGTGGCGATCGTGATGGTCGGTATCGGGATCTTCATCGTCGGATACAAAGGGGCGACGGGAACGGCCCTCTTCACCGGCGGCACCATCACCGGTCTGGGCATCGCCACCATGCACTACCTGGGCATGGCAGGCATGCGTCTCAACGGAAAGCTCGAGTACAACACCTTCACCGTGTGCGCTTCGGTCGTCATAGCGGTCGCGGCCGCCACCGCCGCCCTCTGGGCCGCCGGGCAGGTCCGCGGTTTCCTGTGGAGCGTGGGGGCCAGCCTCGTCATGGGCCTCGCGGTCACCGGCATGCACTACACGGGCATGGCCGCGCTCCGCGTCCACCTGCACGGTCCCGCCGGCAGCGTCCCCGGGGGCGAATCCCCCGCCTCCCTGCTCGCGCCGATGATGATCGGCCCGCTCGCGTTCCTATTCCTCGCCGGTGTCGTCGTGCTGTTCGACCCCATGATGGTCATGGGCAAGCCCGCCGCCTGGACCACCGCCGAGCAGCGCCCCGGCATTCCCGCCCACGCCACCGCCGCCCACCTCGGCAGGCGCCCCGCGGCCCGCTCCCGCCACCACCACCAGCGCCCCCGGCGGCCTGGCTCCCGCACACCGCAGAACTGGTGATCAGAGCCCGTTGTCAGTGCGGAGTCGTACGGTGGATTCCATGCGGCCCGTATCAAAGATCGAACGCACGGTGGCGCCCTTCGAGGTCGTCAGCCCCTACCAGCCAAGTGGCGACCAGCCCGCGGCCATCGCCGAGCTCGCGCGGCGCATCGACGCAGGTGAGAAGGACGTCGTCCTGCTGGGTGCGACCGGCACCGGCAAGTCCGCCACCACCGCGTGGATGATCGAGAAGCTTCAGCGCCCCACCCTCGTCATGGCGCCGAACAAGACGCTGGCCGCCCAGCTGGCGAACGAGTTCCGCGAGCTCCTGCCGAACAACGCAGTCGAGTACTTCGTCTCGTACTACGACTACTACCAGCCCGAGGCGTACGTCCCGCAGTCGGACACCTACATCGAGAAGGACTCCTCGATCAACGAGGAGGTGGAGCGCCTGCGCCACTCCGCGACGAACTCGCTGCTCACCCGCCGCGACGTCGTCGTGGTCGCCTCGGTCTCCTGCATCTACGGCCTCGGTACCCCACAGGAATACGTCGACCGGATGGTCCCCCTCAGAGTGGGCGACGAGATCGACCGCGATGATCTGCTGCGCCGCTTCGTGGACATCCAGTACACCCGCAACGACATGGCGTTCAGCCGCGGCACCTTCCGCGTCCGCGGCGACACGATCGAGATCTTCCCGGTCTACGAGGAGCTGGCCGTCCGCATCGAGATGTTCGGCGACGAGATCGAGGCGCTCTCGACGCTGCACCCCCTCACCGGCGAGGTCATCAGCGACGACGAGCAGCTGTACGTCTTCCCGGCCTCCCACTACGTCGCCGGCCCCGAGCGCATGGAGCGCGCGGTCAACGACATCGAGAAGGAGCTGGAGGAGCGCCTGGCCGAGCTGGAGAAGCAGGGCAAACTCCTGGAGGCCCAGCGGCTGCGCATGCGCACCACGTACGACATCGAGATGCTCCGCCAGATCGGCTCCTGCTCCGGCGTGGAGAACTACTCGATGCACTTCGACGGCCGCGCACCGGGCTCCCCGCCGAACACCCTGCTGGACTACTTCCCCGAGGACTTCCTCCTCGTCATCGACGAGTCGCATGTCACCGTCCCGCAGATCGGCGCCATGTACGAGGGCGACGCCTCCCGCAAGCGCACCCTGGTCGACCACGGCTTCCGGCTGCCCTCCGCGCTGGACAACCGCCCGCTGAAGTGGGAGGAGTTCCAGGAGCGCATCGACCAGACCGTCTACCTGTCGGCGACCCCCGGGCAGTACGAGCTCTCCCGCGCCGACGGCCAGGTCGAGCAGATCATCCGTCCCACCGGACTCGTCGACCCAGAGGTCGTCGTCAAGCCGACCGAGGGGCAGATCGACGACCTGGTGCACGAGATCCGGGGGCGTACCGAGAAGGACGAGCGTGTCCTCGTGACCACGCTCACCAAGAAGATGGCCGAGGACCTCACGGACTACTTCCTGGAACTCGGCATCCAGGTCCGCTACCTCCACAGCGACGTCGACACCCTGCGCCGTGTCGAGCTGCTCCGCGAGCTGCGCTCCGGAGAGTTCGACGTCCTGGTCGGAATCAACCTCCTCCGCGAGGGCCTCGACCTGCCGGAGGTCTCCCTGGTGGCGATCCTCGACGCCGACAAGGAGGGCTTCCTGCGCTCCGGGACCTCCCTCATCCAAACCATCGGCCGCGCGGCGCGCAACGTCTCCGGCCAGGTCCACATGTACGCCGACAAGATCACTCCGGCGATGGAGAAGGCCATCGAGGAGACCAACCGCCGCCGGGAGAAGCAGATCGCGTACAACAAGGAGCGCGGGATCGACCCCCAGCCGCTCCGCAAGAAGATCAACGACATCGTGGCGCAGATCGCCCGCGAGGACGTGGACACGGAGCAGCTGCTCGGTACGGGTTACCGCAAGGGGAAGGACGGCAAGGGCGCCAAGGCCCCCGTCCCTGCTCTCGGCAAAGCGGCCAAGGACGCCAAGTCCGCCAAGGGCAAGGCGCGGGACACCGTGCCGACCGACCGTCCGGCCTCGGAGCTCGCCGAGCAGATCGAGGAAATGACGGAGCGGATGCGCGCGGCGGCGGCCAACCTCCAGTTCGAGATCGCCGCCCGCCTGCGCGACGAGGTGTCCGAGATGAAGAAGGAACTGCGGCAGATGCAGGAGGCAGGTCTGTCCTGAGAGTCCCGCACGGGACGGCGCAGAGTACCGGGAGAGGACCCCGCGCCACCGGCTCGGGCGCACTGTGTTGCAAGACCGACACAAAGTGCGACCCAGGGTTCGGCACCGTCCGCACAGAACCGTAGGGTGCTGGTCAACCGCGGACTCTGCGGCAACAGGGGACAGTTCGAGAGGGGAACAGCCCGTGACGGTCAACATGACCAAGGGGCAGGCCATCAGCCTGCAGAAGAACGACGGGGGCACGCTGACCGCGGTGCGCATGGGGCTCGGCTGGCAGGCCGCCCCGCGTCGCGGGCTGTTCGGTTCCCGCACCCGGGAGATCGACCTCGACGCCTCGGCTGTGCTGTTCGCGGACAAGCAGCCGGTCGACGTCGTCTTCTTCCGCCACCTCGTCAGCGACGACGGCTCCGTACGTCACACAGGAGACAACCTCGTCGGCGGTGTCGGCCAGGGCGGCGACGACGAGGCCATCCTCGTCGACCTGGCGCGCGTTCCGGTCCACATCGACCAGATCGTCTTCACCGTGAACTCCTTCACGGGCCAGACCTTCCAGGAGGTGCAGAACGCCTTCTGCCGCCTGGTCGACGAGACCAACGGCCAGGAGCTGGCGCGCTACACGCTGGACGGCGGCGGCAACTACACCGCCCAGATCATGGCGAAGGTGCACAGGGTCGGCGGGGGCTGGAGCATGACGGCCATCGGCTCCGCAGCCAACGGCCGCACCTTCCAGGACCTGATGCCGGCGATCCTGCCGGTCCTGTAGGCAGACCGAAGCGCAGCGCACACAGCGACACAGGGGGGCGAAGGCGATGACGGCCGAGCTGGTCCGGGGGCAGAACCATCCGCTCCCCGAGGTCCGACTGGAAGTCCGTGTCTCGGCCGGCAAGCCGATCGTGGCCGGGGCCACGCTCAGCGACGAGCACGGCAAGGTGCACGGCGTGGAGTGGGTGGCCCACCCGGGCGCGCCCACGCTGCCCGGCCTCGAGGTGTCCAGGCAGGCGGCGGCCGACCACCGTCTCGCCTTCGACCTGGACGCCCTGCCGCAGACCGTGCACAGGGTGAGCGTGCTGCTCGCGCTGCCGTCCGGCGTCGGGGGCCCCGTCCGGTTCGGTGCCGTCGCCGCTCCCTTCCTCGCCGTCACCTGCCTCGACGGCACCGAGATCGCCAGCTACACCGTCACCGGCCTGGACTCCGAGTCGGCGGTCGTCGCCCTGGAGCTCTACCGCCGGCAGGGCGCGTGGAAGGTCCGCGCGGTCGGCCAGGGATACGCGGGTGGCCTCGCCGAACTCCTCGCCGACCAGGGCCTGTCCGAGGCGCCGCAGCTCGCGCACGGCATCAACGAAGCGGTGGCCCAGGGCCTGGCCCGCTCGGTGGCGGCGCCCCCGCCCCGGATCCCCGATGCCGACCGCCCCCGGCACGCCGCCGCCCCGGCACAGGGCCACGACCAGACCCACGGCGCCACCGCCCCCCAGGGCACCTCCCCGAACGGGTCACCGCCGCACAGCCCCTACGGCGCCCCGGACGCCCAGGGCAGCAGGCGAGCCGACCACGGAGCGGCACCGCAGCCGGGGCCCGCGTCGGCGGGACCGCCCGCCGGCACACCGTCCGCCGCACCCACTGCCGGTGGCCCCGTCAACTACACGCACCCCGGTCGGCAGACCGCGGCTGCTCCGCCGCCTCCGCCGACCGCGCCAGAGGCCCAGCCGGGACAGCCCGCGCAGCCCGTCGCCGGTGACGCCACCGGCTGGTCCATGGACGAGCGGCTCTACAACCAGGTGTGGGGCATGTTCGAGGACCTGGCCCGCACCACGGCCGCCTACCGCAGCGCCGTCGACTTCGCCGACTCGCGCATGGAACAGGAGCTCGACAAGGTCCTGTCCGACCCGCGCAACCGAATGGGCGGCCAGGGCGACGCCGCGCGCGAGGCGGCCCGGGCCAGGCACACGCAGCTCGTCGAACGTGCCAGGGAGGCCCTCGACCGGGACCTCGCCCAGCTCAAGGCGGAGGCGGACGTCGTCGAGCCGGCACTGCCCCCGGCGTACGCGCGCTGGGACAACCCCGTCTGGCACGGCTACCGGGTCCCGATGGAGACCCCCATGGCCCTGCGCCTGGGCGACCTACACCTCCCCGAGAGCGAGAACCTGCGGATACCGATGCTGGTCCGACTGCCGCTGGAGCGGGGGCTGTGGATCGACAGCGGCCGCTCCGGGTCGGACGAAGCCTCGCTCACCGACTCCGACGAACTGCGCGTCCTGGCCCTGGAGACGGCGGCCGCGCTCGCCGCACGGATCCTCGCGGTCTACCCGCCGGGCGACTTCTCGGTGCAGGTCATCGACCCCGCCGGTACGGGCGCGTCCGCGCTCGCGCCGCTGGTGCGGACCGGCGTGCTCGCAGGTCCACCCGCCGCCGGAGCCGCGGGCGTGACCGAGATGCTGAGCCGGCTCACCCAGCGCGTCGACCTGGTGCAGATGGCGGTGCGCGGTGGCGCGTCCGACGCCCTGCCCCCGGACTTCGACACGTCCGAACAGCTGCTGATCGTCAATGACTTCCCGCACGGCTTCGACGACCGGGCCGTCACGCAGCTGCGCTACCTCGCGGACGAGGGCCCGGCCGTGGGTGTCCACCTGATGATGGTCGCCGACCGTCAGGACGCCGCCGCGTACGGGCCGTTGCTCGACCCCCTCTGGCGTTCGCTGCTGCGACTCACACCCGTGCCCGACGACCACCTCGCCGACCCCTGGGTGGGGCACGCCTGGACGTACGAACCCGCGCTCGTCCCACCCGGAAGTCAGGTCCTGCAGCAGGTCCTCACCCAGGTCGCGGCGGCCCGCCGCTCCTGGAACCGTTGAGCCCTCCGGGTTACGCCCCAAGCGCAAGCAAAGCCATCTGACCAGGCATTTTGACCTCGCTTTTGCTCAACCCTTTACCTTTCCTTGGTGATTCGGGTACTCTTTTCCACACGGAGGGGAGTACTCCCTACCAACTGCGGCGCACCCGTCAGTACGGATCTGGCCAGATCCCGGGGCGTCGGCCCGGCGGCACCAGGCGTGTCAGACGCCAGGGGCGGGCACGGGTGGAAGAGACCTCCGGTAGCGACGACGCTGACATTTGCCGTTACGTACTGCCGGAGGCGCAGTGGAAGTTTCCACGACCCTGTGGGTCCTGACCATCGTGGGCCTTGCCGCCCTCATCGCGGTCGATTTCTTCATCGGCCGCAAGCCGCATGACGTGTCCATCAAGGAAGCCGGGATCTGGACGGTTGTCTGGATCGTCCTCGCCGTGCTCTTCGGGCTCGGCCTGCTCGTCTTCTCCGGTGGGCAGCCCGCCGGGGAGTTCTTCGCCGGCTTCATCACCGAGAAGTCGCTGAGCGTCGACAACCTCTTCGTCTTCGTCCTGATCATGGCGAAGTTCTCGGTGCCCTCTCAGTACCAGCAGCGGGTCCTGCTCATCGGTGTACTGATAGCCCTCGTGCTGCGCGCCGTCTTCATCGCCGCGGGCGCCGCCATCATCTCCAGCTTCGCCTGGGTCTTCTACATCTTCGGCGCCTTCCTGATCTACACCGCCTGGAAGCTGATCCAGGAGGCCAGGGCCGACGAGCCCGAGGAGGAGTACGAGGAGAACAAGCTGCTCAAGGCGGCCGAAAAGCGCTTCGGCGTGGCCGACCGCTACCACGGCACCAAGCTGTGGATCGAGCAGAACGGCAAGCGGGTCATGACGCCGATGCTGGTCGTGATGCTCGCCATCGGCACGACGGACGTGCTCTTCGCACTCGACTCGATCCCGGCGATCTTCGGTCTGACCCAGGACCCGTACATCGTGTTCACGGCCAACGCCTTCGCGCTGATGGGCCTGCGGCAGCTGTACTTCCTCATCGGCGGCCTGCTGAAGAAGCTGGTCCACCTCTCCTACGGACTGTCGGTGATCCTCGGCTTCATCGGCGTCAAGCTGGTGCTGCACGCGCTGCACGAGTCCGGCGTCCACGTCCCCGAGATCTCCATACCGGTCTCGCTCGGCGTGATCTGCTCGGTCCTGATCGTCACCACGATCACCAGCCTGATGGCTTCCAAGAAGCAGGCGGCGGCCGAGGCGGCGCAGCAGGAGACCGAAGGCGCTCCGCAGGACAGCGTCGAGGCCGGACGGCCGCAGGCGTAGCGACAACCAGCACCGGGAGCACCGCTGGTCGCGTCGCAGGCCACCGCTCCCGGTGCTTGTTCGTCCAGGTGCCCCGCGACTCGGGGCACCTGGGACGGGCCCGCCGCGGTCGGTGCAACGGGCCCGTCTCTCTCAGTCGGGGCCGCCCGTCCTCGCCTCAGCCGGTGGTGGCTCCGGCAGCGACCACCCGCCCCGGGTGTGTCTCCGGCAGCAACGCGAAGCAGCCGAGGCTCAGCAGCGCGATGCCCGTCAGGTACGCGGCCACGCCCCAGGGAATCCCCTCGCCCTGAGCCGCGGCTGTCGCCACGATCGGCGTCAGGGCGCCGCCGAGCACCCCGCCCAGGTTGTAGCCCACCGCGGCCCCCGTGCACCGCACACGGGGCTCGTACAGTTCGGGCAGATACGCCGCGATGACGGCGAACATCGTGATGAACGCGAGCATCGCCACGAGGAAGCCGAAGAACATCAGCAGCGGCTCACCGGTCGCCAGGAGTCTCACCATGGGGAACATCCACAGCGCGGACGCCGCGCAGCCGACCAGACACATGGGCCGCCGACCGAACCGGTCGCCGAGGAGCGCCGCCACCGGCGTGAGCGCGCCCTTGACGACCACGGCGGCCATGATGCAGGCCAGCATGACCGTACGGTCCACGCCCAGCCGTTCGGTGGCGTACGCGAGGGACCAGGTCGTCACCGCGTAGAACACGGCGTACCCGGTCGCGAGCGCCCCGGCTGTCAGCAGCACCAGCCGCCAGTGGCCGCGCACCACTTCGGCGAGGGGCACGCGCGCGTGGTTGTCGATGCCGAGGAACTGGGGGCTCTCGGCGAGAGAGGAGCGCAGCCACAGCCCGGCCAGGGCCAGCGCCCCCGCCACCCAGAACGGCACCCGCCATCCCCAGGACGCGAACCGGTCCTCCGAAAGCGTCGCCGACAGCACCAGCATCACGCCGTTGGCCAGCAAGAACCCCACCGCCGGGCCGATCTGCGGGAAGCTGGACCACAACGCGCGCCGCTCGGCAGGCGCGTGCTCCGCCGTCAGCAGCACGGCCCCGCCCCACTCCCCGCCGACCCCGAGCCCCTGCAGGAAACGCAGCCCGAGCAGCAGCGCGGGAGCGGCCAGCCCGATCGAGTCGTACGTCGGGACGCAGCCGACGGCGACCGTCGCCCCGCCGGTCAGCAGCAGCGAGGCGACCAGGACCGGCCGCCGTCCGTGCCGGTCCCCGATGTGCCCGAACAGCACCGACCCCAGGGGGCGAGCGACGAAGCCGACGCCGAAGGTCGCGAAGGCGGCGAGCATGCCCGCCACCGGCGAGAACGTCGGGAAGAACAGCGGCCCCAGGACCAGCGCGGCCGCCGTGCCGTACACGAAGAAGTCGTAGAACTCGATGGCCGTCCCGGCGAGCGAGGCGGCCGCGAGCCGCAACATGGAGGGTGGTCTCACGGTGTGTGCATGGCGCATGCCGCGTCAACTACCCACGGTGACGGGCGGTTACGGGGGCGCGCGGTGGTCCGTACGACGTCAGTGCCTCCCCACGAGTCTCAGTACGTCACCGTGATGCGCCGGGCGGGACCGTCCACGCGAATCGCGCCCCCATAGGGGATGACGACCTGGGGATCGGTGTGCCCGAGATCCACGTCGAAGACGATCGTCATGTCGGCGGCGTACACGCGCAGGGCGCGCAGCACGGCCTCGCGCTGTTCGGCCGCGTAACGGGCGCCCTCCTCCGGGCTGGTGCCGGGTCGCTCGATCGACCTGGTCCTGGCCCGGCCCATCAGGAGCGCGGAGAAGCGCTGGAGCAGTCCGCGCTCGCCCATGTTGCGAAGGGTGCGGAAGACCTCCTCGCCGCTCGGCATTTCCTCCGAGGTCTCCAGGAACAGCACGCCGCCGTCGAACACCGAGAGGTCGCGAGGGACCTCGCGGTCGGCCATCAGCAGCCAGCCCACGATCTCCAGGCAGCCGCCCCAGCTGCGGCCTTCGACCACCCGGTCCGCGTTGACCCAGGTCCAGCCCGTGCCCGGTCGGGTCTCCGGCTCGGACGCGAAGGTCGCCGGGTCCGCCCAGTCGCGGCTGACGTCGCTCCAGCGTTCGGCGGGCCTGAGCTCGTACTCACCCGAGGTGAAGAGGGCCGCCCGCACCGACTCGGCGGTCAACGGGTGCATCGCGACCGGCCGGCCCAACTCGGCCATCACGGACGCACCGTGGTAGCCGACAATGCCGGTGTTCCACAGGTACGCGAGCATGTTCGTGTTGTCGCTCCAACCGAAGAACGGTTTCGGGTTGGCGCGGATCAGCTCGCGGTCCAGCAGCGGCAGCACCGTGATCTGGTCGTCGCCGCCGATCGACGCGATGACCGCCTTGATGCCCGGGTCGGCGAAGGCCGCGTGGATGTCGTCGGCGCGTGCCTGGGGTGGCGAGCCCATTTTCCGGGTGGTCGGGTACTCGACCGGTTCGAGGCCGTAGTCGTTGCGCAGCCGTTCCAGACCCAGTTCGAAGGGGAGGGGGAGGAGTCCCGGCAGTCCGGAGGACGGGGAGAGCACGGCTACGCGGTCGCCGGGGGAGGGCTTGGGTGGATACGCGGGTGCGGTCATGCGGGGAGCGTACGGGCTCACTCACTGCCGGTGCACCGTGATAAACCGGGTCTGAGCAGCGGCCTTGGACGGCCGCCCGAGCGACCGGACCGGAGGAACCGTGCCCCGCACCCTCGCCAACGCCCCGATCATGATCCTCAACGGGCCCAATTTGAACCTTCTCGGCCAGCGCCAGCCCGAGATCTACGGTTCCGACACGCTCGCCGACGTCGAGGCCCTGTGCGCCAAGGCGGCGGCCGCGCACGGCGGCACGGTGGACTTCCGGCAGTCCAACCACGAGGGCGAACTGGTCGACTGGATCCACGAGGCGCGCCTGAACCACTGCGGCATCGTCATCAACCCCGGCGCCTACTCGCACACCTCGGTCGCGATCCTGGACGCCCTCAACACCTGTGACGGCCTGCCCGTGGTGGAGGTCCACATCTCCAACGTCCACAAGCGGGAGGAGTTCCGGCGCCACTCGTACGTCTCGCTCCGCGCCGACGGGGTCATCGCGGGCTGTGGGGTCCAGGGGTACGTGTTCGGGGTGGAGCGGGTCGCGGCGCTGGCGGGAGGGGGACAGGCGGACACCTGAGCGGGCCCGGACGGGGCTCGAAGCCGCCCGCAGACCGCCCTCATACGGACTGTCCGCGAGCCCCGTCCCAGATCTCCCGCCTCACAGCCGCCGGGCGTCCACGATCCGCCGCAGGAAGCGTCGGGTGCGCTCCTGCTGCGGATCCGCGAAGACCTGCTCGGCGGTGCCGCGCTCCAGGACCACGCCGCCGTCCAGGAAGCACACCTGGTCCGCGACCTCGCGGGCGAAGCCCATCTCGTGCGTCGCCAGCACCATGGTCATGCCCTCGTCCTTCAGATCCCGGACGACGGTGAGGACCTCGCCCACGAGTTCCGGATCGAGTGCGGCGGTGATCTCGTCGAGGAGCAGCAGCCGGGGCCGTACGGCCAACGCGCGGACGATCGCCACGCGTTGCTGCTGCCCGCCGCTCAGCCGGTCGGGGTACTCGGCCGCCCTGTCGCCGAGCCCGAGCCGTTCCAGCAGCTCCCGGGCGCGTTCCTCGGCCTCCGGGCGGGCCACGCCGTGGACGCGGCGCGGGGCGAGGGTGATGTTCTCCAGGACGGTCATGTGCGGGAAGAGGTTGTACGCCTGGAAGACCACGCCGATCCGGCGGCGCACCGCGTCCTGGTCCGCCCGGGGGTGCGTGATCTCCTCGTCGTCCAGCCAGATCGCCCCGTCGTCGATCTCCTCCAGGAGGTTGGCGCAGCGCAGCAGTGTCGACTTGCCGGACCCGGAGGCACCGATCAGGGCGGTCACCGTGTGCGGGGCGACCTCCAGGTCGACGTCGCGCAGGACCACAGCACCACCGAAGGTCTTGCGGACGGACTCCATCCGCAGCACCGGGGACTGCGGCGAGGACTGCTCCGTGGACTGACTCATGGCGTGCCTCCCTGGGCCCTGCGCCGGTCCATGCGGGCGGTGACCCAGTCCGTGAAGCGGGTCATGGGGATGGTCAGCGCGACGAAGACCAGCCCGGCGACGATGTACGGCGTGTAGTTGAGACTGCGGCCCACGATGATGTCGGCCGCGCGCACGGCGTCGACCGCGCCACCGATCGACACGAGCCCCGTGTCCTTCTGCAGCGACACCAGGTCGTTGAGCAGGGGCGGCACCTGGCGGCGCACCGCCTGGGGAAGGACGACGTGCCGCAGTGCCTGCCGGCTGGTCAGGCCGAGGGAGCGTGCCGCCGCCCGCTGCGAGGGGTGCACGGACTCGATGCCCGCACGGAACACCTCGGCGACGTACGCCGAGTACGTCAGTGTCAGTGCCGTGCCGCCCAGCAGCACCGGATCGACGGTCACGCCCTGCAGACGCAGAGCCGGGACGCCCAGCACGACGATCATCAGGTTGATGATGAGCGGCAGGCCCCGGAAGAAGTCGGTGTACGCGGCGGCCAGCGCCCGCAGGGGGAAGAAGACGGGGCCGGGCAGGGTGCGCGCGATGGCGATGAGCATGCCGAGGACGAGCACCGCGACACCGCACACCAGCAGCAGCCGGACGTTGAGCCACAGCCCTTCGAGGACCTTGGGGAACGCCTCGCGCGCGTACCCCCAGTCGAAGAAGGTCTCCCTGGTGCGTGGCCAGCCCGGCGCGTTGACGACGATCAGATAGAGGACGACAGCCGTGACCAGGGTCGAGAGCGCGGCGATCGCGGTCGCGCGGCGGGTGCGGGCACGCTTGTAGGCCTCCCGTTCGATCCGCCGCTGGGAGGGGACGTACGCCTCGCCCCCACCCCGCACGTCGCCCGGTTCGTCCTGCCCGGACTCCTCCTTCAGAACAGTCACTTCAGCACCGTCACTTGAGCACCGGGGCGTCGACGGCGTCGGACAGCCACTGCTTCTCGATCTTCGCCAGCGTGCCGTCCTCGCGCAGGGCGTCCACGGCGTCCGTCACGCACGAAGTGAGCGCACTGCCCTTGTCGAGGACGAGTCCGAACTGCTCCGGAGTGCCGCCCTCGTTCTCGAACTGTCCGACGATCTTCGCGTCCGTCACCTCGGCCGCGGTGATGTAGAAGGCGGTCGGCAGGTCGACCACGATGGCGTCGACCTGGCCGTTCTTCAGCGCGGACTTGGCCTGGTCGTTCTTGGCGAACGCGGCGGCCTCCTGCTGGGGCTTCACCACGTCGTTGATGTAGTCGAGGCTGGTGGTGCCGACCTGGGCGCCCAGCTTCACGTCCTTGAGGCCGGCGATGCTCGTCGCCTTCGCGGCCTTGGAGCCCTTGAGCGCGATGACGGCCTGGCGCACGTCGTAGTAGCCGGACGAGAAGTCCACGGCCTTCTTGCGCTCGTCGCTGATGGACACCTGGTTGATGTCGAAGTCGAAGGTCTTCTCACCGGGCGCGAAGGCCTTGTTGAAGGGCACGGTCTGCCAGACCACGTCGGACTTGTCGTAGCCGAGCTGCTTCGCCACGGCGTACGCGACCGCCGACTCGAAGCCCTTGCCGTTCGCGGGGTCGTCGTCCTCGAACCAGGGCTCGTACGCCGGCTTGTCGGTCGCGATCGTCAGCTTGCCGGACGTCTCGGTGCTCAACCTGCCCCTGGCGCAGTTCTCCTGGGCGGAGCCGGAGGCATCGCCGGACGCGTCGTCCTCGGGCTGCGGGGCGCAGCCCACGGCGACGGCTAGCAGGGCGACGGTGACGGCGGACGCGGCGCGGCGCAGGGCGCGAGGCGCTCCAAGGGCGAGAGGCATGGCGGGAGACTGACAGTGCGGAGTCCCGTTTGTCGAGGTCACGACGGCAATTGTCCGCATAGTGGGAGCGCGTGTTGCGATCTCGTGAACACCTGGCGGGAAACCTCCCCGAGGGCCCGGCGGTCAGCCCGAGGGGCCGCCGGCCGAGGGCGGGGATTGAATGGCCGGCGGCCCATACCCCACAGGAGCCGTCATCCTGTGCGGGCCTGCTTCCAGTGGACTGCGCCAATGACTGCGCCGGGAGCGCGCGAAGGGCACCAGCGCGTGTGTTCGGTTCACACGGGGCGCGTACGGCGCGCGCCCCGCGGTGCGCGCCGGGCGGTGCACCAACTTCCGCCCGGCGTCAGGGACTTCAAGAACGGCCTTAGGCCTTCAGGAAAGTCCGGGGTGTCACCAGCCCCGTGCGTGCCACTCCGGCAGATGCGGACGCTCCGCACCCAGTGTCGTGTCGTTGCCGTGTCCCGGGTAGACCCATGTCTCATCCGGGAGCACGTCGAAGATCTTCGTCTCGACGTCGTGGATCAGACTGGCGAACGCCTTTGGGTCCTTACGTGTGTTGCCCACACCTCCCGGGAACAGGCAGTCCCCCGTGAACACATGGGGGTGCCCGTGCGGGTCGTCGTAGACGAGTGCGATCGACCCCGGTGTGTGGCCGACCAGATGGCGGGCCGTCAGCTCGACGCGCCCCACCCGGATCGTGTCGCCGTCGTCGACCGGGACGTCGGTCGGTACCGGGATGCCGTCGGCGTCGTCCCGGCCCGCGTAGGTACGCGCACCCGTGGCCGCCACGACCTCGGCGAGCGCCTGCCAGTGGTCACCGTGCTGATGCGTGGTGACGACGGAGGCGATGCCGTCGCCGCCGATCAGCGTGAGCAGCGTGTCCGCGTCGTTCGCCGCGTCGATCAGCAACTGTTCGTCGGTGGCCCGGCAGCGCAGCAAGTACGCGTTGTTGTCCATCGGGCCGACCGCGACCTTGGAGATCATCAGGTCCTGCAGTTCGTGCACATCCGCAGGGCCGCCGACCTTCACCGCTCCGCTGTACGTCATGTCTGCAAGCCTATAGCGGGGGCAGCGACGGGAGGGGGCCGCCCGAGGTGTCCAGCCCCGCTCCTTCGCGGCGCCCGGCCAGCCAGCCGAGCAGCTCGGGGGCGGCACCGGTCACCGTGACCTCCGCCCCGGACGAGGTGCGGCCCGTGCTCCACGCGCGCGTGCCGTCCGTCAACCGGGTCGGCGGTACCTCGGGGTGCCCCGCGAAGCGGTCCGCGAGGAAGGCGATCTCCCGCTGCACGAACTCCTCCGGCAGGTCCTCCAGCTCGTACCCGATCCCGAGGTCCACGTGGTGCAACTCCACCTCGACCCAGCGCCGGAAAGGCACCCTCGCCGCCTGGTCGGTCACCCCGTTGCGCAGCTCCACCGTGCGCGACCAGTCCGCGGACGCCGAGGTGGCGTCCTGGAAGCGGTTCGCGCTCTCGCGCACGTCGGCGAGGTGGACGTCCAGGGGACGCGGGGCGTCCCGCTCGATGTCGGCGTCCCTGGCGTCTTCGGAGACGTACATGGGGCGCCCCTGGGAGACGTTCACGAGAGCGTCCGCGTTGCGGGCGAGGTGGGCGAGGACGTGGCCGCGGGTCCAGCCCGGCAGCCGCGACGGCTCGGAGACAGAGGCGTTGTCCAGCTTGGCGGCTGCGGTGAGGAGCCGTTCGGTCGCGTCACGTACAGATGCCAGGTCGCGGGCGTGATCCATCATGAGTCCGACCCTAACCCCGCCACACGTTTGGGTGAAGGATGTGGACCGCCGCCGCAAATCGAATGCGCGTGCTATATGGTCGGGGTCTGCGTCGGGCATGCTGGAAGGCCCGGGATTGTTGTGGAACGGGGAAACAGGACCGGCGCTGTCAGTGGCTCCCCCTAGTCTGTGAGGGGTGGGGGTCCCGCCCCTGCTACTTCACTCAAGAAAGGTGCGGACCGGCGTGGCCGACCGTCTCATCGTCCGTGGCGCGCGCGAGCACAACCTGAAGAACGTCTCGCTCGACCTGCCGCGCGACTCGCTCATCGTCTTCACGGGCCTGTCGGGGTCGGGCAAGTCCTCGCTGGCCTTCGACACCATCTTCGCCGAGGGCCAGCGCCGCTACGTGGAGTCGCTGTCCTCGTACGCCCGGCAGTTCCTCGGCCAGATGGACAAGCCGGACGTGGACTTCATCGAGGGTCTGTCCCCGGCTGTCTCCATCGACCAGAAGTCGACCTCGCGCAACCCGCGCTCGACGGTCGGCACCATCACCGAGGTCTACGACTACCTGCGACTGCTCTTCGCGCGCATCGGCAAGCCGCACTGCCCCGAGTGCGGCCGCCCGATCTCGCGTCAGTCGCCGCAGGCCATCGTCGACAAGGTCCTGGAGCTGCCGGAGGGGAGCCGCTTCCAGGTGTTGTCGCCGTTGGTGCGCGAGCGCAAGGGCGAGTTCGTCGACCTCTTCGCCGACCTGCAGACCAAGGGCTACTCCCGCGCGCGCGTGGACGGGCAGACCATCCAGCTCTCCGAGCCGCCGACGCTGAAGAAGCAGGAGAAGCACACCATCGAGGTGGTCGTCGACCGCCTCACGGTGAAGGACTCCGCCAAGCGCCGCCTCACCGACTCCGTGGAGACGGCCCTCGGCCTGTCCGGCGGCATGGTCGTGCTCGACTTCGTCGACCTCCCCGAGGACGACCCCGAGCGCGAGCGCATGTACTCGGAGCACCTGTACTGCCCGTACGACGACCTGTCCTTCGAGGAACTGGAGCCCCGCTCCTTCTCCTTCAACTCGCCCTTCGGCGCCTGCCCGGACTGCACCGGCATCGGTACGCGCATGGAGGTCGACCCCGAGCTGATCGTCCCGGACGAGGAGAAGTCGCTCGACGAGGGCGCCATCCACCCCTGGTCGCACGGTCACACCAAGGACTACTTCGGCCGTCTCATCGGAGCCCTCGCCGACGCGCTGGGATTCCGTACCGACATTCCCTTCGCCGGTCTCCCGCAGCGCGCGAGGAAGGCCCTGCTCTACGGCCACAAGACGCAGATCGAGGTCCGCTACCGCAACCGGTACGGGCGCGAGCGCGTGTACACCACGGCCTTCGAGGGCGCCGTCCCGTTCGTGAAGCGGCGGCACAGCGAGGCCGAGAGCGACGCCAGCCGTGAGCGCTTCGAGGGCTACATGCGCGAGGTGCCCTGTCCTACCTGTGAGGGCACGCGCCTGAAGCCGATCGTCCTCGCGGTCACGATCATGGAGAAGTCGATCGCCGAGGTCTCGGCGATGTCCATCAGCGACTGCGCGGAGTTCCTGGGCGAGCTGAAGCTCAACGCCCGCGACAAGAAGATCGCCGAGCGGGTGCTCAAGGAGGTCAACGAGCGGCTGCGGTTCCTCGTCGACGTCGGCCTGGACTACCTGTCGCTGAACCGTGCGGCCGGCACCCTCTCCGGCGGCGAGGCCCAGCGCATCCGCCTGGCCACCCAGATCGGCTCCGGACTCGTCGGAGTCCTCTACGTCCTCGACGAGCCGTCCATCGGCCTCCACCAGCGCGACAACCACCGGCTGATCGAGACCCTCGTCCGGCTGCGCGACATGGGCAACACGCTCATCGTCGTCGAGCACGACGAGGACACCATCAAGACCGCCGACTGGATCGTCGACATCGGCCCCGGCGCCGGCGAGCACGGCGGCAAGGTCGTGCACAGCGGTCCCCTGAAGGAGCTGCTGGACAACGCCGAGTCGATGACCGGGCAGTACCTGGCGGGCAAGAAGGAGATCGCACTCCCGGACATCCGCCGCCCCGTCGACCCGGGCCGCAGGCTCACGGTGCACGGCGCCCGCGAGAACAACCTCCAGGACATCGACGTGTCCTTCCCGCTGGGCGTGCTCACCGCCGTCACAGGCGTGTCGGGTTCCGGCAAGTCGACGCTGGTCAACGACATCCTGTACACGCACCTGGCCCGCGAGCTGAACGGCGCGAGGACCGTGCCCGGCCGCCACACGCGCGTGGACGGCGACGACCTCGTCGACAAGGTCGTCCACGTCGACCAGTCGCCCATCGGCCGCACCCCGCGGTCCAATCCGGCGACGTACACCGGAGTCTTCGACCACGTCCGCAAGCTGTTCGCCGAGACGACCGAGGCGAAGGTGCGCGGCTACCAGCCCGGGCGCTTCTCCTTCAACGTCAAGGGCGGCCGCTGCGAGAACTGCTCCGGCGACGGCACCATCAAGATCGAGATGAACTTCCTGCCGGACGTGTACGTCCCGTGCGAGGTCTGCCACGGGGCGCGCTACAACCGGGAGACCCTGGAGGTCCACTACAAGGGCAAGTCCATCTCCGAGGTCCTTGACATGCCGATCGAGGAGGCCCTCGGCTTCTTCGAGGCCGTGCCCGCGATCGCCCGACACCTGAAGACACTCAACGACGTCGGTCTCGGCTACGTCCGGCTCGGCCAGCCCGCGCCGACGCTGTCCGGCGGTGAGGCCCAGCGCGTCAAGCTCGCGAGCGAACTGCAGAAGCGGTCCACCGGGCGCACGGTGTACGTGCTCGACGAGCCGACCACCGGTCTGCACTTCGAGGACATCAGCAAGCTCATCTCGGTGCTGTCGGGCCTCGTCGACAAGGGCAACACGGTCATCGTCATCGAGCACAACCTCGACGTCATCAAGACCGCCGACTGGATCGTCGACATGGGCCCCGAGGGCGGCAGCGGCGGCGGCCTCGTCATCGCCGAGGGCACGCCCGAGCAGGTCGCCGGGGTCCCGGCCAGCCACACGGGCAAGTTCCTGCGGGAGATCCTGGGCGCCGAGCGCGTCAGCGACGCCGCCCAGGTGAAGGCCCCGCGCAAGGCCGCGGCCAAGAAGGCGGTCGCCGCCACGGCGACGGCCAGGAAGACAGCCACGGCGAAGACCGCCAACAACACGGCGACCAGGAAGGCCGCCTCGGCCACCAAGAGGGCCGCCACGAAGAAGGCGGCGCGGGCACCCAAGGCGTGACGTCCGCGCCCTGAGGCGAGACAGCGAAGCGCACGACGGGCGGTGTCCCACGGGAACTCCCCGCGGGACACCGCCCGCCGCACGTCAGCAGCCGTTCGAGTCCGCCGCGTCCGCCGAGTCCGCGGACACCACAGGCTCCACGGCGACGGTCACAGGCCGCCCAGTTCGGTGGCGTACGGCGGTTCCGCGCCCGCCCGGGAGCAGGTGATCGCCGCAGCGCGCGCCGCGAACCGCAGCAGCCGCGCCCAGCCGTCGGCGCCGAGGCCCACGAGGGCCTCGGGGGACAGCGCGTCCCACGTGGACAGACCGTGCAACAGGGCCGCGTTGACCGTGTCGCCGGCGCCGATGGTGTCCACGACGTCAACGCGTTCGCCCGGAACGGAGTGTTCGCCGCCGTCGCCGGTGAAGGCCGTCAGCCCGTCGCCGCCGTGCGTGACCACGACGGCGGCGGGGCCGGAGGCCAGCCATTCACGCGGGGTGCCGCCGAGCCACCGGGCGTCCTCCTCGGAGAGCTTCAGCAGGGACACCGACGGCAGCCAGCTCTTGAACCGGGCACGGTAGGCGTCCGCGTCCGGGATGAGCCCTGCCCGGATGTTCGGGTCGAGCGCGGTGAAGACCCCCTGGGCCGCGGCCGTCCGCATCAGCTCCTCGTACGCGCTCGCGCCGGGCTCCAGGACGAGCGAGCAGGTACCGAAGGACACGGCCCTCGTGCCGGCGGGCAGGCCGCCGGGAGCCTCGAACAGCCGGTCCGCCGTGCCCTCGACGTAGAAGGAGTACGCGGCCGAACCGCTCTCGTCGATCGAGGCCACGGCGAGGGTCGTCGGCTCCGCACCGCGCTGCACGGACGCCACGTCCACACCCGCCGCGCGCAGCCCGTCCAGCAGCGCGTCACCGAACGCGTCGCGCGAGACGCGGGAACAGAACGCGGTGGGCGAGCCGAGGCGGCCGAGGGCCACCGCCGTGTTGTAAGGGCCGCCGCCGCGAGCGGGCTGGAGGTCCACGAGGGCGCCCGCGCCCCGCGGTACCAGGTCGATCAGGGCCTCACCGGCGACGACGATCACGAGTCGGGTCCTTTCTGGGAGTCCTTCGGGCTCCGCGCGCCCACGGAGATCTCCGGACGTGGGGTGCTCTCGCGGCTTTCCGGACAGCCGCACGAGCCGCGGTGGACGAACGTGGAGGGCAGCCGGACAGTACGGGCGGGCTGCTCAGGCGTACCCAGCCGCTCCAGCAGCAGCCGCACGGCCTGAGCGCCGATCTCCTTGCTGGGCTGGGCGACGGCGGTGAGCCGTGGGTGGAACAGATCGGCCCACGCGAAGTCGTCGAAGCAGCACAGCGCGACGTCTTCGGGTACGCGGACGCTCAGCTCGCCCATGGCGCGCAGGGCGCCGATGGTCATGGCGTTGTTGCCGGTGACGAGCGCCGTGGGCGGGCTCGCCCGGGTGAGCAGCTCACGCGTGACGCGCCGGGACACCTCCGCGTCGGAGTCGCCCTGCGCCACGAGCGACTCGTCGTACGGCAGCCCGGTGGCCGAGAGGCCGAGACGGTAGCCGGTGATCCGCTCGCCCGTGGTGCTCAGGCCGGGCAGACCCGCGACCAGCCCGATGCGCCGGTGGCCGAGATCGGCGAGATGTCCGACCAGTCGCGCCATGGGCCCGGTGCTCTCGGTGCAGACCTGGTCGAAGCGGAACGGGTCGCCGTCGGGCACGGTGACCAGCCGGTCCAGGAACACCGTCGGGACGTCGTGCCGGCGGAGGTAGTCCAGGAGGCCGTCCGGTCGGGCGGAGGGCGCGACGATCATGCCGTCCACACGCCGTTCGTGCAGGAGCTGGACGACCTTCCGCTCGTGCTCCGGGTCGTCGTGCGGATCGGCGATCAGCAGGCTGTAGCCGTGCTCCAGCGCGCCTGCCTCGACGCCCTGGAGGATCTCCGTGAAGTACGGGTTGCTGACCGCCGACACCGCGAGCCCGATGGACCGCGTCCGCGAGGTGACCAGGGAACGGGCCAGCGTGTTGGGCGTGTAACCGAGCGCCTCGATGGCGTCGAGGACCAGCTGGCGGGTCTGCGGCCGCACGGCGCGCGTGTTGTTCAGCACGTGCGAGACGGTCGCCACGGACACACCCGCGTGCTGCGCGACGTCGACCATGGTGGCCAAGGCGGTCCCCTCCTCGAACACGGTGAGCTGCCTGAGCGGAAGCTACCGCATCCGGACGAGGACGTAAACGTTTACGCAAGCGCTTACGTGTGAGGGCGAGGGCGAGGGCGAGGGCGAGGGCGAGGGCGAGGGCGAGGGCACGGGTACGGGTACGGGTATGGGTACGGGCACGAGCGGAGACGGTGGCGGAGGCGCTCGGCCGGTCAGATCACTCCCAGTCCCAGCCGATGCCCAGGATCCCGGAGCGGACGCGCGGCTCGACCAGGTGGACCGAGCGGTGCCGGCGGTTCAGAGGCAGTTCGTGGCGGCCGGTGCGCGGGGCCGCCGCCGTGTGCTGGGCGAAGCGGTGGCAGCGCGTGGGCAGCGCCCGCTCGTCGAAGCAGACCTGGAGCGCGTACTGCCCGTCCGAGTAGCCGAACCCGCGGGCGTACTCGTAGGACGTCCCGGCCGTGCCGTCCTCGACCCGGTACCGGAAGAGGAAGGTGTCGCCCGTGCGCAGCCGGAGGTCGAAGAGCAGTTCCGCGACGAGTACCCCGGTGTCGCGGTGCCAGCGGACGCGCCCCGTGCGGCAGTTCTCCAGGGCACGCACGGTCATGCGCTCCGGGGCGCATCCGGGGTCACCGTGGTGGACGGCCACATATCGGTCCACACCGTCCTTGTAGGCGCGCACGATGTGGTGGGACTCGCGGGCCAGCAGTTCGCGGCGCGCCCCGATCCGGACCTGTTCGTGGTGGCCGATGGTGTGCAGGCCGCCGTCGAGCGACGTCTCCAGTTCGTTCAGGAGCTGCTCCAGCACTCCCGACGCCTCCACCAGGGAGCGGTACGAGCGGCCGGCGTGACGTTCCTGGCCAGGGCGTTCCTCGGTCTCGGCGAGCAGGCGGATCAGCGACTCGTCGGGGAGGCGGAGGATCTCCTCCAGGGCGCGCACGGCCCGCAGGGACTCGGGACGCTGTGGCCGTCGGGCGCCCTGTTGCCAGTAGCTCAGACTGGTCACGCCGACCTTCACCCCGTAGCGCGACAGGTGGTGCTGGACGCGTTGCAGGGGCAGCCCGCGCGCGGCGATGGCGGCACGCAGGGCGACATGGAAGGGGCCGCTCCGCAAGGCCGTTTCCAGTTCCGCCGCGGCGAGGTCGGCCTCCGCCATGGCGACGTCCGCGTGCTCTGTGCCGTGCAGCATGCAGGGGCCTTTCTGTCCGGGGTGCGGACGGCTGGTCGGACCGTTCGCGTACGTGCGTCAGGTGCCCGGTGGGCGCCGGTGCTCGGTGGGCCGGAACTCCACGCCCGTATGTGGGCAGTTCACGGCGCCGGGCCATCCCGCATTGAAGCGTGTTGACCATGCTCCGACAACACCTGGCGCGGAACGCCTCGCTCACCCGTCAAGCCGTCGGTGACCCCGGCTCCGGTCCCAGAAGATCGCGTATGGCGCGCCCGGACAGCCACGACTTGTGCAGGAACCCACGGGCGGGACTCGCGGCGACGAGCTCCTCGAAGTCGTCCAGGGGGTGCGTGGAGATGAGGATGATGACGGAGGAAACGGTCTCCGCCAGCCGCGTGGCCAGGTCGAAGCCGCTCTCGCCGGCGAGGTCCAGGTCCACCAGCACGACGTCCGGGGCCAGCTCGGTGGCCCGCGCGATCGCCTGCGCGCCCGTCGAGGCGACGCCGACGACACTGACCCCGTCGCGCTCCAGCAGGGAGCGCGCTGCCTCCAGGAACCGGGCGCTGTCATCGACGAGCAGACAGCGCATGGACATGCAGCAAGGGTGCCAACCGGTCGGTGATTGCGCCTTCCGGCTAGCCGGAAAAGTACGGGGTGCTCAGTTCACGAGGGCCGCGAGGGGCGGGAAGAGTGCTGACGTCCTGTGCCCGAAGGCCGGGGAGTGCGCACCTCGCGTGGGTCGCAGAGCCGGTGGAATGCTGACGTCCCGTGCCCGATGGCCGGAGGAGTGTGGTCCGGTCTTGTGCGCGATGGCCGGAGGAGTGTGGTCCGGTCTTGTGCGCGATGGCCGGAGGAGTGTGGTCCGGTCT
>NZ_JBVIEE010000004.1:0-232092 GCF_055572015.1 Streptomyces sp. NPDC030840 | reverse complement strand
GCGATGGCCGGAGGAGTGTGGTCCGGTCTTGTGCGCGATGGCCGGAGGAGTGTGGTCCGGTCTTGTGCGCGATGGCCGGAGGAGTGTGGTCCGGTCCTGTACGCGAAGGCTGGAGGAATGTGCTGAAGTCCTGTGCCGGTTGACGCGGTTCGTGCTCAGGTGGCGCGCTGCCGCGGCGCGGGCGTTAGCATGACGCTGCCCTGGGGGAGGCCGAGCAAGCCGGTCGATCAGGGGTGCGTATGCAGCCACCGCACGGGAACGCGGGGACACGCCGGATCCGGCGAACCCTGGTCACAGGGGCGCTGTTGGCCGCCCTGCTGCTGGCCGCATGCGGCGACGGGGACGGTTCGGGCGGAGGGAAGCGCGCGGGCAGCGACACGACCTGCGACGGCAGGATCGAGGGCACCGAACGCATCACGGTGTGGTTCCACACCGGGCGGAGCGGTGAACTCGACACCCTGCGCGACCAGGTGAGGCAGTTCAACAGGAGCCAGAAGCAGGTGAGGGTCGAACTGGTCGCCCTGCCCCCGACGCCGTCGTACACCGATCTGGTGGACTCCGCGGCGGCGAGCGGAGACCTTCCCGACCTGCTCGACTTCGACGGCCCGAACCTCTACAGCTACGCCTGGTCCGGCAAGCTCAAGCCGATCGACTCGTGCGTGCCCAGGAAGGTCCTGGACGATCTGCTGCCGTCGATCCGCAGGCAGGGCACGTACGCCGGACGCTTGTGGGGCATCGGGACGTTCGACTCAGGACTCGGCCTGTACGTGAGGCCGTCGGTGCTGAAGCAGGCGGGAGTGCGCATCCCGCGTGGTCCCCACGACGCCTGGACGGCCGGCGAACTCACGGGCATCCTCCGCACACTCCGCGAGGAGGGCTACGACAGGCCGCTCGACCTGTGGCTCCGTTACGCGTCGGACGGCGGCGAGTGGAACACCTACGGGTTCGCGCCGGCCTTGTGGTCGGCGGGCGGCGACCTCATCGACCCCGAGTTCCGCACGGCTGACGGCTACCTCAACGGCCCGGCGTCCGTCCACGCGCTCACCACGCTGCGGAACTGGGTCGAGGAAGGGCTCGTCGACCCGGGCAGGGACGACAGGGGGTTCGTCGAGGGCCGCAGCCCCATCTCCTGGATGGGCCACTGGAGATACGCCGAGTACACCAGAGCGCACCCGGGCGACGTGGCGATCGTGCCGCTGCCCGACTTCGGCAAGGGCACCGTCACGGGGATGGGGTCCTGGCAGTGGGGCATCACGTCGGGTGCCACCGACGGTGACGCGGTGTGGCGCTTCCTGGCGTACCTCCTGCGTCCGGAGCAGGTCCTCAGGATGAGTGAGGCCAACGGTGCGGTCCCGGCGAGGAACAGCGCGGTGAAGCTCTCCCCGGCGTACCGCGAGGGCGGTCCCGAGCGGCTGTTCCTGGAGCAGTTGCGTGACGGGGTCGCGCGGCCGCGCCCGCAGACGCCTGCGTACCCGGCGATCACCAGCGCCTTCTCCCGCGCCTTCGCGAAGATCGTCCTCGACGGCGCTCCGGTCAGGAGGACCCTGGACCAGGCGGCCAGGGCCATCGACAAGGACCTGGCCGCGCACGACGGTTACCCGCCGAGCGGGCCATGAGCTGGGGCCGGGCATCCGCGCCCCCGGCCCGCGTCCTGAGCGTCCGGGTACCGCGCGGCACGGGGCACGGATGGACGGCTCACGGCATTCCCCGGCATCCTGAGGAAGCCGCGCGGGCAGGGGCACCAGAGGCCACTCGGCCGAACTGGGCGAAGGTGGGACAGGTGGACACGAACAAGGACCCAGAAGTCCACGTGCGGCGCCGCGAGGCGGGACCCCGGCCGGGATCGGGGTGCCACCAGTACTCCACAGCGGGGTGCGCCGGGGCAGTGTGCGCCCTCGGCAGGTGCCTCGCGGGGCACCGCCGCCACCCTCAACCAGGGCGTTGAGGACCGGCTGTGCGCCGCCGACCGGCCAGACGAGACCTGCCCGCGCCACGCCGCGCGCGGGGCACGAGCCCCACGGGCGAGCCCGCGCCGGGCGTGAGTCCCGCGAGCGCATCCGCGCCGGGCGTGAGCCCTGCGAGTGCACCCGCGCCGGGCGCGAGTCCCGCGAGCCCGCCCGTGTCGGGTGTGAGCCCTACGAGCCCATCCGCGCCGGGTACGGCCCCTGCGAGTCCACTCGCGCCGGGTGTGAGCCCCGCGAGCGCATCCGCGCCGGGTACGGCCCCCGCGAGCCAACTCGCGCCCGGCGCGAGCCCCGCAGACCATTCCGCGCCAGGCGTGAGCCCCGCGAACGCACCCGCGCCGGGTACGGGTCCCAAGAGCCAACTCGCGCCGGGCGCGAGCCCCGTAAACCATGACGAACCAGGCACGAGCCCCATGCCACCCGCGCCGGACACGAGCCCAAGCCCACCCACGCCGCACACGACCCCCACAAGCGCGTCGGCGGACCGTCCCTCGCCCCCGGACCGTCCCTCACCCCCGGGCCGTCCCTCGCGCCGGGGCCGTCCCGGGATCCTCGCCCGTCTGCGCGTCGGGCCCAAGCTGATGCTCCTCGTGCTGCTGCCGGTGACCGGGCTGCTGGCCTTCACCGCCGTCGGCGCCGTGAGTCAGTGGCACGAGGCGCGGACCCTGGAGCAGTTCCGGACGGCGACCCGCGTCGCGCACGTGACCACGACCGTCACCGACGCCGTCGCCCGGGAGCGGATCGCCGCAGTCCTGGCCGGGCTGCGGCCGGGTCCGGGCGCGCTGAAGGAACGGTTCGCCGCCGAGAGCGCCACCGACCGCGCCATGGAGCGGGCCACCGCACACGCGGAGTCCTTGTCGGGGCGCACCGACGTCGCGGGCCGGCTCGACGCCCTGCGCCGCGAACTGCACGCCGTGCGCGCCCGTACGAGCACCGGCTCCCTCAGCCCCCAGGGAGTGACGAAGGGGTACGGGACCATCGAGGACCGCCTCCTGCACACCGTCGCCGACCTGGAGTCCGGCCGCCCCACCCGCAACGCGGGCCGCGCCGCCGACGCCCACCTCGCCCTCCTGCCGGCCATCGAGGCCGCCGAGCGGGAACGCGCCGAAATCGCCGTCCTCCTCGACACACCCCCCGGCAGGCGGCCCGTCGCGGTGGGCCGCTGGCAGGCGCTGGAGGAAGCCCAGTTCGACGCCTTTCGGCAGAACACCTCGCCCGCGCTGAGGAGTGAGTTGTACGCCGTACTGCTCCGGGCCCCCGGCCGGGCCGTCCGCGAGATCCGCGACAGGCTCTCCGCGCTGGACGGAACGACCGCCGGCCTCCCCTCGTACGACCGCTGGCTCACCGTCTCCACGGCACGCCTCCAGGACCTGCGCCGTATCGAGGAGAAGGCCGCGCGGGGACTGGCCGACGAGGCCGACCGCGATCTCGCCGCCGCCCGGTCCGGTGCGGCGCGGGACCTCGTCCTCTCCCTGCTCGTCCTGGGCTTCGTCACCGCGCTCGCCCTGGCCCTGCGCCGCTCGATCACCCAACCCCTCGGTGACGTGTCCGCGGGCGCCCGGGCCCTGTCGGACGGCGACCTGTCGTACGACGTCGGCTACGCGGGACGCGACGAACTCGGCGACGTCGCCGACACCTTCCGCGGCCTGCGGGAGACCAGCGAGAGGCTGGCCGGCGAGATCCGCGCCATGAACACCGCGATCGACGCGGGCCACTTCGAGCACCGCGCCGACGTCGCCTCGTTCGAGGGCACCTGGGCGCACCTGCTGCGCGGTATGAACGGCACGATGGCGTCCTTCGCCGCGGCGCACGGGCGGCGGCAGAAGGCCGAACAGGAGCTGGAGAGCATCTTCAACCTCTCCCTGGACATGCTCTGCATCTGCGACTTCAAGGGCCGCTTCAGACGCGTGAACCCCGCCTTCGAGCGGACTCTGGGCTACCCCGGCGAGGTGCTGCTGTCCAAGCCGGTCGTCGAGTTCATCCACGAGGAGGACCGGGCACGCGCGCGTGCCGCCTTCGTGCGGCTGGCGAACGGGCACGCGGTGGAGGAGTTCGACAACCGCTGTGTGCGCGACGACGGCACCGAGTGCTGGCTCGAGTGGAGCGCCTGGCCGGTTCCCGAGGAAGGCCTCGTCTACGCCGCCGCGCGCGACGTCACCGCGAGCCGCCGGGCCGCCCGCGAACAGGCCGCCCTGCGCCGTGTCGCCACCGCGGTGGCCAACGGGGTCCCGCCGTCCGAGGTGTTCGCGAAGGTCGCGGAGGAGGTGGCGGACCTGCTGGGGACCGCCGTGGCCGTACTGCGGTACGAGTCCGACGGCTACTTCACGGTCCTCGGGATCGCGCAGGACACGGAGGACAAGCACAAGCACAAGCACAAGCTCAAGCACAAGGACGAGCACGAGCACAAGGACGAGCACAAGCACAAGGACGGGGAAGCGATACCGGGAACCCCTCCCGACCCGGCGCGCGAAGCCGTGCCCGAGGACGACTGGACACAACAGGCCGTCACCGCGGGACGTTCCGCGGCCGCGCCCATCGTCGTCGACGGCCGGAGGTGGGGTGCCGTCGTCGCGGCCGCGCTGCTGGAGCCGCTGCCCGGCGACACCGAGTCGCGCCTCGCCGACTTCACCGAACTCATCGCCACGGCCATCGCCAACGCCGACAGCCGCGCCCAGCTCACCGCGTCCCGCGCGCGCGTGGTGGCGGCCGGGGACGCCTCCCGGCGCCGTATCGAGCGGGATCTGCACGACGGCGTCCAGCAGCGCCTGGTCTCTCTCCAACTGGAGCTGAGGCTGGCCGAGTCCCTGGTGACGGACCGCTCCGGTGAACTCGCCCAGCGTCTGGCCCAGGTGGGCAAGGGCCTCGACGACGCCTTCCAGGACCTGCTGCAGGTGGCGCGCGGCATCCACCCGGCCGTCCTCTCCCGGGGTGGCCTGGGTCCGGCCCTGCGCGCCCTGGCCCGCCGCTCCGCCGTCCCCGTGGACCTCGCCCTGAACCTGTCCGTGTCGCGTTTTCCCGAGCAGGTGGAGGTGGCGGCGTACTACGTGGCCTCCGAGTGCCTCACCAACGCGGCCAAGCACGCGCGCGCGACGGTGGTGACCGTCGCTGCCGAGGACCGCGACTCCGTCCTGGAACTGACGATCCGGGACGACGGAGCCGGGGGCGCGGAACCGGGCAAGGGGTCCGGCCTCATCGGGCTCATCGACCGCGTCGAGGCGGCCGGCGGCCGCCTCGACGTCAGCAGCCCGCCGGGCGGCGGTACGACGCTGACGGCGCGGCTTCCCGTCCCACAGGGCCCCGAGGGGGAGTGAGCGAGGCCGGCCCCGGCCGTTACGGCCGGCGTGGAAGGCCGCCCGGAGCGTACGCGGGGGTGTCCAATCGAGGGGGAGTCATTGGACTCGGTGACGTGCGTACGGTCCGGGCGGCCGGGACGGACGGTAGAGGCGACCGTCCGGCTCTAGGGGCGGGCGTTCCCGCTGTGCCGTGCGCCCTGACGGCGCCTGGCGCGCACGATGTCGGGGTCCCTCGGGTCGCGGAGGGCGCTGAGGGAGAGCATGTCGTCCGTCTGCCGGCGGACGGGGGCCGACCGTCGCTTCTCGATCCGTGTCTGCCGCATGTGCGCAGCCCTTCGAGCGATGTTCCGATGACCCGCCACCCCGCTTCCGGAGCGGCACGTCCCTTGCATCTGCACTGGTTCGAGCATCCCGCCGTAACGTCATGGTGTCGTCATGGCCACCCCCCAAGTAGGTTTCCGGCTAGCCGGAAGTGGCCGGTTCCGGCAGGCTGTGGTCGCGCACCGCACGGGATCGGGCAGAAGCGGACGGGGTCGGGAACATGGGCGACATGGACGATGCGGTCGCGGAACAGCGGTCCGCGCGCGGGAGGGTGGTTCTCGCCGACGACGACGTCCTGCTCCGGGAGGGCCTGGCCAGCCTGTGCGAGAGGGTCGGATACGAGGTGGCGGGCCAGGCCGGGGACGCCGTCCACCTCCTGGAACTCGTCGACGCCGAGCGGCCGGACCTCGCGATCATCGACATCAGGATGCCGCCGACCCAGTCCACCGAGGGCCTGAAGGCGGCCCGCGCCATCCGCGAGCGCCACCCCGGCACGGGCATCCTGGTGCTGTCGGCGTACGTCGAGGTCGAGGACGCCCTGGAACTGCTGGCCGGCGGCCGGCGGATCGGCTACCTGCTCAAGAGCCGGGTCACGGTGGTCGAGGAGTTCATCGAGACGCTGGAACGGATCCTGAAGGGCGGATCGGTCGTCGACCCCTCCCTGGTGCGGGAACTCGTCGTCGCGCAGCGCCGCGACGACCCGCTCGGCGTCCTCAGCAACCGTGAGCGCGAGGTCCTCGCCCTCATGGCCGAGGGAAGATCCAACGCCGGTATAGGACGCCGCCTGTGGGTCACCGAGGGCACCGTCGAGAAGCACGTGCGCAGCATCCTGGGCAAGCTGCGGCTGCCCGAGGACACCGACGACCACCGCCGCGTCCTCGCCGTCCTGACCTTCCTGGAGTCGGGCCAGCACGGCGCGTGAGCAGGGCGGGTGAGCGGGGCCCACCGGGGGCGGCGGGCTCTGTCCACAGGGCCGCCGCGATGTCGGTCCCCGCCAGTAGGGTGTGGAACATGGCCGACCCCTCCAGCTACCGCCCCAGGCCGGGACAGATCCCGGACTCACCCGGGGTCTACAAGTTCCGTGACGAGCACCGCCGGGTGATCTACGTCGGAAAGGCGAAGAGCCTGCGCCAGCGCCTGGCCAACTACTTCCAGGACCTGGCGGGACTCCACCCGCGCACCCGCACCATGGTCACCACGGCCGCGTCCGTGGAGTGGACGGTGGTGTCCACGGAGGTGGAGGCCCTTCAGCTGGAGTACTCCTGGATCAAGGAGTTCGACCCCCGGTTCAACGTCAAGTACCGCGACGACAAGAGCTACCCGTACCTCGCGGTGACGATGAACGAACAGTTCCCGCGCGTGCAGGTGATGCGCGGTCACAAGAAGAAGGGCGTGCGCTACTTCGGGCCGTACGCGCACGCGTGGGCGATCCGCGACACCGTGGACCTGCTGCTGCGCGTCTTCCCCGTGCGCACCTGCTCGGCGGGCGTGTTCAAGAACGCGACCCGTACCGGCCGCCCCTGCCTCCTCGGCTACATCGGCAAGTGCTCGGCGCCCTGCGTCGAGCGGATCTCCCCCGAGGACCACCGCGAACTGGCCGACGAGTTCTGCGACTTCATGGCCGGCCGCACCGGCACCTATCTGCGCCGCCTCGAGAAGCAGATGATGGAGGCCGCCGACGAGATGGAGTACGAGCGGGCCGCCCGCCTGCGCGACGACATCGAGGCCCTGAAGAAGGCCATGGAGAAGAACGCGGTCGTGCTCGCCGACGCGACCGACGCGGACCTGATCGCGGTCGCCGAGGACGAGCTGGAGGCGGCCGTGCAGATCTTCCACGTCCGCGGCGGACGCGTGCGCGGCCAGCGCGGCTGGGTCACCGACAAGGTGGAGGCCGTCACCACCGGCGACCTCGTCGAGCACGCCCTCCAGCAGCTCTACGGCGAGGAGACCGGCGACGCCGTCCCCAAGGAGGTGCTGGTCCCCGCACTGCCCGAGCCGGTGGACCCCGTCCAGCAGTGGCTCACCGACCGCCGCGGGTCGAACGTGTCGCTGCGCATCCCGCAGCGCGGCGACAAGAAGGCGCTCATGGAGACCGTGCAGCGCAACGCCCAGCAGGCGCTCGCCCTGCACAAGACCAAGCGCGCCTCCGACCTGACCACCCGCTCGCGCGCCCTGGAGGAGATCGCCGAGGCCCTCGACCTGGACAGCGCGCCCCTGCGGATCGAGTGCTACGACATCTCGCACCTCCAGGGCGACGACGTCGTGGCCTCCATGGTCGTCTTCGAGGACGGCCTGCAGCGCAAGAGCGAGTACCGCCGCTTCCAGATCAAGAGCTTCGAGGGCCAGGACGACGTCCGCTCCATGCACGAGGTGATCACCCGCCGCTTCAGGCGGTACCTCGCCGAGAAGGAGAGGACCGGGGAGTGGGCCGACGGCGAGGAAGCCGACGGCGAGAGCCCCCTGACCGAGGACGACGGCCGCCCCAAGCGCTTCGCCTACCCGCCCCAGCTCGTCGTCGTGGACGGCGGGCAGCCGCAGGTCGCCGCCGCCCGCAGGGCCCTCGACGAGCTCGGCATCGACGACATCGCCGTGTGCGGCCTCGCCAAGCGCCTGGAGGAGGTCTGGGTACCCGGCGAGGACGACCCCGTCGTGCTGCCCCGCACCAGCGAGGGCCTGTACCTGCTCCAGCGCGTCCGTGACGAGGCCCACCGCTTCGCCATCACCTACCAGCGCACCAAGCGGGCCAAGCGCTTCCGGGCCGGCCCGCTGGACGAGGTCCCGGGCCTCGGAGACACCCGCAAACAGGCGCTGATCAAGCACTTCGGATCGGTGAAGAAGCTGCGGTCCGCGACGATCGACCAGATCTGCGAGGTCCCCGGCATAGGCCGCAAGACGGCCGAGACGATCGCCGTCGCCCTGGCCGGCGCGGCCCCGGCCGCACCCGCCGTCAACATGGCGACCGGAGAGATCCTGGAAGACGAGGAAGACGAGATGCCCGAGACGGCGGAGGGCTCCTCGGGGGAGCCCGTGTCCGCGGGAGCCCCGGACGAACGACGGGGGCAGGAGACATGACCGAGCACGACATCCGCGAAGAAGAGCACCAGGAACACACAGCACGGCCCGAGGAAGCCCCCGCGGCAGCGGGCGAGCACGCCTCACAGCACCCAGCGCCCCAGGAAGACGGAGCACACGTGAGTACGGGCATCGAAACGGCCCCCGGGGTCCCCGAAGCGGCCATCCCCGAGCTGGTCATCATCTCCGGCATGTCCGGCGCGGGACGGTCCACGGCCGCCAAGTGCCTGGAGGACCTCGGCTGGTTCGTCGTCGACAACCTGCCGCCCGCGCTGATTCCCACCATGGTGGAGCTCGGCGCCCGCTCCCAGGGGAACGTCGCCCGGATCGCGGTCGTCGTCGACGTCCGCGGCCGCCGCTTCTTCGACAACCTCCGAGAGTCCCTCGCCGATCTGGCGGAGAAGCACGTCACCCGGCGGATCGTCTTCCTGGAGTCCTCCGACGAGGCCCTGGTCCGCCGCTTCGAGTCCGTGCGCCGCCCGCACCCCCTCCAGGGCGACGGCCGCATCGTCGACGGCATCGCCGCCGAACGTGAACTGCTGCGCGAGCTGCGCGGCGACGCCGACCTCGTCATCGACACCTCCAGCCTGAACGTGCACGAGCTGCGCGCCAAGATGGACGCCCAGTTCGCCGGCGAGGAGGAGCCCGAGCTGCGGGCCACCGTCATGTCCTTCGGCTTCAAGTACGGCCTCCCCGTGGACGCCGACCTGGTCGTGGACATGCGCTTCCTGCCGAACCCGCACTGGGTCCCCGAGCTGCGCCCCTACACCGGGCTCAACGAGGAGGTCTCCAACTACGTCTTCAACCAGCCCGGGGCCAAGGAGTTCCTCGACCGCTACGCGGAGCTGCTGCAGCTCATCGCCGCCGGTTACCGCCGTGAGGGCAAGCGGTACGTGACCATCGCGGTCGGCTGCACCGGCGGCAAGCACCGCTCGGTCGCCACGTCCGAGAAGCTCGCCGCCCGCCTCGCCTCCCAGGGCGTGGAGACCGTGGTCGTGCACCGCGACATGGGCCGCGAATGACGGCACGTGCCGCTCTGCGGCTGAGCAGGCTGCGCCGGGTCAGCCAGGAGGAGCGTGGGGGCAGGCCCGCCGAGGCCCGCGGCGGGCGGGGACGCCGGCGGGGAGCCCAGCCGAAGGTCGTCGCGCTCGGCGGCGGCATGGGCCTGTCAGCCTCACTCGCCGCCCTGCGGCGGATCACCGGCGATCTCACGGCCGTCGTCACCGTGGCCGACGACGGCGGCTCCAGCGGGCGCCTGCGCGACGAGCTCGGTGTGCTCCCGCCCGGCGACCTGCGCAAGGCGCTGGCCGCGCTGTGCGGAGACGACGACTGGGGCCAGACCTGGGCCCGCGTCATCCAGCACCGCTTCCAGTCCAAGGGCGACCTGCACGAGCACGCGGTCGGCAACCTGCTGATCGTCGCCCTGTGGGAGCAGCTGGGCGACCACGTCCAGGCCCTCGACCTGGTCGGCAAGCTGCTGGGCGCCCAGGGCCGGGTGCTGCCCATGTCGGCCGTACCCCTGGAGCTGCAGGCCCTGGTCAGGGGCCATGACCCGGGCCGCCCGGACGACGTCGACACGGTACGGGGACAGGCCACCGTGGCGCTCACCCCCGGCGAGGTGCAGTCCGTGCACCTCGTGCCGCACGACCCGCCCGCGGTCCCCGAGGCGGTCGAGGCGGTCCTGGACGCGGACTGGGTGGTGCTCGGTCCCGGCTCCTGGTTCTCCTCGGTCATCCCGCACCTCCTCGTGCCCCAGTTGCTCGACGCTCTCACGGAGACGAAGGCGCGCCGGGTGCTGTCGCTGAACCTCGCCCCGCAGCCCGGAGAAACCGAGGGCTTCTCCCCGCAGCGTCATTTGGAGGTTTTGGCACGACACGCCCCTAAACTCGCCCTGGACGTGGTGCTGGCCGACACGGCCGCCGTGCCCGACCGCGCGTCGCTCACCGACGCGGCCAAGCGGTTCGGCGCCGCGGTCGAGCTGGCGCCGGTGGCACGGACCGACGGCTCGCCGCGGCACGACCCGGAGCTGCTGGCCGCCGCGTACGACCGTATTTTTCGGATGCATGGAAGGATCGGCCCATGGCGATGACGGCAGCGGTGAAGGACGAGATCTCCCGGCTACCCGTCACCCGGACCTGCTGCAGAAAGGCGGAGGTCTCGGCGATCCTTCGGTTCGCGGGCGGGTTGCACCTGGTGAGCGGGCGCATCGTGATCGAGGCGGAGCTGGACACGGCGATGGCGGCGCGCCGGCTCAAACGGGACATCCTGGAGATCTTCGGCCACAGCTCCGAGCTGATCGTGATGGCGCCCGGCGGACTGCGCCGCGGCTCCCGCTACGTGGTGCGCGTGGTCGGAGGCGGCGACCAGCTGGCCCGTCAGACCGGGCTCGTCGACGGCCGGGGCCGCCCCATCCGGGGCCTGCCCCCGCAGGTGGTCTCCGGGGCGACCTGTGACGCGGAGGCGGCCTGGCGCGGGGCGTTCCTGGCGCACGGCTCCCTGACCGAGCCCGGCCGCTCGTCCTCCCTGGAGGTGACCTGCCCGGGCCCGGAAGCCGCGCTCGCGCTGGTCGGCGCGGCCCGGCGGCTGTCGATCGCCGCGAAGGCCCGCGAGGTGCGGGGCGTTGACCGGGTCGTCGTCCGGGACGGTGACGCGATCGGCGCGCTCCTCACCCGCCTCGGCGCCCACGAGTCCGTGCTGGCCTGGGAGGAGCGGCGGATGCGCCGCGAGGTCCGCGCCACGGCGAACCGGCTCGCCAACTTCGACGACGCCAACCTGCGCCGCTCCGCGCGTGCGGCCGTCGCCGCCGGTGCCCGGGTCCAGCGTGCCCTGGAGATCCTGGGCGACGAGGTCCCCGAGCACCTCGCGGCAGCCGGACGGCTGCGCATGGAGCACAAGCAGGCCTCCCTGGAGGAGCTGGGCGCGCTCGCCGATCCGCCCCTTACCAAGGACGCCGTCGCGGGCCGTATCCGCCGGCTGCTCGCCATGGCGGACAAGCGCGCCTCGGATCTCGGCATCCCGGGTACGGAGTCCAACCTCACCGAGGAGATGGCCGACAACCTGGTGGGATGACGGATCGTCGGACAAGTCCGACGACTCGTCAACGCGCCGGTGCCTACGCCCACTCGGGTGCTGTCGGCACCGGCGTTCCACGTAGTTGGGAACTGCGTTGCCCCGCGCCGAGGCGCCCTTGACTCGATCATGAACTGTCATGAGCCTGGCATCTGTTCGCCGCTGTGGCGAACCACTGCAAGGGGGGCTCATGAGACGAAGAGCGAGACCGATCCTCGCTGTTGGCGCACTCCTGCTCGGCGGTGCGGGACTGGCGCCCATCGCCCAGGCCGCTCAGGCGAGCGGCTCTCCCGGCGCGGAAGAGGTCAAGGTCTACCGTGCCGAGGTCACCAAGCAGCAGATACCCCTGCTGCTGGCGGCAGGCCAGGACAGTCACGAACTCGGCGAACAGGCGCCTGAGAAGGGCACAGCCACCGTCGAGGTCTACCTGACCGGCAAACAGGCCGAACAGCTGGAGCAGAAGGGCGTCGACCTCAAGGAGCACACGCTCGACGCGAGGGCCCGCGCACGCGTGGCCGCCGCCGGGGACGGGGTCTACCGGCCCTACAGCGGGGCGGGCAACCTCAAGGAGGAGATCCTGCGGACGGGCCAGAAGAACCCGTCCCTCACCAAGGTGGTCTCCATCGGCAAGACCGTCCAGGGGCAGGACATCCTGGCGCTCAAACTGACCAAGAACGCCAGGAAGACCAAGGACGGCGCCAAGCCCTCCGTCCTCTACCTGTCCAACCAGCACGCGCGCGAGTGGATCACGCCCGAGATGACAAGGCGGCTGCTCCACCACTACCTGGACAACTACCGGACCGACAAGCGCATCAAGAAGATCGTCGACTCGACCGAGCTGTGGTTCGTGCTCTCCGCCAACCCGGACGGCTACGACTTCACCCACCAGGCCGACGGCGACCGCCAGTGGCGCAAGAACATGCGCGACAACAACGGCGACGGCCGGATCACGATCGGCGACGGTGTCGACCTCAACCGCAACTTCGCCTACAAGTGGGGCTACGACGACGAGGGTTCGTCCCCGTTCCCCACCAGTCAGACCTACCGCGGCGCCGGCCCGAACTCCGAGCCCGAGACCAAGGCCCTCGACCGCTTCCAGAAGCGCATCGGCTTCGAGTACGGCATCAACTACCACTCGGCCGCCGAACTGATCCTCTACGGAGTCGGCTGGCAGGTGGCCACCTCCACCCCCGACGACGTGCTCTACAAGTCCCTCGCCGGCACGCCCGAGAACCCGGCGATCCCGGGCTACCACCCGCAGCTGTCCTCCGAGCTCTACACGACCAACGGCGAGGCGGACGGCCACGCGGCCAACGTCAACGGCACGGCCATGTTCACCCCGGAGATGTCGACCTGCGAGACGGCGTCCAACGTCGACCCGGACGACGCCTGGAAGCCCGGCGACTGCGAGTCGATCTTCACCTTCCCGGACGACGAGAAACTGATCCAGCAGGAGTTCGAGAAGAACATCCCGTTCGCGCTCTCCGTCGCCGAGTCCGCCGCGAGGCCCGACCAGCCGAAGTCGTCCGTCGGCATCGACGCCCCCGACTTCACCCCGGCCGGCTTCAGCACGTCGTACGCGCGCGGCGCCGACCAGGAGGTCTCCGTCGTCGCACGCAGGTCCGTGCGCGACAAGGAACTCAACTACCGCGTCAACGGGGGCCGTACGCACGACACGGAGCTCAAGGCCTGGAAGGGCGGCGAGAGGTACGGCGGTGAGGACAACCTGTACTTCGACGAGTACCGGGCCAAGGTCGAGGACGGTGACCCGGGCGACAAGGTCGAGGTCTGGTTCACCGGCAGGACCAGGAGCGGCAAGCGCACCTCCAGCGAGCACTTCACGTACACGGTCGCCGAGCGGCCCAGGGCGGACACGCTCGTCGTGGCCGAGGAGGGCGCTGCCCAGACCCAGGCGCAGACGTACGTGGACGCGCTGAGGGCGAACGGCAAGAAGGCGATCGTCTGGGACGTCGCCACCCAGGGCGCCCCGGACGCGCTCGGCGTGCTGGACCACTTCAGGACGGTCGTCCACTACACGGGCGCCGTCCGCCCGGGCAACGCCACCCAGCTCGAACTGCGCGCCTACCTCAACGAGGGCGGCAAGCTGATCGAGGCGGGCGAGACCGCGGGCGGCTCCGTCGACCTCGGCGGGGGCACCCTGTCGAACGACTTCAGCCAGTACTACCTGGGCGCCCACACCCGCACGTCCCTGCCGAACGCCACGGCCTTCGCGGGCAGCGGCAGGCTCGCCGGCGTCACGGGAACCCTCGGTGACGCGCCCGGCAACCCGCTGAACGCGGCCGGGTCGTTCGGCGTCACCTCCGACGCCCTGCCCGTGGAGACGTTCCCGCAGTTCGAGAGCGCCGGCGCGGGCGAGTACCCCGGGACCGTCAATCCGTTCGGCCCGTACGAGGGCGCGTCCATGGCGGCCGTCACGCACACCGACTACGCCTGGAACCGCCTCACCCGCACCATCGACCTCACCTCGGTGAGCGCCGCCGACAAGCCCGTCCTGCGCACCCAGCTGCTGTGGAACACCGAGGAGGGCTACGACCACGCGGTGCTCGAGGCGCACACCTCCGGGGCGGACGACTGGACCACGCTCCCGGAGAGCGGAGGGGCCACCTCCACCACCGTGCCCGCCGAGTGCGAGGCCGGGTACTTCATCCAGGCCCACCCCGCCCTGAAGCGGTACCTGACCCTGGGCGACGGCGGCTGCACGCCCACCGGCACCAGCGGCTCCTGGAACAGCTTCACCGGAGCCTCCGACGGCTGGCAGCAGGTCGAGTTCGACCTGTCCGCGTACGCCGGGAAGACGGTCGAGGTGTCGCTGAGCCACATCACCGACCCCGGGACCGGCGGGCGCGGCGTCCTCGCCGACAACGCCTCCGTCGTCATCGGCGGCACGGCCGGTCAGACCGACGGTTTCGAGACGTCCCTGGGCGCCTGGAGCACACCCGGACCGCCCGCGGGCAGCCCTGCGGTCGTCAAGGACTGGGGTCTGTCGGGGGCGCTGTTCAGGACATACGGAGCGGTCACCACCGGGGACAGCGTGCTGCTGGGATTCGGCCTGGAACACGTCACCGCGGCGGCCGACCGTACGGCTCTGGTGCGCAAGGCGCTGGCCGCGCTGAAGCGCTGACACCGGCCGGGCGCCGCCCGGCACAAGGTGACCGGCCGGTGACCGTTGTCAGGTGATCAGGTTGCAGAAACAGGGCGGTCCGTACCCCTACTGGCGGGTACGGACCGCCCTGCCGTGTATGGGGCGTGCTCGATGTCACTTCGGCCGCCTCAGGGAGGTAGGGTCGTATGCGGTCGGGGACATCCCATACAGCTCGCCGGTCCGCAACCGGCGTACCAACGAGGAGATCGGTTCGTGACGATCCGCGTAGGCATCAACGGCTTTGGCCGCATCGGTCGTAACTACTTCCGCGCGCTGCTGGAGCAGGGTGCAGACATCGAGATCGTGGCTGTCAACGACCTGGGTGACACCGCGACCACCGCTCACCTGCTGAAGTACGACACCATCCTGGGCCGTCTCAAGGCCGAGGTGTCCCACACCGAGGACACCATCACCGTCGACGGCAAGACGATCAAGGTCCTGTCCGAGCGCAACCCCGCCGACATCCCGTGGGGCGAGCTCGGCGTCGACATCGTCATCGAGTCGACCGGCATCTTCACGAAGAAGGCCGACGCCGAGAAGCACATCGCCGGCGGCGCCAAGAAGGTCCTCATCTCGGCTCCGGCCAAGGACGAGGACATCACCATCGTGATGGGCGTCAACCAGGACAAGTACGACCCGGCGAACCACCACGTCATCTCCAACGCCTCCTGCACCACCAACTGCGTGGCGCCGATGGCGAAGGTCCTCGACGAGAACTTCGGCATCGTCAAGGGCCTGATGACGACGGTGCACGCGTACACGAACGACCAGCGCATCCTGGACTTCCCGCACAAGGACCTGCGCCGCGCCCGTGCCGCCGCCGAGAACATCATCCCGACGACCACCGGTGCCGCCAAGGCCACCGCCCTCGTCCTGCCGCAGCTCAAGGGCAAGCTGGACGGCATCGCCATGCGCGTCCCGGTCCCGACCGGCTCGGTCACCGACCTCGTCATCGAGCTCGACCGCGAGGTCACCAAGGACGAGATCAACACCGCCTTCCAGAAGGCCGCCGAGGGGCAACTGAAGGGCATCCTCGAGTACACCGAGGACCCGATCGTCTCCTCGGACATCGTCAACTGGCCGGCCTCCTGCACCTTCGACTCCTCCCTGACCATGGCCCAGGGCAAGCAGGTCAAGATCGTCGGCTGGTACGACAACGAGTGGGGCTACTCCAACCGCCTCGTCGACCTCACGGTCTTCGTGGGCGAGCAGCTCTGACTCCCGGAGCAGGCACTTCGTTGTGAGGCAGGGCTCGGGCAGCGCAAGGGCGCGCTGACCGGGCCCCCCTTTTTGCGCCTGAACCGGCGCCGCTCTCGCGAACCTCGTTGCTCGCCGTCGTGGTTCCTCAATTGACGGCTGATGTGTTCGCGGGAAATAGACTCAGAGCCCTACCCAGGAGTCACTCTATGAAGACGATCGACGAGCTCCTCGCCGAAGGAGTCGCGGGCAAGCGGGTTTTCGTCCGCGCCGACCTCAACGTGCCGCTCGCCGGCACCACCATCACCGACGACGGCCGCATCCGCGCCGTCGTGCCCACCGTCAAGGCGCTCGCCGAGGCGGGTGCGCGCGTGGTCGTCGCCTCGCACCTCGGCCGCCCCAAGGGCGCCCCGGACCCGGCCTTCTCGCTCGCCCCCGCAGCCGCCCGCCTCGGTGAGCTCCTCGGCGACGAGGTCCGGTTCGCCACGGACACGGTCGGCGAGTCCGCCACCGCCACCGTCGCGGCCCTGACCGACGGCCAGGTGGCGGTCATCGAGAACCTCCGCTTCAACCCCGGCGAGACCTCCAAGGACGACGCCGAGCGCGGCGCCTTCGCCGACCAGCTGGCCGCCCTCGCCGACGTCTACGTGGGCGACGGCTTCGGCGCCGTCCACCGTAAGCACGCCTCCGTGTACGACCTCCCGGCCCGCCTGCCGCACGCCGCCGGTTACCTGATCGCGAACGAGGTCGCCGTCCTCAAGAAGCTCACCGAGGACGTCCAGCGCCCGTACGTCGTCGCGCTCGGCGGCGCCAAGGTCTCCGACAAGCTCGCCGTCATCGACCAGCTGCTCGGCAAGGCCGACCGCATCCTCATCGGCGGCGGCATGGCGTACACCTTCCTCAAGGCCAAGGGGTACGAGATCGGCGCGTCCCTCCTCCAGGAGGACCAGATCGCGGCGGTCACCGAGTACATCGAGCGCGCGGAGAAGACCGGCGTCGAGCTGGTCCTGCCCGTCGACGCGGTCGTCGCGTCCGCGTTCCCCGACCTGAAGACCAAGGCTCCGGCGGGCGCCACCGCCGTCGCCGCGGACGCCATCCCGGCCGACCAGATGGGCCTGGACGTCGGTCCGGAGACCGGCACGCTCTACGCCTCGAAGATCACCGACGCCGCCACCGTCTTCTGGAACGGCCCGATGGGCGTCTTCGAGCACCCCGATTTCGCCGAGGGCACCAAGGCGGTCGCCCAGGCACTCGTCGACTCCAAGGCCTTCACGGTCGTCGGCGGCGGAGACTCCGCCGCGGCCGTGCGCACCCTGGGCTTCGACGAGGGCGCATTCGGCCACATCTCGACCGGGGGCGGCGCCTCCCTCGAATACCTCGAGGGCAAGACGCTCCCCGGCCTCGCCGCACTGGAGGACTGACCCACATGAGCACGCGCACGCCTCTGATGGCGGGCAACTGGAAGATGAACCTCAACCACCTCGAGGCCATCGCGCACGTCCAGAAGCTCGCCTTCGCCCTCGCGGACAAGGACTACGACGCCACCGAGGTCGCCGTCCTGCCGCCCTTCACCGACCTGCGCTCCGTGCAGACCCTGGTCGACGGCGACAAGCTCAAGATCAAGTACGGCGCGCAGGACATCTCGGCCCACGACAGTGGCGCCTACACCGGCGAGATCTCCGGCCCGATGCTGGCCAAGCTCAAGTGCAGCTACGTGGCCGTCGGCCACTCCGAGCGCCGCCAGTACCACAACGAGACCGACGAGCTCTGCAACGCCAAGGTCAAGGCCGCCTTCAAGCACGGCATCACCCCGATCCTGTGCGTCGGTGAGGAACTGGAGGTCCGCGAGGCGGGCAACCACGTCGCGCACACGCTCACCCAGGTCGAGGGCGGCCTGAAGGACGTCCCCGCCGAGCAGGTCGAGTCGATCGTGATCGCCTACGAACCGGTCTGGGCCATCGGCACCGGCAAGGTCTGCGGCGCCGAGGACGCCCAGGAGGTCTGCGCGGCCATCCGCGGCAAGATCGCCGAGCTGTACTCGCAGGAGGTGGCCGACCAGGTCCGCATCCAGTACGGCGGCTCCGTCAAGGCGGGCAACGTCGCGGAGATCATGGCCCAGGCCGACATCGACGGCGCCCTGGTCGGCGGCGCCTCCCTGGACGCGGACGAGTTCGTCAAGATCGTGCGGTTCCGCGACCAGTAAGTGTGCGGTGGCCGCGATCCGTCGTACCCTTGCGGGGGCCGGACAGGCATGATGGACCATGCCGCCCGGCCCCCGTCGTCGATATCTGTCCGAGGAAGTTGGTCCAGCCGTGGTTATGGGGTTCTCGATCGCCCTGATCGTCTTCAGCCTGCTGCTGATGCTGCTGGTGCTGATGCACAAGGGGAAGGGCGGCGGCCTCTCCGACATGTTCGGTGGCGGCATGCAGTCGTCCGTCGGCGGCTCCTCGGTCGCCGAGCGCAACCTCGACCGGATCACCGTGGTGGTCGGTCTGCTGTGGTTCGCGTGCATTGTCGTACTCGGCCTCCTGATGAAGGTCAACAACTGACCGACAGGCCCCAGGTACGGCAACGCGTCACAGACGCACCAATCCGCACGTAAAGCCCCATGCTCGGTACGCGTACAACAACGCGGCCTATCATGGGGCTTGCGTCTAGGGGGCGGGGTGTAACTCCAATCACTGGACGCGCGTTGGGCCTTACGTAGACTGAGGCGCTCGCAGCGAAGCGTCACGCCGACTCGCTTCGCGGCACCATCACGCAGGGAGTTACGACCGTGGCAAGTGGCAACGCGATCCGAGGAAGCCGGGTCGGGGCGGGGCCGATGGGCGAGGCCGAGCGCGGCGAGTCCGCCCCCCGGCTGCGCATCTCCTTCTGGTGCTCCAACGGGCACGAGACGCAGCCGAGCTTCGCCAGCGACGCGCAGGTCCCCGACACCTGGGACTGTCCGCGCTGCGGCTTCCCCGCAGGACAGGACCGGGACAACCCGCCGGACCCGCCGCGCACCGAGCCGTACAAGACGCACCTCGCGTACGTACGGGAGCGGCGCAGCGACGCGGACGGCGAGGCGATCCTCGCCGAGGCCCTCGCCAAACTGCGCGGCGAGATCTAGGACTTGAGCACCGGCCAGGCCCCGAGAGGGTGTCTGGCCGGAGGCGTCTGGGAACGCCTCCGGGTGGGGTGCGCCCAGTCAGGGGCGCGAGGCTCTGTTTGCCATGCGGCTCCGCCGCGTGGGCGCGACCAGCCACAGCGGTCCCGCAGTGAACCAACCACCCGCAGTCCCGAGCTCTCTTTCCCCTGCCCCGAGGCGGAGCGCCGCCGCGCTCCATTAGGTTGGGACCGGCACCGGGCAAGGCACGCAGGACAGGAAAGAAGGCTGAAGTCCCAGATGAACGCAGACAGCCGCACCAGGCTCAACCAGACGCCCGAGTGGACGGCACTGGCCAAGCACCGGGAGGAGCTGGGGGACGTCCAGCTGCGCGAGCTGTTCGCCGCCGACCCCGGACGCGGCGCCGGGTACACGCTCGAGGTCGGTGATCTGCACGTCGACTACTCCAAGCACCTGGTCACCGACGACACGCTGCGGCTGCTGAGGGAGCTGGCCGCCGCCACCGGCGTGTTCGGGCTGCGCGACGCCATGTTCCGCGGCGAGAAGATCAACACCACCGAGGACAGGGCCGTGTTGCACACGGCCCTGCGCGCCCCGCGCGACGCGGTGATCGAGGTCGACGGGGAGAACGTCGTACCCGGTGTCCACGCCGTGCTCGACAGGATGGCCGCCTTCTCGGAGAGGATCCGCTCCGGAGAATGGACCGGGCACACCGGCAAGCGCATCAAGAACATCGTGAACGTCGGCATCGGCGGCTCCGACCTGGGCCCGGCCATGGCGTACGAGGTGCTGCGCTCCTACACCGACCGCGACCTCACCGTCCGGTTCGTGTCGAACGTGGACGGCGCCGACCTGCACGAGGCGGTACGCGACCTCGACGCGGCCGAGACGCTGTTCATCATCGCCTCGAAGACGTTCACGACGATCGAGACGATCACGAACGCGACCTCGGCACGCGACTGGCTGCTCACCGAGCTCAAGGCCGGCCAGGAGGCGGTGGCCCGCCACTTCGTGGCGCTGTCGACGAACGCCGGGAAGGTGTCGGACTTCGGTATCGACACGGCCAACATGTTCGAGTTCTGGGACTGGGTCGGCGGGCGGTACTCGTACGACTCCGCCATCGGTCTGTCGCTGATGATCGCCATCGGCCCGGAGGCCTTCCGGGAGATGCTCGACGGGTTCCGGCTCGTCGACGAGCACTTCCGCGACGCTCCCGCCGAGTCCAACGTGCCATTGCTGCTGGGCCTGTTGGGCGTCTGGTACGGCAACTTCCACGACGCGCAGTCCCACGCCGTGCTGCCGTACAGCCACTACCTGTCCAAGTTCACCGCGTACCTGCAGCAGCTGGACATGGAGTCCAACGGCAAGTACGTGGACCGGGACGGCCGGCCGGTGGAGTGGCAGACCGGGCCGGTGGTGTGGGGCACGCCGGGGACGAACGGGCAGCACGCGTACTACCAGCTCATCCATCAGGGCACGAAGCTGATCCCGGCGGACTTCATCGGCTTCGCCGAGCCGGTGGCCGAGCTCAGCGACGGGCTCAAGGCCCAGCACGACCTGCTGATGGCCAACTTCTTCGCCCAGACCCAGGCGCTGGCCTTCGGCAAGACGCCCGAGGAGGTGCGGGCCGAAGGGGTCCCCGAGGACCTGGTGCCGCACAAGACGTTCAAGGGCAACCACCCGACGACCACGATCCTCGCGAAGGAACTCACCCCGTCGGTCCTCGGCCAGCTCATCGCGCTGTACGAGCACAAGGTGTTCGTCCAGGGCGCGATCTGGAACATCGACTCCTTCGACCAGTGGGGCGTCGAACTCGGCAAGGTCCTCGCCAAGCGCGTCGAGCCCGCCCTGACCGAGGGTGCGGACGTACCAGGTCTGGACGCGTCCACGGCGGCCCTGGTCGCCAAGTACCGTCGGCTGCGCGGCCGGTAGAAACACCGAGAGCCCCAGGCACTCCGCCTGGGGCTCTCTGCGCCACGACCGTCAAGCAGCGCTCAGGGCGACGACCGTCAAGCAGCGCTCAGGGCGACGACCGTCAAGCAGCGCTCAGGGCGACGCCGGCGGATACAGCGACCGCGGCAGCCGCGACGCCGCCGCCGCGTCCAGCAGCCACAGCGTGCGGGAGCGGCCGTACGCGCCCGCCGCCGGGGCCTGGACCTCACCCGCGCCCGACAGCGCGATCGCCGCCGCCTGCGCCTTGTCCTCACCGGCGGCCAGCAGCCACACCTCACGCGCCGCGCGGATCGCGGGGAGCGTGAGGGTCACCCGGGTGGGCGGCGGCTTGGGGGCGCCGTGCACGCCGACCACCGTCCGCTCGGTCTCCCGCACCGCGGGCAGCTCCGGGAAGAGGGACGCCACATGGGTGTCCGGGCCGACGCCCAGCATCAGGACGTCGAAGGTGGGGACAGCTCCGTGGTTCTCCGGGCCCGCCGCCCGCGCCAGGTCCTCCGCGTAACCGGCTGCGGCCGCGTCCACGTCGGCGCCGTACGGACCGTCCGACGCGGGCATGGCGTGCACGCGCTTCGGGTCCAGCGGCACCGAGTCCAGGAGCGCCTCGCGGGCCTGGGCGATGTTGCGGTCCGGGTCGCCCTCGGGCAGGAACCGCTCGTCGCCCCACCACAGGTCGAGGCGGCCCCAGTCGATCGCGTCCCGGGCGGGGGCCGCGGCGAGGGCGGCCAGCAGGCCGTTGCCGTTGCGGCCGCCGGTGAGGACCACGGAGGCGGAACCGCGCGAGGCCTGGGCGTCCACGATCTTCGTGATCAGCCGGGCCGCGGCGGCCTGCGCCATCAGTTCCTTGTCGTGGTGCACGACCAACTGGGGAGTGCTCACTTCGTCGCCGCCTTCTTGACCGGGGGCATCTGTGCGGGGGACGGCCGGTCGCCGTCACCGTCGACCGAGGACGACGCGGGAGGGGCGGCCGGCAGGGCGGGCAGGGACGTCCGCGCGGAGGACTCCGATCCCGGCTGCGACCCCGGCGGGAGCGCGTCCGGCACCTCGGACGGCGCGGGCGACGCGGGAGCCGGGACCTTCGGCACGCTCGGCGTGCTCCCGCCCAGCCGGTCCACCCCGAATCGCAGTGCCGACGCGTACGTGTCGTCCGGGTCGAGCCGCCGCAGCTCCTCCGCGATCAGCTCGGACGTCTCGCGCCGCTTGAGCGCCACCGCGCGGTCCGGCTGGCCCTGGACCTCCAGCGTGGCCATCGCCCCGTCCGGCCGGTGCAGCGCGATGGGACCGCAGGTGGTCTCCAGCCGCACCCCGGTCAGACCGGGACCGGAGGAGACACCGCGCCGGACGTGTACGTGGAGCCGGTCGGCGAGCCACATGGCCAGCAGTTCGACGCTGGGGTTGAACTCCTCGCCCGTCACCTCGGCCGAGATGACCTCGCAGCGCACCTGGTCGAGGGCGGCGGCCAGCACGGAGCGCCACGGCGTGATCCGGGCCCACGCGAGGTCGGTGTCACCCGGCTCGTAGCTGTCTGCCCGGGCCCGCAGCTCGTCGACGGGCTTCTCCGCCGAGTAGCTGTCGGTGACCCGGCGCTGGCCCAGCGCGCCCAGCGGGTCCTTGGCCGGGTCGCGCGGGGCGCCCACCGGCCACCAGACCACGACCGGGGCGTCCGGCAGCAGCAGCGGGAGCACGACGGACTGGGCATGGTCCGACACCTCGCCGTACAGCCGCAGCACGACCGTCTCGCCGGTGCCCGCGTCCGCTCCCACCCGCACTTCGGCGTCCAGCCGGGACGACGTACGGTTGCGGAGCGAACGCGAGACACGGCGGATGACGACGAGGGTGCGTGAGGGGTGCTCGCGCGAGGCGTCGTTGGCGGCCTTCAGGGCGTCGTAGGCGTTCTCCTCGTCGGTGACGATGACGAGGGTGAGCACCATGCCGACGGCGGGCGTGCCGATGGCGCGGCGGCCCCGGACCAACGCCTTGTTGATCTTGCTCGCCGTGGTGTCGGTGAGGTCTATCTTCATGGCCGGCGCCAGCTCCGTCCTTCTCGCTGCAGCATCTGGTCCGCCTCGACCGGGCCCCAAGTGCCCGCCGGGTACTGCGCGGGCTTGCCGTGCTTGTCCCAGTACTCCTCGATCGGGTCGAGGATCTCCCAGGACAGCTCGACCTCCTCGGTGCGCGGGAAGAGGTTCGAGTCGCCGAGCAGGACGTCGAGGATGAGGCGCTCGTACGCCTCCGGGCTGGACTCGGTGAAGGACTCGCCGTACGCGAAGTCCATCGACACGTCCCGGATCTCCATGGAGGTGCCGGGCACCTTGGAGCCGAAGCGGACCGTGACGCCCTCGTCGGGCTGGACGCGGATGACGACCGCGTTCTGGCCGAGCTCCTCGGTGGCGGTGGTGTCGAAGGGGGAGTGCGGGGCGCGCTGGAACACGACCGCGATCTCCGTCACACGGCGGCCCAGGCGCTTGCCCGTGCGCAGGTAGAACGGGACACCCGCCCAGCGGCGGTTGTCGATCTCCAGCTTGATCGCCGCGTACGTGTCGGTCTTCGACTGGCGGTCGATGCCGTCCTCTTCGAGGTAGCCGATGACCTTCGCGCCGCCCTGCCAGCCGGCCGAGTACTGCCCGCGCACGGTGTCCCGGCCCAGGTCCCTGGGCAGCCGCACCGCGCCGAGCACCTTGGTCTTCTCGGCGGCGAGCGCGTCCGCGTCGAAGGAGGCGGGCTCCTCCATGGCGGTCAGCGCCATCAGCTGCAGCAGGTGGTTCTGGATGACGTCACGGGCGGCGCCGATGCCGTCGTAGTAGCCGGCGCGGCCGCCGATGCCGATGTCCTCGGCCATCGTGATCTGCACGTGGTCGACGAAGGACCGGTTCCAGATCGGCTCGAACATCTGGTTGGCGAAACGGAGCGCCAGGATGTTCTGGACGGTCTCCTTGCCCAGGTAGTGGTCGATGCGGAAGACCTGGTCCGGGGCGAAGACCTCGTGGACGAGCCCGTTGAGCTCCTCGGCCGACTTCAGGTCGTGGCCGAAGGGCTTCTCGATGACCGCGCGGCGCCAGGAGCCGCCCGTCTGGTCGGCCAGCCCGTGCTTCTTCAGCTGCTGGATGACCACCGGGAACGCCGACGGCGGGACGGAGAGGTAGAACGCGAAGTTGCCGCCCGTGCCCTGCGCCTTGTCGAGCTCCTCGATCGTCTCGCGCAGCCGCTCGAACGCGTCGTCGTCGTCGAAGGTGCCCTGGACGAAGCGCATGCCCTGGATGAGCTGCTGCCAGACCTCCTCGCGGAAGGGCGTGCGGGCGTGCTCCTTGACCGCGTCGTGGACCTCCTGCGCGAAGTCCTCGTGCGCCCACTCGCGGCGGGCGAAGCCGACGAGCGAGAAGCCCGGCGGCAGCAGCCCGCGGTTGGCGAGGTCGTACACCGCAGGCATCAGCTTTTTACGTGACAAATCGCCTGTGACGCCGAAGATGACCAGGCCCGACGGCCCCGCGATACGCGGGAGCCGTCGGTCTGCGGGGTCACGAAGCGGATTCGCTCCGGTACCGGAAAGGGGGGCCAAGGTTTCAGCCCTCCGAGGGGGCGAGGCGCTGCAGCTCCGCCTCGGTCGACTTGAGCAGGTCGTTCCAGGACGCCTCGAACTTCTCGACGCCCTCGTCCTCCAGGAGCTGGACCACCTCGTCGTAGCCGATCCCGAGCGCCTCGACCGCGTCGAGGTCGGCACGCGCCTGCTCGTACGTGCCGGCGACCGCGTTGCCCCGGATCTCGCCGCGCTCCTCGGTGGCGAACAGGGTGGCTTCCGGCATGGTGTTCACCGTGTTCGGCGCGACCAGCTCGTCGACGTACAGCGTGTCCTTGTACGCCTTGTCCTTGACGCCCGTCGAGGCCCACAGCGGACGCTGCTTGTTGGCGCCCGCGCTCTCCAGCGCGCTCCAGCGGTCGGAGGACTGTGTCGAATTGTCGGCAGAGCCGAACACCTCCTCGTACGCCTGGTAGGCGAGCCGCGCGTTGGCGACGCCCGCCTTGCCGCGGGCCGCCTTGGCCTCGGGCGTGCCGAGCGCGTCGATCCGCTTGTCGATCTCGGTGTCCACACGGGACACGAAGAACGACGCCACCGAATGGATCTTCGACAGGTCCAGGCCGCGCTCCTTGGCCTTCTCCAGACCCGCCAGGTAGGCGTCCATGACCAGGCGGTAGCGCTCCAGCGAGAAGATCAGCGTCACGTTGACGCTGATACCGAGCCCGATGGTCTCGGTGATCGCGGGCAGGCCCGCGTGCGTCGCAGGGATCTTGATGAGCGTGTTCGGGCGGTCCACCAGCCAGGCGAGCTGCTTGGCCTCGGCCACCGTCGCCTTGGTGTTGTGCGCCAGGCGCGGGTCGACCTCGATGGAGACCCGCCCGTCCTGGCCGCCGGTGGCGTCGAAGACCGGGCGCAGGATGTCCGCGGCGTCCCGCACGTCCGCCGTGGTGATCATGCGGATGGCCTCTTCCACGGTGACCTTGCGGGCGGCGAGGTCCGACAGCTGCTGGTCGTAGCCGTCGCCCTGCGAGATCGCCTTCTGGAAGATCGAGGGGTTGGTGGTGACGCCCACGACGTGCTGCTGGTCGATCAGCTCGGCGAGGTTGCCGGACGTGATCCGCTTGCGCGACAGGTCGTCCAGCCAGATCGCGACGCCTTCCTCGGAGAGGCGCTTCAGTGCGTCTGTCATCGAAAATGCATCTCCTACGTGTCGTATATGAGCGTCAGCGCTGGGCGGCCGCGATCGATTCCTGGGCGGCGGCGGCAACGTTCTCGGCAGTGAAGCCGAACTCGCGGAAGAGGACCTTGCCGTCGGCCGACGCACCGAAGTGCTCCAGCGAGACGATGCGGCCCGCGTCTCCCACGTACTTGTGCCAGGTCAGTCCGATCCCGGCCTCGACCGCGACACGCGCCTTCACGGCCGGCGGCAGGACGCTGTCCCGGTACCCCTGGTCCTGCTCCTCGAACCACTCCACGGACGGCATGGACACGACCCGCGTGGGCACGCCCTGCGCCTGGAGCCGCTCACGCGCCTCCACGGCGACGTGCACCTCGGAGCCCGTCGCGATGAGGATGACCTGCGCCTCGCCGCCCTCGGCCTCGAACAGGACGTAACCGCCCTTCGCCGCACCCTCGTTGGGCTCGTACGTCGGCACGCCCTGACGGGTCAGCGCCAGGCCGTGCGGGGCGCCCTTGCCGAACTCCTTGGTGTACCGCTTGAGGATCTCGCGCCAGGCGATGGCGGTCTCGTTGGCGTCGGCGGGGCGGACGACGTTCAGGCCCGGGATCGCGCGCAGCGAGGCGAGGTGCTCGATCGGCTGGTGGGTGGGGCCGTCCTCGCCCAGGCCGATGGAGTCGTGCGTCCACACGTACGTCACCGGCAGGTGCATCAGCGCCGACAGGCGCACCGCGTTGCGCATGTAGTCGGAGAACACCAGGAAGGTGCCGCCGTAGATACGGGTGTTGCCGTGCAGGGCGATGCCGTTCATCTCCGCGGCCATGGAGTGCTCGCGGATACCGAAGTGGATCGTGCGGCCGTACGGGTTCGCCTCCGGCAGCGGGTTGTCCGCCGGCAGGAACGAACTCGTCTTGTCGATCGTGGTGTTGTTGGAGCCGGCCAGGTCGGCCGAGCCGCCCCACAGCTCCGGGACGACCGCGCCGAGCGCCTGCAGCACCTTGCCGGACGCGGCACGCGTGGCCACACCCTTGCCGGCCTCGAAGACGGGCAGGTGCGACTCCCAGCCCTCGGGGAGCTCGCCCGCACAGATCCGGTCGAACTCGGCAGCACGCTCGGGGTTGTTGGTGCGCCACTCCCCAAGCTGCTTCTCCCACACCGCGCGGGCCTCACGGCCACGCTCACCCAACGCGCGCGCGTGGGCCAGGACCTCGTCCGCCACCTCGAAGTGCTGCTCGGGGTCGAAGCCGAGGACGCGCTTGGTGGCCGCGACCTCCTCCTCGCCCAAAGCGGAGCCGTGCGCGGCCTCGGTGTTCTGCGCGTTCGGGGCGGGCCAGGCGATGATCGAGCGCATCGCGATGAACGACGGCTTGTCGGTGACCGCCTTGGCCTTCTGGATCGCCTCGTACAGCGCGGCCGGGTCGAGGTCGCCGTTCTCCTTCGGCTCCACCCGCTGCACATGCCAGCCGTACGCCGCGTACCGCGCGACGACGTCCTCGGACACGGCCGTCTCGGTGTCGCCCTCGATCGAGATGTGGTTGTCGTCCCACAACAGGACCAGGTTGCCGAGCTTCTGGTGACCGGCCAGCGAGGACGCCTCGGCGGAGATGCCCTCCTGCAGGCAGCCGTCACCGGCGATCACGAAGACGTGGTGGTCGAAGGGGGAGGTGCCGGGAGCGGCGTCCGGGTCGAACAGACCGCGCTCGTAGCGGGCGGCCATCGCCATGCCCACCGCGTTGGCGACGCCCTGGCCGAGCGGGCCGGTCGTCGTCTCCACGCCCTTGGTGTGCCCGTACTCGGGGTGGCCCGGCGTCTTCGAACCCCAGGTGCGGAACGCCTTCAGGTCGTCCAGCTCCAGGCCGAAACCGCCCAGGTACAGCTGGGTGTAGAGGGTCAGGGACGAGTGGCCCGCGGACAGCACGAACCGGTCACGGCCGGTCCAGTCCGGGTCGGAGGGGTCGTGGCGCATCACCTTCTGGAAGAGGGTGTACGCGGCGGGCGCGAGGCTCATCGCCGTACCGGGATGGCCGTTGCCGACCTTCTGTACGGCGTCGGCGGCCAGGACGCGGGCGGTGTCGACGGCCCGCGTGTCCAGATCGGTCCACGCGAGATCTGTAGTGGTCGGCTTGGTGCTCACCCTGAGTCAGGGCTCCTCTCCACATGTCCATGCCGGTGTTCTCGGCGGCACCGGCCGCTGTCGAGCCTACCCCTGGAAGAACGCGCGATTTTTCGAGTCGTTCCAGAGTCATTCGGGCGTCACCCCACAGTCGTTCCAGACTGCCGGGACCGTCCCCGATCCGCCGCCCGACCGGCGGATTCCGCATAGTGAGACCCGTGGATTCCGTAGTCGACACGTGAATACGCGCCAGGCCGCCGCCGCGCTCAATCGAGTGGGGCTCGGCTCTTCGCGCGAACGCCGCCGCACCTCGCAAAGGGCGCCGTTGCACCCCGCACAGGGGGCCGGTGCCCCCTTCCCGCACCGCCTTCCAACACGACCCCACCCCCACGAAGGGCGCGGTTCGGGCAGCGGATACAGTTCCGTGAGTACGCGCGAGCCTTTACCGGCTGTTCACACCGGTACCGGGTGTTCCACCGAGGCTCGCTGGGATGTCTCTGTCAGGGGTGTACGTGACGGCCGTCGAATCCCGTCCACCGGGAGTTCTCGGGGCGAGCAGCACGAGCAGCAGCCGGGGCCAGCGGCCGTTCGCGGCCCGCGTCAAGGCGTTCGTGGCACTGACCAAGCCGCGGATCATCGAGCTTCTGCTGATCACCACGGTGCCGGTGATGTTCCTGGCGGAACAGGGCGTGCCGGACCTCAAGCTGGTGCTGCTCACCTGCGTCGGCGGGTACCTGTCCGCGGGCGGCGCCAACGCGCTGAACATGTACATCGACCGTGACATCGACGCTCTGATGGACCGCACCTCGCAGCGGCCCCTGGTCACCGGCATGGTCAGCCCGCGCGAGTGCCTCGCGTTCGGCATCACCCTCGCCGTCGTCTCGACCCTTCTGTTCGGCCTGACCGTCAACTGGCTGTCGGCCTGGCTCGCGCTGGGCGCGCTCCTCTTCTATGTCGTCGTGTACACGATGATCCTGAAGCGCCGTACCTCGCAGAACATCGTGTGGGGCGGCATCGCCGGCTGCCTCCCGGTGCTGATCGGCTGGTCGGCCGTGACGAACTCCATGTCGTGGGCGCCGATCATCCTCTTCCTCGTCATGTTCTTCTGGACGCCGCCGCACTACTGGCCGCTGTCCATGAAGGTCAAGGAGGACTACGCGCGCGTGGGCGTGCCGATGCTGCCGGTCATCGCCTCCAACAAGGTGGTCGCCAAGCAGATCGTCCTCTACAGCTGGGTGATGGTCGCGGTCTCGCTGCTGCTCACCCCCCTCGGCTACACGGGCTGGTTCTACACGGCGGTCGCGCTGCTGGCCGGCGGCATGTGGCTGTGGGAGGCGCACGGCCTGATGAACCGCGCCAAGGCCGAGGTGACGGGCGCCAAGCTCAAGGAGATGCGGCTGTTCCACTGGTCGATCACCTATGTGTCGATCCTGTTCGTGGCGATCGCGGTGGACCCGTTCCTCCGCTAGCCGCTCCTCGATTCGCCGCTCGGGCGGGGTACGTGGTCAAGGCCACGCACCTCGCCCGTCGCCGTTTGATCTACCCGTGGGTAGCATCTGGACATGGCAGACACACAGCAGGTTGACGAGGGCACGGGCGCGAAGAAGTCCACGAAGGCCGAGCGCACGGCGGCCCGGCTCGCCAAGCAGATCGGCTCCTTCTCCAAGGCCCACGGCGGGGCCGAGGCCCAGGTCGCGTACATCGGCCAGCGCGGCGCCCGCATCGTGCTGGTCGGCGAGGACGGCGGCTGGGGCGACCTCGTGGCCCCCACCTACGCCATCGCCGAGCAGGCCGTCCAGAGGGCCGGAGTCACCGTCCACGACGACTTCGACGGCGACTTCGCGGCCAAGGTGAAGACAGGTCCGTACGAGTGGAGCCGCATGGCGGGCATCCAGCTGGGCGGCCCGCGCAACGGCTGAGGGCTCCGCGACCAGGCCAGGGCCGCGCCCCGTAAGGGGCGCGGGGAACTGCGCGAGCAACCGCTGACGGCCCGCAGTCGCCGACCCGGACGCACCCCTACGAACAGACCGCTCCCACGGCCTCCTCAGTGAGAGCAACACCTAGTCCCCGGTTCACCCGTTAAGACCTGTAAGCAGCGCAGCGTCTACACGGGGGTCCTCGGATGATCGAAACGCCGTCCCTGGTCGACCAGTACTGTCACGGCGTGCTGCGGACGGAACTGGGCCTCGGCACGTTCGAGGCCCACCTCGCGCGCAGCGAGGGCCCGCCCGCGTCCGGCACCACGTTCTTCGACACACAGACCGGCTTCGCCGTACGCCGCTGGTGCCCGCCCCTGCTCGGCCTGGAGCCGCACTGTCCGCCCGCCCGCTACCTGGCCCGGCGCCGTGAGCTGGGCGTCCTGGAGGCGGGGCGGCTGCTGCTGCGGGGGAGCGGCATCACCACGTACCTCGTGGACACCGGTCTGCCCGGCGATCTGACCGGCCCCGCCGAGATGGCCTCCGCGGGCACGGCCGAGGCCCACGAGATCGTCCGTCTCGAACTCCTCGCCGAGCAGGTCGCCGACACCTCCGGCACCGTCGAGTCGTTCCTCACCAACCTCGCCGAGTCGGTGCACGGAGCCGCGGCCAACGCGGTCGCCTTCACCTCCGTGGCGGGCGTGCGGCACGGTCTCGCGCTCGCGCCGGAGCCGCCCGGGCCAGGGGAGGTGCGGGGCGCGGCCGGTCGCTGGCTCGCGGACCGCGGGGTCGGCGGCACGCTCACCGACCCCGTGCTGCTCCGCCACCTGCTCTGGATCGCGGTCGCCTCCGGCCTGCCCCTCCAGCTCCACGCCGGCCTCGGGGAACCCGGCCCGCGCGCCGACAGCGCGGACCCTGTGCTCCTCACCGACTTCGCCCGGGCCACCGCCGGCCTGGGCACCGACCTGGTCCTGCTGCACGGCTACCCCTACCACCGCCACGCGGCCCACCTCACCGCGGTCTTCCCGCACGTGTACGCCGATCTGGGCGCCGAGCTCGTCCGGACGGGCGCGCGGGCGGCCGCCGTCCTCGCCGAGGTGCTGGAGCTGGCACCGTTCGGCAAGCTCCTCTTCTCCAGCGGCGCCCACGGCCTGCCCGAACTGCACGTGGTGGGCGCCCGGCTGTTCCGGGAGTCGCTGGCGCGGGTGCTGGGGACGTGGGTGGCCGAGGGCTCGTGGTCGCTGGCGGACGCTCAGCGGGTGGCGGGACTGATCGCCGCGGGGAACGCGCAACGGGTGTACGGGCTGGAGTGACGGTCGAGACTGACTGCATGACCCGCAGTGACGCGACCGACCGCCTCCTCGACCGCTTCCTCACCGAACTGCGCGACCTGGCCCCCGTCGCCGTGTGGGCCCACGGTTCACTCGGCGGGGGCGACTACCAGGAGGGCCGCAGCGACCTGGACCTGATCGCGGTCCTGGACGACCCGATCACGACGAGAGACGTCTGGCGGGTAGCACGGCTGCATGCCCGTCTGCGGCACGAGCCGCTCACCGGCAACCTGCACTGCACCTATCTGACACCCCGAAGTGCGGCAGGGGCGGAGCGGCGGCACCTCACCTGGGCGCACGAGGAACTGTTCAAGCGGCCCGTCACCCCCGTGACCCGGCGCGAGCTGCACACCTTCGGGCTGGTGCTGCACGGAGAGCCGCCCAAGGGCCTGCTGCCGCCGGTGACGGACCTCGAACTCGCGGAGTTCGTCGTGCGCGACCAGCGGGACTTCTGGCGACGGGAGGTCGACCGGGCGAGCAACTGGACGCGGGACGTCTGGGTCGATCTGGGAATCGTCACGTACGCACGGGCCGCGGTCACCCTGAAGGAGGGTCGGCTGATCACCAAGAAGGAGGCCCTCGACCTGCTGCCCCGCCTGGGCGCTCCCGTCGAGGTGGTCGAGGACGTCAGGCGGCGCCGATACGAGGAGGGACCGGGTGCCGTGCCGACCGAGGAGTGGACGGCCCGCAGGGCCGAGCTGACCAGGGCGTACCTCGGCCCGGCGATCGAGGCTCTCGTACGGGACTACACGTGAGCCATGCGTGGCCCCACGCGTGACTCACGCGCGCGTGGGCACCGCTTCCGTCGACGGCTCCGGCACGTCCACCGTGATCTCCGGCCGCTCCCGCAGCGACAGCACCACGCGCAAGGTGGCGATCCACACCAGACAGGAGCCCAGCATGTGCGCGCCCACCAGCACCTCGGGCAGGTCGGTGAAGTACTGGACGTAGCCGATGACGCCCTGTGCGAGCAGCACGAGGAACAGGTCGCGGGTGCGGTGGAGCGGAACCTTGGGGGAGTCGACCGCCTTGAGGACGAACCACAGGGCGAACGTCAGGGTCACCACGATCCAGGCGAGCACGGCGTGCAGCTTGGTGACGTCCTCCCAGTTCACCGGCATGCGCTCCACGTCACTGGAGTCGCCCGCGTGCGGACCCGCGCCGGTCACGACCGTACCGACCGCGATCAGCAGGACCGTCGCCGCGACCAGGAACCACACGAGCTGCTGCACGGCCTTGCCGACCAGCGGGCGCGGCGGGGCGTCGCTCTCCCGCGTGCGCTGCCACATGACGGTCGCGACCGCGATGAGGGCCGAGGTGAGCAGGAAGTGCGCGGCGACCGTGTACGGGTTGAGGCCGACCAGGACGACGATGCCGCCGAGCACCGCGTTGCCCATGACGATCCAGAACTGGGCCCAGCCCAGCCGCGTCAGGTCCCGCCGCCACGGCTTGTGCGCGCGGGCGGCGACGATCGCCCAGCCGACGGCGGCGCACAGCACGTACGTCAGCATGCGGTTGCCGAACTCGATGGCGCCGTGCACGCCCATCGCGCTGGTCGCGGTGAGTGAGTCGTCGGTGCACTTGGGCCAGGTCGGGCAGCCGAGACCCGAGCCCGTGAGGCGTACGGCGCCGCCGGTGACCACGATGACCACCGACATGACGAGTGCGGCGAGGGCCGCCCGCTGAACCGTCCTGTGGGTCGGTGTCCAGCGTTCGGCGATGAAGACGGCGGGGTTGCGCACGAAGGCGGTGGCGTCGGCGCGGGTCACTTTTGGCACGCGCCCCATGGTAGGCCGCCGCTTGTGCACGGTTTCACGAGGGGTGGTCCTCATTCCGCCCGAGGTCTTCCGGCCGTGGCTCACTCCCAGCGGAAGAAGCGCGCCGCGGCGCCCAGCCCGAGCACCGCCCACGCGGCCAGGACCCCGAGGTCGCCCCACGGCATCCCCGCGCCGTGCTGGAGCACGTCCCGCAGGCCGTCGGACAGGGCCGAGATCGGCAGCAGCCCGAGGACGTTCTGGGCGGACTCCGGGAACCTGTCCAGCGGCACGATCACGCCGCCGCCCACGAGCAGCAGCAGGAAGACCAGGTTGGCGGCGGCCAGTGTGGCCTCGGCCTTGAGCGTGCCCGCCATCAGCAGGCCCAGCCCGGAGAAGGCGGCCGTGCCGAGGACCAGGAGCAGGAGAACGACGAAGGGGTTGCCGTGCGGGGACCAGCCGAGCGCGAAGGCGATCACCGTGAGGAGGATCACCTGGAGGACCTCCGTGACCAGCACGGAGATCGTCTTTGCGGTCATCAGCCCCCAGCGGGGGAGCGGGGAGGCAGCGAGTCGCTTCAGCACGCCGTACCGGCGTTCGAAGCCCGTCGCGATGGCCTGGCCGGTGAACGCCGTCGACATCACGGCGAGGGCCAGGACCCCGGGCGCGAGGAAGTCGACGGCCTCCCCGGAGCCGGTGTCGACGATGTCCACGGTGCTGAACAGCGTGAGCAGCATCGTCGGGATCACGACCGTGAGGAGCAGCTGCTCTCCGTTGCGCAGCAGCATCTTGGTCTCCAGGGCCGCCTGCGCCCCGATCATCCGCGACAGCGGGGCCGCTCCCGGCTTCGGCGCGTACGTCCCGACGGCACTGGTCCGCGCACCCGTACCACCTGTACCGCCGCTCATGCGCGCAACTCCTTGCCAGTGAGCTCCAAGAACACGTCTTCCAGGGTGTGCCGCTCCACCGAGATCTTCTCCGGCATCACACCGTGCTGGGCGCACCAGGAGGTGACCGTGGCCAGCAGCTGGGGGTTGACCTTGCCGACGACGCGGTACGCGCCCGGGGTCAGCTCCGCCGCCGTGCTGTCCGCCGGGAGTGCCTTCAGCAGGGAGCTCACGTCGAGGCCGGGCCGGCCGGTGAAGCGCAGGGTGTTCTCGGCACCGCCCCGGCACAGCTCCTCGGGGGAGCCCTGGGCTATGACGCGGCCGGCGTCGATGATCGCGACGTCGTCGGCGAGCTGCTCGGCCTCGTCCATGTAGTGGGTGGTCAGGATGACCGAGACGCCGTCCGCGCGCAGGTCTCGCACCAGGTCCCAGGTCGCCCGCCGGGCCTGCGGGTCGAGGCCGGCGGTCGGCTCGTCGAGGAAGACCAGTTCGGGGCGGCCGACCACGGCCATGGCGAGCGCGAGGCGCTGCTGCTGGCCGCCGGAGAGACGGCGGTAGGTGGTGCGCCCGCAGGAGCCGAGGCCGAGCCGCTCGATCAGCGCGTCCACGTCCAGGGGGTGCGCGTGGAGCCGGGCCACGTGGCGGAGCATCTCGTCCGCCCGGGCGCCCGAGTAGACACCGCCGGACTGGAGCATGACGCCGATGCGCGGGCGCAGGTCACGGGCCTGTCGTACGGGGTCGAGGCCGAGCACGCGGACCGTCCCCGAGTCCGGCTTCCGGTAGCCCTCGCAGGTCTCCACCGTGGTCGTCTTGCCCGCTCCGTTCGGGCCCAGTACGGCGGTGACGCCCGCTCTCGCCACCAGGTCGAGGCCGTCCACCGCGGTCTTCCGGCCGTACCGCTTCACCAGGGAACGGACCTGGACCACGGGCTCACTCTGCATGGACGCCAAGTCTAGGGACGCGGCCGGGGCGCCGGGCGGGCGGGGGCGAAGAGGCCCTCCTCGCGGGGGCGGTGCACGGCCAGCCACCGCTCCGCGTAGGCGACCGCGTCCGCCACGGGGAACAGCCGCGCGTCCGCGGCGCCGACCCGGCCGCGTACGACGCTACGGTCCCGCTCGAAGTCGTGGCCCAGCTCGTCGAACCGGTCCGAGGTGATCGACACCTCCGTCACGGTCTCCCAGCCGCCGCCGGGCGCCGGCCGGCCGACCTCGACGAGAGGCGCGGGTATCCGGTACTCGGCGAGGTGGAAACTGGTGCACGCGTCGTAGTCCGCGCCCAGCAGCAGGACCCGCGCGCCCGTCTCCTCAAGGCGGGCCAGCGGACTGTGCTCGCCCAGCCGGCAGTCGGGCGCGTGCCCGTCGAGGAGTGCCGCCGCGCGCGGCCCGATCGCCGCGAAGGAGGTCTGGGGGTGCGCGCTGCGCAGGGCGCCCGGCCAGACGCGTACGGTTTCCGGGACCACGCCGACCCCGCGTGAGGGCGTGACGAGCGGGTCGTACGCGGGCATCGTCGCCCGAATGGCCGCCCACCACTCCTCGGGTACCGGAGGGTCGGTCCACAGGGCCGGATCCGAGAGGTGGCCGGTCTGGGTGGGGACCACGAGGGTGCCGTCCGGACCGAGGGCGTCCAGCAGTCCGAGGACGACGGTGACGGCGCCTCCGTTGACCCAGCCGAGCGCGCTGAGGGAGGAGTGGACGAGGAGGGTTTCGCCGGGCCGGACGCCGAGCGAGCGCAGGTCCGCGGCGAGCGAGTCACGGGTGACGAGTGGGCCGGTGGGAGCGGGTGTCGGCATGGTTCGGCAGTTTCCCGCAAGAAGCGTGGTCACACCACTCAATTGATCGATCAGAGATCGTTCACGCAGGTCAGCTCGGGTGGTGGCTTAGGTAAACCTAAGTGACGCACGGCACGGCTGGGTGCTCCGGACCTCGCTTGCTCCGCTCCGCGGAATTACGCAACAATGGCGTTGTGAAAAACGTCGGCGAGGCTCAGGGAACCCCCAACGGGGCCCCTCAGGAGGAGCTCGCGGCCGGGATGCGCTCGGACCGTTCCACGCGCAACCGGGTCGCGCGGTCCATCCTGGACCACGGCCCCTCGACCGTCGCCGCGCTCGCCGAGAGGCTGGGCCTCACCCAGGCGGCCGTACGGCGTCACCTGGACGCGCTGGTCTCCGACGATGTCGTGGAGGCCCGCGAGCAGCGGGTCTACGGCGCGCGGACGCGCGGCCGGCCCGCCAAGGTGTTCGCCCTGACCGACTGCGGCCGGGACGCCTTCGACCAGTCCTACGACAAGCTCGCCGCGGACGCCCTGCGCTGGATCCAGGAGCGGTTCGGCGGGGACGAGGCCGTCGTCGCCTTCGCGCGCGCGAGAATCGCCGAGCAGGCCGCCGCGTACCGCGAGGCGATCGAGGCCGCTGCCCCCGAGGAGCGGACCGAAGCCCTGGCCAAGGCCCTGAGCGCGGACGGGTACGCTGCTACGGCGCGTAGCGCACCGGTCGGTGAGCAGCTGTGCCAGCACCACTGCCCTGTCGCTCATGTCGCGGAAGAGTTCCCGCAGCTCTGCGAGGCGGAGACCGAGATCTTCTCCCAGCTGCTCGGAACGCACGTCCAGCGACTGGCGACCATCGCCCACGGCGACGGCGTCTGCACGACGTTCATCCCCAAGATTTCCCACACCGCATCTGCAAGCACGGCCGGGAGGAACCCCGCATGACTCTCCCCACGGAGACTGCCCACCCCGAACTCGAGGGCCTGGGTAAGTACGAGTACGGCTGGGCCGACTCCGACACCGCCGGCGCTTCAGCCAGGCGCGGCCTGAACGAGGACGTCGTCCGCGACATCTCCGACAAGAAGTCGGAGCCGGAGTGGATGACCAAGCTGCGTCTGAAGGGTCTCAAGCTCTTCGAGAAGAAGCCCATGCCGAACTGGGGCTCGGACCTGTCGGGCATCGACTTCGACAACATCAAGTACTTCGTGCGCTCCACGGAGAAGCAGGCGGAGTCCTGGGAGGACCTGCCCGAGGACATCAAGAACACCTACGACAAGCTCGGCATCCCCGAGGCGGAGAAGCAGCGCCTCGTCGCCGGTGTCGCCGCCCAGTACGAGTCGGAGGTCGTCTACCACCAGATCCGCGAGGACCTGGAGGAGCAGGGCGTCATCTTCCTCGACACCGACACCGCCCTGAAGGAGCACCCCGAGCTCTTCAAGGAGTACTTCGGCACGGTCATCCCGGCCGGTGACAACAAGTTCGCCGCGCTGAACACCGCCGTGTGGTCCGGCGGCTCCTTCATCTACGTGCCGAAGGGCGTGCACGTGGAGATCCCGCTCCAGGCCTACTTCCGCATCAACACGGAGAACATGGGCCAGTTCGAGCGGACCCTGATCATCGTCGACGAGGGTGCCTACGTGCACTACGTCGAGGGCTGCACCGCCCCGATCTACAAGAGCGACTCCCTGCACAGCGCGGTCGTCGAGATCATCGTCAAGAAGAACGCCCGCTGCCGCTACACGACCATCCAGAACTGGTCGAACAACGTCTACAACCTGGTCACCAAGCGCGCCGTCGCCTACGAGGGCGCGACCATGGAGTGGATCGACGGCAACATCGGCTCCAAGGTGACGATGAAGTACCCCGCCGTCTACCTGATGGGCGAGCACGCCAAGGGCGAGACCCTCTCCATCGCCTTCGCGGGCGAGGGCCAGCACCAGGACGCGGGCGCCAAGATGGTCCACATGGCCCCGAACACCTCCTCCAACATCGTCTCCAAGTCGGTGGCGCGTGGCGGTGGCCGCACCTCCTACCGCGGTCTGATCGAGATCGGCGAGGGCGCCCCGGGTGCGAAGTCCAACGTCCTCTGTGACGCTCTGCTCGTCGACACCATCTCGCGCTCGGACACCTACCCGTACGTGGACGTCCGCGAGGACGACGTGTCCATGGGCCACGAGGCGACCGTCTCCAAGGTCTCCGAGGACCAGCTCTTCTACCTGATGAGCCGCGGTCTGAGCGAGGACGAGGCGATGGCGATGATCGTGCGCGGCTTCGTCGAGCCGATTGCCAAGGAACTGCCGATGGAGTACGCGCTGGAGCTCAACCGGCTGATCGAGCTGCAGATGGAGGGCGCGGTCGGCTGACGCCTCCGCCCGTCCATCACGCCCCTTACGTCAACGAAAGCGAGCACTAGAGCAGCCATGGCTGAGGCTCAGAACATCCCGGTGGGCTCCACCACCGCCGGCTCGATCGCCGTCGCGGCCGAGTCGACCGTCGTGTCGCGCATGAGCGCGCCGCCGTCCTTCGACGTGGCGGACTTCCCGGTCCCCCACGGCCGTGAGGAGGAGTGGCGCTTCACCCCGCTGGAGCGCCTGCGCGGCCTGCACGACGGCACCGCGGTCGCGAACGGCACCGGCGTGAAGGTGGACGTCCAGGCCCCCGAGGGAGTCACCGTCGAGACCGTCGGCCGCGACGACGCGCGGATCGGCAGGGCGGGCACCCCCGTGGACCGCGTCGCCGCCCAGGCGTACTCCGCGTTCGAGAAGGCCGGCGTGATCAGCGTCCCCAAGGAGACGGTCCTCACCGAGCCGATCCGCGTCGCCGTGCACGGCGAGGGCGGAACCGCCTTCGGCCACCAGGTGATCGAACTGGGCGCCTTCGCCGAGGCCGTCGTCGTCATCGACCACACCGGTGACGCCGTGCTCGCCGCCAACGTCGACTACCTCCTGGGAGACGGCGCGAAGCTGACCGTCGTCTCCGTCCAGGACTGGGACGACAAGGCCGTACACGTGGCCCAGCACAACGCGCTCGTCGGCCGCGACGCGAGCTTCAAGTCGGTCGTCGTCACCTTCGGCGGCGACGTCGTACGCCTCCACCCGCGCGTGAGTTACGCGGGCCCCGGCGGCGAGGCCGAGCTGTTCGGTCTGTACTTCACCGACGCCGGGCAGCACCAGGAGCACCGCCTCCTGGTCACCCACAACACCCCGCACTGCAAGTCGAACGTCGTCTACAAGGGCGCGCTCCAGGGCGACGACGCCCACGCGGTGTGGATCGGTGACGTGCTGATCGAGGCCAAGGCCGAGGGCACCGACACCTACGAGATGAACCGCAACCTGGTGCTGACCGACGGCGCCCGCGTCGACTCCGTGCCGAACCTGGAGATCGAGACCGGCGAGATCGTCGGCGCCGGCCACGCCTCCGCGACCGGCCGCTTCGACGACGAGCAGCTCTTCTACCTGATGGCCCGCGGCATCCCGGAGCACGAGGCCCGCCGTCTCGTCGTCCGCGGCTTCTTCGCCGAGCTGGTCCAGCAGATCGGTGTCGAGGACATCGAGGAGCGCCTCATCGCGAAGATCGAAGAGGAGCTGGAGGCTTCGGTCGCATGACGACCTTCGTACGCGCCTGTGGGCTGAGCGAGCTGGAGGAGGACACCCCGAAGCGGGTGGAACTCGACGGCACGCCGGTCTCGGTCGTGCGGACCGAGGGGGAGGTGTTCGCCATCCACGACATCTGCTCGCACGCGAACGTCTCCCTTTCCGAGGGCGAGGTGGAGGACTGCCAGATCGAGTGCTGGCTGCACGGCTCCAGCTTCGACCTCCGCACCGGCAAGCCGTCCGGCCTTCCCGCGACGCGCCCCGTCCCCGTATACCCCGTAAAGATCGAAGGGGACGACGTGCTCGTCTCCCTCACCCAGGAGTCCTGAGGCACCCATGGCAACGCTTGAAATCCGAGACCTGCACGTCACCGTCGAGGCCGACAACGCCACGAAGGAGATCCTCAAGGGCGTCGACCTCACCGTGAAGCAGGGCGAGACGCACGCCATCATGGGCCCCAACGGCTCGGGCAAGTCGACCCTCGCCTACTCGCTCGCGGGTCACCCGAAGTACACCATCACCCAGGGCACCGTCACCCTCGACGGCGAGGACGTCCTGGAGATGTCCGTCGACGAGCGCGCCCGCGCCGGCCTGTTCCTCGCGATGCAGTACCCGGTGGAGGTCCCCGGCGTCTCGGTCTCCAACTTCCTGCGCACCTCCGCCACCGCCATCCGCGGCGAGGCCCCCAAGCTGCGCACCTGGGTCAAGGAGGTCAAGGAGGCCATGGAGCGCCTCTCCATCGACCCCTCCTTCGCCGAGCGCAACGTGAACGAGGGCTTCTCCGGCGGTGAGAAGAAGCGCCACGAGATCCTCCAGCTGGAGCTGCTCAAGCCGAAGGTCGCGATCCTCGACGAGACCGACTCCGGCCTCGACGTCGACGCGCTCCGCGTGGTGTCGGAGGGCGTGAACCGCGTCCGCGAGAGCGGCCAGGTCGGCACCCTGCTGATCACCCACTACACGCGCATCCTGCGCTACATCAAGCCCGACCACGTCCACGTGTTCGCCGCCGGGCGGATCGCCGAGTCCGGCGGCCCCGAGCTCGCGGACAAGCTGGAGAACGAGGGCTACGAGGCATACGTGAAGGGTGGCGCATCCGCGTGACACAGCTGCCGGGCCTCCTCGACACCGAGGCGATCCGCAAGGACTTCCCCATCCTGGACCGTCTGGTCCACGACGACCGGAAGCTCGTGTACCTGGACAACGCGGCGACCTCGCAGAAGCCGCGCCAGGTACTGGACGCCCTGAGCGAGTACTACGAGCGCTACAACGCCAACGTCCACCGCGGTGTGCATGTGCTCGCCGAGGAGGCCACGGCGCTGTACGAGGGCGCGCGCGACAAGGTCGCGGAGTTCATCAACGCGCCCAGCCGCGACGAGGTGATCTTCACCAAGAACGCCTCGGAGTCGCTGAACCTCGTGGCGAACATGCTGGGCTGGGCCGACGAGCCCTACCGCGTGGACTCCGAGACCGAGATCGTCATCACGGAGATGGAGCACCACTCCAACATCGTGCCGTGGCAGCTGCTGGCGCAGCGCACGGGCGCGAAGCTGAAGTGGTTCGGCCTCACCGACGACGGCCGCCTCGACCTGTCGAACATCGAGGAGATCATCACGGAGAAGACGAAGATCGTCTCCTTCGTGCTGGTGTCGAACATCCTCGGCACGGTGAACCCGGTCGAGACGATCATCCGGCGCGCGCAGGAGGTGGGCGCGCTCGTCTGCATCGACGCCTCGCAGGCCGCGCCGCACATGCCGCTCGACGTCCAGGCACTCCAGGCCGACTTCGTGGCCTTCACCGGCCACAAGATGTGCGGCCCGACCGGCATCGGTGTCCTCTGGGGCCGCCAGGAACTCCTGGAGGACCTCCCGCCGTTCCTCGGCGGCGGCGAGATGATCGAGACGGTGTCGATGCACTCGTCGACGTACGCACCCGCGCCGCACAAGTTCGAGGCGGGCACTCCGCCGATCGCTCAGGCGGTGGGTCTGGGAGCGGCGATCGACTACCTGTCGTCGATCGGCATGGACAAGGTCCTCGCCCACGAGCACGCGCTCACCGAGTACGCGGTGCGCAAGCTCGGTGAGGTCCCCGACCTGCGCATCATCGGCCCCACCACGGCCGAGGACCGGGGCGCGGCGATCTCCTTCACGCTCGGCGACATCCACCCGCACGACGTGGGCCAGGTCCTCGACGAGCAGGGCATCGCGGTCCGGGTCGGCCACCACTGCGCCCGCCCCGTCTGCCTGCGGTACGGAATTCCTGCGACCACGCGAGCGTCGTTCTATCTGTACTCCACGCCGGCCGAGATCGACGCTCTGGTCGACGGACTGGAGCACGTACGGAACTTCTTCGGCTGAGGGGTTGGCGAGCGATCGCATGAAGCTGGACTCGATGTACCAGGAAGTCATCCTGGACCACTACAAGAACCCCCACGGGCGTGGTCTTCGGGATGGCGATGCCGAGGTGCACCACGTGAACCCGACGTGCGGGGACGAGATCACGCTGCGTGTGAAGTACGACGGCACGACGATCAGCGACGTTTCGTACGAGGGCCAGGGCTGCTCCATCAGCCAGGCCTCGGCCTCCGTGCTGAACGAGCTCCTGGTGGGCAAGGACCTGTCCCAGGCGCAGAAGATCCAGGAGACCTTCCTGGAGCTGATGCAGTCCAAGGGACGGATCGAGCCCGACGACGCGATGGAGGACATCCTGGAGGACGCGGTCGCGTTCGCCGGTGTCTCCAAGTACCCGGCCCGAGTCAAGTGCGCCCTCCTCAGCTGGATGGCGTGGAAGGACGCGACGGCCCAGGCCCTGGGCGGAGCCGACGCCGAAAGGAAGACGGCATGAGTGACACCGTGGAGATGAAGCCGGCCTCGGAGGAGGAGCTCCGCGAGGCCCTGATGGACGTCGTCGACCCCGAGCTGGGCATCGACGTCGTCAACCTCGGCCTCATCTACGGCATCCACGTCGACGACGCGAACATCGCGACCGTCGACATGACCCTGACCTCCGCGGCCTGCCCGCTGACGGACGTCATCGAGGACCAGGCCAAGTCCGCCACGGACGGCCTCGTGAGCGAACTGCGCATCAACTGGGTCTGGATGCCCCCGTGGGGCCCCGACAAGATCACGGACGACGGCCGTGAGCAGCTGCGTGCGCTCGGGTTCAACGTCTGAGAGCACCCGCTCCGTCCGAGCACCCGCTCGTCCCGCACCCGCATGACTGTGGCCCCCGGCAGCGCGCCGGGGGCCACAGTCATGCACGGGGCGTCAGCTCCCGTATGAGGTCAGGCCAGCCCCTTCACCAGCCGGAACGCCGTGTCCGCCCAGTACACCTGGCTGTTCTGCACCGGCTCCAGGCGCAGGACGAAGTCCCTGTGACGGAGGAAGCGGCCGGGGTAGTTGACCGACTCCAGCATGATCGCGTCCGAGGAGAAGGAGCGGCGGGGGCAGAACGTGGCGTCCTGCTCGAACAGCCGCGAGCCGTCGTTGCGGTCCACGCGCAGAACGAAGCTCTGGTGGCGTGCGTAGCGGCCGTCCTCCATGCGGAAGGAGTAGCAGGAGGAGTCCGCGAGCCCGGAGACGACCTTGAAGGTGGAGTCCTCCCTGGTCTCGCTACCGCTGCTGGAGCTCACCCGGTCCAGCCGGATCACGCCGCTCCGCAGATGCCAGTAGCGGTCCGGGTAGTTGACGGACCGTACGGACTTCCAGGACGAGGTCGAGGGCTGGGAGGAGGATGGCGGCTTCTTGCTGGTCCCGGACCCCGACCCCGACTCGGCCTTCGACTTCGACGGCTCGGGTTCGGCCTTCGAGCCGCCCTGCTGGGAGTCGGAGGAGGCCGAGCTCTTCGACGTGGCGGGCTGCGGGGAGGACAGGCCGCTCTTGCCGTCCGGGGCGGCGGGAACAACGGTGGGCACGATCGGATCGTCGGCCGTCGTCGTGCGGCCCGTGCGCTCCGTCGCCGAGTTCGTGGTGTGCGGCTCCTGCAGGGCTATCGCGGTCACGCTGCCTACCAGGACCGCGACGGCGAGCGCGCCCGCAGCCCACAGCCTGCGTGTGCCCGGAACCCGGGTCTGATCCGGTGACTCACCGGTTTCCCACACCTTGGGGGGCGAGCTCCACAGGACGGGGAGCAGGTCCGGATCGGATCCGGGCTTTTCATCGTGCATGCGCGGTTCCCTCCGCGTCGCCACCACGGGCGTACGCGATATCGGCACAGGGGGAAAGGGGGTCACTGACACGTGGCTTGCGGCTGTGGCCGCGATTACCGGGTGTGTGACTGGTGAAACAGTAGTGGAACTCGTGGGTAGCAGGGAGGCTTTCGGTGATCGGATTCTCAGGTAATCCTGAGTTTGCGAGGGCGGGTTGAGGCTTTACGCCACATTCACATCTTTTTCTCAGGTGCCTCGGGTGCTGGGGCAGCGGTGGATGTCACAGTGGCGGCGGACGCGTCCGCCTGGTTGGTTACGGGGCGCCTCCACCCAACTGGTCCGCCAGGCAGGCCAGGTACAGAGCCATCGTCGTGCGGTGGTCGCGCAGGGGGCGGCCCGTGAGCTGTTCGATCTTGTGCATGCGGTAGACGACGGTGTTGCGGTGGATGTGCAGTGCCGCGGACGCCCGTACGAGGTTGAAGCCGCTCTCGCACCACGCGGTGATCGTGTCGCGGAGCACCGGCCAGTCCGGCTGGGTCCGCAGTTCCGCGGCCGTGCGGTCCAGCAGCCGGTTGCGGGCCGGCCGGCCCACCTCCGCCAGGACCTGATGGACCCGCAGGTCCGTGATGAGGTGGACGGGTGCGCCTTCGCCACCCTTCGGGCGGGGGGACCCCCATCTCGCTGTGCTCGCCCTGCGGGTGCCGAGGCGCAGGGCGTCGCACGCGTCCTGGTACGAGTCGTGCAACCCGCCCACGGAGGCGGCCGGTTCACCGATCCCGACCTGGGTGATGAGGCCGTCCTGCGCGGCGACGACGTCGACCACCCGCCTGCAGTCGGCCGTCAGGGCGTCCATCGGGCGCCGGTCCGGCAGCCGGTGCAGCACACCGATCCAGCCGGGCGCCGTGGAGGCCACGATGTCCTGCGGGTCGGCGAAGATCTCACGGACGGTGCGCAGCAGTTCGGAGCGGACCAGGGCCATGTCCCGGGCGGGGGCGCCCTGCCGGCGGGTGCCCGCATCCGGCACCGTCACCTCGAACGCCACCGCGACTCGCCGCAACCGCAGGTCGAAGCCCAGCTCCGCCGCCCGGAACATGAGGAACTCGCCCTCCACGACCTGCGGATCGTAGGAGGCGATGTCCGCCAGCAGTTTCTCGGCCGCGCGCTCGGCGAGCAGCCGGGAACGCAGCATCACGGACTCCCTGAGCAGGATCTCCGTCTGACGCTTCACCAGCAGCCCGAAGCGGCGCACCTGCGCGGGCGTGCCCGTGATCCCGACCGTGCCCACGGCGCGGCCGCCCGTGACCAGCGGCAGGGTGATGCCGGGCCGCACCCCGCGCAGGCGATGGGCCTCGGACGCGGTGTGGGCGGCGGGCTCCTGGGTGCGCAGGACCTCGACGGACGCCTCGTGGAAGGTGCCGACGCGGCTGGTGTCGCCGCTGCCGATGACGATGCCCTCCGCATCGGTGATCAGCACGTTGAAACCGATGACCGCGGAGGTGTCCCCGGCGATCTCCTGCGCGAGTGACGGGCTCAGCACGGACGTTCCTCCCGTCGAGGGGCGGGCCCGGGTTGGACGCACCGTACAGGGGAGCGAGCGATTCCAGCCACAACTTCATACGAAGTGAACGGTGACGCACCGCGGGCCTGTCCCTAGCGTATGGGGACCATCACACCCCGCCGGGGGCACATCGCGGTGAACGGCGGGTGTCCTCACTTCCGGTACGGAAGGCCCACGCCGATGAACCGTGTGCGCTCAGTTGCTACCGCTTTGTCCTCACTCCTGCTGGTTTCCACCCTCGCCGCCTGCGGCTCCGGCGGCGACGACGCCCCGGCGAACGTCTCGGCGAAGACCGCCGCGCTGGGCACGCTCGAACCGGGCGTGATCAAGGTCGCCGTCCAGCCGTACGCGCCGTACACCAGCGTCCAGGACGACAAGATCGTCGGACTGGACGGCGACATCCTCACCTACGTGGCCAAGAAGCTGGACCTCAAGATCAAGCCCCAGGTGACGGACTTCGCCGGCATGCTCGCCGGAGTGCAGTCCCGCCGTGTCGACATCACGATCGGCGGCGTCGCCTGGTCCGCCGACAGACAGAAGCAGGGCCTGTTCACCGACCCGCCCTACTACTCGCCCCCGGCGATGGCCGTCCGCAGCGGCAAGACGTACCAGACCGTCGACGACCTCAAGGGCCTGCAGCTGGGCACCGTCGAGGGCTACGTCTGGGTCAAGTCCATCCAGGCGGTGCCCGGCGCCAAGCTGCACGCCTACCCCGACGCCAACGGCGTGTTCGACGACCTCGGCGCCGGCCGCGTCGACGTCGGGTTCCTCGACCCGCTGATCATCATCGCCGCGCAGAAGGAACGCCCGGACCTGAAGATCAGCACCCAGTACCTGACGCCGCCGACCGCCGCCCAGGTCAAGGCCAAGCCCGCCTACCAGTACTTCCAGCCGTACCAGACCGGCTTCTACCTCCCCAAGAAGGCCACGAAGCTGGAGAAGGCCATCTCCGAGCAGATCGACGCCATGTACGCCAATGGCGAGATGGAGAAGCTCGTGAAGAAGTACGGCGGCGATCCCGGGCAGTTCCTCAAGCCCGCCGCCGACGTCGCCACCGCGCGCCGGGGCGTGGACCGGCCGCAGGACTGGACGCCGCCGTCCATCGGACAGTGAGGGGCGAGGTCAGTTCATGTCCGGTCTCTTCCAAGTCCCCTGGTCCGACTACCGCTCCGACCTCCTCGACGCACTCGGCCGCACCGTCTCGTACACGGTCGTGAGCTTCGTCGGCGCCGTCCTCCTCGGCCTGGCCGTGGCGCTGCTCCGACTGAGCAGGGCCTGGCCCGCGCGCGCCGTCGCCGCCGTCTACACCGAGGTCTTCAAGAACGTCCCGCTCCTCGCCATCATCTTCCTGGCCTACTTCGGCCTGGCCTCGGCGGGACTGCGCCTGGACGTGTTCACCGCCGGCAGCCTCAGCCTGGTCGTCTTCTACGCCGCCTACCTCTCCGAGATCTTCCGTTCCGCGATCAGCGGCGTCCACGCCGGACAGACGGAGGCGGGCGAGGCGCTGGGGCTCGGCCGGGCGGGCATCTTCGGGCACGTGGTCCTGCCGCAGGCCGTACGGCAGGCGCTGCCCGGCACCAACACCATGCTCGTCGACCTGCTGAAGTCCACCTCGCTGCTCGTCACCGTCTCCGCGGCCGAGCTGATGTCCGAGGGGCGCCTCATCACCTCGGCCACCTTCCGGGCGCTGGAGGTCTACCTCGTCATCTCGGCGATCTACTTCGCCCTCTGCTACCCGCTCTCCCAGCTCCTGCTGCTCCTGGAACGCAAGGTACGGGCCGGGGTGCCCCTGTCCCCGTGGCGCCGGCGGCGGGTACGGGCGGCCCGCGCACTGCTCGCGGCCGACCTCCGAGGGGACATCGGGGCAGATGTCGAACGGAAGGAGGCGGCGGTATGACCGAGCCCGTCACCACGGCCCACAGGACAGGACCCGCCCCCACCGAGACCGTCGTACGCATTGAGGGCCTCAGCAAGTCCTTCGACGGCCGCCTCGTCCTCGACGACGTGCACCTGGAGGTCGGCCGCGGCCGCATCGTCAGCGTCATCGGGCAGAGCGGCGGCGGCAAGACCACCCTGATGCGCTGCGTCAACCTGCTGGAACGCCCCGACAACGGCATCGTCGAGGTCGCCGGCGAAGTGGTGCACCGCGGCGGCCGTACGGTCTGCCGCGACCTGCCCCGGCTGCGCCGCACCGTCGGCATGGTCTTCCAGAAGTTCAACCTGTTCCCGCACCTCACGGCCGTGGAGAACGTCGTCCTGGCCCAGCGCAAGGCGGGCGTACCCGAGCAGGAGGCGCTGGAGAGGGCCGTCGCACTCCTGCGCCGGGTCGGCGTGGCCCACCGCGGGCTCGCCCAGCCCGACCAGCTCTCCGGCGGCGAACAGCAGCGCGTCGCCATCGCCCGGGCACTGGCCCTCAAGCCCGAGGTCCTCCTCTTCGACGAACCCACGTCCTCGCTGGACCCGGAGGCCACCCGCGAGGTGCTCAGCGTGATGCGCGAACTCGCCGCGGACGGCATGACGATGCTGCTCGTCACCCACGAACTGCCCTTCGCCCGCGAGGTGTCCGACCACGTCGTCTTCGTCGACGGCGGCCGCATCGTCGAGGAGGGCGACCCACGGGACGTCCTCGACAACCCGGCCCGGGCCCGGACCCGGGAGTTCCTCGCGTCGTACGGGTCGGCCTCATGACCGGGGGACGGGACGCGCCCGGACCCGTCGGCGACAGCCCGGTCGTGGTCGTCGGCGGTGGTGTCGTCGGGTTGTGCACCGCGTACTACCTGGCCCGTTCCGGACTGCCCGTGGAGGTCGTCGAACGGCGCGCCCTGGGCTCCGGGGCCTCCCGGGGCAACGCGGGCTGGGTCTGCCTCAGCCACTCCACGCCCGTCCCGGCGCCCGGAGTCGTGCGCTACGCCCTGCGGTCGCTGGGCCGGCCGGACTCGCCGCTCTATCTGCGGCCCCTGCCCGACCCGGCGTTCGTCCGGTGGCTGTGGCGGTTCTGGCGCAGCAGCACACCGGCCGCGTTCCGGCGCGGCTACGCGGCCGTCGCCGAGCTGAACCGCGACACCTTCGACCTCTTCGACGGCCTGCGCGACGCCGGGGTGACCACGACCCTGACCCGCCCCGGCATGGTGCACGCCTTCCTGTCACCGTCCGAGGCCCGCCACCATCTCGCCCTCCAGCGGGAGATGGCCGACGGCCGCTACCCGATGCCCGACGACGTCGTCACCGGCGACGAGGCCAGGCTGCTCGACGGCGCGCTGTCGACCGGGGTGCGCGCGGCCTACCTCGTCGAGGGAGAAGGGGTGGTCGACCCGGAGGCGTTCGCCCGGGGACTCGGGGAGGCACTCGCCGCGGCCGGGGTGAAGGTCCACGAGAACGCGGAGGTCACGGGGTTCCGCACCACGGGGGGCCGGGTCACCGCGGTGCGCACCGGTTCGGGTGAGATGCCGTGCGCGGCCGTCGTGATCGCGGCCGGCATGCGGTCCGCGGGGCTGCTGGGCGCCATGGGGTGTCCGCTGCCCCTGCAGGCGGGCAAGGGTTACAGCTTCTCGGTGGACCTGGACCCTGCGCCCCGGCACACGCTGTACTTCGGTGAGCGCCGGGCCGTCGCCTCGCCGATCGGCGGGACCACGCGGATCGGCGGGACGATGGAGCTGAGCGGCAACAACAACCGCCTCGACTGGCGCCGCGTCGTCGCCGTCGCCCTCGCCAGCCGGCACTACCTGGGCCGCTGGTTCGACGATCCGGACGACCTGGTGGGCCTGATCCGCGATCCCTGGGTCGGCGGGCGCCCGTTCCTCCCCGACGGGCTGCCCGTCATCGACCGTGTCCCGGGCCACGACAACGCGTTCGCGGCCACGGGACACGGCATGCTCGGCGTCACGCTCGGCCCGGTCACCGGGCACCGGCTCGCCGAGTACGTCCGTACGGGCCGCCGCCCGGAGCCGCTCGCGCCCTTCGGCTTCGAGCGGCTGGGCGGGTGAGCCCCGCGGGTGGGTGAACCCCGTGGCCGCGTGAGCCCCGCGGCCGGCGCCGGCCTCAGGGCCTGGCCGCGAACGCCGACAACCGTACGGAGATCTGCTCCCGGCCGCCGCCGTTCTGCACCGGCGCCGCCGTGAGGACGTCCAGGTGCTGGTAGCCGGGCAGGACGACCGGGTTCCCGTCGGCGGGGACGTGGTCGGCGAGGATGCCGTCGCCCGCGAGGAAGGTGACACGGGGATTGGCGGTCAGGCCGCCCGGGTGGACCAGCTTGCGGGCGAGCTGGGGGTCGTCGATCAGCTGGATGTCCGTGACCAGCCGGGTCGGGAAGTAGTCCTCGGTGAAGTCCAGCGGCTGTTCGGCGAGGCTGCGGGCCAGCTCCCGGATGTCCGTGACCTCCTTGGCGGCCGTCGTGAAGGGCGTGCCGTCCTTGGAGCGGTGCACCGGGTCGTCGGGCGCGCCCACGCGGTCGAAGTTCCGCCAGGTGTGGAGCGGGCCGTCGGGCTGGTCCGGGATCGCCTTCAGCTCCGTACCGAACAGGGCCGGTGAGCCCTCGACGTCGTTCGAGACGGGGAACTCCTTGTCGGTGATCCGGCCGCCGCCGGGGCTGTCGAACAGGCCCACGCTGGTCTGGAGGAACGCCAGCGGCGCCGAGTTGTCGTCCATGAAGGCGCCGAGCACCGCCGCGTTGGTGAGGCGGAAGTCCCTGATCGTCGGCCTGCCGCTGAGGAACACGCCCGCGTCCTTGGAGAAGAGGGTGCGGGACGTGACGTCCAGATTGGTGTTGCGGGGCACCGTCTCCAGCAACGCGGACTCGGCGTCCGGGGCGTTACGGGCCGCCAGACCGCCGATCGCCAGGAGGTTCATCGTCTCGGGATTGAGGACCACGGGCAGGCCGAGGAAGCGCGGCAGGACGCCGGTACGCAGCCCGGCCCGCACGGCGGCGAGTCCGAGACCGGTGTCCGGGACGGTGCCCTCGGGGAGGAGGGTGCCGTTCAAGGACCCGTCCCCGCCGCCCCCGTCTCCGTCGCCGGAGTTGCCCTGGAGGTCGTCCAGCGACGTGGAGATCGTCGTGTCCAGCGCGAAGTAGCCGGCGCACTGGTTGAACCCCGCGTCGGCCGTCGTCGCGGCATTCCCGTCGAAGTCCCAGGTGGCGAAGACCCCGGTGAGCACCCCGCCCAGCGAGTGCCCGCCGCACAGCACCTTCTCCTTGCGCAGCCGCTGGTCGGGGAGTTCGGCGGCCAGCAGGTCGTACTGGTCGCGGACGGTCTGCTCCAGACCGACCTCCGCGAGCCAGCCGGCCTGATCACTGGTCAGGAAACCCGAGAACCTGCGGCCGTCGACCTCACCGCCGCCGTAGTAGTAGTCGACGGCCCTGGCGGTGTCTCCGCTCGCGATCCCGGTGTTGTCCTCCAGACAGTTGGACCTGCGGTCCAGCGCCCAGAACTCGATGTGCTTCCCCTGCCCGGCCGCCGCCTTCACGGTGTTGCGGGCCACGCTGTCGAAGGCGCCCGCGCCCTCCAGGATCCCCGGCTGGGCGACGAGGATCCTGTCCGCCGCGGCGGAGTCGGCCGGGCCGGACGCGGACCGGTAGCGCAGGTACCACAGCCGGTCGCAGCGCTCGGGGTGGGCGCCGGCGGAGGCGGGCAACGGCACCCGCAGGGAGACCCGGGTCTCGACGACGTCGGTGACGGGGGACGTGGACGCCACGGGTGTCTCCGTACGGGACACGGCCGCGGCGCCGCTGTCGGCAGCGGCCACGGTGGCGCTGTCGGCGCGGGCCGCGGTGGCGTCCCTCGCGGGTGCGCCGTCCGCCGCCCGTGCGCCGTCCGCCGCCGGTGCGCCGTCCGCCGCCGGTGCCGTGGCGAGCACGGCTGCCACCAGCGCTCCGGCAGTTCCGGCGCGTAACCATGACCTCGTGTGGTGTGTGCCTGTTGCGCTCATGGGGCTGGACTGTAACCACGGGTAACACCTAGGGCTATCGCGGAATCCGAGCAAGCGTGGCGCCTGACCGCTCATATCCCCGCAAGGTCCGGTGGAGTCGCTCATCAGCTGATGTGTACGGGCGTACGCAACGATGTGTACACTCGTACACATGGGATACGTACTCCTCGCCGGAGCCATCGCCGCCGAGGTCGCCGCGACGACCGCCATGAAGTACAGCGACGGCTTCAGCAGGCTGGGGCCTTCGCTGATCACCTTCCTCGGATATGTCGTGTCCTTCGTGCTGCTCGCGCAGACTCTGAAGACGCTGTCGATCGGCACGGCGTACGCGATCTGGTCCGGGGCGGGCACCGCGACCGTCGCCCTGCTCGGGCTGGTGCTGTTCGGGGAGGGCCTGAGCGTCGCCAAGGTCACCGGGATAGCGCTGATCATCGGGGGAGTGGTGGTGCTGAACCTGGGAGGCGCGCACTGATGCCCCGCAGGTACGACCCCGAGCGGCGGCAGCGGATCATCGACGCCGCGATCCGGGTCGTCGGCGCGCAGGGCCTCGCCGGGCTGAGTCACCGGTCGGTGGCCGCCGAGGCGGATGTGCCGCTCGGCTCGACGACGTACCACTTCAAGACCCTCGACGAGCTGATGGTCGCGGCGTTGCGTCAGGCCAACGAGGGGTTCGCCAAGGCTGTCGCCGCGCGTGGCGCGCTGCAGGACCCCGGGGTCGATCTGGCCGGTGAGCTCGCCGCGCTGACCGGGGAGTGGCTCGCGGGGGATCGCACGGGGGTGGAACTGGAGTACGAGCTGTACCTCGCGGCTCTGCGGAGGCCCGCGTTGCGGTCTGTCGCGGCGGAGTGGGTGCGGGAGTTCGCCGATCTGCTCGCTCGGCGTACCGATCCGGTTACCGCGCGGGCCGTGGTCGCTCTGGTGGACGGGATCTGTCTGCAGGTGTTGCTGACGGGGGTGGCGTATGACGAGGGGTATGCGCGGGAGATGTTGGGGCGTGTGTTGACGCGCTGACGTGGCGGCCGGGTTTTTCCTCGCCCCCGCCGCCCCTACCCGTCCCATCCCCAGGGGCGCTGCCCCTTCGACCCCGCCAAGGGGGCTGCGCCCCCTGGACCCCCGTCCTTTTCGGGGCTCCGCCCCGGACCCCGTTCGGGGGCCGGCCCCCGGACCCCCGCTCCTCAAACGCCGGAGGGGCTGGATGGTGCGTGGCGGGGCTGGGTGGTCCGGTGGGGCTGGGTGGCCCGGGTGGGGCTGGATGGTGCGTGGGCTCGGTGGTGCCGGGGGGACTGGATGGTGCCGCGGGCTCGGTGGTGCACACAGTGCAGGCCGGGCTGGTGGTCTGGGTGGGGCTGCCGGTGGTCTGGGTGGGGCCGGATGGTGGTGGTGGGGCTGGACGGTGCGCGGCGGGGATGGATGGTGCCGGTGGGCTGGGTGGTGCGCCAGTGCTGACTGGTGCAGGCGGGCTTGTGGTCTGGGTGGGGCTGGATGGTGGTGGTGGGGCTGGTCGGTGCGCGGCGGGGATGGATGGTGCCGGTGGGCTGGACCGTGTGGGCGAGGCTGGATGGTGCGCGGCGGCGCTGGAGCGGGCGGGCCGGGCTGCGTGCGGGCCGCGCTGGCGGGGGCGAGGCCGTGTTGGGCTTTTCCCGGCCGGGGCTTGGGTTTTCGGCTGAGGCTGGGCTTATCCAGCCCGTCCGGCGTTTGAGGACGAGGCCGTCAGGCCTATGCGGGGGCCTGGGGGCGCAGCCCCCAGGGACAGGATGGGACGGGTAGGGGCGGCGGGGGCGAGAGAAGCCCTGGCGCCGACGACCGGCACATGAGACGCCCCTCCCACCGGTTCGCCTCCGCGGCCCCCCGCCGGTTAGGTTGCCCCCATGACCGACACGACTGCTCCTCGCACCACCGGCGCCGTGGCCGCCGGTCTCGCCACGATCGCCGCCGACGGCACCGTCCTCGACACCTGGTTCCCCGCACCCGAGCTGACGGCCGAGCCCGGACCGGCCGGCAGCGAGCGGCTGTCCGCCGAGAGGGCCGTCGAACTGCTCGGCGAGGGCGCCGCGAAGGCGATCGGCCCGGACGCCCGCCGGGGCGTCGAGGTGGTCGCGGTCCGCACGGTCATCGCCTCCCTCGACGAAAAGCCGATCGACGCGCACGACGTCTACCTGCGCCTGCACCTGCTCTCGCACCGGCTCGTCAAGCCGCACGGCCAGAGCCTCGACGGCATCTTCGGCTTCCTCGCCAACGTCGCCTGGACCTCGCTCGGGCCGGTCGCCGTCGACGACCTCGAGAAGGTCCGGCTCAACGCGCGCGCCGAAGGACTGCACCTCCAGGTGACGTCCGTCGACAAGTTCCCGCGCATGACGGACTACGTCGCCCCCAAGGGCGTCCGTATCGCCGACGCGGACCGCGTGCGGCTCGGCGCGCACCTCGCCGAGGGCACCACCGTGATGCACGAGGGCTTCGTGAACTTCAACGCGGGCACGCTCGGCACCTCGATGGTCGAGGGCCGCATCTCCGCCGGCGTCGTCATCGGCGACGGCTCCGACATCGGCGGTGGGGCGTCCACGATGGGCACCCTGTCCGGCGGCGGGAACGTGATCATCTCCATCGGCGAGCGGTGCCTGATCGGCGCCGAGGCGGGCGTGGGCATCGCCCTCGGCGACGAGTGCGTCGTCGAGGCCGGCCTGTACGTCACCGCCGGCACCCGCGTCACCATGCCCGACGGCCAGATCGTCAAGGCCCGCGAGCTCTCCGGGGCCTCCAACATCCTGTTCCGCCGCAACTCCGTCAGCGGCGCGGTCGAGGCCCGCCCGAACAACGCGGTCTGGGGCGGCCTGAACGAGATCCTGCACAGCCACAACTAGGATCCGCCAGTACCGCCAGGACCGCGCGGTCCAGGACGAGGGCGCCCTCCCGCGAGCAGCGGGAGGGCGCCCGGCTTTCTTCGCGGTGCCTCGCGGCCAAGTGGCATAGCAGCGCCCGGCCGCGCGCGTCACAAGGAGTGCAGGGGTGGGGCACAGGGCACCGCCGGGGAAGAGAAGGTGACGATGGATGCCGAAGGCCAGGAGAGTTTCCGGGAGTTCGTGGCCGGCCGGTCGCCGGCGTTGCTGAAGACGGCGGTGCTGCTGAGCGGCGGGGACCGGCACGCGGCGGAGGACCTGCTGCAGAACGCCCTGATCAAGGCCGCGGGACGATGGCACCGTATCGACGAGCCCGAGGCGTACGTCCGCCAGATCCTGTACCGGCAGCAGGTCAGCCGCTGGCGCCTGAAGTGGCGGCGCCGCGAGGTCAGCGTCGCCGAACCGCCGGAGGCGAGCGGCCCCTCGGACGGCGCGGCCGCCGCCGAACTGCGCCTGCTCATGCGCGGTGCGCTGGCCCGGCTCACCGCCCGCCAGCGGACCGTGCTGGTCCTGCGCTACTTCGAGGACCTGCCGGAGGCCGACGTGGCCCGCATCCTCGGCTGCTCGGTCGGCACCGTACGGTCCACCACGCACCGGTCGCTCGCCCGGCTGCGCGCCCTCGCGCCCGAGCTGGCCGCGCTCGGGCCGGCCGACGCCGAGCGGGATCCGTCGTCCCGCGACTACTCGCCCATGGAGGTGCGTCCGTGAACGTCGACGAACTGGTGCGTGACGCGCTCCGCGAGCAGGCCGCCGAACCCGCGCCCGTCCCGCCGGGCTTCGCCGACCGGGTGCTGACCGTCCGGCGCCGCCGCCGGAACCGCACGATCGTGGGCGCCGCCGCCGTCACGGCCCTCGCCGTCGGCGCGGGGCTGGTGCCCGCCCTGTCCGGGGGCGGGGAGGACGTCCGGCCCGCGAGCGAGATGAACAAGAGCGACATCATCGGGCACCCCCGCCAGTCACCGCCCCGGGACATGATCGCCGCGGGCGACACGGCACTGGCCGCGTTCTTCGTGCGGGAGAACGACAAGCAGCCGGGCGGGGACGTGATCTCCAAGCGGGTGTACGGGCTGCTCGACCAGAAGACCGGAAAGTACCGCAAGGCCAAGTGGGCCTTCCTGGACGTCGCCCCCGGTATGCGCACCGCCGCCGTGCTGGAGGGCGAACTGCCCGCCCGGCGCATCGGTCTGCTCGACATGATCACCGGCAAGGTGAATCGCTGGATCCCGGTCGAGCACGGGGTGGCCGGGGTCGCCTTCTCGCCCGACGGCGAGAAGCTCGTGGCGACGACCTACTCCAAGAACCCCGACCGCAGCTTCGTCGACCACCCCCAGAAGGTCGACGGCAAGACGGTCCCGGGGCCCGTGGCCAGCCGGACCGGGTTCTCCGTCGTGGACGTGGACTCCGGCAAGGAGGAGTGGCACAAGGCGCCCTACTGGAAGGACGAGATGGGCTGGGCGCCCAACCCCCGCGGGGACTTCGAGTTCAGCCACGACGGCAAGTACGTGTACGCGGGAATCTCCGAGGAACCGGGGCGGGAGTACTACGACCTGGACGGCAACAGGACGGGCATTCCGCCGGCCGAGAAGCACATCAGCTGGGCGGAGGCGGGCCTCTCGCCCGACGGGAAGCTCGTCGGGGGCCCCTTCGCGGGCGACGGTGACGAGATCTCCTCGGAGATCCTCGACTCGCGCACCGGCGAGCGCGTCACGACCGTTCCGGGGCAGCAGCTCCTCGCCTGGGCCGACAACAAGCGGCTCATCGCCTGGGGATGCGACCCCAGGCGGTGCAGCGGCACGGACGAGTTCCGCAACCAGCTCCTGCTCATCACCATCGGCAGCGACAAGGTCGTCCAGCTCAGCGACTTCCGCAAGGCGTCGGCCGACTATCCGGGCCGCTGGGTCCCGATGTTCACCGAGCGCTGGAGCTGACCAGCTCCTCGTACGCCGCCAGCAGCTCGTCGGCCGTCTCCCGGCCGGCGGGCCGCAGCGGCGACCGCACCGGACCGGCCGGCAGCCCCAGCCGCCCGAGCAGCGCCTTCGCGGTGACGGTGCCGGGCAGGCCTGAGCCCATCATCAACTCCGTGAGCGGGATGGTGAGCCGCTGAAGCCGGGCCGCGTCGGCGGTCCGGCCCGCGTCGAACGCGTCGATGACTGCCCGGAAGTGACGAGGTGTCACATTGGCCACGGTGCTGACATAGCCGCTCCCGCCGATCGCGTACAGCGCCAGCACGTACTCGTCGCAGCCCGTGTAGTACGCCAACTCCGTCTCCGCCAGCACCTTCTGCGTGCCGAGCAGGTCGTACGCGCAGTCCTTGACCGCCACGATCCGCGGATGGCCGGCGAGCCGGATCATGGTCTCCGGCTCGATGCGGGTGCCGGTGCGGCCGGGGATGTCGTAGAGGGCGATCGGCAGCCCGGCGGCGTCGGCGAGCTCGCGGAAATGGGCCTCGACGGCGTCCTGTGGAGGTCTGCTGTAGTACGGCGTGACCGCCAACAGGCCGTCCGCGCCCGCCTTCTCGGCCGCCAGGGCGAGCTCCACGCTGTGCCGCGTGTCGGCCGTGCCGACGCCCGCGACGATGTGGGCGCGGTCCCCGACCGCCGCGCGGACCGCGCGCACGAGCTCCGCCTTCTCCGCGTCCGACGTGGTGGGCGACTCGCCCGACGTACCGGACAGGACCAGACCGTCGCAGCCCCCGGTCACCAGACGGTCGGCGAGGCGCTGCGCGCCGTCCAGATCCAGAGCGCCCTCCGCGGTGAAGGGCGTGATCATCGCGCACAGGGCGCGGCCGAAGGGGGCGGGGCGGCACCCGCGGGGAGTCGTCGGAGTCGTCGGAGTCGTCATGGAGGCAGTCTCGACCGGACGAGAGTGAAGCTCCACTTAATTCTCCTACGAGGTAACGGGAAGAGAAGCTACACGGACGTGTCGTGCGCCCTTGCCGCGGAGGTACCAGGCCCTGGTGCCAAGCCGCCCCTTTTGGGTCACCATGGCGAGGAAGGCCGGCAAACGTCAGGTCACGGTCATGGGAGGCGTCATGAGGCTCGGCAAGGCACTCGCCACCGGGGTCGCGGAGGAGCAGGAGCAGCCGTACGAGGAGGAGTTGCTTCTCCCCGAGGAGGCCGAGGAGGCCGAGGCGCCGCAGACGGCCGCGGCCGAAGAGGTACCGGTAGCGCGATGAGACTGCGGCTCCCCGAGGAACGTCCGGCGGAGCCGCCGACCGGGTACAAGATCGCCCACCCGATGCTGTCCCAGGACGGCTCGCGGGCCGGGTTCACCGGGGTGTCGCTGGGCGGCGCGCTGCCGTACGGGGTCCTCGACGAGGCCCGGTGCGTCTACGGGCTCAAGCACCGTGCCCCCGCGCGCCTGTGCGACTGCGGCTTCCACTGCGTGCACGACCCCGCGGCGGCCGAGGCCCTGCTGTGCACGGCCGAGCACCGCGCGGCCGTGCTGCTGGAGGTCTCCGTCCTCGGCTCGTACATCCGCTTCGAGCTCGGCTTCCGGTACGCGCGCCAGCGGGTGCGGTGGGCGACGGTCGGGCCCTGCACGTGCGGCGCGGCGGCCGTGGCGCTGGCCGACGCCGGCTGGGGGCGGCCGGGCTGGCGCGCCCTGGCCGGTGCGTGCGCGGGCTGCCTGCGCGGGCGTACGTCCCTGTCGCTCGCGACGTTCGCGCGGCTGGCGGGGGGCGGGTTGCGGGTGCGGGTGGCCGGGGGGAGTGCGGGTGCGGGTGCGGGTGTGGGTTCGGGTTCGGGTGCGGGTGCGGTGGTGAGCGGTCCGTCAGGTCGCCCGTCCGCTCTACCCCATGCGTCGTCCGGCGCGATGCCCGGTCCGTCGTCCGATGCCGCGATGCCCAGTTCGTCGTCCAACGCGTCCTCCCATCCCTCATCCGGTCCATTCGGCCCGTCCGGTTCGCCCGGACTGCCCGGGCTGCCTGGGGATCTGGGTGTCCCCGAGCTCATCGCCGAGGCGGCGCTGCTGCAGGCGCGGCTCGACTGGTTCCAGAGCCAGCTGGCCAGACTCGGCGAGGGGCCCGGACCCGGGGCGCCGCCGCGGGGATCGTCTCCGCAGGGGTAGCGCGGCCAGGGCCGGGTACTCGGAGAGGCCCCGGACGAGAGGAGGCGGCACAGTGACCGGGACCCTGGACACCAGGCCCGCGCGACCCACGGCGGCCGAGCGCCACGAGCGCCATTCCGTCGGTGAACTGGTCGGGCAGGCAACTGAACAGCTCTCCACGCTCGTACGGCAGGAACTCGCCCTCGCCAAGGAGGAGATCGCCGAGAAGGGGCGGCGCGCGGGCCGAGGCGGCGGGCTGCTGGGTGCGGCCGGCGCCGTCGGCTACGTGGGCCTCATGGCCCTGTCGGGCGCCGGCGTGGCGGCACTCTCGCTGGCGGTGCCCGTGTGGGCCGCCGCGCTCATCATCACGGGAGTGCTCTTCGCCATCGCGGCCGTGCTGGCGGCGACCGGGCGCGCCCAGCTGCGTCGTGCGAAGCCGGCCACGCCCGCGCGGGCCATCGACAGCGTCAGGGCGGACGTCGAGGAGATCAAGGGAAGGGCGCACCGATGACGAGTACCTCCGGTGGTTCGGCCGGTTCGACGGGTTCGGCCGGGGCCAAGGGGCCCGACGAACTGCGGCAGCAGATCGAGATGACGCGTCACCAACTGGGTGACACCGTGGAGGAGTTGGTCGCCAAGACCGACGTGAAGGCGCGGGCCCGGGCCCAGGTGGCCGAGCTGAGGGGCACGGCGTCCCATGCGGCGCACTCCGTGCGGGAACGGGTGCCTAGCGTGCGTACGCCGCGGGCCGTGGTGATCGGCGGTGTGGGTGTGGGCGTCGCCGCGGCGGCCGCGGGCGCGCTGGCCTGGCGACAGCATGACGCTCCGCGGGTTCTGCTGAGTGGGCGTCGGGGTGGTCCGGGGGCGCTGTTGAGTGGGCGTCGCGGTGGTCCGGGGGCGCTGTTGAGTGGGCGTCGCGGTGGTCCGGGGGCGCTGTTGAGTGGGCGTCGCGGTGCTCCGCGGGTGCTGTTGAGTGGGCGCCGTGGTTCCTCCGCGGCACTCCGCCGCGATGTCGCCCGGCGTCTGCGCCGGCTCCGGGACCGGTAGCGGGTGGCCCCTCGGGGGCGTGCGTTCGCGTCTGCCCGGTTCTGTGTGGGAGCGGCTGAGGGTCGGTTCTGGCTTGTCGCGCAGTTCCCCGCGCCCCTTGGGGGCGTGCCCCGCCGGTCGTCGAGTGTCTGCGGCCCCTCGGGGGCTGGTGCGCCTACGCGATTGATCGTGGTCGGGGGCGCGTCGGGAGGTCTCCGTCCTCGGTCCGGCGGTGCTGCGGGTGCATCAGCCTCTCGGTGGCGGACGCCGGCCGCTGCGGGCGGACACCTCCCGGCCCGCCCCCTTGGGCGCGTCGGCGACTCCAGGTGAGTGGTGGTGCCGGTGCCTGCGCGTTGGTGCGCGGCGGCCGGTTGGGGTGCGCAAATGATGCCGGGTGCGGCTCGTGATCTTCAGGGGCGCGGGGAACTGCGCGATCAACGACGACGGACCCGCGGTAGCCCCACGGACAAAACCCGCAGACGAGAGCGTCCCTGCCCTTGACCTCAGGCTTGGTTGAGGTTGAAAGGTGATCGATACACGCACCCGTACCGATCACCGGAGGCCGACATGCCCCGCCGTACCCACACCCATCCCCGACTCGACCTCGCCGACGTGGGGGCGCCCTTCTTCAGCACCTGGAAGGTGGGGACACCGCTCCGCCAGCGGCAGACCGTGGAGGCCGTGGCCGCCGCCTGGGAGCGGCGGCCCTGGCCCACGGACTCGCTGCTCGGGTACCACCTCTACACCGGGCTGGACGGCTCGACCCTGCTCCACCACTCGCAGTGGACCGACGAGCAGGCGTACGAGGCGTTCGTGAGGACTCAGCGGCAGGAGCGCAACGACGAGATCGACACCGCCGTGCCGGGCATCGAGCGCCAGTGGCTCGGACGGTACCGCCGGTACCGCAGCCTGACGCGGGACGAGCCACCGGTACCGGGCTGCATCGTGATCGTCGACGTCGAGTTCGAGGGGGCCGACCCCGGCCGGCAGCGGGCCTGGGTCGACGCCGTCCTCGACGCCCTCGCCGCGGAGCCGGACCCGCACCCCGGCGGCATCTCCGCCCACTTCCACCTCTCCACCGACGGCACCAGGGTCCTCAACTACGCCGAGTGGGAGACCGCCCAGGCCCACATCGACGCCCTCACCGCACCCGGCGACGGGATCGGCACGCCGGCGGCCCGCGAGCGGTGGGAGCGGGTGCAGACATGGCCCGGGCTGAAGAGCAGCACGGTCAGCCGGTACAGCCACGCCCTGGGTCTCGTCCCCGAGTGACGCTCACCTGACGGTTCCGGTCCTCCTACCCTTTCGCCGAAAAGTTCAGCCGTCTGGACAAAAAAAGTTTTCGGTGGGAGGGTGGAGCCATGTTGGACGTGACCGTGATCGAGGACCCGGAGGCGGCAGCCGTCTCGCTGGACCCCATACGGGCCCGGTTGCTCGCCGAGCTGGCGGCCGGACCCGCGTCGGCCGCCATGCTGGCCGGCAAGGTCGGACTGCCCCGGCAGAAGGTGAACTACCACCTCAAGGCCCTGGAGCGGCACGGCCTGGTGGAGCTGGCGGGCGAGCGCCGCAAGGGCAACGTCACCGAGCGGCTGATGCGGGCGACCGCCGCGTCGTACGTCATCTCGCCCCTCGCGCTCGCCGCCCTGCAGCCCGACCCGGACCGCTTCCGGGACCAGCTCTCCGCCCGCTGGCTGCTCGCGCTCGGCGCCCGGCTCGTCCGGGACGTCGGCACCCTGATCAGAGGCGCGGCGAAGGCCCGCAAGCGACTCGCCACCTACGCGCTCGACGGCGAGGTGACCTTCGCCTCCGCCGCCGACCGGGCCGCCTTCATCGAGGAGCTGACCGCCGGTGTGAGCGCCCTCATCCGCAAGTACGACGCCCCCGGTGCCGAGGCGGGCCGCGGCCACCGGATCGTCGTCGCCGTCCATCCCACGGTCAAGCCGGAGAGCGATGAGCCGAGGGGCGCCGAACCCGAGGCTTTCCCCGGACTTCCCCGATGACACGACCACTTGATGTGCAGGAGCCCACCATGTCCAAGGAATTCGAGATCGTCAGCGAGTTCGAGGTCGACGCCACACCCGAGCAGGTGTGGGACGCCTTCACCAGCGGCACCGGCGGCTGGCTGTGGCCGATGGAGGCCCCCGAGCCGCGCGAGGGCGGCAAGGGCCCCTTCGGTTCCACCGTGACCGCATGGGACCCGCCGCGCCGGTACACCAACCGCGTCGAGGACGTGGAGGGCATCTCCGAGCAGACCCTCAACCAGCTCGACTACACGGTCGAGCCGCGCGACGAGGGCCGCCGCGCCTGGGTGCGGTACGTCCACAGCGGCATCTTCGTCGACGACTGGGACAACCAGTACGACGGCGCCGCCAAGCACACCGACTTCTACCTGCACACCCTGCGCCAGTACCTGACGTACTTCGACGGGCGGCCGGTCGCCTTCACCACGTTCGACGGGCCCGAGGCGTCCAAGGCACCCGACGCGTTCGCCGCCGTCGGCCGAGCGCTCGGTCTCACGGACGAGACCGGTGAGGGCGAGCGCGTCCGGGCGCGGGGGCCCGAGGGGCAGACCCTCGACGCCGTGGTCGACTACCGCAACCCGTACTTCATCGGGCTGCGTACGGACACCGCGCTCATCCGCTTCTTCGGCCGCAACCACTGGGGCTACATGGTCGGCGTCAGCATCCACGACTTCGCTCCGGACGCCGACGCGGGACACGACGAACTCGCGTGGAAGGGCTGGCTGAACGGGGTGTTCGGCGCCTGAACCCGTCCCGGTGCGCGACTGAGCCCGGCCCCCTGACGAGGGCCGGGCTCAGTGGTCGACCAGCCGTGGGAGCTAGGGGCGGAACCGCAGCACCTGCGGGTCGTGGTCGCTGATCTGGTCGTGGAACTCCGCGTTGATGTGCACGCTGTCGTACGTGAACTCGCAGCTCCGCCGGATCGACGGGCTGATCAGGATCTGGTCCAGGACCTGGCTGTTGCCCTGGTAGTCGTACGTGTAACGCTCGCTCTTGGGCAAGGACTTGATCGCCGACCACAGGGCGCCGTCGTCCTCCAGGAGCTTCGCCGTGCCGGAGAACTCGAAGTCGTTGATGTCACCGAGGGCGATGACGTCCGCGTCCTTCTGCGTCGCCAGGACCTCCTTGACGAACGTGTTCACCGCGGTCGCCTGGAGGTGGCGCTGGGTCTCCGAACTGCGCGTCGGCGGCTGGTACTGCGCGTGCAGCGACTGGTCGCCGCCCTTCGACGCGAAGTGGTTCGCGATCAGGAACACCGTCTTGCCGCGGAAGGTGAACTCGCCGACGAGCGGCTTGCGGCTGTTCTTCCAGGCCTCGTTGGCCGGGTCGATGCGACCGGGGGAGACGGTCAGCTGCGCCCTGCCGCGCACCTTCGTCACGCCGACCGCCGTGGTCGCGTCGCCGCCGGCGCGGTCGGTGAAGGAGACCCGCTCGGGGTTGAACAGGAACACCTGGCGGATGTTGCCGCCCGGTTCGCCGCCGTCCGCGACGTTGACCGGGTCGATGGACCGCCACTCGTAGGCCGGACCGCCGGTCGCCGCGATCGCGTCGACCAGCTTCTTCACCGTCTGGTCGGCGGCTACCGTGCCGTCGTTCGTCGCGCCGTTGTTGTCCTGGATCTCCTCCAGGGCGACGATGTCGGGCGACTGGAGGTTGTTCACGATCGCGTTCGCGTGGTCCGCGAACGTGCTGTCGGACGGGTCCAGGTTCTCGACGTTGTACGTCGCCACCGCGAGCTCGCCGCGCGACTGCTTGCGGGTCGTCTCGCGCTCCAGGCCGCCCTGCTCCAGGGTGCCGAGCCGGCTCGCGACGAGCGTGTAGCCGCCGAACTGGTTGTAGTCCAGCGGGCCGGCCGTCGTACCCGCCAGCGTGTCACCCACGTTCGCCTTCGGGAAGTCGGCGACCGCGCCCAGCGACTGGATCTGCAGCCGGCCGGTGTTCTGCGAGGTGTACGAGCCGTAGACGGTGCCGCCGCGCCGGTTGGCGTTCTCCCACGGCTTCACCGTGACCCACAGTTCGGTGAACGGGTCGGTGGCGGTGACCACGCGGGCGTCGGCGACCTGGACGTTCATGCCCTCCAGGGACTCGTAGTAGTCCAGGGCGTACTTCCGGGGCTCCAGGGGCAGCCCGTTGATCGAACCGCTCGCGGCCGCGTCACCGGCCGGTGTGTACGCGGACGGCACCGACCTGGCGTCGACGACCGCGGCGGCCGGAACGGCGTTGCCACCGGAGACCACCGTCACCGTCGGGCGGGAGATCTCCGTCAGGGACTGGTTTCCGGACGACGTGCCCCCCGGTACGAATTCGGTCACCGTGCCGGAGACGGTGACCGCGTCGCCGACGGCGACCTTCGGGGCGGAACCGGTGAAGACGAAGACGCCCTCACTCGTGGCCGGGTTGTCGTCGGCCTGCGGGTCCTGTATCCAGAAGCCGCGCGACGAGCCGTAGGTCCGGACGCCCGTGACGATGCCCGCCACGTTCGTGACCTGCTGGCCGGCCAGCGGGGACATCCTGGTGGTGCCCTGGATGTCATGGATGCTCACGGTGTCCGCGTGGGCGGTGCTGGTGACCACCACAGTGGACGCCGCGGAACAGGCGACGGCGACGGTGAGCGCGGCGATGCGCGCGGTTCTCCTGCTCGGCAAGGGAATCCCTCCGGGGACGTGCGTGGGCGCCGGGACGAGAGTGGAACGACGGGCGAAAAGCAACCGGTGGGGCGGTGGCGACGCGCGTAGAAACCGGGTCGGGCAGCCGTGCGGGAGCTACTCGTGAGTTTCTACGCGCGTCAATCTCCTGCCTGCTCAGGCCAGTTGTCAAGGTTTCAGCCATGTACGGCTCCTGGCGGGATCGTGAACTGGGCGGCATGGGGGGAAATCCGTCTAGGCTGAGCCGCAGATGGTGTTGCGGGCCGGTGACCGGCTCTCGTGTGTCCGGAAGGCGGCCGCGGCGCCGGGTGCGCGTACTGCCCGCCCTGATGGTTCGTGTTTGACTGGCCAGTGGTGCCGTAGATGCCGCAGCACCTGACTCGTGGTGGTGTGGTGCACCGGCGCGGAGGCGCCGCGGGGCCCGCCAAGTTCGTCCGGAGGAGAAACCAGCCGATGTCAGACAGCTCCCCCCTGCCGCCGGTGCGGCTGCACTCCGAAGCGGAGCTGGCGCGGGACGCGCTCGCCACACCCCTCCTCTCGCGCGCCGCGCGGCTGGCCCGCTGGGCCGGACCTGAGACGCGTGTGGGCGTCGGCGGCGAGCTGATCGACGAGCAACTGCCGGGCGCCGCCGCCGAACTGGGTCTCACGGGCGATGACGCGGCGGCCTTCGCGAGCGAGGCATGGCGGGTGGCCGTCGACACCGGGCTCGTGGAGATCGTCGACGAGGAGGAGGGCACCGTCACCGCGGGCGCGGACCTTCGGACACTCACCGCCGGGGGCCCCCAGGACGTGCTGGCCGTCTGGCTCGGAGCGCTGGAGACCGTCCTGGCCGACGCGGCCGTGCCCGAGCTCGACGACCTCGTCGACGCCGTGGCCGAGGGCGGCCCGGTCGACCTCTCCGAGCTGGACTGGGACCCCGAGGCGGAGGCGGAGTTCCTCGACGGGGTGCTCGGCAACCTCTACCTGCTGACCGTGAGCGAGGACGGGCCGGGCGACGGTCCGCTGCCGCTCCCCGCCCTCGCCGCGTCGATGATCGTCCCCGACGACATGGGGGAGCCCACCAACGACGTGCTGGAGCAGGTGTCGGACGCGATGATGCGGCTCGACGAGCAGTTCCGGCTGCTGGAGCCGGTCGGGCTCGTCTCGTACCAGCCCGTCGACGAGGCGCTCATGGCGGACGCGGACGCGGACGCGGATCGGGACGTGGACGGGGGCAACACCACGGGGGAGCCCGCGCAGGCCGTCGACGAGACCGACGTCACGCGGTACGGGATGGTGCGGCTCACCCCGCTCGGGCTGTACGGGCTGCGGGCCCGGCTGCTGGAGGCCGGTGTTCCGGCGCCCGCGGTCGGTGATCTCGCGGACAAGGGCGCCGACGCGCTGCTCGACGGTACGGCCACCTTCCCGCAGGCCGCCGCGCAGGCCGAGACGGAGCAGTGGCTGGCCCGCCGGGAGCCCCTCGCGGCGGCCCGTGAGCTGCTGGCGGCCGCGCGGGGTTCCGATCCGGGCGCCCCGCTCCGGCGACTGCGCTGCCAGCAGGCGCTGTCCCTCGTGGGCCCCTCGGCAGAGCCCGCGCTCCGTGAGGTCCTCGACGACGCGGAACTGGGCGGGCTCGCGCGGGTCTGGCTCACCGAGCGGGGCGCCTCGGACGTGCCCGCGCCGTCCGAGGCCATGGTGTTCTGGCTGACCGTCGACACGGTGGCCGCGCAGCTGGCCGCCGAGGGCAACTCGGAGGAGCTCCAGGGGCTGGTGGAGGGGCTCGCCCGGCAGCACAGCGGATTCTTCGCCGCGGCGTGGCGGGTCGATCATCCCGCGACGCCGGATGTGCTGGAGGCGATGGGGCGTCTCCACCCCGACAAGAAGGTCGCCAAGGAGGCGCGTAAGGCGGCGTTCAAGGCGAGGTCTCAGCGGGGGGAGTGAGCGCGGGGTGTGGCGGCAGGGGGTTCCTCGCCCCCGCCGCCCCTACCCGTCCCATCCCTGGGGGCTGCGCCCCCAGACCCCCCGGTGGTGGTGGGTGGTGGGGTGGCTGGGTTGGCTGCGGGTGGGTGGGGGCTGATCGCGCAGTTCCCCGCGCCCCTGAACGGCGCGCGGTTCCCCGCGCCTCAGCCCTCCGGGTTCTGACCTCCAGCCGCTCCGGCGTTTGAGGAGCGGGGGTCCGGGGGCCGGCCCCCGAAGCGGGGTCCGGGGCGGAGCCCCGAAACGGACGAGGGTCGGGGGGCGGTCCCGAAGCGGGGTCCGGGGCGGAGTCCCGAAAGGACGGGGGTCCAGGGGGCGAAGGGGCGGGGCCCCTGGGGACGGGGCGGGTAGGGGCGGCGGGGGCGAGGTACCTCAGGGCAACGCCTCGGCGTCGGCCCACGTTCAACCGCCGTTCAGGCACGAGCGGAACCGTGTGTCCGAAAACCGGGCCCGCCACCCTCCACGGCATAACTCCACCGTCACAGGAGACACCATGTCGCTCACCCGCAGGGACTTCGCCAGACGCTCCGCGATCACCGGAGCCGGCGTCGCGCTCGCCGGCAGCGTAGGCGCCCTCGCCACCGCCCCGAACGCCCTCGCGTCCACCGGCACCGACAGCGCGGAGGAGAGCGAGGGAGCGGCGGAGCGGCACGGCGGCGGAGTCGGTTACGGACCGCTGCTCCCCGACCCGAAGGGCATCCTCGCCCTCCCCGCCGGGTTCACGTACAAGATCATCACCTACAGCGGCAGGACCAAGCTGGAGTCCGGCGAGTCCACACCCTCCAACCACGACGGCACGGCCGCCTTCCCCGGCCCCCGGGGCACCACCCTCCTCGTCAACAACCACGAGCTGAAGGGCCCCCGCAGCAAGTGGGCGTACCCCGTGCCGCTCACCGAGGGCCTCGTGTACGACCCGGCCGCGTCCGGCGGCTGCACGGTCGTCGAGGTCCGCCCCGACGGCACGGTCGCCGAGTGGGTCGGCATCGCGGGCACCTCCACCAACTGCGCGGGCGGCAGCACCCCGTGGGGCACCTGGCTCACCTGCGAGGAGAACTCCGACAGGGCCGGCGTCAACGGCATGACCAAGGACCACGGCTACGTCTTCGAGGTCGACCCCTGCGACCGGCGCGCCAACCGCGACCCCAAGCCCCTGAAGTTCTTCGGCCGTTACGACCACGAGGCCGTTGTCATCGACCCCAAGCGCGGCCACGCCTACCTCACCGAGGACGCCGCGGGCCCCAACGGCCTCTTCTTCCGATGGACCCCGCCGAAGGGCTTCGCGTACGGCCCCGGGAAGTTCCGTACGCTCGCCGACGACGCCGGCGTCCTGCAGGCGCCCAAGTGCTACGACTCCGGCGGCCGTTACGTCGACGACCTGTCCCGCGCCACCAAGATCGGCACGGTGTACGGCGTCGACTGGGTGGACGTGCCCGACCGGGACGCGAAGACCGTGGCCGTGCGCAACCAGTTCGGCGCCGGCGAAGTCACCCGCGCCCGGAAGCTGGAGGGCATGTGGTGGGGCGACGGCGGCGCGTACATCGTCTCCTCGTACGCCCGTGAGGAGAGCCCCGTCCAGCACGACGGCCAGGTCTGGTTCTACGACCCCAAGCGCCGCACCCTGACGCTGAAGGTCCTCCTCGGCGTCAACCCCGACCCGTCCGCCGACGGCGCCTTCGACGGCCCCGACAACATCACCGTCTCCCCGTACGGCGGCATCATCCTCGCCGAGGACGGCGAGGGTGTCTCGCACCTCTTCGGCGCCACGGACAGCGGCCGCACGTACCCCATCGCCCGCAACGACCTGAACGTGGGCACCGAAGAGGAGCCGGAGTACAGCGAGTTCGCCGGCGTCACCTTCTCGCCCGACGGAAAGACCCTGTACGCCAACATCCAGGACCCGGGCATCCTGCTCGCCATCACGGGCCCCTGGAAGCGCCAGAAGCGGTAACAGCCCGAAGTGGTGACACCGTAAGCGCCATTAATTCGCTCGCCCGGCCCGCGAACGTCCTCCTAAAGTAATGCACGTCCAGGTGCGAAGGCAGGACCTACTTCCACTGATAATGGGGCGGTCGCGGGTTCGAGTCCCGCCACCGGTACAACGTGCCGGTGTAGCTCAGGGGCAGAGCACCTACGTCGGTTCCGCCGGCCTTGAACTCTGGACACCACAACTTCATGCACCTCCCGGTGCGCGGGCTGCGGCTACTTCTTCTCTCAAAAGAATCCCATGCCGCCGCCGACTTGATCTCGGGAGGTGCGGCACATGGTGGGTGTCCGGTGCGCAGGCAGCGGATACTTCAGGGCCCTAGTCCGTCAACACGGGTGCGGGTTCGAATCCCGTCACCGGCCCAGGGCCGGTGTGGCGGAAATGGAAGACGCGCTAGGTTATAGTCACGCCGCCGATTCCTGACCTCGGCCACCCTCCTTTTGTCGCGCCTCCTTCCGAAACACCAACGAATTCGGGGGAATTCACCATGGCGCGATTCAACACCAGGGCAAGCAGGGACCGGCCCACCTCCCGCGTGACGTCCACGGGCCGCGTGCTCCGCACCTACGAGGGCGGCCGTGGCCGTGCGCGGGATCCGCGTTCCGAGCTCTTCCTGCTCGCGGTCTCCAACTTCGTGGCGCAGAAGACCTTCTACGAGGACGGCGCCGACCGGGACGACCGGTTCGCGCGGCTCGTGCGCGAGCTCGCCGTCACGCACCCCGCGTGGACCGCCGGACTGCTCGGCTGGCTGCGCGGCGAGGGCAACCTGCGGACCGCCTCGATCGTGGGCGCCGCCGAGTACGTGAAGGCGCGCCTCGACGCGGGCGCCACCGACGGGCCGGCCAACCGGCAGGTCATCGCCTCCGTGCTGCAGCGGCCCGACGAGCCCGGCGAACTGCTCGCGTACTGGACCTCGACGTACGGTCGCGCCGTCCCCAAGCCGGTCAAGCGCGGCATCGCCGACGCCGTACGACGTCTGTACGGGGGCAAGGCGCTGCTGAAGTACGACACGGCGTCCAAGGGATACCGCTTCGGTGACATCCTCAACCTGGTGCACGCGGCGCCGGACCCCGGCAAGCCGTGGCAGGGCGAGCTGTTCCAGTACGCGCTGGACCGCCGGCACAACCCGGACACCGCCGTGCCGCCTGCGTCGAACCGGCTGCTCACCGCGCACCGCGAGCTGATGGCGCTGCCGGTGGAGGAGCGGCGCGCGGTCGTCACCTCGGACGGCGGGGCCGAGCGGCTCGCGGCGGCCGGGATGACGTGGGAGGCGCTGGCGGGCTGGCTGCAGGGGCCGATGGACAAGGCGGCCTGGGAGGCCGTGATCCCGTCCATGGGCGCGATGGCGCTCGTGCGCAACCTCAGGAACTTCGACGAGGCCGGCGTCTCGGATGAGACAGCGGCACAGGTCGCCGCCCGTATCAGCGACCCGGCCGAGGTCGCGCGCTCGCGGCAGTTCCCGTTCCGCTACCTCGCGGCGTACCAGCACGCGCCCTCGCTGCGCTGGTCGTACCCGCTGGAGCAGGCGCTCGGCCACTCGCTGGCCAACGTGCCCGCGCTGCCCGGCCGGACTCTGGTGCTCGTGGACCGCTCGGGCTCGATGTTCTACTCGCGGATGTCCGACCGCTCCAGGCTCAACCGGGCCGACGCGGCGGCGGTCTTCGGCACGGCGCTCGCGCTGCGGGCGGCGGACGCGGACCTCGTCGAGTTCGGCACGAGCAGCCGCAGGGTGCGGTTCCGCAGGGGCGAGTCGGTGCTGAAGATCCTCGGCCGCTTCGGCGATCTGGGCGGCACCGACACCACCGAGGCGGTCCGGCGCCACTACAGGAAGCACGACCGGGTGCTGATCGTCACGGACGAGCAGTACGCGTACAGCCACCACGGCGACCCGACCGAGCAGGTTCCGGCCCACGTGCCGGTCTACACCTGGAACCTGGCCGGCTACCGGGCGGGCCACGGCCCCTCCGGTAAGGGGAACAGGCACACCTTCGGCGGCCTGACGGACGCGGCGTTCCGGATGGTCCCGCTGCTGGAGGCGGCACGGAACGCGGACTGGCCGTGGGTGGCCTGAACCTGGCGGCCTGAGGCCCGGTGGGGAGTGGCCCGCACTTCGGTGCGGGCCACTCCCTTGTGCCCGGCCGGATTGACATCTAACATGTCAGTTGTGAACTCCATGCAGCCGGTGCGCCGCACCCTCCTCAGGGACCGCGCCTACGAAGCGCTCCGGGACGCCATCGTCGCCGGGGAGATCGAGCCCGGCACGGTGGTGCGGGACGCGGACCTCGCGGAGCGGCTCGGGCTGTCGCGGGCTCCGGTGCGCGAGGCGTTCTCGCGGCTCGTGGACGAGGGGCTGCTGGAGAGCAAGCCGCAGAGCTACACGCGGGTGACACCGGTCGTCGCCTCCGACGTGCGGGACGCGGCGTCCGTGGTCGGGGCGATGCACGAGTTGGTCACCCGGGTCGCGGTGCCCCGGCTGTTCGCCGCCGACGTGGAGTCGATGCGGTCGGCCAACGAGCGGTTCGCCGGAGCCGTGCACGCCGGTGACGTGGACACCGCGCTGCGCGCCGACGACGAACTGCACGACGTCCTCGTACGGGTCAGCGGCAACCGTGCGGCCGCCGCCACCATCGCCCGCTACACCCCGCTCATCCGGCGGCTGGAGCGACGGCGCTTCGGCGAGGGCGGCAACTGCCGTTCGGCCGGGCTGCACGAGCAGCTGATCGAGGCCTGCGCGTCCGGTGACGTGGACGAGGCGGTCCGCGTCACGGCGGAGATCTGGCGCAGCCTCGCGAGCATGGACGCGCTCGACGGCGAAGAGCCTCACTGAACAGGCGAAGAGACCCACTGAACCCAGGGAGTACGCCCATGTCCCTTGCCTCCTACGAGCGTTACCCCCTCCTCTTCGGGCCGTCGCCCGTGCACCGTCTGGACCGGCTCACCGAGCACCTCGGCGGCGCCGCCCTGTGGGCCAAGCGTGAGGACTGCAACTCCGGTATCGCGTACGGCGGGAACAAGACCCGCAAGCTGGAGTACCTCGTCGCCGACGCCCTCGCGCAGGGCTGCGACACGCTGGTCTCCATCGGCGGGGTGCAGTCCAACCACACCCGTCAGGTCGCCGCCGTCGCGGCCCGCGCCGGGCTCAAGTGCGTACTGGTGCAGGAGAGTTGGGTCGACTGGCCGGACGCCGTGTACGACAAGGTCGGCAACATCCTCGTCAGCCGCCTCGCGGGAGCCGACGTACGGCTGGTCAAGGCGGGCTTCGGTATCGGGTTCAAGGAGAGCTGGGAGCAGGCGCTCAAGGAGGTCGAGGAGGGCGGCGGCAAGCCGTACGCCATTCCGGCCGGCGCCTCCGACCACCCCCTCGGCGGGCTCGGTTTCGCCGGGTGGGCGTACGAAGTCGCCGAGCAGGAGAGGGAGTTGGGGGTCTTCTTCGACACCGTCGTGGTGTGTTCCGTGACGGGTTCGACGCAGGCCGGCATGGTCGCCGGGTTCGCGGCGCTTCAGGAGGCCGGCGGGCGTCCCCGGCGGGTGCTCGGCATCGACGCGTCGGCCGCGCCCGCCCGCACCCGTGAGCAGATCGCCCGGATCGCCCACCGCACCGGCGGGCTCATCGGTGTACGCAAGGAGTTGACGGAGGCGGACGTCGAGCTGGACGAGCGGTACCACGCGGGCACGTACGGGGTCCCGGACGAGACGACGCTGGACGCGATGCGCCTCGCGGCCACCACCGAGGGCATGGTCACCGACCCCGTGTACGAGGGGAAGTCCATGGCCGGGATGATCGACCTGGTGGCCCGCGGCGAGATCGGTCGCGACTCCACCGTCCTCTACGCGCACCTGGGCGGCCAGCCCGCGCTCAACGCGTACAGCGCGCTGTTCTAACCGGGCGCACCCGCCGTCGCGGCGGGTGCGCTCCGTGCGACGCGTGATCGGCCGGCCGTGAAGGGGCACAGCGCGGAGAGCGTCTCGCGGTGCCTGGTCGGTCTGTCGCCGTCGGCCTGCCCTTGTGCCCTCGGTCCGCCCAGGCTGCGGGCGAGCCGCGCAGTCGGCGCCCTCAGCGCGGCGCACCCCAGCGCATGGGGCGCGGCCCGCGCGCCCTACCGGCCGGGGGACAGGACGACTCCGCCCAGGCGCTCCGTGAGGGCCTGGGCCGTCTCCGTGACCCGTGTCCCGATCTCGGCGAGGCGGTCGTGCGTCACCCGTGAGGCCGGGCCCGAGATGCTCACCGCCGTGACGACCGCCCCGCTGTGGTTGAAGACCGGCGCGGCGACGCAGCGGATCTCCAGTTCGTTCTCCACGTCGTCGATGGCGTACCCGCGCTGCCGGATGCGGGCGAGGTCGGCGCGCAGCTGGTCGGGCGAGGTGAGGGTGGCCGGCGTGCGTGCGGGCAGGCCGGCCGCGAGCACCTGGTCGAGGACGTCGTCCGTGGCGTGGGCGAGGAAGGCCTTGCCCGTGGCCGTGCAGTAGGCGGGCTGGCGTCCGCCCACCCGGGAGTGCATGCGGACGGCCTGGGGGCTCTCGACCTTGTCGATGTAGACGATCTCGGGGGGATCGAAGCTGACCAGGTGCACTGCTTCCCGTACGTCCTGGGCGAGCTGGTGCAGCAGGGGTGCCGCCGTCCGCCGGACGTCGAGCCGCTCCTGGTAGAGCTGGCCGAGCAGGGCGTTCTGGGGACCGAGCCGGTAGAGGCCGTTCTCCGGGTCCTGGTCCACGAGCCGCACCTCCCGCAGGGGCCCGACGAGCCGCAGCACGGTGCTCTTGCTCAGCCCCAGCCCCGTGGCGAGATCGGTCAGGGAGGCTCCCTGTGGGTGCCCCTCGTCCTCCGCCAGGTACATCAGGATGCTCAGCGCGCGCCGCAGGGACGACGACGCGTTGCGGCGGGGCTCGGACGCGTCGGGGATGGGGTTCGAGCTGTCGGGCGAGGCCACGCCGGTTCCTCCTGTGGACGGCTGCTGTGCGGGAGTCCCAGTGTACTGCATTGCAAAACGCTATGTCACATATTGAAATCGGCCGTTGACGACCGGGTGGCGCCGGGCTAACTTCTCCGCAACGCTATGCGGAACGCAGTTTTGCATAGCAAAACAAGCTGGAGTCGATGGCGACCAGGCCCTCTCCCGGCCGCCGCCGGCGCGGCCCCTCTCCCCGAAACTCTCCCCAGAACTCTCCCGGAAGGGAGCCTCCGCGATGAGATTTCGTCACCCTACTCGCACTTTGATGACGCTTTGTGTCGGTGTGACCACCGCCGCATCGCTCGCCGCCTGCAGCTCCGGCAGCGGCACCGCGGCCGCCGGCCAGCAGTCCTCGACACTGCAGGACGTCATCAAGCGCGGCACCCTCAACGTCGCCAGCTGCCTGACGTTCCCGCCGTTCGGCTCCAAGGACAAGTCCGACAAGCCGCAGGGGTTCGACGTCGACGTCGCCACCGCCATGGCCAAGGCGCTCGGCGTCAAGGTCAAGATCGTCGACACGACGTCCGCCAACCGCATCCCCAACCTGCAGACCAAGAAGGTCGACGCGGTGGTCTGCAACTTCACCACCACCTCCGAGCGCGCCAAGCAGGTCGCCTTCAGCGACCCCTACATCGTCGCCGGTGAGGTTCTGCTGGTGAAGAAGTCCAGCGGCATCTCCACCATCAAGGACCTCACGGGCAAGACCGTCGCGGTGACCAAGGGCTCCACCAACGGTGACGCGGTCAAGGCCGGCAACTCCCAGGCGAAGATCCAGGAGTACGACACTTCCTCCGCCGCCGTGCTCGCGGTCAAGCAGGGCCAGGCCGACGCCATGGTCGAGGACTCCAACTTCCTGAACTACCAGGCCAAGCAGGACCCCTCCCTCAAGGTCACCAAGGACTCCGTGGTGCCCCTGGAGTACAACGCCATCGGCGTCCCGCTGGGCGACGCCACCTGGCTGCAGTGGGTCAACACCTGGCTGCGCGAGTTCAACACCTCCGGCCAGTCCGACGCCCTCTACAAGAAGTGGTTCGGCGTCGACCGCGTCTACCCGCTCAACCCGTCCTACTGAGCCCCGGCGGGCGGCGGCACCCTGTCCTGCCGCCGCCCCGTGGAGGAGTCCCATGTTCACCGACTGGAGCTACGCCCTCCGGGACTGGCCCACCTACCTCGACGCCGCCTGGCTGACCCTGAAACTGTCGCTCGAGGCCTTCGCGCTGGCCTTCGCCCTCGGCCTGCTCGGCGCGCTCGCCCGCAGATCCCGTTTCACGGTGCTGCGCGCCCCCGCCGCCGTCTACGTCGAGGTCATCCGCAACACGCCCGTCCTGCTGCAGATGTTCGTCGCCTACTTCGCGCTGCCCTCCGCCGGTCTGCGACTCAGCCCGGTGCAGGCGGGCGTCCTCGCCCTCGGCGTCAACGTCGGCGCCTACCTCACCGAGATCTTCCGGGCCGGCATCCAGGCCGTCCCGCGCGGCCAGCGGGAAGCGGCCCGGGTGCTGGCCCTGAACCCCATGCGCACCTTCGCGCACGTGGTGCTCCCGCAGGCCCTGCGCAACGTCTACCCCGCGGTGGTGAACCAACTGGTCCAGATCATCCTGGGCTCGTCGCTGCTGTCCGCCATCTCCGTCCCGGAGCTGACCGGCACCGCCATGGTCATCAACTCCCGCACCTTGCTGACCGTCCAGGTCTTCGGCATCGCCGCGGTGCTGTACCTGGTCCTCACCAACGCGGTCGTCCTCGTGGCCGGGCTCGTCGGGCGGGCCGCTTTCAAGCCCCCGCTGGAGACCTCCGTACGTCCGCGCCCCCTGAGCGCCGTACGCCGTCTGCTTCCCGCCCGTAGCGGCCGTCCCGTCCAGAAGGAGGCCTGATGGACTGGTCGGTCATCTGGTCCAACCGCGACCTGTACCTCTCCGGCCTGTGGGCGACCGTCCTGCTGTCGATCGCCTCGATCGCCACCGCGACACTCCTCGGCCTCGTCGTCGCTGCCGTACGCACCAGCCGTGTCCCCGTGCTGGCCCAGCTCGGCCGCGGCTACCTGGAGGTCTTCCGCGGCACACCGCTGCTCATCCAGATGCTCTTCATCTACTTCGGCGCGGCCTACCTGAACCTCGCGGGCCTCACCGTCTTCGGCGCGGCGCTGCTCGCCCTCACCCTCTACCAGGGCGCCTACATCGCGGAGATCTTCCGCGCCGGCATCGAGGCGGTACCCCGCGGCCAGTGGGAGGCGGCGCGCGTGCTCGGCCTGCCCCGCGTCCAGACGTTCCTGAGCGTCATCCTTCCGCAGACCCGGGCGATCGTCCTTCCGCCGCTCGTCGGCCAGTACCTCTCCCTGATCAAGGACACCTCGATCGCCGTGGTGATCGGCTACGTCGAACTGGTCCGCCAGGGACAGGCCGTCATCGACCGCGTGGGCGACCCCGCCACGTCCTACCTGGCCGTCGCCGTTCTCTACTTCGTCATCTGCTACCCGCTGTCGCTCCTCGTGCGGCACATGGAGAGAAAGGCCGTCACCGCATGAAGACCACCGAGCCAGCCGCCCAGGAGAAGGCGGTGACCACCTCCCGGATCTCCCTGTCCGGCGTGCACAAACGCTTCGGCGACCTGGAGGTCCTCAAGGGCGTCGACATCGACGTGGAACCCGGCGAGGTCGTCGTCCTCATCGGCGCCAGCGGCTCCGGCAAGAGCACCCTCCTGCGGATCATGTGCGACCTGGAGCGGGCGGACAGCGGCGAGGTGTGGGTGGGCGGCGTACCCCTGCACGACCGGGGGCGCGCACCCGAGATCTTCGGACACGTCGGGATGGTCTTCCAGCAGTTCAACCTCTTCCCGCACAGGACCGCGCTGGGCAACGTGACCCTCGCCCTGCTGAAGGTCAGGAAGCTTCCCCGCGTCCAGGCCGAGGAGCGCGGCCGTGCCGCCCTGGCCCGGGTCGGGCTCGGCGACAAGGCCGACTCCTACCCGGCGCAGCTCTCCGGAGGGCAGCAACAGCGCGTCGCCATCGCCCGCGCGCTCGCCATGGACCCCGCCATCATGTTCTTCGACGAACCGACCTCCGCCCTCGATCCCGAACTCGTGGGAGAGGTCACCGGCGTCATGCGCTCCCTCGCCGAGGACGGCATGACCATGGTCGTCGTCACCCACGAGATGCGGTTCGCCAAGGACACCGCCGACCGCGTCGTCTTCATGGACGGCGGAGTGGTCCTCGAACAGGGTCCGCCCGAGCAGGTCTTCGGCAACCCCGCCGAAGAGCGCACCCAGCAGTTCCTGCACCGGGTCCTCGACACCTGAGGGGCTCTCCCACCGAACCGACACCGCGCCCCGGAAACTCCGGACCCTCCGCCGAAGGAACCCTCGTGCTGTTCCCCCTCCCCCCTCCCGGCCCGCCCTCCGGCGACCCGCCGCCGGCCGACGTGGTCTGCGTCGGAGAGACCATGGCCGTACTCAGCCCCGCGGACACCCGGCCCCTCGCACACCAGCGCACGCTCTTGCTCGCGGTGGGCGGAGCGGAGTCCAACGTGGCCTGCGCCCTGGCCTCCCTCGGGCACCGCGTCGCCTGGCTGGGCCGGGTCGGCGACGATCCGCTCGGACGGCGCGTCCTGGACGACCTGACCGCCCGCGGTGTCGACGTCTCCGCCGCCGAGACGGACCCGGACCGGCCGACCGGCGTCTACTTCAAGGACCCCGGCCCCGACGGCACCGGCACGTACTACTACCGCCGGAACTCCGCGGCCGCCGCCATGGCCCCCCGCCTGACGAGCCGTCCGCTGCTCCACCGGGCGCGCGTCCTGCACGTCTCCGGGATCACCCCGGCACTGTCGGACAGTTGCGCCGCACTGGTCACCCACATCGTCTGCCGCCGGGCCGTACCCGGACCCGTCGTCTCCTTCGACGTCAACTACCGCCCCGCCCTCTGGCGGCACCGCCCCGCCGACGCGGCACCCGTGCTGCGGGCGCTGGCACGCGCCGCCGACGTCGTCTTCGTCGGACGCGACGAGGCCGAGACCCTGTGGGGCACCCGCGGCGCCAAGGAGATCCGCGACCTGCTCGGCCCCGGCCGTGCTCTCGTCGTCAAGGACGCCTGGAACGGAGCGACGGCGTACACGGCCGACGGCGAAGAGACGTTCGTCCCCACACCGGCCGGGCGGGTCGTCGAGCGCGTGGGAGCCGGTGACGCCTTCGCCGCCGGCTGCCTCGCGGCACTCCTCGAAGGCCGCGGCGCGGCGGACGGACTGCGTCTGGGGCACCTGCTGGCGGCGGCGACCCTCGGAACCCGGGAGGACGTGCCCCCTGTTCTGCCCCGGGCCGCACTCGACCACCACCTCGCACTCGACGACGCGGCCTGGACCGCTCTGCGACTGACCTGACGCTGACCTGGCGGCGGGGGCGACGAAGATGGAGCGGTACGCGCCGGGTGCCCCGTCGGCGGGGCACGCCGGACGTCGTCGACGCGGGCCGGCCGGCTACAGCGCCTGGGCCGCCGGCTTCACCATCCCCCTCACCGTGCGGGACTTCACGAAGTCGCCCATCGCCGTCATGTCCCACTCCCCGGAGAACTGGCGGATCAGCTTCGCCATCATCACGCCGGTCTGCGCCTCGGCGTTGGTGAGGTCGAAGCGGACCAGCTCCTCGCCGGTCGCGGCGTCCAGGAGGCGGCAGTAGGCCTTGGCGACCTCGGTGAACTTCTGCCCGGAGAAGGAGTTGACCGTGAAGACCAGGCCGGTGACCTCCTGGGGCAGACGGCCGAGGTCGACCGTGATGACCTCGTCGTCGCCGCCGCCCTCACCGGTGAGGTTGTCACCGGAGTGCCTGATGGCGCCGCCCACGATGGTCAGCTTGCCGAAGTAGCAGCTGTCGATGTGGTTGCGCTGCGGGCCGTAGGCGATGACCGAGGCGTCCAGGTCGATGTCCTTGCCGCGGTACGCGGGCTCCCAGCCGAGGCCCATCTTGACCTGGGAGAGGAGCGGGCGGCCGCCCTTGACGAGGGAGACCGTCTGGTTCTTCTGGAGGCTGACGCGGCCCTTGTCGAGGTTGATCTTGCCGGCGCCGGGGGCGGGCGGGGCGGCGGGCGCCGGGGGAGCGGCCGGGGGCTGCACGGCGGGTGCGGGCGGGGCCGCGGGCTGCGGAGGCGCGACGGGGGCCGCCGGTGCCGGGGCCGGTGCGGCTGCCGGAGCGGAGGCGGGTGCCGGTTCCTCGACCGTGACGCCGAAGTCGGTGGCGATGCCCGCCAGGCCGTTGGCGTACCCCTGGCCGACCGCGCGGGCCTTCCAAGCGCCGTTGCGCAGGTAGATCTCCACGACCACCAGGGCCGTCTCCGTGCCGAGCTGGGGCGGGGTGAAGGTGGCCAGGACGGAGTTGTCGTCGGCGTTGCGGATGGTGGCCGTGGGTTCGATGCCCTGGAAGGTCTGGCCCGCCGCGTCGGGGCTCGCGGTGACCACGATCTTCTCGATGCCCGCGGGGACGGCGGTGGTGTCGACCGTGATCGCGTCGGGGCTGGTGCCGCCGCCGGAGCGGTACGTCACGCCGGGGCCGCTCGGCTGGTTGTAGAAGATGAAGTCGTCGTCGGAGCGCACCTTGCCGTCGGCGGTGAGCAGCAGGCCCGATACGTCGAGCCGCACCGGGGCGGCGACGTCCACCGCCACGCGGGCGGTGGAGAGAGGGATGTTCGAGCCGGGGGTCATAGCTGTCATGCCCCGTGAACGATCCAGGTCGCTTTACCGTTCCCTTACCAGGGGCTGACCGGCGGCCGTTCGGGTCAGCGGCGGGGGCGGGGTTGGTTGCGGGGGTGGTCGCGGGCCGTGCGTTCGTTGCCGCGTTTGTAGTTGCCGGTCCAGCGGGCCATGACGAGCTGGGGGTCGCCGCTGGTCACTTCCGTGAGGAACCGGTCGGCCCTTGGGCCGCGGAGGGTGCCTGCGGGGTGGCCGTGGTGGGTGATCTGCAGGGTGCCGTCGGGGTGCTGTGTGTAGGTGAAGCCGTGGGGTCGGGGCATGGCGGGATGGTAGGCCGGGCGGGCGGCTGTGACCAGGGATTTTTCGCCCCGCCGCCCCGACCCGTCTCATCCCCGGGAGGTGCTGCCCTCCGGCCCCTCCGGGGCCGCCCGGTGCGCGGCACCAGAGGTGCACCCTGCCGCCGGCCGGGGCCGCCGGCCGGGGTGCGGCGTCACGGCATCCTTTATTCGGTGGCATGATCCGGCCGGCCTCGGAGAATGCGTTCATGCATATCCGTGCCGTGCACCTGGACGAGCTGCCACTCCTCCAGGACATCGAGAGGGCCGCCGGGCAGTGCTTCCGGGACATTGGCATGCCGGAGATCGCCGATGATGAGCCGCTGCCGCTCGCCGAGCTCGCCCGCTACCACCACGCCGGGCTGGCCTGGGTCGCGGTCGACGATGCCGACACTCCGGTGGCCTACCTGATCGCCGACCGCGTCGACGGCAACCTCCATGTCGAGCAGGTTTCGGTGCACCGGTCCTCCGCGCGCCGCGGTATCGGCCGCTCCCTGCTGAACCATCTGGCCCATCGTGCCAGGAGCGAGGGGGCACCCGCCCTGACTCTCACCACGTTCACCGAGGTCCCCTGGAACGCCCCCTACTACCTTCGGTGCGGTTTCCAGTTCGTGGACGACAGCAGGCTTACTCCTGGCATGCGGGAGATCCGTCGACGTGAAACGGCACACGGCCTGGACCGGTGGCCTCGTACGTGCATGCGCCGGGCTCTGTGACACTGCGGCGTCACGTAGCGCACGCAGTCGCGGGGCCTTTCCGTGCCGGGCGACGAGCCGCGTTCACCGAGCAGCGGCCAGCACTGCCGAGAGGCCTTCTCGCAGATCTTCGACGAAATACCCGGGGGCCTCCAGCGACGGGAAATGTCCCCCGCTTTCGGGCGACCTCCACCGGACGATCTGCCGGTACCGCTCCTGTGCCCAGGGTCGCGGACACTTCTCGATGTCGCGGGGATACATGGTGATCGCTGACGGGACGTCGACCCGAAGCCCGGGGTCCAGCGAGTTGTGGCTTTCGTAGTAGATGCGGGCCGCCGACGCGCCGGTCCGCGTCAGCCAGTACAGGGTGACGTCGTCAAGTACGCGGTCCATGGAAATCGTCTCGAACGGGCTGTCCTCGGTGTCCGACCACTCGGCGAACTTGTCGAGGATCCAGGCGAGAAGCCCGACCGGCGAGTCGACGAGCGAGTAGCCGATGGTCTGCGGCCGGGTCGCCTGCTGCTTCGCGTACGCCGCGCGGTGGCGCCAGAAATGGCGGGTTTCCTCGGTCCACTCGCGCTCGACCGCCGTCAGCCCGTCCGTTGTCAGCCCGGGCGGTCCCTCCGCGAACGTGGTGTGGATGCCGAGAACGTGCGCCGGGAACCTGCCGCCGAGAACCGTGGTCACGTTCCCTCCCCAGTCGCCGCCGTGGGCCACGAACCTGCTGTAGCCGAGCCTTCCCATCAGTTCCACCCACGCGGCCGCGATCTTTTCGGTTCCCCACCCGGTGGTGGCCGGCTTGTCGCTGTAGCCAAAGCCTGGTAGCGACGGGACCACGACGTGGAACGCCGGCGCCTGCGCGTCTTCCGGATCCGCCAGCTCGTCCACCACATCGACGAACTCGGCAATGCTGCCTGGCCAGCCGTGCGTCAGGATCAGAGGAGTGGCATCCGCGCGCGCGGATCGACGGTGCAGGAAGTGGATTCCCAGATCATCAATGGTCGCGCGGAACTGGCCGATCCGGTTGAGGCGTTCCTCGAACGACCGCCAGTTGTACCCGGTGCGCCAGTAGTTCACGACATCGACGAGGTCGGCGAGAGGAACGCCCTGTTCCCATCGGCGGGGGTCGGGCGCGGCGCGATGGACCGTCTCGGTCTCCGGTAGCCGCGCCGCGGCCAGTCGCGCGCGCAGATCGTCGAGGTCGGCGTCAGTCGCGTGGGCTTCAAATGGTTGAACGTCGCGGGTCGGGCGGGGCATGAGACCTCCTGGCCATCGCGGAACCGGCTGCGAACCATCGCGAACCGGCTAAGCCGGTTCTAACATGTCATCATGTCGGCCTGCAACCGGCTAAGGTGGTTCCATGCGCGCTGGGTTCCCTGACTTCCGCCTCGGCAAGGTGCTGGCGACCAGCTTCACCGCGACTCTGACGGAGCGTCAGGGCAAGGCGGTGGAGCGCATCCCCACGCCGCAGCGGCTCGTCGACTGGCTGGCGGTGAACGACCTCGCCGTGGACTCCTGCACCACTGCCCAGCTCGACCTCGCCCGGGAGTTGAGGGAGGCGATTCACGTCGCCGCGACGGCGGCCGCGATCCAGGACACTCTCCCTGCGTCCGCTGTCCAGGTCATCAATGACCGCAGCGTTCAGGGGCGGGCCGCGGCGATCCTGACGCCCGAGGGCGAGCGGCGATGGCGGCTCGGCTCGGCTTCCTGCGTGGAGGATGCCCTCAGCGTGATCGCCGCCGACGCGATCAGCATCATCGCAGGCGAACGGGACGGGAAACTGGCCTTGTGTGCGTCACCGACCTGCCAGGCCGCCTTCTTCGACACCAGTCAGAGCCGCACCCGCAAATGGTGTGACATGAACACGTGTGGGAATCGTCAGAAGAAAGCGCGCTTCCACGCCAACCGGCGCAAACACCCCGGATCGGCGGAGTGATCGTTACGAACCGCGTTGGCGCCCGGCGCAGTTGACGGCCGTCCACAGCCGCCCGCAGGTCAGCCGGGCACCCTCGGCCATGAAGTGGACGCGAGCGACAGGATGGTGCGGGCCTCTCGGGGCAGCAGCCGCTCGCGCTTCGCTGCGAACGACTGGAGGGCCGCGGGGTGCCGCCCGGAGCCGCCCTGGGACACCCCTGGGTACTCACGGCCCCCGAACAGCCGCCCTCTCCCTACGGAACCACCACGATCTTCCTCCCCACCCCCGACGCGAACTGGTCCAGCGCCTGCGGATAGCTCGTCAGGGGCAGGCGGTCGCTGATGAAGATGCCGGGGTCGAGGACACCCGCCGCGAACAGCTCAGCCGCCCGCTCGAAACTGTGCAGCACCGCCATGGAGCCCGTGATCGTGATCTCCTGGTTGTAGATGCGGTACGGATCGATCGTCACCCGGGTGGCGTAGTCGGCCACCCCGAACTGCAGGAACGTACCGGCCTTGGCCACCCGGTCCAGGCCGTCCTGGATCGCCGCCGCGTTGCCCGTCGCGTCCACCACCACGTCCCAGCCCTGGGGGCGGTCCAGTTCGTCGGGCGAGGCGGCGGACGCCGAGACGCCCAGCTGCCGTGCCGTCTCCAGGCGGGACGGGTTCACGTCCACCACGTCCACGCTCGCCGCCCCCGTACGCTTCGCGAGTTCCAGCATCATCAGGCCCATCGTCCCCGAGCCGTAGATCAGGACGTGGGCGCCGAGGCGGGACTGGAGCACGTCGTAGCCGCGGACCGCGCAGGACAGGGGCTCCACGAGGGCCGCGTCCTGGGTGCGGATGTGCTCGGGGAGCCGTACGCAGTTGGCCACCGGCGCCACCGCGTACTGGGCCGCGCCCCCCGCCGTCGTCACCCCGATCGCGGCCCAGCGCTCGCAGAGGTTGTTGTGGCCCGTACGGCAGTACCGGCACTCGTAGCAGTACAGGGAGGGATCGACGGCCACCCGGTCGCCGACCGACACCTCCGTGACCTGGGTTCCCACCCCGACCACCTCGCCGGCGAACTCGTGCCCCGGCACGATCGGCAGCTTCGGCGCGAACTCGCCCTGGAGGATGTGCAGATCCGTGCCGCACAGGCCGCAGGCGGCCACCTCCACCACGACCTCCCGTGGCCCTGGCGTCGGGTCCGGCACCTCCGCGACGACAGCCTTGCCCACGGACTCGATGACGGCGGCCTTCATTTCACGGCTCCCAACGACAGGCCCTGGACGAGTTTGTCCTGGGCGGCGAACCCCGCGGCGAGCACCGGCAGGGAGATGACGAGCGACGCGGCGCACACCTTCGCCAGGAACAGGCCCTGGCTGGTGATGAAGCCGGTCAGGAAGACGGGGGCCGTCTCGGCGACGACGCCCGTCAGCACGCGCGCGAAGAGCAGTTCGTTCCAGCTGAAGATGAAGCAGATCAGGGCCGTCGCCGCGATCCCCGGTGCCGCGATCGGGGCCACGACGCGCGCCAGGACCGTCGGCAGGCGCGCCCCGTCCAGCTGGGCGGCCTCGATGACCGCCACCGGCACCTCCGCCAGGAACGACTGCATCATCCACACGGCGATCGGCAGGTTCATCGACGTGTAGAGGATGACCAGCAGCCAGATGTTGTCCAGGAAGTCGGTGTTCTTGGCGAAGAGGTAGATCGGGAGGAGGCCCGCCACCACCGGCAGCATCTTCGTGGAGAGGAAGAAGAACAGGACGTCCGTCCACTTCCTCACCGGGCGGATCGACAGGGCGTATGCCGCCGGCAGGGCCAGCAGCAGGACGCACAGCGTCGACGCCAGAGACGCCACCGTGGAGTTGATGAGCGACGGCCACGGGCTCGCGCCGCCGCCCACACCGAAGAACTCGCGGTAGCCGTCGAGGGTGAGGGCGGCCGCCCAGGACGGCGGGTTGGTCGCCGCGTCCGACTCCGAGTGGAAGGACGTCAGCGCCATCCAGGCGATGGGCAGGAAGAACAGCAGGCCCACCAGCCAGGCGGCCAGGCCCAGGCTCGCTCCCCGGGCGCGACGGGGACGTACACGTGCGGCATTCGCGGTGGCGCTCATGCGCGGGACACCTCCTCGCGGAACAGCGACGAGACCACGCGCAGGGCGAACGTCGCGATGATGATCGAACCGATGACGACGAGGACGCCCGCGGCGGAGGCGAGGCCGTTCTCGTGGGCCTGGTAGAAGGTCTGGTAGACGGTGTAGGGGAGGTTGGCCGTGCCGAGGCCGCCCGAGGTGATGGTGAAGACGGCGTCGAAGTTCTGGACGATGTAGATCGAGCCCAGCAGGGCGCCCAGCTCCAGGTAGCGGCGCAGGTGCGGCAGCGTGAGGTGGCGGAAGATCTGCCAGTCGCTCGCGCCGTCCACGCGGGCCGCCTCGATCTGCTGGTGGTCGCGGCTCTGCAGCCCGGCCAGCAGGATCAGCATCATGAACGGCGTCCACTGCCAGATCAGGGAGGCCTCGACCGCGAGCAGCGGGGTGTCGGAGATCCAGTCCGGCTGGGGGCCGCCGACGTAGTGCAACAGACCGTTGAACAGGCCGTATTCGGGGTTGTAGAGCACGTGCTTCCAGAGCAGGGCCGCGGCGACCGGGACCACCAGGAACGGGGCGATCAGAAGGGTGCGGACGATGCCCCGGCCGCGGAAGCGGCGGTCCAGGAGCAGGGCGAGGGCGAGGCCGAGGAGCAGGCTGACGAGGACCACGGCGACCGTGAGCACGACCGTCGTCCACACGGAGCGGCGCAGGTCGGGGTCGGTCAGCACCTGTTCGTAGTTGGCGAAGCCCGTGAAGCTGCGGGCGTCGGGGTAGAGCGAGTTCCAGTCGAAGAAGGAGATCACCAGCGTCGCCACGAACGGGAGCTGGGTGACGACGATCATGAAGATGAGGGCGGGCAGGAGCGGGGCGCGGGTGGCCCAGGCGCGCAGGCGCGTCGAGGGTTTGCCCGTCGTCCGCACGGGCGCTGTGGCTATCGGGGCGGTCGTGGTCGCGGTCATCGTCCCTCGTACTCCTCGGAGATGCGCTCGGCGAGCGCCTGCGACTTCTTCAGGGCCGACTCGACGGACTGGCGTCCGGCGATGGCCGCGCTGATCTCCTGCGAGACCTTGGTGCCGAGGTCGGTGAACTCGGGGATGCCGACGAACTGGATGCCGGGCGCGGGGCGCGGCTGCACCCCCGGGTCGGTGGGCCGGGCGCCCTCGATGGCCTCCTTCGTCATCTCCTGGAAGGCGGCGGCCTCCTTGACGTAGGCCGGATTGGTGTACGTCGAGGCCCGCTTTCCCGCGGGGACGTTGGACCAGCCGATCTTGTCGCCGACGAGTTGCTCGTACTGCTTGCTGGACGCCCAGGAGACGAACTTCCAGGCCTTGTCGGGGTTCCGCGACGCCTGCTGGATGCCCCAGGCCCAGGTGTAGAGCCAGCCGGAGGACCTGGTCTTCTCCACCGGCGCCGGCGCGTAGCCGATCTTGCCCTTGACCGGGGACTTGGCGGCCTCCAGGGAGCCGGCCGCCGACGTGGCGTCGTACCACATGGCGACCTTGCCCTGGGTCATGTTGTTCAGGCACTCGGCGAAGCCGGACTGGGCGGCGCCGGACTCGCCGTGCTCGCGGACGAGGTCGACGTAGAACTTGGTGGCCTTCTCGAACTCGGGGGAGTTCAGGCGCGCCTTCCAGTCCTTGTCGAACCAGGTGCCGCCGAAGGTGTTGACGACGGTGGTGAGCGGGGCCATCACCTCGCCCCAGCCGGGCAGGCCGCGCAGGCAGATGCCCTTCATGCCGGACTCGGCACCGTCGGCCTTCGCGGCGAGGTCGGCGACCTGCTGCCAGGTGGGGTGTTCGGGCATGGTCAGCCCCTTCTCGGCGAACACGTCCTTGCGGTACATCAGGAAGGACGACTCGCCGTAGAACGGCTGCCCGTAGAGCTTGCCGTCGTCGCCGGTCAGGGACTGGCGCATCGGCTTGAGGATGTCCTGCTCGTCGAAGGCCGCGTCCTTGGCGATGTACGAGTTCATCTCGTGCAGCCAGTCGTTGCGGGCGTAGATCGGTATCTCGTAGTTGCTGAGCGTGGCGACGTCGTACTGGCCCGCCTGGTTGGCGAAGTCCTGGCTGATCTTGTCGCGGACGTCGTTCTCCGGCAGGACGGTGAAGTTCACCCTGATGCCGGTGTCCTTGGTGAAGTGGGCGCGGGTGAGCTTCTGCAGCTCCACCATCTGCGGGTTGTTGACCATCAGGACGTTGATGGAGTCGCCGCCGGCACCCGTCCCGCCTGCTCCGGTCCAGCAGCCGGAGAGCAGCGGGGCGAGCAGCGTCCCTGCGGCGGCCGCGGCAAGTGCGGTGCGCGGCCTCCGTCGGCTCGGGATTCGCATGGATCGCTCCTGGGCGTAGGGGTAAATGGGGAGATAAGGGGCGGGTGTGGGCGTGGGGGTGCCCTTACGGGTGTGGGTTCGGTTGTCAGACTCGGATGACCTGGGGTCCCAGCAGCGAGTACCGGTGGGCCTCCGACGCGGGCAGCAGCGTGCTGGTGACGATCGCCTCCAGCGCGCCGATGTCCGCGAACCGGCAGAAGCTGACCGCGCCGAACTTGGTGTGCACGCCGGCGAAGACCGTGCGCCGGGCGGTCCGGATGGCCTGGGCCTTGACCTCGCTGACCGCGGGGTCGGGGGTGGTGAGCCCGTGGTCGCGGGAGATGCCGTTGGCGCCGATGTAGGCCAGGTCGATGACGAACCCGGCGAGCATCTTCGTCGTCCAGTGGTCGACGGTCGCGAGGGTGCCGGGGCGCACCCGGCCGCCCAGCAGCAGCACGGTGGTGTTGCCCGCCTCCGCGAGCGCGCCCGCGGTGGCGAGGGAGGCGGTGACCACGGTCAGGGGCCGGTCCCTGGGCAGGGCCTCGGCGATGAGCTGCGGGGTGAAGCCCTCGTCGACGAAGACCGTCTCGGCGTCTGCGAGCAGTTCGGCCGCGGCGGTCGCGATCCGCCGCTTCTCGGGGACGTGGCTGGTGGCGCGGAAGGCGAGCGTCGTCTCGAAACCGGCGCTCTCCACCGGATAGGCCCCGCCGTGGGTGCGGCGGACCAGGCCGTGGTCCTCCAGGGCACGCAGATCGCGTCGTACGGTCTCCTTGGCGACGCCCAGTTCGGCGGCGAGCGCGGTCACGTCGACCGAACCCGTGCGGCGGGCGGCCTTGACGATTTCGCGCTGTCTTTCTTCCGCACTCATGGCCGACACCTGCCCCTCCGCGTTTCCGGAACTGCCCGTTCGGGCCCGGTGGGGCCCATGGGGGAAGTTCTACAGCGGGTGCGCGTCACTGACCAGGCCTGTTGCAGGCCCGATGGTGCCCGTCTGCGCCCGTTTCGGGCGGTGGCCGCCCGCCTCGGACCTGGGGCGGAGGGGAGATCGGGCAGCAGGCGTGCCCGAATGCGGCGGCGGGCGGGCCCGTTCGGTGCCCGCCCGCCGCCGTCATGCGCCGATCGCCGCGTGAATATCGCCGCGTCAATACGGCCAGATGGGCGGCTCGCTCACGAAGTGGCCGCCGAGGTAGGCGTGCGCCACGTTGTCAGGGTCGAGCTCGCCCTGCTCCGCGATCAGCTTCTCGGCGTACGGCTCGGAGTCGTCCCGCGGCTCGTAGCCGAGGGCGCGGGCGGTCGTCAGGTCCCACCACAGGCGGGTGTTGGCGGAGGAGCCGTACACGACGGTGTGTTTCACGTCCTCGGCGGTCAGGGCCGCGTGGAAGAGGCGGGCCCCGTCCTCGGGGCTCATCCAGACCGACAGCATGCGCACGCTCGTGGGTTCCCTGAAGCAGGAGCCGATGCGTACGGAGACGGTCTCGATGCCGTGCAGGTCCCAGTAGAGCTGGGCGAGGTCCTCGCCGAAGGACTTGGAAAGGCCGTAGAAGGTGTCGGGGCGGCGCGGGGTGTCGATCGGGATCAGGGGGTCGTCGCCCTGGGGGCGGGGGGTGAAGCCGACGGCGTGGTTGGAGGAGGCGAAGACGATCCGCTTGACCCCCTCCTCACGGGCGGCCTCGTACAGGTTGTAGGTCCCCTCGATGTTCGCCTTGAGGATCTTCTCGAACGGGGCCTCCAGGGAGATGCCCGCGAGGTGGATGATCGCGTCGACGCCCCGGACGGCCTCGTGCAGCGCGTCCCGGTCGGCGAGGTCCGCGGTGATCGCGTCGGGCTCGCCCTCGACGGGGCGTACGTCGAGGAGGCGGAGTTCGTAGCCGTACTCCGGGAGCAGCTCCCGCATCAGGGTGCCGAGTCCGCCGGCGGCGCCGGTGAGCAGAACGGTACGGGGAGCGGGCATCCTCGGGTCTCCTTGAGTCACCGGAAGCGCGTGCGAATCACCGGATTGCGATGAGTGCTGTGCGCATGTGCGTACCACATTCACATGCGTGGACACGCTAAGGAGTCCCGGTCGCCTGCGTCAAGGGGTGGTGACGACGCGTCAAGGGAGGAAATCCGCTGGTGTCTCGCGTGTTGGCGTGCTTGACCGGCCCGAAGGGGGCGGCTTAGCGTGGGCGGGTTCAGAAATATAGACACTGATCAGAGACATGGACTTGGGAGAGCCCGTGACCTCAGCCCCCCTCGCTGCTCGGCTCAGTATCCCCAGCGGGCCGCTGTTCTTCCCCGTCACGGCCTACGGCCCGGACGGCGCGGTCGACCTGGACGCCTACCGCACGCATGTGCGCCGGGGTGTCGACGCCGGGGCCGCCGCCGTCTTCGCGTGCTGCGGCACGGGCGAGTTCCACGCGCTCGCGCCCGAGGAGTTCCAGAGCTGTGTCCGCGCCGCCGTCGAGGAGACCGCCGGCCGGGTGCCGGTCGTGGCGGGCGCGGGGTACGGGACCGCGCTCGCCGTACGGTACGCGCGGCTCGCCGAGGAGGCCGGCGCCGACGGACTGCTCGCCATGCCGCCCTACCTCGTGCACGCTGCCCAGGAGGGCCTGCTGCGGCACTACCGCGAACTGGCGGCGGCGACCGCGCTCCCGCTGATCGTCTACCAGCGCGACAACGCCGTCTTCACCCCCGGGACGGCGGTCGAACTCGCCCGCACCGAAGGCGTCATCGGCTTCAAGGACGGCCTCGGCGACCTGGACCTGATGCAGCGGATCGTGAGCGCCGTACGCAGCGAGGTCCCGGGCGAGTTCCTGTACTTCAACGGCCTGCCGACGGCCGAACTGACGGGGCTCGCGTACCGGGGCATCGGCATCACCCTGTACTCGTCCGCGGTGTTCTGCTTCGCACCCGAGATCGCCCTCGCCTTCCACAAGGCGTTCAACGAGGGCGACGACAGGGCGGTGGAACGGCTGCTGGACGGCTTCTACCGGCCGTTCGTGGAACTGCGCGCGCGGGGACGGGGGTATGCGGTGTCCCTGGTGAAGGCCGGGGTGCGGATGCGCGGACTCGACGTCGGGGAGGTGCGGCCGCCACTGCACGAACCGGCCGAGGACCATGTCAAGCAGCTCGCGCAGCTGATCGAGCGCGGGTACGCGCTGCTCGAGAGCCAGGTAGAGGAGGACAGGTGAAGGCGTCGGCGTTCGTCTACCCCTGGGACGTCAACGGGGACCCGGCGGCCGGGGAGCGCATCGCGGGGCTCGGTGTGCGGCAGGTGACGCTCGCCTCCGCGTACCACTCCACGCGTGCGCTCACGCCCCGGCACCCCCGGCACCGGATCGTCACGGCCGAGCACGCCGCCGTGCTCTACCCGCCCGAGGACGCGCGGTGGTCGGGGCGGCGCCTGCGGCCGTACGCCGCGGGGGAGTGGGCGCCCGGGGACGCGTACGGGGAGGCTGCCGAGGCGCTGGCGGCCGCCGGTCTTGAGGTGCACACCTGGGTCGTGCTCGCGCACAACTCCCGGCTGGGTGCCGAGTTCCCGGACACGTCCGTGGTCAACGCGTACGGCGACCGGTACGCGTGGGCGCCGTGTATCGCGCAGCCGGAGACCCGGCAGTACCTGGTGGACCTGGCCGTCGAGGCGGCCGTGCGGCCGGGGGCGCGGGGGACCGAGCTGGAGTCGCTCGGCTGGTACGGGCTGCCCCACCTCCACGCCCACGACAAGAGCGGCGGGGTCGCGCTCGGGGACGCCGGGACGTACCTGATGTCGCTGTGCTTCTGCGGGACGTGCCGGGAGGGGTACGGGGCCCAGGGGCTCGACGCGGAGGAGCTGGCGGCGGCCGTGCGGGGCGCGCTGGAGCCGGTGTGGCGGGGCGACGCGTCCGACGACGGGGGCTGGCCGGCCGTGGAGAAGCTGCTCGGTGAGGGCCGGGCGGCGGGTACGCGGGCGTGGCGTGACGACATCGCCCGTACGCTTCAGGAAGCGGCGGTCGGCGCCGTCCGGGGCGCGGCGCCCGAGGGCTTCCAGGTGCTGCTGCACGCCGATCCGTTCGCCTACCGCGTGGGGGCGAACCCTGGTGTCGATCCCGCGCACATCCTGTCCGTCGCGGACGGAGTGGTCGTGCCCTGTGCGGGCGGGCCGGGGCTGCTGACGCCGTTCGCGGAGCAGGGGCGGGAGGGGGCGGTGCTGGCCGCGAACTTCACCGTGGTGTCGGGGATGGGCGGGAGCCCGGGGACGCTCGCGGCGGACGCGGTCCGGGCGGCTGAGCACGGGGCGACGGAACTGCGGCTGTATCACGCGGGGTTGGCGTCGGACGGGGATCTGGGGGCGGTGCGGGAGGCGTTGGCGGGGTGGGGATGAGCATCCCAGGACCGCCCGCCGCCCCATGCCCCTGCGTGCCGCCGAACGCACCGCACGGCCTCAGTCGGACGGAGGGGCTCTGAACCCGTGTCACGGGGCGGGCCCCTGGGCTGACGACGCGCCGCCGGGCGCGACCGCCTCGCCCGGTGGCGACGTCGTCCACCGAGGTGACCGGACCGCGCGGGTCCGCCGTCACCGCGGCAGTCCGTTGTCGAGGACGACACCGCCTTCCGGCCGCCCGGCGGCGGACACCGCGCGGCCCGGGCGGGCCGGCCCTCGCGCCCGGGATGCCGGCCCGCGCAGGCGGGGCCGCTTCGAACACCACGGTGCCGACCGTGTCCCGGCCCGCTCCACCCGCCGCCGCACGCTGCGGGGCATCGATCACCGCCTCCAGCTCCTCGGTCACCCGGTCCTGCGTCCGGCGGGGCCCACGACGCACCCGGGCGGTCGGCCGATCCGGCGTCAGCGGGCGCGGTTGCGGACGATGAGGTCGGTGAACGCCCGGGGGGTCACCACCTCGACGTCGGGACCGAGTCCGTCCACCACTGTCCTGATGTCGGACAGGGTCTTGGTCCAGCAGTGCACCAGGACGAGCGTGTAGCCGTCGGCGCTGGTCGGGGCGGCAGGCCGGGAGTTGATGTTCCGGATCAGGTCCTGTTCCTCGGTGAGACCGGCCCACAGCACGTCCCGCTGGGCGATCACGGGCTTGCCGTTCACCCAGCTGATCCGGCCGCTGATCCGGTCGGTGTCGCCGTAGCCGAAGAAGAACAGGGCGTCGATGTTCGGCTGCCGGAGGTAGGCCGACCACACGTCGGTGCGGAAGAAGGCGTCCTGGTCGTCGAGGATCTCGGAGATCCGCATGTCGCCGGCGGCCATGTACGCGTTCAGCCGGTCGGTGAGGAGGGCGAGGTCGCCGGGCGGCATCTTGGCCGGGAAGACGTACCCGGAGCCGCTGGGCCCCGCGATGAAGCAGTCGTTCGCCGCGCCGCGCGAGGCGTTCTCGTAGTACCAGCGCATCGCCGCCGGAGCCAGATCGACCAGGGAGGGACTGATGCCGTAGCCGATGTCGAAGCGGCCGCGGTCGGGGTTGGTGAAGTACTCCTGGAGTCCCCACAGGTTCCAGGCAACGTTGTCGCCGTCGCTGATGACGAACGTCACGTAGTGCTTGTTCCGGGTGGCCGGGGCCGGCTGCGGCTTCTGCCTGAGTCCCTCGGTGCCGTGGACGGCGCTCAGCGCCGAGAGGTTGGGCGCCAGGTCCGACGGAATGGACGTGACGCCGTGCTGGGAGGCCTGCTCGACCATGTCGTACTCGTTGTTGCCGTACCCCATCAGCGCTGCGCCCGGCTTCAGGGCGCTCAGGACCTGCGCACGCCAGTCGGTCACGCCGTCGTAGAACGTGAACGCGTCCGTCATGGCGATGTAGTCGCGCAGGTGGTAGCGGACGGACGGGTTCAGTTCCGCGGCCGTCGTCCGCGAGAACAACCCGCTGTATCGGCCGTAGGCCCACTTCTCCGTGCGGCCGGTGACGTCGACGACCTGGTGGGTGAGGCCCAGGGCCCGGACCTGGGCCTCCTGGGAGACGTCGACGGGGAGAGCGCGCATGGGGCCGCTCAGCGACGAGGCCACGTTGACGGACGGCGGATTGCCGGTCATGTCGTAGAGGACGTAGCCCGCGAGGTACTGCCGGAAGCGCTGCAGCAGGGCGGGCCAGGTCGGGCGGCTGTCGTCGAGCACCACGCCGTACCCGGTGTGCAGGAAATCCTTCCAGACGGCTCCCGGTCCGCCTTCGTCGATGAAGATGTGCTCCGAAGAGGTCCTGGCGACCAGACCCTGGAGCGCTGCCACCAGCACCCGGTCCGGGTCGCTGGTGAGGTTGCCGGACGGGATGACGTCGAGCCTGCGCAGGGCCACACCCTTGGGCAGGGCGATGCCACGCGCGGCGCTCACCGAGCGCGCGTCGACGGCGCCACCGGTACCCGGCACCGCCGCCGTGGCGCTCCCGGGGAGGGCCAGCGGGGCGGCGGCGGCCAGCGCTGTGAGGCCGAAGGTTCTCCTACTGATCACAGGTGCTCACCGATTTCTCTCAGGAGGCCCGGCGGCCGTGCCGGGAACGGGCCCGGTGGAAAAGCGCCTGAGCGATCGGCCGGGAGCCGGGTTCCCGACCATGCGCCAGGCGGAGAGGTGGTCTGCGGCGGCGTACTGCCGCCGCCAACGTGCCGATAACGATCACGTGAACGTTCACGGATGGCCGAACGGCAGTATGCTGCGGTGACCGGGGAGCGTTGTCAATATCCCGCACGGGCCGGAAACGAACGTCGCGGCGGGAGGCGGTCCGGTTAAGGTCTCCACGACAGGACCCAGACAGAGGGCGGTATAGCGCGGTGCCGGGCAAGTACGACGAGCGGCCGGAGCTCGGTTCTCTCCCGGTCGCCAGACGCCGGACGACGATCGACGACGTGGCGAAGCTGGCGGGGGTGTCCCGGCAGACCGTGTCCCGCGCGATCAACGACAAGGGCGAGATCGACCCCGCCACGAAGGAGCGGGTCCTGGAGGCCACACGCACCCTGGGATACCGGCCGAGCCGATTCGCCCAAGGACTGCGGCGGCAGAACGCGATCACCCTCGGCCTTCTCATCTCGGACCTGAGCAATCCGTACTTCGCCGAGGTCGCGGTCGCGGTCCTGGAGGTGGCCGAGGAGCGCGGCTGGCATGTGATCGTGTGCGACTCGCGCAATGACGAGGGGAAGGAGCGGGAGGCGCTCGCCGTGCTCTCCCGGCAGGCCGACGCCATCATCGGCCACTGCGCCGGCGCCGACGACATGCTGGCCCGGCACGCACCGGGGATGCCCCTGGTGCTCCTGGAGCGGGGCGCGGACCAGACGCGCTTCGGGTCGGTGGGCATCGATGTCGCGGCCGGTATGCGGCAGGCGTTCACGCATCTGACGGGCGCCGGGCACCGCCGCATCGGCATGCTCGACGGGTCACCGGACGATCGGCCCAGCATCCGCCGGGAACAGTTCCTGGCCCAGGTGAGGCTGCACGGCCTGCCGGTGGGGCCCGACTGGGTGATCTCCTGCGACCGGCACAGGGTGTCGGCCGGCGAGCGGGGGATGGAGGCGCTGCTGGACGCGCATCCGGAGGTCACGGCCGTGGTCGGCTTCAATGACCTGATCGCGGTCGGCGCCATCCGGACCGCCCGCCGCCGGGGGCTGCGGGTACCGGACGACGTCGCCGTCCTGGGCTTCGACGGCCTCGCGCTGGGGGAACTGGTGGAACCGCCCCTGACCACCCTGAGCATCGACAAGCGGGAGCTGGGACGGCTCGCGGTCGAGCAGGTGGCGGCCCAGCTGAGCGCCGACGAGAAGCCCCCGTACGGGGGCGACGCCTGGGTGCGGCCCGAACTCGTCCTGCGGTCCTCGGCGTGACCTCCGGCCCGGCCGCGCGCGCCTGACGCGTCCTCAGGCCTCGTACCCGCCCCGCCCCGCCCTGTTGACACCGGATCCGGTACGGGGCACGATTCTTCGTTATCGTTCACGTGAACGTTCACGGGTACTGATCCGCACTGGCCGCCCGACGCGACGTCCCGTCCTCGCTCGTTCGCCCCTCGACACCAGGAATCGTGCATGTCGCACCCGTACTACGAAGACACCTCGCCCGGATACGGAGCCAGGCCGGCGCGGGCCGCCCCCTTCAGGACCGACGCGCCCACCGTCGGCCTGAACGGCCTGTGGCGCTTCCACCTCTCTCCCACCGCGGACCTGGCCCCCCACGGGTTCTGGGCGGAAGACTTCGACGACGGCTCCTGGAGTCCGCTGCCGGTGCCCTCCCACTGGCCGCTGCACGGGTACGGCTCCCCCGTCTACACGAACATCGGCTATCCCTTCCCGCTCGACCCGCCACGGGTGCCCGACGAGAACCCCACCGGCGACCACCGGCTCGTCTTCGAACTGGACGAGTCGTGGAGCGGAGAACCGGCGGTGCTGCGGTTCGAGGGGGTGGACTCCTGCGCCCGGGTCTGGCTCAACGGGCGGGAACTGGGCGTCACCCGCGGCAGCCGCCTGCCGGTCGAGTTCGCCGCCGGACCTCATCTGCGGGCCGGACGGAACGTCCTCGCGGTGCGCGTGCACCAGTGGTCGTCCGGCAGCTATCTGGAGGACCAGGACATGTGGTGGCTGCCGGGCATCTTCCGCGAGGTGACGCTGATCCGGCGTCCGCCGGGCGGTGTCGAGGACGTCTTCGTGCACGCCGGCTACGACACCTCGACGGGGCGCGGAACGCTCCGTGTGGACGCTGTGACCCGCGACGGCGCCGAAGCCCGGCTCAGTGTCCCCGAGTTGGGGATCGAGGACGTGCCCGCCGGGCACACCCTCGACGTGCGGGGCGTGGCGCCGTGGACGGCCGAGACGCCCCGGCTCTACGAGGGTGCGCTGGCCACCGGCACCGAACGTGTGACGGTGCGCATCGGCTTCCGTACCGTCGCCGTCGAGGACGGACAGCTCCGGGTCAACGGGCGTCCGCTGCTGCTGCGTGGCGTGAACCGCCACGAGCACCATCCGGACCACGGTCGCGCACTGCCCGCCGGCATCGACCGCGAAGACGTGCTGCTGATGAAGCGGCACAACATCAACGCCGTCCGTACCAGCCACTACCCGCCCCATCCGCGGTTCCTGGACCTGTGCGACGAACTGGGCCTGTGGGTGGTGGTGGAGTGTGATCTGGAGACCCACGGTTTCTCCGCGGCCGACTGGCGTGGCAACCCCGCCGACGCTCCGGAATGGGCCGACGCCTGCATGGACCGGATACGCCGCACGGTGGAGCGCGACAAGAACCACCCGTCCGTCGTGATGTGGTCACTGGGCAACGAGTCCGGCAGCGGACGCAACCTGGACGCGATGGCGGCGTGGGTGCGCGGACGCGATCCGGGGCGGCCCCTGCACGACGAGGGCGACCTAGAGTGCCGGCACAGCGACGTGTACAGCCGGATGTACCTGCCGCACGACGAGGTGGAGGCGATCGGCAGGCACGCCGAGCCCCCGCTGGACGACCCCGCCGCGGACGCCCGGCGGCGCTCGCTGCCGTTCATCCTGTGCGAGTACGCCCACGCCATGGGCAACGGCCCGGGCGGGCTGGTCGAGTACCAGCGGCTGTTCGAGCGGTATCCGCGGCTGCAGGGCGGCTTCGTGTGGGAGTGGATCGACCACGGACTGCGGCAACGGACGCCGGACGGGCGCGAGTTCTTCGCGTACGGCGGCGACTTCGGCGAGCCGTACCACGACGGCACGTTCGTCATCGACGGTCTGGTCTTCCCGGACCGCACACCGTCGCCGGGACTCGCGGAACTGAAGAAGACCGTCGAGCCGGTCGCCATCCGACCCGCCGGGGGCCGCGGGGACGAGAACGGCCGCCGGATACGGATCAACAACCGGTACGACTTCCGCGACCTCTCCCATCTCCGCTTCGAGGCTGCGCTCTCCGCGGACGGACTGCCGGTGGTGGTCAAGGCCCTCCCGGTGCCCCCCGTCGCGGCGGGTGAGTACGCCGAGATCGAACTGCCGGCCCTCCCGCCAGTGGACGGCGAGGGCTGGATCACGATCAGCGCGCTGCTGGCCGAGGACCAGCCCTGGGCCCCGGCCGGCCACGAGGTCGCCTGGGCGCAGGTGCCCCACACATCGCCCCTGACGGAGACGGAACAGCCGACGCGGCGCGGCGCCGGTCCGCGGCTCGCTCCCGCTCCGCGGCGGCGTCCGGGCGGCCGCCTGATGCTCGGTTCCGGCGAGTTCGACGGGCGCTCCGGGCGCCTGGTGCGGCTGGGGGCGATGGACGTCGACGGCCCGGTGCTGGACCTGTGGCGGGCACCGACCTGCAACGACCGCTCGGCCTCCCTGTGGGGCCCGCCGGACGACTCGGCGGTGCGGTGGTGGCGCCAGGCGGGTCTGGACCGGTTGCTGCACCGCGTCGACGAGGTGGCGGACGGTCCGGACGGGTTGCTGGTGCGCGCGCGGGTGGCGGCCGCGGCCCAGGCGTCGGGGATGACGGTCGAGTACCGGTGGGCCCTCGACGCCGATGGATCGGGGCTGGTACTGACCGTCCGGGTCGAGCCGACGGGTGACTGGCGCGGTGGCCTGCCGCGCCTGGGCGTACGCATGGCGGTGCCGGGCCGGCTGCATCAGGTCCGGTGGTTCGGCCTCGGGCCCGGCGAGGCGTATCCGGACAGCCGGGCGGCGGCGCGGGTGGGCCTCTTCTCGTCGACCGTGGACGCTCTGCAGACCCCGTACGTGGTGCCGCAGGAGAACGGGGCCCGGGCGGAGGTCAGATGGGCCGAACTGAGCGGCGGTGACGGCCCCGCGGTGCGTATGGAGTCCGTGGGCCTTCCGCGCTTCTCCCTCACCGCTCGGCGCTGGACCACGGGGGACCTGGAGTCGGCCCGGCACACGACCGACCTGGTTCCCTCCGACCGGCTCTTCCTCCACCTGGACGTCGCCCAGTACGGACTCGGCTCCGCCTCGTGCGGTCCTGGCGTACTGCCGGCCCACCGCCTGGAGGCGGCACCGTCCACCTGGTCGCTGCGGCTGAGCCCTCGCGGGTAGGGCCCCGGGGTCTCGCCGCGTTCGAGCCCCCGTGGGGACCTGCCCACGGGGGCTCGAACGCGGCGGTCCGGGGCCGGGTCACATCTTCATGGCGCCGGCGGCCAGGTCCCGCAGGAAGTGCCGGGCGCCGATGACGAAGACGATGATCAGCGGCACCACGCTCATCAGAGCGCCGGCCATGACGACCGCGTAGTCCTGTCCGTAGACGTTGTTGAGCTGGGCCAGCGCCACCTGCAGGGTGAGGCGGTCCGGGTCGATCATGATGACGAGGGGCCAGATGTAGTCGTTCCACGCGCCGATGAAGGTGAAGATGCCGAGGAACGCCAGGGCGGGCCGGAAGAGCGGCACCGCGATGGTCCAGTACAGGCGGAAGAAGCCGGCGCCGTCGATCCGTCCGGCGTCCAGCAGTTCGTCGGGCAGCGAGTTCTCGGCGTACTGCCGCATCCAGAAGATGCCGAAGGCGTTGGCCGCCCCCGGGACGATCAGGGCCGTGAGGGAGCCCACCCAGCCGAGATGCGCCATGGTGACGAACTGCGGCACCAGGGACAGCTGGGCGGGGATCATGTAGGTGGACAGCAGGATGACGAACAGGAACTTCTTGCCGGGAAACTGGTACTTGGCGAAGGCGAACGCGGCCAGCGAGTCGAAGAACAGCACCAGGGCCGTGCCGGCGAGCGCGACGACAAGCGTGTTGACCAGGGACCCGAAGAAGGCGACGCGGTCCAGCACCGTCGCCATGTTGTTCAGCAGATGGCTGCCGGGGACGAGGACGGGCGGGTAGCGGAAGATCTCGTCGGTGGTGCGGGAGGCCATGACGATCAGCCAGTAGAACGGGAAGACGGAGACGAGCAGGCCCCCCAGCAGCGCGGCGTGCACCGCGAGTCTCCTGGCCCTGCTGCCGGAGCCGATGGCGACGCCGGTACGGCCGGTCGTCCTGGTGTCAGCGGACACGGTTGAACCTCCAGCGCCTCGAGGTGGCAGGGCGGTCCTCGCCGAACCTGGCGACCAGCCGCCAGTTGATGGCGGCGAAGACCGCGACGATGACGAACAGGGCCCAGCCGATCGCCGCGCCGTAGCCGAACTGGTGGTCGCCGAAGGCCTTCTGCCACAGGTAGAGCACGATCGTCATGCCCTCCTGACCGGGGCCTCCGGTGGAGTACCCGTTGCTCGCCTGGAAGAGCACCTGGGACTCGGTGAAGATCTGCAGCCCGTTGATGCTCGAGGTGATGACGGTGAAGAGCACCACCGGCCGCAGCTGCGGGAGAATGACCCGGAAGAGGGTCTGCCAACTGCTCGCCCCGTCGACCCGGGCGGCCTCGTACAGCTCGGAGGGAATGGCCTGCAGTCCGGCGAGGAAGATGAGGGCGTTGTAACCGGTCCACCGCCAAATGATCATGATGGCGAGGGACACCTTGATTCCCCAGGCGGACGTCATCCATCCGAAGTCACCGAGGCCGACCGCCTTCAGCAGGGAGTTGCCGAGCCCCGCCTGAGCGAAGACCGACCCGAACACGATGGTCATCGCGACCATCGAGGTGACGTTGGGGATGAAGTAGGCCACCCGGTACGCCATGCTGTACCGGACCTGCGAGTTCAGCAGGAAGGCGATGACCAGGGCCAGGAACAGCATCGGCACCGTGGACAGGAACCAGATCTCGAACGTATTGAGGATGGACTTCCAGAAGACGCTGTCGTGCAGCAGCCAGTCGTACTGCTGCCAGCCGACGAAGCGCATGTCCCCGATGCCGTCCCAGTCCTGGAAGGACAGGTAGAGCGAGAAGACGACGGGGAACACGCCGAACACGGCGAACAGCACATAGAACGGCGAGATGGCGAGATAGACGGGCAGATTACGCCGTACCGGGCTGTTGAACCGCTTCCCGGCCGTCGCCTGCCCTCGCTGTTTCCCGGCCCGCAGGCTCCTCGGCTCGGTGCTGGGCGCACCGGTGGCTCCGGCCACGGCCATCTCAGCTCACCCCCTTCTGCGAGAGGGTCTTCTCCGCAACGGCCATGGCGTCCCGCCACGCCTTGTCGGGGTTCTTGCCGAGCAGTTCCACGTTGGTCAGCTCCTGGTAGACGGGGGTGGAAGCGGTGCCCTCGTAGGGGCTGAAGTAGACGACGGGTGCCTGCTCGGCGGCTCGTCCGAAGACGTCCACGGGGCGCTGGCCGCCGAAGAACTTGTCGGGCTTGCGCATCGCGGGCTTGTCGTAGACGGCGGGAGTGGTCGGGAACAGGCCCATCTCCTGGTAGGCCGCCAGTTGGTTGGCCGGGTCCAGCAGCCAGGTGACGAACGCGAACGCGCGCTCCGGCTCTCGGCAGTACTTGGGGAGGGCGAGGAAGGAGCCGCCGTAGTTTGCCGCCCCACCGGGCATCCTGGTCACCCGCCAGGCACCGGAGGTCTTGCCGGCGATCTGCTTGATCCCGGCCATCCACCAGACGGCGTTGCAGGCGGAGGCGACACGTCCCTGCGCGTAGGCGGTGTTGGAGTCCGGTGTCCCGTCGTTGGTCTTGGCGCTGAGCTTCTGCCGGAGCGCTTCCACCGCCAGGTCCCAGCAGCGCTTGACGTGCTCCTGGTCTCCGATGAAGCGGTTGTCCCGGTCGACGAACTGCTTCGGGCTCTGCAGCAGGGACATCCGGAAGACGCTCGCGATGTTGCCGACGAGAAAGCTGCCGGGCACCGCGGACCTGAGTTTTCGGCCGACCGCGAAGTAGCCCTCCCAGCTGGAGGCGGTCTGCGCCAGTTCCTCGGGGTCGGAGGGGAGCCCGGCCTTGTCGAAGATGTCCTTGCGGTAGTACAGCGCGGAGGGGCCGCCGTCGATGGGGAAGCCGATCATCCGGCCGGACGGGGCGATGCCGCCCTGCCACTTCCAGTCGAGGTACTGATCCTTGAGGCGGGCCGCGCCGAGGCTGTTCAGATCGAGGAACTGGTCCTCGTTCGGGAAGAAGCTGGCGACATCGGAGTTGAGGGCCGTGATGTCCGGCACGTAGGCACGGGCCGCGAGCCCGGTGAGCAGCTTGCCGTAGATGTCACCCAGCGGGGCGCTCTCCACCTTCAGGCCGGGGACGCCGGGCACCCCCTTGCGGGCGACGGCCAGCAGCCGGTTGCTCAGTGCTCCCGTCCAGTACCAGAGGCTGAGGTGGCCGGTACCGGCGGACACCGAACCGGAGGAGGCGCCGCAGCCCGTGAGACCCAGCAGAGCGGCGCCCGTGCCGCCCAGCGAAGCTGCGAGAAGACCTCTCCTCGACAGAGATGGCTTCATGTTCGAACACTCACTTTGTTCCGGGGCAGGCGCGCGTGGGGCCACGTGGTGCCGGTTGAGGAGGGTCGATCGGCTGTGGCCGGGCCCTGCGGGGGCGAGTACGGGGAAGGCCGGCGGGGGCACCGCCGGGGGCCGGCTGTGCTGTACATGACGCTGTCCGTGAACGTTCACGTGAACGTTGCCGAGGAGTATGCGCGCGCCTCAAAGTGGGTGTCAACAAAGAGGACGCAAGCGATGGGGGCTCCGCAGGTGCCAGGCCGGCAGGAGGGCGGCCAGGCCCAGACCGGCCAGCAGCGGCTGGAGCGCCACGACCTCGACCAGCCCCGCACCCACCGCCAGCCCGACCGCCGTGGGTGCGAAGAGCAGGGTCTGGGCGGTCCCGGCCACCCGCCCGAGCAGCAACCCGGGCGTCTCCCGCTGCACCACCGTGAGCGCCGCGACGAGCACGCACGGAAGCCCCGCCCCCAGCACCGCACCGGCCCCCAGGGCCACCGCGTCGGACGGCACCGCCCGCACTCCCACCGCGACCGCCGTGAGCGCGATCCCGTACAACGCGAACCGCCGTTCGCCGAGGCGCCGCATCAGCGGACCGGAGAGCAGCCCGACCGCCACCGAGCCGGCGCCCTGGGCGACGTACAGCACACCGGAGTAGGTGGGGGAGTGCCCGAGGGAGTCCACGACGGCGTAGGCCGTGGCACCGTTGACGCCCGAGAGGAACATGGTGGCGCCGCCCGCCAGGACCAGGGAGCGCAGGGGCCGGTGCGACCACAGGAAGCGGGCACCCTCGGCGGTCCGCGCCCGCCACCCCGCGGCAGGCGGCTGCGGCTCGGACTCCTTGACGCGCAGGCACCCGTACAGGGCCGCGGCCAGCACGAACGTCACCGCGTCCAGCAGCGCCACGCCCGCGCCGCCGCAGGCCGCGTAGATCCCCGCCCCGGCCAGTGGGGCCACCAGCTTCATGCCCTCGTTGACGGTCATCCGCAGGCCGTTGAAGTCGCCGAGCAGAGACGGGTCCACCGCCGTGGCCACCAGCGCCGCCTCCGCCGCGTCGTGGACGACACCCGCCGCGCCGTACACGAGCAGGACCGCGAGGAGCAGCCACAGGCCTGCCGCCGAGTCGACGGCGAGGAGGGAGGCCAGGAGCGCCGCCAGGGCGATGTTCGTCGAGATCAGGAGCGGCTTGCGGCGGACGCGGTCGGCGAGGGCCCCGAGGAGGGGGCCGCACAGGGTCGGCGCCCACATGGCCAGCATCGAGAGGGCGGCCAGGCCGTTCGACCCGGTGAGGTCCTTGACCCAGATGCCGGACGCCAGCCACAGCGCGGACGTGCCGAAGCCGGAGACCAGGACCGCGGTCAGGTAGAGCGCCGCGTTGCGGTCCCCCAGGACGCGCACCAGGGCCCACCTGCGCCAGGTCGCCCGCGTCGCCCGTGTTGTTGTGGTCGTCATGCCTGGTCATCGTGGTTCTAAGGCCCCGGCGTCAGGATCGGTCAGGCGCCGTAGAAACGGCGGGCCGGGTGCGTGGGGCGATGAGTTTCGCGTACGGCGGGGGTCCTCACCGGCGAAGGAAGGAAACGAAGGACAGGAGCAGGCTGATGACCGAGACGACGACGCTCGACCTCGGACCGCAGACCCGGATCGTCGCGCGCCTCGCGGAGGCCGTGACCGACGAGCAGCTCGCCGCCCCCACACCGTGCCCGCAGTACGCCCTGCGCCATCTGCTGGGCCACCTGGTCGGGCTCGCCGTCGCCTTCCGGGACGCCGGCCGCAAGGAGCTGGGCGTCACGACGGACACGAGCCCGGACGCCACCGTGCCGGACGTGGAGCCCGGCTGGCGCGAGACCCTGCCCACGGTCCTCGACGAGTTGGCCGAGGCCTGGCGCGACCCCGCTGCCCGGACGGGCGAGACCAGGGCGGGCGGAGTGACCCTGCCGGGTCCGGTCGCCGCTGCCGTGGCCGTCGACGAACTCGTCGTCCACGGCTGGGACCTCGCCCGCGCCACCGGCCAGGACTACGAGCCCGACCCGGACGCCCTGGAAGCGGCGCACCGCTTCCTCCTCGCCGCGGCCGACGACCCGACCCGGGGCGGCGGCATCTTCGGCCCGGTCGTGCCCGTACCGGACGACGCGCCCCTCCTCGACCGCGTGATCGGGCTGAGCGGACGGGATCCCGGCTGGCGGCCCCCGCGAGACGGTCACCGATCCCACGGGCGCGCCGGTTCGTGACCCGGACCACGCCTGGGCCCTGGTACCGCGACGGACGAGGCTCTCTGCGGGCGCTCGCCGCACGCGGGGAGACTCATCGGCAGACCAGCCGCTTCGACGAGGCCGTCGCCGACTTCACCTGCTCTGGCGAGGACGCCCCGGCGTTCGCGCCGAGCCCGATGATCCCGACCTGCTGTTCGAGAAGGCCATGCTGGACACGGTGACCTCGGGACTGGCGGCGTGTCGGGAGCGTGGACCGATCTGCTGTCCGGCCCTGCCGAATCGCCGGACGACGACGCCACCAGGTTCTTCGGGCTGTTCCGGGTGCTCCCCCTCGGCCCGGAGGACACGGTGGAGGAGGCGACTGAGGTATTCCTCGCCGACGGCCCGGACTACGACGCCGTCACGGGCCTGCTCCACTACCTGGCCGAGCTCTCCGGCAGCGGCGGTGAACTCGCCGAGCGTGCGGAGCGGTGCCGTCGACTCGTCGTGGCCCGTACCACTGCCTGAGCAGCCGGTGCCCACCGCTGCCGGCCGCCCGCCTTAACGGATGATTATGGGAGCCGCGAACCACGGACGCGGCACGCGGGGCGGCCGTACGCTCACCGCATGCCCCTGAGCCTCACTGTCCTCGGCACCGCGTCCCCTCACCCCGGACCGCGGCGCCCGTGCTCCGGTTATCTGCTGCGCGGCGGGGGCGCCGAAGTGTGGGTGGACGCGGGGTTCGGCACGTTCGCCGAGTTGCAGCGGCACACGGACCCGACGCGCCTCACCGCGATCTGGATCTCCCATCTGCACGCGGACCACAGCGCCGATCTGCTGGCCGCCGCGTACGGGTTCGCGTTCGGCGGGCTCACGCTGCCCGCGCCGATCCCCCTCTATGCGCCAGGTGACGTCGGACAGCAGCTCGCGGGGTTCTTCGGGGAGTCGGACCCGGCGTTCCTGCGCGGCGTGTTCGACATCCGCCCCCTGTACGACGGCCATGCGGTGCGGCACTGGAACCTCACTCTGGGCGCACGTGCGGTGAGCCACGACACCGAGACGTACGGGCTGCGCGCCGAGTGCCAGGGGAAGGTCCTGGCGTACTCGGGGGACACCGGACCGTGCGACGCGCTCGCCGACCTCGCCGGCGGCGCCGACCTGTTCCTGTGCGAGGCGGACATCGACCAGTATCGCGAAGGCGAACGGCGCGTGCACCTCACTCCCGAGGACACGGGGGCCTACGCGAAGGGCGCGGGCAGGCTCCTCGTCACCCATGTCGGCCCCACGCTCACCCGCGAGTCGGCGGCCGAGCGGGCCGCCGCGGTGTTCGGCGGACCGACCGAGTGCGCGCGCGAGGGCATCACCACGGTCGTGTAGGCAGCCCGAAAACGCGAGGTCAAAGGGTCAGGAGACCGCGAGGCCGGCACAGAACCGGACTGGGGTCCTCCGCACGTCACCTCAACTACCTTCGCCAGAAGCATTGACGAAACACAGGGCCCCTCCTACCTTCAACGCGTCGTACTTCGTACGTCATATATGAGACGCGATATGTGATCCGATCCCGAGATCCGTGAGATCCGAGAGGCGCGCATGACCTCTGTGCCCACCCCGATCCCGTCCCGCACGCAGTTCGTGCTGGAGGGGATCAAACACCGCATCCTCACCGGGCAGCTGACGCCGGGCCAGGCGCTCGTCGAGACCGAGCTCGCCGCGCAGTTCGGGGTCTCCAAGACGCCCGTGCGCGAGGCCCTGAAGACCCTGGCCGGTACGGGACTCGTCGTGATGAGCCAGTACAAGGGCGTCACGGTGCGCATGGTGGACGCGGACATGGCACGCGAGGTGTACGACGTACGGCTGCTCCTGGAACCGGAGGCCCTGCGGCGGTCCGTACGGCGGGGGGCCGGGCTGGAAGCGGCGCAGGACGCGCTCGCCCGCTCCGACCAGGCGGTGGACACGGCCGAACGCTCCCTGGCCAACCGGGAGTTCCACCGTGCTCTCTACACCTCCTGCGGCAACCCGCTCCTCGGCCGGATGCTCGACGAGGTACGGGACCAGGCCGCGCTCGTCTCCGCGGTCGCCTGGGCCGCCAACCCCTCCTGGGAGCGGGAGGCCACCGAGCACCGCGAGATCCTGCGGCTCGCCCTCGACGGTGACGCCGACGGGGCCGCCGCCGCCCTCCACGCGCACATCGCGTCGTTCGTCCAGCGGGCCTTCCCCGAGGTCCACGAAGAGGAAGGCCATCAGTGAGCAGCGTGACGTACGAGACCCAGCGGGCGGCCCTGGCCGACGTCGTGGCGATCCCGGTGACCCCGTTCGCCGAGGACGGCACCGTCGACCGGGACACCCACCGGGCCCTGCTGCGTCGGCTGCTCGACGGCGGGATCAGGACCCTCACGCCGAACGGCAACACCGGTGAGTTCTACGCCCTGACCCCCGAGGAGCGGAAGCTCGTCACCGAGCTGACCATGGACGAGGCCGGCGACCGGGGGGTCGTCCTCGTCGGGGTCGGACACGACGTGCCCACCGCCGTGGCCTCCGCCCGGCACGCCCGCGAGGCCGGCGCCCAGATGGTGATGGTCCACCAGCCCGTCCACCCGTACGTGTCGGACGCCGGCTGGGTCGACTACCACCGCGCCATCGCCGAGGCCGTGCCCGAACTGGGCGTCGTCCCGTACCTGCGCAACGCGCTGCTGCCGGGCGCCCGGCTCGCCGAACTCGCGGACGCCTGCCCGAACGTCATCGGCGTGAAGTACGCCGTGCCGGACGCCGCCCGGTTCGCCGCCTTCGCGCGGGACGCGGGGCTCGACCGCTTCGTGTGGGTGGCCGGCCTCGCCGAGCCGTACGCGCCCTCGTACTTCTCGGCGGGCGCCACCGGCTTCACCTCGGGGCTCGTGAACGTCGCCCCGGCCGTCTCGCTGAACATGATCGAAGCGCTTCGCTCGGCGGACTACCCGGCCGCCATGAAGGTCTGGGAGCAGATCCGCCGCTTCGAGGAGCTGCGCGCCGCCAACGGCTCCGCCAACAACGTGACCGTGGTCAAGGAGGCCCTCGCCTCGCTCGGCCTGTGCCGCCGCGACGTCCGGCCGCCGAGCAGGGCACTGCCCGAGGACGAGCGCGCCGAGGTCGCCGCCATCGCCGCAGGGTGGTCCGTATGACGAACCCGGAGAAGAACACCGAGAACGACGAGAACGAGAACGCCGAGAACGCCGAGAACGCCGAGAACGCCGAGAACGCCGAGAACGCCGAGAACGCCGAGAAGCGTCCCGAGGAGTACCGCAGCCACCAGTGGTACGGCACCGACGGCCTGCGCTCCTTCAGCCACCGCGCCCGCACCCGCCAGCTCGGCTATCTGCCCGAGGAGCACCTGGGCAAGCCGGTCATCGCGATCCTCAACACCTGGTCCGACATCAACCCCTGTCATGTACACCTCCGTGATCGCGCCCAGGCGGTCAAGCGGGGTGTGTGGCAGGCCGGAGGCTTCCCGCTGGAGTTCCCGGTGTCGACGCTGAGCGAGACCTTCCAGAAGCCGACCCCGATGCTCTACCGCAACATGCTCGCCATGGAGACCGAGGAGCTCCTGCGGTCGTACCCGGTGGACGGCGCCGTGCTGATGGGCGGGTGCGACAAGTCCACGCCCGCGCTGCTCATGGGGGCCGCGTCCGTCGACCTGCCGACCGTGTTCGTGCCCGCCGGGCCCATGCTGCCGGGGCACTGGCGCAACGAGGTCCTCGGCTCCGGCACCGACATGTGGAAGTACTGGGACGACAAGCGCGCCGGGCTCATCGGCGACTGCGAGATGCAGGAACTGGAGAGCGGGCTCGCGCGGTCGCCGGGCCACTGCATGACGATGGGTACGGCGTCCACGCTCACCGCCGCCGCCGAGGCGCTGGGGGTCACCGTCCCGGGCGCGTCCAGCATCCCCGCCGTGGACTCCGGACACGACCGGATGGCCGCCGCATCAGGGCTCCGGATCGTCGAACTCGTCCGCAGGGACCGCAAGTTGTCGCAGATCCTCACCGCGGAGGCCTTCGCGGACGCGGTGACGACCGTCCTCGGCCTCGGCGGCTCCACCAACGCCGTCATCCACCTGATCGCCATGGCGGGCCGCGCCGGCGTCCGGCTCACGCTGGACGACTTCGACCGCATCGCGCGCACGGTGCCGGTGCTGGCCAACGTCCGGCCGGGCGGACAGACGTACCTGATGGAGGACTTCCACTTCGCGGGCGGGCTCCCCGGGTTCCTGTCCCGGATCACCGACCTCCTCCACCTGGACCGGCCGACGGTGTCGTACGACACGATGCGCGAGCAGCTCGACGGCGCGCTCGTCCACAACGACGCCGTCATCCGCACCCGGGAGAACCCGGTCGCGAAGGAGGGCGGAGTCGCGGTGCTGCGCGGAAACCTCTGCCCCGACGGCGCGGTCATCAAGCACATCGCCGCCGAGCCGCACCTGCTCAAGCACACCGGTCCCGCGGTCGTGTTCGACGACTACAGGACGATGCAGCGGACGATCAACGACCCGTCCCTGGGCATCACCGCGGACAGCGTGCTGGTGCTGCGCAACTGCGGCCCCAAGGGCGGCCCGGGCATGCCCGAGTACGGCATGCTGCCCATCCCCGACCACCTGCTGAAGCAGGGCGTCCGGGACATGGTGCGGATCTCAGACGCCCGGATGAGCGGCACGAGTTACGGCGCGTGCGTGCTGCACGTGGCGCCCGAGTCGTACGTCGGCGGGCCGCTCGCCCTGGTACGGACGGGCGACCTGATCACCCTCGACGTCGAGGCGCGCACCCTCCACCTCGACGTGGACGACGAGGAACTTCAGCGCCGCAGGGCCGCGTGGACGCCGCCGCCCGAGCGGTACGAGCGCGGCTACGGCGCGCTCTACAACGAGCAGATCACGCAGGCCGACACCGGCTGCGACTTCGAGTTCCTGGCCAGGCCGGGCAAGGTGCCGGACCCGTACGCGGGCTGAGCCACAGCACTTCAGCACAGCGCCACCGCACCACAGCGCCACCTCAGCACAGCGCCACAGGGCCGTCGTTCCTCACGGTCCGGACCTCGCACACCGTACGTGAAAGCGCTTGCCAGGCAAGTCGCAGAACGGAGAGACAGTCATGGCCCAAGCCGCAGCCGTGGCGAAACAGCCCGCGCCACCCCGGCGGCGCCGCGGATCAGCCACGCCGCGCAGGCTCCCGTACCTGCTGATCGCGCCGGCGGGCCTGCTGATGCTCGGCTTCATCGCCTACCCGGTCATCAGCGTCTTCTACTACAGCCTGCAGAACTACAACCCCACCAAGCCCTGGCGGGACGGGTACGCGGGCTTCGACAACTTCGTCCAGATCTTCACGAAGGACCCGCAGTTCTGGGACACGCTGGTCTTCAGCGCCAAGTGGGTCGTGGTCGAGGTCGGGTTGCAGCTGCTGTTCGGCCTGGCGCTCGCGCTGATCGTCAACCAGAGCTTCGTGGGCCGGGCGCTGGGCCGCGCGATGGTGTTCTCCCCGTGGGCCGTCTCCGGTGTGCTGACCTCCGCGATCTGGGTGCTGCTCTACAACTCCCAGACGGGCATCACCCGTTACCTCGCGGACATGGGCGTCGGTGACTACGGCGTCAGCTGGCTCTCCGACACCTCCACCGTCTTCCCCGCCGCGATCGTCGCCGACCTGTGGCGCGGTGTGCCCTTCTTCGCGATCCTCATCCTCGCCGACCTCCAGTCCGTCTCGAAGGACCTCTACGAGGCCGCCGAGGTCGACGGCGCGAGCCGCGTCCGGCAGTTCGTCCACATCACGCTGCCCCACCTGAAGGACGCGATCATCCTGTCCACGCTGCTGCGCGCCGTGTGGGAGTTCAACAACGTCGACCTGCTCTACACCCTGACCGGAGGCGGACCGGCGGGGGCGACGACCACCCTCCCGCTGTACATCGCCAACACCTCCGTCGACGCGCACAACTTCGGCTACGCCTCCGCCCTGACCACGGTCGCGTTCGTGATTCTGCTCTTCTGCTCGATGGTCTACCTGCGGCTCAGCAAGTTCGGAGGCGACGACAAGTGATCACCCAGGACGCCGAGAAGACCGCCCCGGTGACGCCCGCCCCCGCCGCCGAGGAACCCCCGCGCCGGCCGAGGAAGGCCCGGCGCGCCTGGGACGAGGTCCCGCGCTGGCAGATCTACCTGCCGCTGTCGATCTACCTGCTCTTCACGATCGTCCCCTTCTACTGGATCCTGCTGTTCGCGCTGCGCGAGCCCGGCTCCACCTCGCTCGTGCCGTGGCCCATCACGTTCGAGCACTTCGAGAAGGTGTGGACCGAGCGGGCCTTCGGCACCTACTTCCAGAACAGCGTCCTGGTGGGTGTCGCGACGCTGTTCATGACCACGGTCGTCGCCCTCACCGGCGGGTACGCCCTGGCCCGCTTCAACTTCAGGATCAAGCGCGCGTTCATGCTGGCGCTGCTGTGCTCCCAGTTCGTGCCGGGCGCGCTGCTGCTGGTGCCGCTGTTCCAGATCTTCGCCGAGATGCGGATGATCAACTCCCTCGGCAGCGTCATCATCGCCGAGACCGTCTTCCAGCTGCCGCTGTCGATGATCCTGATCAGCGGGTTCATCAGAAACGTGCCGTACTCCCTGGAGGAGGCCGCCTGGGTCGACGGCTGCAACCGGTTCAGCGGCTTCCGGGTGGTCGTGCTGCCGCTGCTGCGGCCCGGCCTGATCGCCGTCGGCTCCTTCGCCTTCGTGCACTCCTGGAACCACTTCCTGTTCGCGCTGATGTTCCTCTCCAACCAGGAGAAGCAGACCATCCCCGTCGGCCTGAACACCCTGCTCAGCGCCGACAGCGTCGACCTGGGCGCGCTCGCCGCCGGCGGCATCATCGCCGCCGTACCCGTGGTGATCGTGTTCGCCTTCATCCAGAAGTGGCTGATCACCGGCTTCAGCGCGGGGGCGGTCAAGGGATGAGAAGACATCTTCAACCGGCCGCCGTGGCCGGACTGCTGGGGCTGGTGCTCAGCACCCCCGCCGGGGCCGAGCCCCGCGACATCAGCCGCGACACGCTCGCCGCGGACGACGGCTGGGCCGCGGCCGACGGTGGGACCACGGGGGGTTCCACCGCCGACGACGCCCACGTCTTCACCGTGCGCGACCGGAGCGAGCTGGTCCGCGCGCTCGACGGGGGCAGCGCCACCCCGAAGATCATCCGGATCGCCGGCACGATCGACGCCAACACCACCGACGACGGCGACAGGCTCGACTGCGACGACTACGCGACCGACGGCTACGACCTCAAGAAGTACCTCGCCGCGTACGACCCGCGCACCTGGGGTTCCGCCAGGCCCAGCGGGCCGCAGGAGGACGCCCGGCAGGCCTCGGCGGCCAAGCAGGCGGAACGGGTCGAGCTGGCCGTCGGGTCCAACACGACCATCGTGGGGCTCGGCGACAAGGCCGTCCTCATGGGCGCCGGCCTCCAGCTCAGGGGCGCGGACAACGTGATCGTCCGCAACCTCGAACTCCGCGACGCCTACGACTGCTTCCCCGTCTGGCAGCCCAACACCGGCGGCCTCGGCGACTGGAAGACGGCGTACGACAGCATCTGGCTGCGCGGCGCCACCCACGTGTGGATCGACCACGTCACAGCGTCCGACAAGGGCCACCCCGACGAGGACGAGCCCACCTACTACGGCCGCAACCACCTGCGCCACGACGGTCTGCTGGACATCACGAACGGCTCCGACCTGGTGACCGTGTCGTGGAGCCGGTTCGCCGACCACGACAAGGCGATGCTCATCGGCAACGGCGACACCGCCACCGGCGACCGCGGCAAACTGCGCGTCACCCTGCACCACAACGAGTTCGAGGGCGTCGTACAGCGCGCGCCGCGCGTCCGTTTCGGGCAGGTCCACGTCTACAACAACCGCTATGTCGTTCCTGAGGACGTGCACGACTACCGCTACTCGATCGGCGTGTCCACGGAGTCCGCCGTGTACGCCGAGAACAACGCCTTCACCACGCCCGGACACATCGAGGTCGCCGACCTCGTCAAGAGCTGGAACGGCACCGCCTTCCACGCCACCGGCAGCCTCTTCAACGGCTACCCCGTCGACCTGCTGACCATCTACAACGCGTACAACTCCGGCAGCGAACGCGACCTGACCGCCGACGTCGGCTGGACGCCCACGCTGCACGGGGAGATCGACAGCGCCCGGCAGGCGGACCGCGAGGTCGCCCGCGGCGCGGGCGCCGGGAGGATCCGATGACCACTGCGACCTCGAAGGGCTCCCACGCCCTCCCGCTGCCCGTCGTCCTGGCGGGAGCCCGCGGCCACGGCCGCTGGCACCTGGCCAACATCCGCCGCCTGGCGGACAAGGGCGTCGTCCGGCTCGCCGGGGTCTGCGAGCTGACCCCGCTCACCGCCGAGGAACTGGACGGCCTCGGCACGCCCGAGCAGTCCGACGACTTCGGCGCCCTGCTCGACTCCACCGGCGCCGCCGTCGCCGTGATCTGCACGCCCATCCCCACCCACACCGACCTCGCGCTCACCGCGGCCGAGCGGGGCGTCCACCTCCTGCTGGAGAAGCCGCCCGCGCCGTCGTACGCCGAGTTCCGCCGTATGGCCGACGGGGTCGCCGCTGCCGGGGTGGCCTGCCAGATCGGCTTCCAGTCGCTCGGCTCGCACGCCCTGCCCGCGATCCGCGAACTGGTCGCCGACGGCACCCTCGGCGAGATCACCGGCATCGGCGGGGCCGGGGCATGGGCACGCGACGAGGCCTACTACCGGCGGGCACCCTGGGCGGGCAAGCGCCGCATGAACGGCGTCGACGTCCTCGACGGCGCCCTCACCAACCCCCTCGCGCACGCCGTCGCCACCGGCCTCGCGCTCGCCGGGGCCACCCGCGCCGAGGACGTCACCGGCATCGAGACCGAGCTGCTGCGCGCCAACGAGATCGAGTCCGACGACACCTCGTGCGTGCGGGTCACCACGGCCGGCGGCGGGCGCGTCACCGTCGCCGCCACGCTGTGCGCCGAGCACCCCGACGAGCCGTACGTCCTCGTGCACGGCACCAGCGGCCGGATCACCTTCTGGTACAAGCAGGACCGCGTGCTGGTCCAGCGGGCCGGGCACGGCCCCGAGGAGATCGAGTACGGCCGCACGGACCTGCTGGAGAACCTCGTCGGCCACCTCGTCGACGGCGACGAACTGCTGGTCGCGCCCGACGGGACGGGCGCCTTCATGAAGGTCGTTGAAGCGATTCGACGGGCACCCGACCCCGCCCCACTGCCCGCCGAGGCGTGGCACCTCCTGCCCGAGGAGAACCGCCGCGTCGTCCACGGTATCGACGGCCTGGTCGCCTCGGCCGCCGACACCCTCGCCCTCTACTCCGAGCTGGGCGCCCCCTGGGCCCTCCCACAGCCTCCGCGAAAGAGGTGAGCACATGATCAACAACGACTCGCTGGTCCTGCGCGTCGCGGGCCGCCCCGTCGGCCGCTACATCACCCGCCCGGAGCTGCCCACCAGACTCTCCCCACGTCCCTACCTCCACCCCGTCACCACCCTGTCCGGTACGGCCGTGACCGAACTGAGTCCGGCCGACCACCCGCACCACCTCGGCGTCGGTGTCGCCGTTCCCGACGTCGAGGGGCACAACTTCTGGGGCGGACGCACCTTCGTCCGCGACCAGGGCCCGACCGAGCTCGACAACCACGGCTCCCAGCGGCACGCCGCCTTCCAGCTCCGCGACCCCGACGGCTTCATCGAGGAGCTGCGCTGGGTGGCGGCCGCAGGCGAGCTGCTGCGCGAGCGCCGTACGGTCGCGGCCACCGAACTCACCGAGTTCGCCTGGGCGCTGGACTTCACGTTCTCGCTCACCAACATCACCCCAAAACCGCTGTCGATCGGCAGCCCCGCCACCAACGGACGGCCCGGCGCGGCCTACGGCGGCTTCTTCTGGCGCGCCCGCAAGGAGGCCACCGGGCCGCGCGTCTTCACCCTCGATCGCGAGGGCGAGCCGGAGGTGCACGGCACCCGCGCCGACTGGGTCGCCCTCGCGGGCTCCACCTGGACGCTGGTCTTCGCCGGGGCCACCGACGCCACCCGCGAGGACCCGTGGTTCGTGCGCGCCGGGGAGTACCCGGGCGTCGGCTCCTCCCTCGCCCACGACGAGCGCGTGCCGATCGAGCCGGGCGAGACCCTCGTCCGGCGGGTCGTGACCGTCGTCGCCGACGGCGTCCTCCCCAAGCTCGAAGTGGCGGCGCTGGTGCGGAAGGCGGTGTCCCCGTGAGTACGCCCCAGGCCACCGGCGGCGCGCCCGCCTTCAGCGCCGACCTCGGCGACGGCACCTACCGCAACCCGGTCCTGAACGCCGACTGGTCCGACCCCGACATCTGCCGCGTCGGCGACGACTACTACCTCACGGCCTCCAGCTTCGGCCGCGCCCCCGGCCTGCCGCTGCTGCACTCCCGCGACCTGGTCAACTGGACGCTGGTCGGACACGCCCTGAAGCGCCTGGAGCCCGGAGCGGAGTTCCGCTCCCCACGGCACGACTGCGGAGTGTGGGCGCCCTCCTTACGGCACCACGGCGACCGGTTCTGGATCTTCTGGGGCGACCCCGACCAGGGGGTCTTCCAGGTCAACGCGCCCGAGATCCGAGGCCCCTGGACCCGGCCCCACCTGGTCAAGGCGGGCCGGGGACTCATCGACGCGTGCCCCCTGTGGGACGACGAGACCGGCGAGGCCTACCTCGTGCACGCCTGGGCCAAGTCCCGCTCCGGGATCAAGAACCGGCTCACCGGGCACCGGATGGACCCCGACGGCACCGGCCTGCTCGACGAGGGCAAGGTGATCGTCGACGGGGACCGGCTGCCGGGCTGGTTCACCCTCGAAGGGCCCAAGCTGTACCGGCACGACGGCTGGTTCTGGATCCTCGCCCCCGCCGGGAGCGTCGAGACCGGCTGGCAGGGTGCCTTCCGCTCGCGTGACTTCTTCGGCCCGTACGAGGAGCGGGTCGTCCTGGAGCAGGGCGACACCGACGTCAACGGCCCCCACCAGGGCGGCTGGGTGCGCACGCAGGCCGGCGAGGACTGGTTCCTGCACTTCCAGCAGCGGGGCGCGTACGGACGGGTCGTACACCTCCAGCCCGTGCGCTGGGACACGGACGGGTGGCCGGTCATGGGTGACGAGGGAAGCCCCGTCACCGGCCACCGCAAACCCGCCCTGCCACCGCAGCCGCCGGCCGCGCCCGCCACCGACGACGACTTCCCCGGCGGTCGCTTCGGACGCCAGTGGCAGTGGACCGCCAACCCCCGGGACGGCTGGGCCACCCACCACTCCGGCGACGGGCTCCGGCTGACCTGCGTACGGACGGCCGACGCGCACGACCCGCGCAAGCTGCCGAACGTGCTCACCCAGCGGATGCCCGGCGTCCCCGTGACGGTGGAGGTCGGACTCCGGCTCGACAGTGAGGAGGAGGGCGCCCGGGCCGGGCTCGTCGTTCTCGGCGACGCGTTCAGCTGGATCGGGCTCCAGCGGGGCGCGGAGGGGAGCGTGCACCTCGTGCACCGGTTCGGCGAGTCGGTCGCCGACCGGGAACGGGACGCCGCCCACCCGCGGCCGGCCCCCGAGGGACGGGCCCGGCTGCGGATCGCGATCGGCGCCGGGGCGCGCTGCCGCTTCTCGTACGACACCGGGGACGGCCGTGGCTTCCGGCCCTCCGGTCAGGTCTTCGCCGCCACCCCCTGGCGCTGGGTCGGCGCCCTGCTCGGCCTGTTCGCGGTCGCGCCCACCGGCGGGGGACACGCGGGGGCGGCCACGTTCACGCAGTTCCGGATCGTCCCTTCGTAACCCAGCCCACCTGTACGCCCAGTCACGCCAGTTGGGAGCCGCAATGACGCACCTCCATGGCAAGCGCTTGCCAGAGCCGGGGCCGAGACCGGGCCCCCTCGTGGGCGCTGGTCGCGGTCGCCGCCCTGGTGGCCTCGCTCGGGCTGGGAGCCCTCACCCGGCCGACGCGGCCCCGGCCCCGGACACGGCCGAGACCCCCGCGGCAGCCTACCGGACCTGGAGCGACAAGCCCCACGGCTTCGCCTCCCTCGACGGCGGCACGACCGGCGGCGCGGGCGGCAAGGTGGTGACGGTCACCGACCAGGCGTCCCTGGAGAAGTACGCGGCCGCCGAGGAGCCGTACGTCATCCGGATCGCCGGCACGATCAAGGCCGAGCCCTTCGGGGCGAACGTGGTCGTGGCCTCGGACAAGACCATCATCGGAGTCGGCACCACGGGGGAGCTCGTCCAGGGCGAAAACCTCGGGCGGCCCTGGCACCCGGGCGGCGAGCCGAACGCCGTCGCGCAGGTCCTGTTCCGGGACACCGAGCTGCCCGCCGTCAAGTCGTCGCCGTGGACCGACATGAGCGGGTTCTCGTGGAAGGACGCCCGGTTCACCGAGTACCGCACGTAGGGGCAGGGCGCCATGGTCACCGCCGACCGGCCGCAGCTGCCCGCCGCGGACGCGGACACGTACACGGTCACCAACTACCTCGCCGGCACCGACGGCTGGGCACCCCACACCGGCGGCGCCGGACGCCGCTGAGTCCGCTCGGCGCCCCCCCCAGAGCCCCCCACAACTTCATAAACCCTCGTTGGATCCAGAAGAAGAGAGCAGTTCAATGAAGATCAGCATTCGCAGAAGCAGGCGCGCCGCCGTGGCCGTCGCCCTGGGATCCGCCCTCGCCCTGACCGCCACCGCCTGCGGTGACGACGGCAGCGGCGCGGCCGGAGACAAGGGCGCCGAGGGGAGCGGCAAGGGCGAGATCGTCTTCTGGGACAACAACGGCGGTGTTCGCACCGACATCTGGAAGCAGATCATCGCCGACTTCGAGAAGGCGAACCCGGACATCAAGGTCAAGTACGTCGGGATCGCCGCCACCGAGTACCAGTCCAAGGTCGACACCTCCCTCCAGGGCGGTGGCCTCCCGGACGTCGGAGGCGTCGGCGCGGCGATGCTCGCCGGGTTCGCCGCGCAGAACGCGCTGGAGCCGCTGGACGACCGTCTGGCCAAGTCGTCCCTCAACGGCAAGCTGAACAAGGACATGGTCGAGTCGCTGAAGGCCGCGGGCGGCGGTGACGGCACGCTGTACTCGATCCCGACCTCCGCGAACAACGGCGTCCTGTACTACCGCACCGACCTGTTCAAGAAGGCGGGCCTGGACGAGCCGACCACCTGGGACAAGTTCTACGAGGCCGCGGACAAGCTCACCAACAAGAGCAGGAACGAGTTCGGCTACACCATCCGCGGTGGCGCCGGCTCCATCGCCCAGGCGCTGGACGCGATGTACGGGCAGTCCGGCATCACGTCGTTCTGGGACGCCGGCGGTGAGAAGACCACGGTCAACGACCCGAAGAACGTGGCCGCCCTGAAGAAGTACGTCGGCCTCTACAAGAAGGTCACCCCCGCGGCCGACCTCAACAACGACTTCACCAAGATGGTCGCCCAGTGGGACTCCGGCACCATCGGCATGCTGAACCACAACCTGGGGTCGTACCAGGATCACGTGAAGGCGCTCGGGGTCGACAAGTTCCGGGGCATCCCGCAGCCGATCGGGCCCGGTGGGAAGCGGGTCCAGGTGTCCAACCCGGTCGACGGGCTCGGCGTGTTCAAGGCCTCCAAGAACAAGGAGGCGGCCTGGAAGTTCATCGAGTTCGCCCTCTCGAAGGCGGAGAACTCCAAGTTCAACGAGTCCGCGGGGCAGGTCCCGGCGAACAACGACGCCGCGGGTGACGCGTGGGTCTCCAAGGCCGAGCCGACGAAGCTGGCCGCGCAGGCGCTGACGGACGGGTCCACGACGATCGTGCAGTTGCCGTACTACCTGCCGGACTGGAACACGATCTCGAAGACGGACAACGAGCCGAACTTCCAGAAGGTCATGAACGGGTCCATGAAGGCGGAGGACTTCCTGAACACGTTGGCCGACCAGCTGAACGAGGCGCAGTCCGAGTGGAACGAGCAGAAGGGTTCGTAATCGGCTGAGGTCGGTTCTTGACCGCGGACCGTATGTGGCTGGTCGCGCCCGCGGCGGAGCCGCAGATCGAGCACAGCCCCGCGCCCCTTCAGGGGCGCGGGGTTACCCCCCCACTTCGAAAGGCACCGCTGAACACCCCTCTTCAAGTACGCCTGTTGAGAAAGGCACCCCCGTGTCACTCACCCGCAGACAGGTCACCACCGCGGCGCTCGCCGCCGCTCCGCTCGCCCTCGCGGCGACCCCCGCTTCCGCCACCGGCTCCCGGCGCGTGCGGACCGTCTACATCGCCGGTGACTCCACCGCCGCCCAGAAGTACGCCGACGCCGCCCCTGAGACCGGCTGGGGCATGGCGCTTCCCTTCTTCCTGAGCAGGGACCTGCCGGTCGCCAACCACGCCGTGAACGGCAGGAGTTCCAAGAGCTTCGTCGACGAGGGGCGGCTGGACGTCATCCTCGGCGCCATCCGGCCCGGCGACTTCCTGCTGATCCAGTTCGGGCACAACGACTCCAAGGCCGCCGATCCCGCGCGCTACACCGAGCCCTGGACGACGTACCAGGACCATCTGCGTCTGTACGTCGACGGAGCGCGTGCCCGGGGGGCCAGACCGGTGCTCGCCACCTCCGTCGAGCGCCGGAGGTTCGACGCGGACGGCAAGGCACTGCCGACCCACGGCGACTACCCGGCGGCGATGCGCGCCCTCGCCGAGGAGGACGGGGTGGCGCTGCTCGACATCCAGGCGCTGTCCATCGCGTTGTGGCAGCGGCTCGGCGTCGAGGAGACCAAGAAGTACTTCAACTGGACCGGGACAGAGCAGGACAACACGCACTTCAATCCGCCGGGGGCGATCGCCGTGGCCCGGCTCGTGGCCGGTGAGCTGCTGCGTCGCCGGGTGCTGACGCCTCGGGACGTGCGCCGGCTGGACGACGTGATCCAGGAGTCCTGGATCACGTGGCCTGAAGCCTCCGCGTAGGAGCGCCGCGCGACAGCGCAACCCCGTACGACTTTCCTCACTCGCAAAGGACCCCGCACACATGCGTACCTGTATCTGGCATGCCCATGTCATGACGTCCGTTCTTGGGTTCACCGCGCTCGTGCTCGCCGTCACCGGCCCCGCCGCCCACGCCCAGGACCGCGACCTCGGCCGCGAGACCCTCGCCGCCGGGGACGGCTGGGGCTCGGAGGGGGCCGGGACCACCGGAGGGTCGGCCGCCGACGCCGCGCACGTCTACACCGTGACCACCTGGGAGGAGTTCAGAGCCGCGCTCAAGGAAGGGGGGAGCGCGCCCAGGATCATCAAGGTCAAGGGAATGATCGACGCCGTGTCCGAGGGCTGTGACGCGTTCGCGGCCGAGGGGTACGACTTCCAGCAGTACCTGGCCGACTACGACCCGGCCGTCTGGGGACACGACACCCCGGTCAGCGGTGAGCAGGAGGACCTGCGGGCCGCGTCCGCCGCCGACCAGGACAAGGCCATCAAGGCCGACATCCCCTCCAACACCACCATCGTCGGTGTCGGAAAGGGCTCCGGCATCCTCGGCGGCAGCCTGCAGATCAAGGGCGTCGACAACGTCATCCTCCGCAACCTCACCCTCGAGGCCCCGATCGACTGCTTCCCGCAGTGGGATCCGACGGACGACAACAAGACCGGTGCCTGGAACTCCGAGTACGACGGCGTCGTCGTCCACGGCTCCACGCACGTGTGGATCGACCACAACACGCTCACCGACGGCCGCTACCCGGACAGCACCCTGCCGTCGTACTTCGGCAAGGTCTACCAGCAGCACGACGGCCTCGCCGACATCGTGCGCGGCGCCAACCACGTGACGGTGTCCTGGAACTCGTTCAAGGACCACGACAAGACCATGCTGATCGGCAACAGCGACGGCGCGGGCTCCACCGACTCCGGCAAGCTCAAGGTCACGCTGCACCACAACCGCTTCCAGGGCATCGTCGAGCGCGCCCCGCGGGTCCGGTTCGGGCAGGTCGACGCGTACAACAACCACTTCGTCGTGACGAAGGACCAGCCGTTCGCCTACGTCTTCGGTATCGGGGCGTCCTCGCGGCTGTACGCCACGCACAACGCCTTCTCCCTCCCGGCCGGGGCGAGTGCCGGCAAGACCCTGAAGAAGTGGAACGAGGCGCCCCTGACCGCCGAGCACAACTACGTCAACGGGAAGCTCACCGATCTCATCGCCGTCCACAACGCCGAGATCCCGGGGGAGACCCTGCAGTCCGGTGCCGGGTGGACGCCGACGCTGCGGACGAAGGTCGACTCGCCGCGGGCCGTGCCGGGGATCGTCGGGAGCCGCGCGGGTGCCGGAGAGGTCTGCTGACATGGCCCTGAGTTGCATGAGCCTGACATCCTTGCCCCTGGACCGGCGGTCGTTCGTGGTCGCGAGCGTCGGTGCGGCGCTCGCCCTCGGGGCCGGCGGGAACGCCCACGCGCGCGGGCGCTCTCCCTTCGGGCGGTACGGGTCGCCGTCCGCGCGGCTGAACGAGCGGACCCTGTACGTCCACCCCGGCGGACTCGGCGACCACTCCACCGTCCAGGCGGCCGTGACCGCCGCCGTCGGCAGCGGGTACACCCTGGTCATCGCGCCGGGCACCTACCGCGAGACGGTCGCGGTGAGCGTCGCCCGTACCGGGATGACCTGGATCGGCGCCTCCGGTGACGCGCGGGACGTCGTGGTCGTGTACGACAACGCCGCAGGCACCCCGAAGCCCGGCGGCGGCACCTACGGCACGACCGGGTCCGCCACCACCCTCGTGCAGGCCGACGGGTTCACCGCGCGGGACATCACCTTCGCCAACGACTGGCTGCGCGCCGACCACCCCCGGATCACCGGCACGCAGGCGGTCGCCATCAAGGTCCAGGGGGACCGGTCGGCGTTCGTGCGGTGCCGGTTCCTCGGGCACCAGGACACGCTGTACGCCGACTCGATGGCGCTGGGCACGTTCGCCCGCCAGTACTTCCGGGACTGCTACGCCGAAGGGGACGTGGACTTCGTCTTCGGACGGGCCACCGCCGTGTTCGAGCGCTGCCACTTCCACACCCTGACCCGTACGGACCTGGGCGGGGCGCCGTACGGGTTCGTCTTCGCGCCGTCCACCGCGGGAGCCAATCCGCGCGGCTACCTGGTGACCGGGAGCCGTGTCACGAGCGAGGCGCCGGACGGCTACTACAAGCTCGCCCGCCCGTGGGTGCCCAGCTCGGACACCACCGCCCGGCCCATGCTGACCGTGCGCGGGACCCACCTCGGCGCCGGCATCGACGAGGTGGCGCCCTACACGAACATGTCCTCCGGATTCCCCTGGCAGGATAAGCGGTTCGCCGAGTACCGCAACACCGGGCCGGGCGCGGCGGTCCCCGTGCCCGACAACCGCCCCCAGCTGAGCGCCGCCGAGGCCCGTTCGCACACCCGGGAGACGTACCTCGGGGACTGGAGGCCGTATGCGTGCCCGTGAACCGGTGGGGCGGCGGGCGTTCGTCGTGGGAACGGGCGCGGCCCTGTTCGCCGCGCCCGGCCCCGCCCACGCGGCCTCGGAGCCGGCGATCGTGGAGGGACCGCTGCCCGACTTCCACCCGCTCCTCAAGGACGAGCTCCGCTTCCCGCTCGCCTGGGGCACCTCCCCGGTCCGGGACTTCCGGGCCTGGCGGCGGGCCGCCCGCGCGAAGGTCGAGGAGCACCTGATCGTCGGGCCCGACGACGGCACACCGTACGCGCCCGAGTTCGGGGCGCGTGCCGAGGCCGAGGGCTGCACACGGGAGTCGGTCACCCTCGCTCTCACCCGTCACGAGCGCGTGCGGGGCGCCCTGCTCACCCCGCACGGCACCGGACCGTTCCCGGCCGTGCTGCTGCTCCACGACCACGGCGCGAAGTTCGACATCGGGAAGGAGAAACTGGTCCGGCCCTGGGGCGACGGCGAGGCTCGGCTCGCCTCCGCGCAGGCGTGGGCCGACCGGTACTTCAGCGGACGGTTCGTCGGCGACGAACTGGCCCGGCGCGGCTACGTCGTCCTCGCCCTGGACGCGCTGGGCTGGGGCGACCGCGGGCCGGTCACCTACGAGCAGCAGCAGGCCCTCGCCGGCAACTTCTACCACCTGGGTTCGTCCCTCGCCGGCCTCATGGCCAGGGAGGACGCGCGCGCCGCGGACTTCCTGGCCGGCCTTGACCGGGTGGACCGGCGGCGGGTCGCGGCCGTCGGCTTCTCCATGGGTGCCTTCCGCGCCTGGCAGACCGCCGCGCTCAGCGACCACGTCGCCGCGGCGGCGAGCGTGTGCTGGATGACCGGGCTGAAGGAGGTCATGGTGCCCGGCAACAACATCCTGCGCGGCCAGTCCGCCTACTACATGCTCCATCCCGGGCTCGCCCGGCACCTCGACTTCCCCGACGTGGCGAGCATCGCCGCCCCCAGGCCGATGCTCTTCTTCCACGGCGCCCAGGACTCCCTGTTCACCGCCGAGGGGGTCCGGGTCGCGTACGAGAAGCTGCGCGCCGTCTGGCGCTCACGTCACGCCGGGGAGCGGTTGCGCACCAAGGTCTGGCCCGACCTCGGCCATGTCTTCGTCGACCGCATGCAGGACGAGGTCTTCGCCTGGCTCGGCGCCGTCCTGTGAACCGTCCCCTCTCCCCGGCACGGCGAAAGGATCCCCATGTCCCGTCGTACCGCTCTCACCCTGGGCACGGCACTCGCCCTTCGGCGCCGGCCTCGCCGCACTGGCGCGCTGCCCGTGACCACGTTCCTGACCACGGGCAGCACCACCATCGGCGCGACGACGGACCGAACCTCAGCCCCGTCGCACCGGCTTGATCGACTCCAGAGTGGGCACCACCGGCAGAATCGTTCCGTCGGCCGCGAACTCCATGCGGTCGACGGTCGTCTCCCGGTGCGTGCCGTCCCCGCCGGACCTGCCCGGACCGTTCAGGGCGAACCGGTGGTAGACCATGTACCAGTCGTCCGTGCCGGGGGCGTTGACCACCGAGTGGTGGCCCGTGGCGAGGATGCCGTACTCGGGGCGCTTCGACAGGATCGTGCCCCGCTTGGTCCACGGTCCGAGCGGGGACGGTCCCGTCGCGTACGCCACGTGGTAGTTCTCGCTGCGGGTGTCGTCCTCGGACCACATGAAGTAGTACGTGCCGTCGCGCTTGATGACGAAGGAGCCCTCCCGGAAGTTGTCCGGGGTGATGTCCTGCACCTTGCTCGCGTCGAACGACACCATGTCGCCGTTCAGCGGCACGACATAGCCGTGTCCGTTGCCCCAGTACAGGTACGACTGCCCGTCGTCGTCCGTGTAGACCGCGGGGTCGATCATCTGGCCCTTCAGTGAACCGCCCTTGGCGACCAGGGGCTTTCCGAGCGCGTCCTTGAAGGGACCGGCGGGGGAGTCGGCCACCGCCACGCCGATCTGCTGCTCGGCGCAGAAGTAGAAGTAGTACTTGCCGTCGCGTTCGGCGATCGCCGGGGCCCAGGCGTTCTTGTCGGCCCAGGACACGTCGGGTCCCAGGTCGAGGATCACGCCGTGGTCCGTCCAGTTGACCAGGTTCTTCGACGAGAACGCCTTGAACCGCGTGCCGCTCCAGCCGGGGAAGCCGTCGGTCGTGGGATAGATCCAGTAGCGGCCGTTCATGTACTTGATGTCCGGGTCGGCGTACAGGCCGGGCAGGACCGGGCTGCGGGTCGGCACCGCCTCGACCGTCCAGGTGCGCCTCGTTCCGTCGGCCGCCGTGACGGTGTACTTCCGCGGGGTGCGGAAGTCACGGCGCGTACCGGACTTCGGGCTCACCGTGGCGCCCTGGCCGAGCCAGAGCTTGGGCGCGAGCCGTCGGAGGTCGGCGCCGGGTTCCATGGGCAGGACGACCTTGTTCGCGTCCTCCGTGACGATCGCGTACCCCTTCTGGCCCTTCACCGTCGCGTCCACGACCGAGGTGGGGCTCACCGGGTACGCGGCCAGCAGCCGGTCGTACTCCTCCTGCGTCACCGGCATCACCGTGCCGTGCCGCGGGCTCGCGGGCAGCTGGTAGTTCTTCGACATGGTCCACTCGCCCGAGTCGAGGTCGGTGGTCTCGAACGGCACGTAGCCGCGGCCGCCGTACTCGTCGATGAACAGGTACCACTTCTCCTCGGTGTTGGACTTGAACACCGTCGGGCCCTCACCGCGGTCGATGGAGCCGCGGCCGATGCAGTCCGAGACGAAGTCGTACGACGTGTCGGTGAGCGACGTCGACTTCTCCGCGGTGATGAACTTCGAGCACGGGCTGGAGGAGGTGGGGTCCCGTTCGTCCTTGGTGTAGCGGTAGTACGTGCCCTTGTGCTTCACGACCGTCGAGTCGATGACCGAGTAGCCGGGGTCGTCCCAGACCTTCGGCTCGCTGAAGGTGCGGAAGTCCTTCGTCGTCGCGTACAGCATCTTGTTGTACGTCGAGCCGGTGTGGTCCGGGTCGTCGTCCGCGTACAGCTTCGACGCCCAGAAGACGACGAACTCACCGAGGCTGTCGTCCCAGTAGGCCTCCGGTGCCCAGGTGTTGCCCGCGTTGTCGGGGGAGACCTTCACCAGGCGCTGGTCGGTCCAGTGCACCAGGTCCGTGGACTCCCACACCATGATCGATTTGCTGCCGTGTCTCTGGACCTCGTCCCAGCTGCCGCTGCTGTTCTGGTACATGCGCAGATCGGTCGCGATCATGTAGAACTTGTCGCCCTCGGGGGCGCGGATCACGAACGGGTCGCGCAGGCCCTTCTCGCCGATGGTGGAGGTGAGGACCGGTTTGCCGGCGTTCAGCTCCCGCCAGTGCAGGGGATCGTCGCCCCGGCTGAGGGCGTAGCGGATCTGCTCGCCGTCGGCGGTGCCCTCGCCGGTGAAGTAGGCGAAGAGGTAGCCGGCGTACTTGGGTTTGTTCACGGACCGTTCCGAGGGTTGGGTCGATGGCTGTGCCGATGCCTGGGCCGCGGACCGGGCCGCACCGGGTGGTGCGGCCAGCAGGCTCAGAAAGAGGGCAAGCAGAGGGAGCAGGAGCGTACGGGCGGTGGGGCGCATGACACATCCTGTGTGAGTCTGGTGAATTCTGTTGGATACGGGTTCCTGGAGTCTCACCAGTGGGAGTCGGCGCGTCAATCGGTGTGCACGTGACGATCCTGAGCGAAATTTTCGATCGCTTTTGTCTGGACCACGGCAACCCTTTCCGGTCACGGCGGCGACCAGGGAGTCAGAAGCGGGCCGGGGCGGCCCATCCGGCCCGCTTCGCGCCACGTCCCCAGGAAAGGAAGACCAAGTGCGTCAGAGCAGGGGACGCCACCGCAGAACCCGCACCCTGTCGATCGCCGCCGCGGTGGCCGTCGCCTCGGGGGCGTGCGGTGTCCACCTCGGTCTCGCGGACGACGGCGCCCGGGCCGCCGCCACCACGGTCACCGTCACCTCCACCGCCCAGCTGGAGTCGGCCGTGGCGAATGCCTCCGCGGGCCGGACCATCCAGGTGCGCGGGGGCACGTACTACCCGACGAAGACTCTCAAGTCCACGGCGGGCGGCACCAGTTCGGCACGGATCACCCTCCGGGCGTACGGCGGCGAGAAGGTGAGGATCGACGGCTCGAAGCTCGCCGCCGGCTCCTGGCTCGCCGGGATCCACGGCGACCACTGGACCGTCCAGAACAGGTGTGTCTTCGCTTCTGTTGAGCCGCACCACTGCTTACGTCAATGCGGAGCAGGGGCCGTCAGCTGATCGCTGTGGAGCGTGCATAACGTCGCTTTAGCTCGATCGTGTGATGGTCGGCTTCTGGGCTTGCGGCGCGATGGGCTGGTCGGGCTACGGTGATCGTGCGATCTGGGACGCCGGGTGCGGCGCCTGGGGGTACCCCCAGCGGTAGCTGGGGGAGTGCGGGGCCCCCGCTCCACCAGCGAGATCGCTGTCCCGGGGTTGAGTACGCCGGGGACCTGGGGGTACCTCCCACGCCCTTAAGGCAGTGGGGGAGCGCCCAAGACCGTTCGGGGCGTGCGGCTGAGCAGGACTCACTTCTGCTCAGTCCACAGGACGGTTCTACTTCGCCACGGGTACGGCACGCTTAGCGCGCAATGTCTCCGTGGGGAACGAGAAGGGGGCTTCCGAGTTGGGGCCGTCCACGGTGTCCGCGGCGAACAGTTGGGCGGACTGAACGAAGCTGCGCGAGCGCCCCCACCGGTCGTCACCGGTGGGGGCGCTCCTCTGCCTGGCCGAGGGGGGCTCGGACCAGCAGATCCTTGCACTCCTAGGACGCTGAAACTGAGGATGTGGTTGTCTCCGTACCCAGGAGTGACGCGTTACCTGTACGTGATGTCGGACGACGAGTAGAGGCAGTTGGTGCTGTCCGGGCCCGTACCGACCGCCGTGTTGTTGTTGTACTTCTGGCAGGGGACGACCTTGCGGCTCGCGTCGTTGAGGATCGTGATGCCGCGCAGCGTGGCGACGTCGTTGCGGTTGACGTTGATGCCGACGAGACGCGCGGTGGACCCCGTGCCGGTCACCTCGATGTTGCTGAGGTTGACCTTGCGCGTGTACTGCGTGGAGCAGTCGCCGCAGGAGCGGTACAGCGTCTTGAACTCGCTTACCGCGAAGTTCGAGATGTTCAGGGTGCCGGGCCCGTTGTGCTGGAAGACCTTGTCCGCGGCCTTCTTGGCGCCGCCGCCGGTCACCGTGTAGGTGCTGCCGCCGCGGAAGGTCGCGGCGTCCTCGCCGACGTCCTCCCACCACACGTTCTGCAGGGTGCAGTTGCCCTCGCAGTGGATGCCGTCGGCGCCGGGCGCGCCGATGATCACGTTCTTCAGCGTCGCGCCGGCCGCGAGCTTGAAGATCGGGTCCTGGCCCTCCTCCTGGCCGTCGCCCGCCAGGTCGCCGCTGCCGTAGTAGCGCACCATGCCGCCGTCGCGGACGCCGGACACGGAGATGGTCGAGGACACGGGCCGGCTGGAGGTGGGGGTCGGCCAGCTCGCCGCGCTCGCGGTGGACAGCATGGAACTGCTGACGATGGCGGCACCCGTCAGCGCGAACGCGCCCAGGCCGCTGAGGACGGCACGCCTCCGTAACGGCCGGTGGCGGTGGTGCGCGCGGTGCTCTGCACGTGAAGTCATTCCCGTTCCTTCGGTGGGGGATCAGAGCTGTTGCCTGCGACTGCTGGTCGCCACCGGGTGGGAAAGGGTTGCCGGGTGCCGGAGATTTTCTCCGGCCGGTCTCACGTGCTGGTCAGGCCCGCGCCGGCGGAACGCCATGAGCCGCCATGAGCCGCCATGAGTCGTCGGCGGGGCGTCACGAGTCGCCCTCGTCGGCGTTCTCGTCGCCGCCGCGGGTGAAGTCACCGCCCACGGTGTACCGCTCGCCGTCCGCCGCCGCGGTCATCGTGTACCGGTCGTCCCTCGCGTCCCGGCCGCCGCGCGCGTGGTCGTACTGGCCCGCGAAGACGAACTCGCCCTCCGGCACCGTACGGCCCTCCTTGAGGACCCACCGGTACACGAGGAAGCCGTCCCTCTCGCCGATCGTCAGCGTGAAGTCGTCCTCGGGCAGCGAGCGCCAGGCGCCCGCGGAGTTGACCCCGTCGGTCAGGGCGACGCGCAACTCGACGGTGAGCGCGGTGAGTTCCTCGCCGGTCTTCAGGGTGAGGTTGCTCTGCGCCCAGAAGTCGTTGCTGTGCGGGTCGACGGAGCCGTTCGACCGGAGGGGGCCGTCCTCGGCGTCCGACATCTCCGGCAGCGGGGCGGGGGCGGAGTTCTCGGCCGCCGGGGGGCGCGAGGGGGCGGTCGGGCTCGGCTTCTTGTCCGGTTCGCCGGCCGAGGGCTTCGGGTCCGGCTTCACCGGCGGCCGGAACGTCGCGTCCGGCGACGGCGTCGGGGTGGGGGAGGTGGTGACCGTCCGCTCCGCCGGCTCGTCGCCCTTGACGGCCGAGGCGACCGCGTAGCCGCCCACGGCGAGGAGACCCGCGGCCGCGGCCGTCGCGCCGACCACCCGGGCCCAGCCGACCAGGGGCGGACGCGCGGGACGCTCGGGACGGACGTCCCCGGCCATACCGCGCTCGATCCGGGCCAGGATGCGGGCGCGGTCGGGCTCGTGCGCCTCGCCCGCCTCGCGCAGGCGGGCGCGCAACTCCTCGTGCACGTCCCGCACCTCTTTCATCGGTTCCTTCCTCCGGCAGCCCCGAACGCCGCCCTGTGGATCTGTCGCGGAGGCTCCGTCGTCCCGAGCAGCCGCTGGAGCTCGGCCATTCCCTTCGACGTCTGGCTCTTCACCGTACCGACCGACACACCCAGCGCGAGCGCGGTGTCCTTCTCGGAGAGGTCGAAGGCGTGGCGCAGCACCACGCACGCCCGCTTGCGGAACGGCAGTCTGCGCAGAGCCTCCTGTACGTCCACCATGCCGGGTATGTCGGGGTTCTCGGTCTTCTCCTCGCGCTGCGACCAGAACAGGGTGATCCGGCGGCGCTCACGGACGGCGCCGCGGATGCGGGTACGGGCCAGGTTGGCGACCACGCCGCGCGCGTACGCCACCGGGTGGTCGGCCGCGCGCACCCGGTCCCAGCGGTGCCACAGGGCGAGCAGCGCGTCCGCGGCGAGGTCGTCGGCCGCGTCCGCCTCGCCCGTCAACAGGTGGGCCAGCCGCGCCAGTTCGGCATAGTGCCGCTCGAAGAAGGCGTGGAACTCCGCGGAGGCCGCGTCGTCGACGACTGTGCCCACGGGCGACCTCTCTCCTCGTTGCGGCTCCTCGCACCCGGTGGGTGCCGGTGCGCGCCATGTGGACGACATGTGATCATCCGTGGATGACCCGGGCGAGATCCGGAAGAGTAGCAGTGATCGTGAACGACGTTCGTACGGGGCTTCGAACGGTGTCCTGCAGGCAGAACTCTGATTCCGTAACACGGAGAAAACCTGAAACGCGTTCGACAACGGAACAATCCAGCCAGCAATTCGTGCATCCCGCACGCACGTTACGAGGAGTACCGCCATGTCCGAAGCACAGAAGGTGGCCGACCGGCCCGGAGCCGCGCCACCCGGGGAGAACAGCGTCGATCGCTTCTTCAGGATCACCGCCCGGGGCTCCACCTTCGCCCGGGAGATACGCGGCGGCTTCGCCACGTTCTTCACGATGGCGTACATCCTTGTCCTGAATCCCATCATCCTGGGCAGCGCCAAGGACAAGTTCGGGCACCAGCTCGACGGCGCCGAACTCGTCACCGCCACCGCCCTCGTCGCCGCGGTGATGACGATCATCATGGGCGTGGGCGGCAACCTGCCCCTCGCCCTGGCCGCCGGCCTTGGCCTCAACGCGGTCGTCGCCTTCCAGATCGCCCCGCTGATGAGCTGGGCCGACGCCATGGGCCTGGTGGTCCTCGAAGGCCTGCTCATCTGCGTGCTGGTGGTCACCGGTCTGCGCGAGGCCGTCATGCACGCCATCCCGCAACCGCTCAAGCAGGCCATCAGTGTCGGCATCGGCCTGTTCATCGCCTTCATCGGCTTCGTCGACGCCGGGTTCGTCACCCGTATCCCGGACGTCGCGAACACCACCGTCCCGGTCCAGCTCGGTGCCACCGGCGCGCTGTCCGGCTGGCCCATCCTCGTGTTCTGCCTGGGGGTGCTGCTGACCATCGGACTGCTCGCCCGCAAGGTCAAGGGCGCGATCCTGATCAGCATCCTCGTCATGACCGTCGTCGCGATCGTGATCAACTCGGCCGCCGACATCAAGAGTTGGGGCCTGACCACGCCGAAGGTTCCCGACGACATCGTGGCCGCGCCCGAGTTCGGGCTGCTCGGCGACTTCAGCCTGTTCGGCGCGTTCGGCGAGACCACCGTCATCACGGTCGTCCTGCTGGTCTTCACCCTCATCCTGTCGGACTTCTTCGACACCATGGGCACGGTCGTCGGCATCAGCGCCGAGGCCGGACTCCTCGACGAGCAGGGCAGGGTGCCGAACCTCGGCCGGGTCCTCCTCATCGACGGTGCGGCGGCGGTCGCGGGCGGTGCCGCCTCCTCGTCCTCGGCGACCTCGTACATCGAGTCGGCGGCGGGTGTCGGCGAGGGCGCGCGCACCGGCTTCGCCAACCTGATCACCGGCGGCCTCTTCACCTGCGCGCTGTTCCTGACCCCGCTGCTGACCATCGTCCCGATGCAGGCCGCCGCGCCGGCGCTCGTCGCCGTCGGGTTCCTGATGATGACTCAGGTCAAGCACATCGACTGGGACAAGTACGAGATCGCCATCCCCGCGTTCCTGACGATCGCCGTGATGCCGTTCACCTACTCGATCACCAACGGCATCGGCGCGGGCTTCCTCGCGTACGTCCTGATCAAGACGGTGCTCGGCAAGGCGAAGCAGGTGCACTGGCTGCTGTGGGGGACCTCGGCGCTGTTCCTGGTGTACTTCGCGATCGACCCGATCGAGCAGCTCTTCGGCGTCAAGTAGCGGTCCGGCCCGACGTGTGACGGGCCGCCCCTGGGGGGAAGGGGCGGCCCGTCCTGTCAGATGGTCCTCGTGGGGCGGAGGTTCACTCCGTGCGCTCAATTCTTCAGCGCCGCCCGCATCATCGCCTTCGCCACCGGTGCCGCCAGCCCGTTGCCGCTGACCTCCGAGCGGGCCGCGTCGGACTGTTCGACGATCACCGCGACGGCGACCTCCTTGCCGGTCGCGTCCGACTTCGCGTACGAGGTGAACCAGGCGTACGGCGTCTGGCTGTTGTTCTCGCCGTGCTGGGCCGTACCGGTCTTGCCGCCGACGGTGGCCCCGGAGATCCGCGCGTTCGTCCCGGTGCCCTCCTCGACGACGGTCTGCATGGCGGACTGGAGCTGCTCGGCCGTCGCAGAGCTGACGATCTCCTTGGTGGAGGCCTTGCTGTCGTAGTCCTCGATCACATTGCCCTCGGCGTCACTGGTCTGGGACACCATGTGCGGCGAGACCAGCTTGCCGCCGTTGGCTATCGCCGCCGACACCATGGCCATCTGGAGCGGGGTCGCGGTCACATCGAACTGGCCGATGCCCGACAGGGCCGTCTGCGCCTTGTCCATGTCCTTCGGGTACACGCTCTCGTACGCCCGCACCGGCACGTCCTGCGTCGCGTCGTCGAAGCCGAACTTCTCCGCCATCGCCCGCACCTTGTCCTGGCCCAGGTCGACGGCCATCTTCGCGAAGACGTTGTTGCACGAGTACTGCAGGGCCACCCGGATCGAGGCGTTCTCACAGGGCGCGCTCGGGTTCTCGTTCGACAGCTCGCGGTTGGTCAGGGGGAGCGTGTACGGGTCCGGGCTGTCGGTCCGCTCGTCCACCGACGCGTACAGCCCGTCCTCCAGCGCGGCGGCCGCGACGACCAGCTTGAACGTGGACCCCGGCGGCAGCGGCTGCCGGAGCGCGCGGTTGACCAGCGGCTTGTCGGGGTCCTCGGTGAGCTTCTTCCAGGCCGCACCGTCGCCTGTGCCGCTGATCGTGCCAGGGTCGTACGACGGCGTGGACACCACCCCGAGGATCTTCCCGCTCGACGGGTCGATGGCGACGGCCGCGCCCTTCTTGTCGCCGAGCGCCTCGTAGGCGGCCTTCTGCACGTCCGGGTCGATGGTCGTGACCACGTCGCCGGGCGCCGCGCGCTTGTTGGTGATGACGTCCAGCGGGTTCTTCAGCTGTGTGTCGGTGCCGTCGAGGAGGTCACGGTAGATGCCCTCCAGCTGCGTCGCCCCGTACACCTGCGAGCTGTAGCCGGTCACGGCCGCGTACAGCGCGCCGTCCTTGTACGTGCGCTGGTACGCGAGGTCGCTGCCCGTGGTCCGCTTCGAGCCGGTGATCGCTTCGCCGGCCACGATGATGTTCCCGAGCGGCTGTGCGTACTGCTCCATCACGAGCCGCCGGTTGTCCTTGTTGTCCGCGAGCGCCCGGCCCTCGTAGAACTGCACCCAGGTCGCCCTGATCAGCAGGGAGAACACCAGCAGCAGCACGAAGACGGCGGTCCGCCTGATCGTCTTGTTCATGCCGCCCGGAAAGACGAGCGGGATGGGATCAGTTGTTCCCTTCCGAGGGTTTTCTCATCGTCCCTTCATGATCGCGTCTTCTTGATCGCGTTTTCGAGATCGCGTCTTCTCGGGCGTCCCCTCATGAGGGCACGGCTAGCGGGTCAGAGTCTGCGGGTGGCGAGCGTCAGCCGGTCGCGGGCGTCGAAGAGGGCGTCCTTCACCATCTGCTCGTGGGCGGGAGTGAGGCGCGCCACCGGCACCGAGCAGCTGATGGCGTCACGGGCGGGCGTGCGGTACGGGATCGCCACGCCGAAGCAGCGCAGCCCCAGGGTGTTCTCCTCGCGGTCGACGGCGAAGCCCTGCTCGCGGACCTGGTGGAGCTCCTCGATCAGCTTCTCCCGGTCGGTGATCGTGTGCTCCGTCAAGGCGGGGAGCGTCTCCGGGAGCAACTTGCGGACCTGCTCGTCGGTGTGGGTGGCGAGCAGGGCCTTGCCGAGCGAGGTCGAATGGGCGGGCAGGCGCCGGCCCACACGCGTGAAGGGCCGCAGATAGTGCTGGGACTGGCGGGTCGCGAGGTAGACGACGTTCGTGCCGTCGAGCCGCGCCAGGTGGATCGTCTCCGTCGTGTCGTCCGAGAGCCGGTCCAGCGTCGGGCGGGCCACGGCCACCACCTCGTCGCCGTCGATGTACGAGGTGCCGACCAGCAGTGCCCGCACCCCGATGCCGTACCGTGTGCCCGTCGCGTCCGTCTCGACCCAGCCGAGGTCGACGAGGGTGCGCAGCAGCATGTAGAGGCTGGACTTGGGGTAGCCCACGGCCTCCTGTACGGCGGCGAGGGAGTGCATTCCGGGGCGGCCGGCGAAATACTCGAGCAGTTCCACGGTGCGTACGGCGGACTTGACCTGTGCCCCGCCGCCAGTCTCGGCTGCCGACATCGCCCTTGACCCCTTCGTCCGACCGGAAATAGTCTCCAACAGCATATTCATCATCAGAGACAGCGTTCAGCATATCGAACGTCCCTGGTGAATGGCATCACAACTGCGGCAGAGCAAATGCGGCACATCAATGTGGAGGGACCCGCGGTGGCAGCAGCACCAGTCTGGAGTGTCGACCCCCGAACCGGGAAGCAGCGTGAACAGGTTGCGGTGGAGGCCACAGCCCAGGAGGTGGACGAGGCCGTCCGCGCCGCCCACGCCGCGCGCGGCGCCCTCGCGGACCGTACGGTACGCGCCGCGTTCCTGCGCTCCGCCGCCGAGCAGCTCCAGGCGGCCAAGGACCACCTCGTCGAGGCCGCGGACGCGGAGACCGCGCTCGGCCCGGTCCGGCTCACCGGAGAACTCGCCCGCACCTGCTTCCAGTTGCGGGCCTTCGCGGACATCGTCGACGAGGGCGCCTTCCTCGACGTGGTGATCAACCACCCCGACGACACCGCGACCCCGCCGATCCCGGACCTGCGCCGCTACAAGGTGCCGCTGGGCGTCGTGGCCGTCTACTCCGCCTCCAACTTCCCGTTCGCCTTCTCCGTCGCGGGCGGCGACACCGCGAGCGCGCTCGCCGCGGGCTGCCCCGTCGTCGTCAAGGCCCACCCCGACCACCCGGCGCTGTCCGAGATGGTCGCGGCCGCGCTGCGCCGGGCCGCCGCCGAGCACGACATCCCGGCCGGTGTCGTCGGTCTCGTGCACGGCTTCGAGGCGGGCATCGAGCTGATCAAGCACCCGCTGGTCGCGGCGGCCGGCTTCACCGGTTCCGTACGGGGTGGCCGTGCCCTGTTCGACGCGGCGGCCGCGCGTCCGGTGCCGATCCCGTTCCACGGCGAGCTGGGCTCCCTGAACCCCGTCGTGATCACCGAGGCCGCGGCCACCGAGCGTGCCGAGGCCATCGGGGCCGGGCTCGCGGGCTCGATGACGCTGGGCGTGGGCCAGTTCTGTGTGAAGCCGGGACTGGTGCTGGCGCCGGCCGGCGCGGCCGGTGACCGGCTCCTGAAGTCGCTCACCGACGCCGTGAGCGACGTCGACTCCGGGGTCCTGCTGGACCACCGCATGCGGGACAACTTCATCGCCGGCGTCGCGGAGCGGACCGAACTGCCCGACGTGGAGTCGCCGGTCACCGCGGGCGCGGGCGGCGAGCACACGGTGAGCCCCGGCTTCCTGACCGTCCCCGCGAGCAGGCTGGCCGCGGAGGGTGAGCACGACCTGCTGCTGGAGGAGTGCTTCGGGCCGCTCACGGTCGTGGCGCGCTACGAGGACGAGGCCGAGGCGACCGCGGTGCTGTCGCGTCTGCCGGGCAACCTCACGGCGACGGTCCACCTGTCGGACGCCGAGGCCGCGGGGGAGGGCCGGGGGGCCGAGATCCTCGCCGAGCTGACGCCGCTCGCCGGGCGTGTGCTGGTGAACGGCTGGCCCACGGGTGTGGCTGTGGCTCCGGCCCAGCACCATGGTGGTCCCTACCCGGCTACGACGTCGACGTCCACGTCGGTGGGTGGGACCGCGATCGAGCGGTGGCTGCGGCCAGTCGCGTATCAGGGTGCGCCGGAGGCGCTGCTGCCGCCGGAGCTTCGGGACGACAACCCCCTGGGACTGCCGCGGCGGTTCAACGGGCGGCTGGAGCGGTAGTACGGGCTTTTGTTGCGGGAGCGCCGTGGGGGTGCGGGGTTCGTTGGCGGCTGCTGGTTGTCCGTGGTTGCTCGCGCCCACGCGGCGGAGCCGCATGTCCAATACAGCCCCGCGCCCCTGAAAGGGGCGCGGTACCGCACCCGCGTACTGGACCTGGGACACTCTCCCAATGGACGTGAAAATTCCCGAACTCCCCTTTCCCTTGCGCACCTATGGTCCCGACGGGCACTGGTCCCACGAGGACGACGTGCTCAGCGGGTGGGCGGGAGCCCGGGAGGACCGGTTCGTGCCGCCCACCGGGGAGGCGCTGGAGCCCGCGTCGGACGCGCCGCGGCTGCTCGGTGAGCCGGAAGGGGACTTCCAGCTGATCGCCCGCGTCACGGTGGGCTTCGCGGCCTCCTTCGACGCGGGCGCCCTCTACGTCCAGGTGGGCCCCCGGGACTGGGCGAAGCTGTGCCTGGAGTACTCGCCGGACGTGCCCACGGTCTGCACGGTCGTCACCCGCGGTCACTCCGACGACGCCAACTCCTTCACCGTGCAGGGGAGTTCCGTCTGGCTCCGGGTCAGCCGCACCGGCCGGGCCTTCGCCTTCCACGCCTCCCGCGACGGCAGGAAGTGGACCTTCGTCCGGCTGTTCACCCTGGGGCACGAAGGGCCCACGTCGGCGGCGCTCGTCGGGTTCATGACCCAGTCGCCGGTGGGCGAGGGCTGCGTGGTCACCTTCGACCACATCGAGTACCGCGACGCCTGGCCGGACGGGCTGCGCGACGGCAGCTGAGGATCAGCCGTACGGGGGGAACCGCCACGGGGAAGGGCACGTCCTCCGCTGCATGATCGAAGTTCGTGTGAACCGTGACCGCGTGACCGGAGCGCGCGTGATCAGGACCGCGTTGCCCGCCGAGGCCCGGATCATCGCCGACCTGCACGGACGCGCACGCTCGACGTACTACCCCGACGGCCTGCCCGACCCCGGCACCGACTGGGCCGCCCGCTGGCTGGACGCCATCGAGCGGCCGGACGGGCATGTGCTGTGCGCCGTCGAACACGGCCGCGTCGTCGCCGTGGCCTCGTTCCGCACGCCCGCCGCCGCTCCGCCGGAATCGGTCAAGCTCTTCCAGTTCCATGTCGACCCGGACCACTGGCGGCGCGGCATCGGAGCGGAGCTGCACGCGGCCTGCGTCGAGCAGTGGCAGGCCGACGGCCGGCGCACGGCCGTCCTCGACGTGCATGTCCACAACAGACGGGCCCAGGCCTTCTACGCCCGGCACGGCTGGACCCCCGACCCGCGGAACCCGCCCGCCGAAGGGGACCATCACCTGTACCTGCGCCTGTCCGTACCCGGGGAATGAACGCTGCTGCTTGAACGTTCATCTACGCGGCGGAGGGAGGCTCCGTCCCCGTGGACCCGTACGACCTGGAGAGAGCTGCCACGATGCGCGTCGAGATCTGGTCAGACATCGCATGCCCCTGGTGCTACGTGGGCAAGGCCCGCTTCGAGAAGGCGCTGGCGGCCTTCCCGCACCGCGACCAGGTCGAGGTGGTGCACCGTTCCTTCGAGCTCGACCCGCACCGCGCCAAGGGCGACATCGAGCCCGTCCTGACGATGCTGAGCCAGAAGTACGGGATGAGCGAGGCGCAGGCACGGGCGGGGGAGGAGAACCTGGGCGCCCAGGCCGCCGCCGAGGGACTGGCGTACCGCACCGAGGGCCGCGACCACGGCAGCACCCTCGACCTGCACCGCCTCCTCCACTTCGCCAAGGAGCGGGGCAGGCAGGACGCGCTGCTCCAGATCCTCTACCGGGCGAACTTCGCCGAGGAGCGGTCCCTCTTCGCCGACGCGGACGCCTACCTCGTCGAACTCGCCGTCGAGGCCGGCCTCGACGCGGACGACGTCCGCGAGGTCCTCGCCGATCCGACGGCGTACGCCGACGAGGTGCGCGCCGACGAGCGCGAGGCGGCGCAGCTCGGTGCGAACGGTGTGCCCTTCTTCGTCCTCGACCGCAAGTACGGGGTGTCGGGGGCTCAGCCCGCCGAGGTGTTCAGCCGGGCTCTGAGTGAGGCGTGGGGTTCGCGGCCCCCGCTGCGGCTCGTCCAGGACGAGGACGCCGCCTCGGGGGAGGCGTGCGGCCCTGACGGGTGCGCGGTGCCGCCGGCGGTCTCCGAGTAGCGCCGTCGGGGTCCGGTTGTCCTCGGGGCGCGACGGCCCAGGTCACGGGCCATGCATAAGCATCGCTTAGGGCAAACACGCAAAACATCTCAATGGACGAGGAGTCCCCTGGGCCGCACAGTGGAGCCATGGAGACCTTCGAGAGCCTCGTACGCGCCGAGTTCGCCCCGAAGAACACCTATCTGAACACCGCGAGCACCGGGCTGCTGCCCGCCCGCACGGTGGACGCCATGCGGGTCGCCGTGGAGTCCGCCGCGGCCGGCAAACCCACGGACATGTTCGCCGACGTGGAAGCGGTGCGCGCCTGCTTCGCCCGGCTGCTCGGGGTTCCCGGCAGCCGGGTCGCGGCCGGGGCCTCCGTCGCCGTCTACAGCGGGCTCATCGCCGCCTCGCTGCCCGAGGGCGCCGAGGTCCTCACCGCCGAGGCCGACTTCACCTCCGTGGTGAACCCCTTCCACATCCGCGGCGACCTGAAGGTGCGCGCGGTCCCGCTGGAGCGGATCGCCGAGTCGGTGCGGCCGGGCACCGCGCTCGTCGCGGTCAGCGCCGCCCAGTCCGCCGACGGCCGGATCGCCGACCTGGACGCGATCCGCGAGGCCGCGCGCACCCACGGCGCGCGGACGTACGTCGACGCCTCCCAGGCGGCCGGCTGGCTGCCCCTCGACGCGGACGCGTACGACTACGTCTCCTCCGTCGCCTTCAAGTGGCTCGTCTGCCCGCGCGGCGCGGCCTTCCTGGTCGTCCCGGAGGACCTCGGCGGACTCACCCCCGTCTTCGCCGGCTGGGTCGCGGGGGAGAAGCCGTGGGACAGCTGCTACGGCCCGGTCCAGGAACTCGCCCACTCCGCCCGCCGGTTCGACGAGAGCCCCGCGCTGTTCTCGTACGCGGGCGCCCGGACCTCACTCGAACTCGTCGAGGAACTGGGCGTGGAGCGCATCCGGCAGCACGACCTCGCCCTGGCCGAACGCTTCCTGGCGGGGCTCCGCGCCCTCGGCCACGCCCCCGTCCCCGCGCCCGGCTCACCCATCGTCTCGGTGCCCGGACTGGGCCACCGACAGGCGGAATTGAGTCGTGCCGGAGTCGAGGTCTCCGACCGCGCGGGCCACTTGAGGGCGGCCTTCCACTTGTACAACACGCCTGCCGACGTCGACCGGCTCCTCGACGTCCTCTCCGGCTGATCCCCGGCGGGGTCCGGCCGGCGCGACGGCCCTATCCGGCCGACCCACTGGCGCGGACCCCGCAGGGACGCTAGGAAGGCATCACGGAGGTGATGGTGCCGGTGGAGCAGGCGGCCGAGAAGACCGCGCGCGTTCCCGCCGATGCGGAGCTGCATCGGCGGCTGGTGTACGGGGACGAGTCCGCGCTGAACGAGGCGTACGACGCGTACGGCGGGCTCGTCCGGGCGGTGGCCGTACGGGTCACGGGCAGCCCGGCCGCCGCCGAGGACGTGGCACAGGAGGTCTTCGCGCAGTTGTGGAGCAGGCCGTACGCCTTCGACGCGCGCCGGGGCTCGCTGCGCACCTGGCTGTCCACGGTCGCCCACCGGCGGGCCGTGGACTGGGTGCGCAGCGAGGCCCGGCACCGAAAGGACGCCCGCGCCGACGACTCGGCGCTGCAGGCCATCCCCGACGCCGGGCCGCGGCCCGACGAGGCGGTCGTCGACCGCGAGCGCTCGCTGCTGCTGCACTCCGCCCTCGCCGAGCTCCCGCAGCCCCAGCGGGAGGTCGTGCACCTCGCCTACTTCGCGGGACGCACCTACCGGCAGGCCGCCGTCGAGCTGGGCATACCCGAGGGAACCGCGAAGACCCGGCTGCGCAGCGCGCTGCGGAAACTCGCGGAGTCCCTGGCGGACCCGCCCGACCCGGCGCAGGCGAGGGGCGCATGATGGTGGTACGGGCAGCGGAAGGAGGCGTGTGATGGCCACGGACCACGACGGCGTACGGGAGCTGCTGGCCGCATGGGCCGTCGGCGCGCTGCTGCCCGGCGAGGAGAAGACCGTGCCGCTGCACCTGGCCGAGTGCGAGTCCTGCGCGGCGGAGGCCGAGCGGCTCAGGGACACCGTGCGCCTGCTGGACGGGCCCCTGACCGCCCCCCGGCTGAACGGCGCCGGAAGCGGCGCGGCCGGCGGCGCCGCCGGTGTGCTCGCCGCCGCGCTGCGCGCTCGCCCCGGCCCCGCACGCGTCGCCCCGCACGCCGCTCCCTACGCCGCGGCCGTCGCGGGGCTCCAGGCACTGGTGCGGGAGCTGGAGGGCCGCTGGGCGACACCCGTCGTGCACGACTGGAACGCACACGCGACCGTCGCCCACCTCCTCGCCGCGGACGAGCCGCTCGCCCTGCGTCTGGGCCTCGACCCGCGCGTCCCCGCCTCGCCGGTCCCCGAGGGCACCCCCTGGGAGGACGCCTGGAACGCGCGCACCGCCGACGTGATCGCTCACGAGCTCGCGCGCGCCCCCGGGGACACCGTCGCGGCGTGGGCCGCGCAGGCCGCCGACCTGCTGGCCACACCCGAGGCCCACGACACCGTGCGCGCCGCGCACGCCACCACACTGATGGGCCTCCGCCTGCCCGTCGCCGACCACTTCCTCGTGCGCGCCTTCGAGACCTGGATCCACACCGACGATCTTGGCCGCGCCCTCGGCCTGCCCGTCCCGCCGCCGCCCGACGAGCACCTGTGGCTGCTGGTCCGCCTGGCCGTCCGGGTCCTCGGCCTGGCCCTCAGCGGCGCGCCGCCGGTCCTGCTGGCGATGGCGGGCGCGGAGCCCGAGGCCCAGTGGGTCATCGGCTCCGAGGACGAGCCGGTGCAGGCCGAACTCGTCCTCGACCCGGTCGACTTCTGCCTGCTCCTCGGCGGCCGGTACGCGCCGGACGCGGTACCGCGCGGCGCCACGGGCGACGAGGGCGCCGTACGGAATGTACTGGAGACGGCGGCGGCCATGTCCTGGCTGTGACCGCCGGGGCAGCATGACCCACCTCCCCGGCCGGCCGACGCGGGCGGGCCCGGCACCTCACAAGGAGGCACCGGGCCCGTTCCGCCGTACCGCGTGGGTCACCTCACGGGGGTGAAGTCCCTCGCCCCGATGAACTCGGGCCTGCGCACCGGCGCCGCGAACGGCTCCACCGCCGCGTTCTCCACGCTGTTGAACACGATGAACACGTTGCTGCGCGGGAACGGCGTGATGTTGTCGCCGGAGCCGTGCATGCAGTTGCAGTCGAACCAGGTCGCCGAACCGGCCTTGCCCGTGAACAGCTTGATGCCGTACTCACTGGCCATGGCGGTCAGCGCCTCGTCGGACGGGGTGCCGGCGTCCTGCATCTGGAGGGACTTCTTGTAGTTGTCCTTCGGTGTGGCCCCCGCACACCCGAGGAACGTCCGGTGCGACCCCGGCATGATCATGAGACCGCCGTTGGTGTCGTAGTTCTCGGTCAGCGCGATCGAGACGGACACGGTGCGCATGTTCGGCAGACCGTCCTCGGCGTGCCAGGTCTCGAAGTCGGAGTGCCAGTAGAAGCCGCTGGCCCCGAAGCCCGGCTTGACGTTGATCCGCGACTGGTGGACGTACACGTCCGAGCCGAGGATCTGCCGCGCCCGCCCGACGACGCGCTCGTCGCGCACGAGGTTCGCGAACACCTCGCTGATCTTGTGCACCTCGAAGACGGAACGGATCTCCTTCGACTTCGGCTCGATGATCGAGCGCTCGTCGGCGCGGATCTCCGGGTCCGTGACGAGCCGCTCCAACTCGGCGCGGTACAGCGCGACTTCCTCGTCGTTGATGAGTTCCTCGATGGCGAGGAAGCCGTCCCGCTCGTACGACTGGAGGTCGGTGAGCGAGATCGGGCCGGGCGTGTTGGGCGCGCCCCAGACGACCGGGTCCTGGCGCGGGACGGACACCTCCGCGGCGCCGCGGCTGGGATAGAGGTCGGTTACGGCGGTGGGCGTGGGTGTCATGGTCATGATGGGTTCAGGCCTCCTCGGTCAGCAGCGGGTAGACGCCGTTCTCGTCGTGGTCCTCCCGTCCGGTCACGGGGGGATTGAAGACACAGATGCAGCGGAAGTCCTTCTTGATCCGCATCGTGTGCCGCTCGTGCCCGTCGAGGAGGTACATGGTCCCGGGCGTGATCGTGTACTTGCGCCCGGTCTCGTCGTCGGTGAGCTCGGCCTCGCCCTCGACGCACACGACGGCCTCGATGTGGTTCGCGTACCACATCGAGGTCTCCGTACCCGCGTACAGGACCGTCTCGTGCAGTGAGAAGCCGACCTTCTCCTTGGCGAGGACGATGCGTTTGCTCTCCCAGGTACCGGACGCGGCCTTGACGTGCCGGTCGGTGCCCTCGAGCTCCTTGAAAGAACGGACGATCACGGTGCGGTGACGCCTCCTTGGTGTTGTCGGGGTGTTGATGTACGGGATGTGGCTTGTGTGGGATGTGGCTTGTGCGGATGCGGCTGTGCGGCTCAGGCGGTCTCGCGGGCGGCGCGGGCCAGGGTGCGCAGCCCCTCGTCCAGCTCGTCCGGCGTGATGGTGAGCGCGGGGAGCAGCTTGACGACCTCGCTCTCGGGGCCGGACGTCTCGACGAGCAGGCCGAGTTCGAAGGCGCGCTTCGCGATCCGGTTCGCGCGGTCCTTGTCGTGGAACTCCATGCCCCACACCAGGCCGCGCCCGCGGTACTCCTTGACCTCGGCGGGGTGCTCCTCGGCGATGGCGGCCAGGGCCTGCTCGACCTGCTCGCCGCGCTTGCGGGTCTGCTTCTCCATGGCGGAGCCGTCGGCCCAGTACGTCTCCAGCGTCGCGGCGGCCGTCACGAACGCGGGGTTGTTGCCGCGGAAGGTGCCGTTGTGCTCGCCGGGCTCCCAGATGTCGAGCTCGGGCTTGAACAGGCACAGGGACATGGGCAGTCCGTAACCGCTGATCGACTTGGACACCGTGACGATGTCGGGGGTGATGCCGGCCTCCTCGAAGGAGAAGAAGGCACCGGTCCGCCCGCAGCCCATCTGGATGTCGTCGACGATCAGCAGCATGTCCTGCCGCTCGCACAGGTCGGCGAGGGCGCGCAGCCACTCGGGGCGCGCGACGTTGATGCCGCCCTCGCCCTGCACGGTCTCGACGATCACCGCGGCCGGCTTGTTGAGCCCGGAGCCCTGGTCCTCCAGGATCCGCTCGAACCACAGGAAGTCCGGGACCTGGCCGTCGAAGTAGTTGTCGAACGGCATGGGCGTGCCGTGCACGAGCGGAATCCCGGCACCGGCGCGCTTGAAGGCGTTGCCGGTCACGGCGAGCGAGCCGAGCGACATCCCGTGGAAGGCGTTGGTGAAGGAGACGATCGCCTCCCGCCCCTTGACCTTCCGCGCCAGCTTCAGCGCGGACTCCACGGCGTTGGTGCCGGTCGGGCCCGGGAACATGACCTTGTACGGCAGGTCGCGCGGGCGCAGCACCAGGTTCTGGAACGCCTCGAGGAAGGCGCGTTTGGCGGTCGTCGACATGTCGAGCCCGTGGGTGACGCCGTCGCGCTCCAGGTAGTCGATCAGCGCGCGTTTCAGTACGGGGTTGTTGTGGCCGTAGTTGAGTGATCCGGCGCCCGCGAAGAAGTCCAGGTACTCATGGCCGTCCTCGTCGTACATGCGGCTGCCCTGCGCGCGGTCGAAGACGGTGGGCCAGCCGCGGCAGTAGCTGCGCACCTCCGACTCCAGGGTCTCGAAGACGCTCAGGTCGGGCTGGGTGATGGTCACGGCGAATCGCTCCTCGATGCGTGGGGGGACTGCAGGAGTGAGGGATCGGGTTGGCTGGTCTCGGGCGGAGTGAGGGGGAGTGGGGGACAGGCTGTTTCGGTGGATCACACGGACGTCACACGGACAGCGGGCCGATGCGGTGGAGGACCTCCGGCTCGTGCCCGCCGTCCGGGAACTGTCCCGCCTCGAACAGGACGTCGCGCTCGACGGTGGCCCCGTGCCGCGCGGCGTACGAGGCGAACAGGCGCTCCGAAGCGGTGTTGCCCGGTGTGATGGTGGTCTCGACGGTCGTCAGCCGGTGCTGCCGGGCGACCTGGAGGGTCAGCCCGTCCAGCAGTGCGGCGGCGACCCCGCGGCCCCGTTGGGAGGCGTCGACGGCCACCTGCCACACGAGGAGGGTGTCCGGACGCTCGGGCCGGATGTATCCGGTGACGAAGCCGACGGGCCGGCCGTCCCGCGTGTCCCGCGCCACCGCGGAGGTGGCGGCGAAGTCACGGCACCACAGCAGGTAGCTGTACGAGGAGTTCAGGTCGAGAGTGCGGGAGTCCCGGGCCAGGCGCCAGAGCGCGGCACCGTCCGCCACGTCGGGACGGTCGATCCGCAGCCCCTCCGGCATTTCCAGGAATTCCGCCGGCAGGTCCGTCAGGTTCGGCAGGTCTGCTTGTGCGGCAGTCATGCCAATTGAATTTACCCAGCGAAAGTTGAAATTGCATCGGGGCTGGGGGTTACGTGAGCGGCCTTTTTGTGTTATCTCGCGCGCGTGTGCGGCCGCGTGAGAGGGCGGCGAAAGCTGGTGTTTTGCCCGGATATTCCGGGATGAACGGGGCGCTCTGTGGGGTCGGTCACATGAGCGTAACTCTCACGAGATCTACCCGAATTACACCGGTTGGCGTTCGCGAAACCTACGCGTTTAGCTGCCGGAAAAGCGGGCAGAAGAATATGGGAAGCTGCGCTGAATTGGTTTATTGCATTTGAGTGAACAGTATATGTGAATTTCCGCACCCCGCCCTGTGGAGCGGGGTGCGGCGACCGGTTGCGGGCGGTCTCAGGACCCGGTGACTCCGTCGATGCGCTCGCGGACGATGTCCGCGTGGCCGTTGTGGCGCGCGTACTCCTCGATCAGGTGGATCAGGATCCAGCGGAGGCTGACCTCCAGTCCGGCCATCGGGCCGTCCGCGATCCGTCCCGTGTCGTCGAGGGAGCGCCCGGCGGACAGCTCCTCACCGCGCGCCACCTCCTCGCGCCACACCGCGAGCGCCTCGTCGATGCCGCGACCGGGGTCGAGCTCGAATCCGGTGGGGCCGAACAGGCGGGGTACGTCAAGGCCGGCCAGTACGCGCTGGAACCAGGTGCGTTCCACTTCGGCGAGGTGCTGTACGAGCCCCAGCAGGGTGAGCCCCGACGGCTCGGCCGACGCCGTCCTTAACTGGGCGTCCTCCAGGTTCGCGCACTTCAGCGCCAGTGTGGCGCGGTGGAAGGCGAGCCAGCTCTCCAGCATGGGCCGCTCGTCTCCGGTCATGAGGGGGATGGGGCGGCCGTCGGGGAGGGTCTGAACGGCTATGTCGCCGCTGGTGGTGGTGTTCATGCGGGGATCATGGCAGAGGTGCCGGCGGGGCGGCACGCTCCGGCGGCGGGGCGGCGGGATTGTTTCCCGCCCCCGCCGCCCCTACCCATTCCCGTCCCCTCGGGGCTGCGCCCCCAGACCCCCGCTGTCGGCCTGACGGCCTCGTCCTCAAACGCCGGAGGGGCTGAGAATCAGCCCCTCCGGCGTTTGAGGAGCGGGGTCCGGGGCGGAGCCCCGAGCGGGGTCGAAGGGGCAGCGCCCCTGGGGATGGGACGGGTAGGGGCGGCGGGGGCGAGAAACACGCAGCACCCCAGCGCGCTCACCGCTGTAACCGCCCCGACAGCCCCGCAGATGCCGGGCATCGACCGCTCCGAAGCACCGCTTGCCCGAGCCGGAGACCACTGGCACCACGTCCATGGCCGCCTCGTCCACCAGGCCCGAGAGCGCCCCACGCGCCGACGCCCTAGACCGGCCACGCCTCCGCCACCGCACCCCGAGCCGCCTCCACGTCCACCGTGACCCCCGTCTCCGCCAGCGCACCGCCGATCGCGGCAAGGGCCGCCCGGACAACCTCCACCGTGGCGTCCGGACCGTAGTGGTTCACGCGGATCATCTCCCGCGCGAGGGCGCCGCCCCCCGCCGCCAGCGGCACGGACGGATCGGCGGCCAGCGCCTTCGCGACCACCTCGGAGGCGTCGGCATCGGCGGGAACCCGCAACGTCGTTGCCACCGGAGCCGCGTCCACGGCCTCGTACACGTACGGCTCCAGCCCTCCGCCCAGCGCGAGCGCCCCCGCCCGCGTGGCCGCCGCCGCCGAGGCGTGACGGCCCATCACCGAGGCCAGCCCCTCCGCCTCGATGCGCTCCACACACGCCTCCAGCGCGAGCATCTCCAGCTGGGCGGGCGCGTGCAGCAGGGCACGGCGTCCGCCGTCGATCCACCGTTCCTTCCAGTCCAGCAAGGAGAGGTACGAGCGCCGCGGAGCCCCCGGGTTCGCGGCCATCCGCGCCCACGCCCGCTCGCTCACCGAGATCGCGGACACCCCGGCCGGGCCGCCCATCGCCTTCTGCGCCCCGATCACGCACAGGTCCACACCCCACGCGTCCGGCAGCACGGGCTCCGCCGCGATCGAGGCGACCGCGTCCAGGTAGAAGAGGGCGCCGTGCTCCCGGACCACCGCACCGATCTCCGCCACCGGGTTGGTGTTCCCGGTCGCCGCCTCCGCGTGCACCAGTGACACGAAGTCGATCGAGGGGTGCTCGGCGAACGCGGCACGTATCTGCTCGGCGGTGACCGCCGTGTGGAAGGGCACCGCCAGGTCGATGACCCTCGCCCCGCAGTCCCGCAGCCAGTTCCCGAAGGTCTGTCCGTAGGGGCCGGTGATCACGTTCAGGGCGGTCGTGCCGGGGCCCGCGGCGCCACGGATCGCGCCTTCCAGGGGCAGGAGCGCCTCCCCCTGTGTGATCACCACGTCCTGTTCGGTGGCCAGCAGCCGAGCCACCCGGTCCTCGATCGCGGCGAAGCGCGCGGCGCTCATCGGGGCCAGATCCAGAAAGGGGTGTGTCACGGGGGTGCTCTCCTCGCTCGGGGGTAGGCATGGCTTGGTCCGGTCGCTGATCCGCATGTGCATGCTGACCAGGTTCGAGCGTAACCGCGCGAGCTGTGCCGATAAGTCGCAGGTGGTGCCGCTCGATGACCATGGGAATGATTTGGGGGGACCCAAGCTTTCCTTATAATCGGAACCATTCGTTGTCTCACTGGAGGTCCCCGTGAACTCGGTCCCCGGACGCCGGACCCGCATCCTGGCCGCCACCACCGCGACGGCCGGCCTGCTGTTCGTCGCCGGCTGTACTTCGACGGACGACGGCGGCAGCGGCACGAAGACCGCCGCCGGCGGGGTCACCCTGGTGAAGGCCGGTCAGCTGACCACCTGCACCCACCTGCCGTACCCGCCCTTCCAGTCGGAGATCGACGGCAAGGTGCAGGGCTTCGACGTCTCGCTGATCGACCTCGTGGCCAAGGACCTGGGGGTGAAGCAGCAGATCCTCGACACCCCCTTCGAGAACTTCAAGACGGGCGCCTTCCTCAACTCCGGCGAGTGCGACCTCGCCGCGGCCGGTATGACGATCACCGAGGAACGCAAGAAGAACGTCGACTTCTCCGACCCGTACTTCGACGCCACCCAGGCCGTCCTCGCCACCAAGAAGAGCGGCATCGGCTCCTTCGCCGACCTCAAGGGCAAGAAGGTCGGCGCCCAGGCACAGACCACCGGCGAGGAGTACGCCCAGAGCAAGGGGCTCGATGCGACCTCCTTCGAGTCCTCCGACGCCGTCCTCAACGGGCTGCGCACCGGCCAGGTCCAGGCCGTCGTCATCGACTACCCCGTCGTCCAGGGCTGGATGAAGGACAAGGCCAACGCCGCCGCCTTCGAGGTCGCCGACAACATCAACACCGGTGAGCAGTACGGCTTCACCGTCAAGAAGGGCAACACCAAGCTTCTCGCCGCCATCAACAAGGCGCTCAAGCAGGCGCAGAGCGACGGCACGTACAAGAAGCTGTACGAGCGGTGGATCGGTCCCTACGACGCGTCCGTGGCGTCGCCCTCCGCCTCATGACCGGCACGAGGACAGAGGTGACAGAGGTGAGGGGCGGGCCCAAGCGGAAGGGCCTGACCCGGCGCCAGAAGCGCAGCCTGTCGCGCGGCGTCCAGTACGCCGTCTTCGTCGTGGCCGTGATCGCCTTCGCGGTCACGGCCGACTGGGGCCAGTTGCAGAACCAGTTCGCGCAGACGGACATCGCCGAGCGGATGTTCCCGGACGTCATCACCCTGGCGCTGAAGAACACCGTGCTCTACACCGTGACCGGCTTCGCCGTCGGGCTGGTGCTCGGCATGGTGATCGCGCTGATGCGGCTGTCGTCGGTGGGCCCGTACCGCTGGCTCGCGGGCGTCTACATCGAGATCTTCCGCGGCCTGCCCGCCCTGCTGATCTTCATCTTCATCGGCGTGGCGGTGCCGCTGGCGTTCCCGGGCACGGAGATCGTCGGCGGCACGTACGGCAAGGTCGCCCTCGCGCTCGGCCTGGTGGCCGCCGCGTACATGGCCGAGACGATCCGCGCGGGCATCCAGGCGGTGCCCAAGGGGCAGATGGAGGCGGCCCGTTCACTGGGCTTCTCGCCCGCGCGGGCCATGGTCTCGATCATCATCCCGCAGGCGTTCCGGATCATCCTCCCGCCGCTCACCAACGAACTCGTCCTGCTCTTCAAGGACTCCTCGCTGGTGCTGTTCCTCGGCGTCACCCTTCAGGAGCGCGAACTGTCCAAGTTCGGCCGCGACCTGGCCAGCCAGACGGCCAACTCCACGCCGATCCTCGTAGCCGGCCTGTGCTATCTGCTGGTCACGATCCCGCTCGGCTTCGTCGTACGCCGCATGGAGGCGAAGGCCCAGGAGGCCGTGAAATGAGCGAACCGGAGATCCAGGTCCGCGGACTGCACAAGTCGTTCGGCGCGAACGAGGTCCTGCGGGGCATCGACCTGGAGATCGAGCAGGGCGAGGTCGTCTGTGTCATCGGCCCGTCCGGCTCGGGCAAGTCGACGCTGCTCAGGTGCGTCAACCTGCTGGAGGAGCCGGACAAGGGCCAGGTCTTCGTCGGCGGCACCGAGGTCACCGACCCGGACGTGGACATCGACGCCGTACGCCGCCGTATCGGCATGGTCTTCCAGCAGTTCAACCTGTTCCCGCACCTGACGGTGACCGAGAACCTCACGCTGCCGCAGCGCCGGGTGCTGAAGCGCGACAAGGCGGAGGCGGCCCGGGTGGCCGCGGACAACCTCCAGCGGGTGGGGCTCTCGGACAAGGCGGGCGCCTACCCGTCCTCCCTCTCGGGCGGCCAGCAGCAGCGCGTCGCCATCGCCCGCGCGCTCGCCATGGGGCCCGCGGTGATGCTCTTCGACGAGCCGACGTCGGCGCTGGACCCGGAGCTGGTGGGCGATGTCCTCGGCGTCATGCGCATGCTCGCGAACGAGGGCATGACGATGATGGTCGTCACCCACGAGATGAGCTTCGCGCGGGAGGTCGCCGACCGGGTCGTCTTCATGGACGGCGGCGTGATCGTGGAGGAGGGCGCCCCGGCACAGGTGATCGGCGACCCCCGCCACGAACGCACCCGCCACTTCCTCTCCCGGCTCCTGGACCCGGCCATGGCCGAGGTGACGGAGGAGACATCGGACCAGGTGGGCAAGACGGACCAGTAGGTCATTAGGGTGCGGTGCATGAACGATCGCACGGTGCTGCACGTGAAGGGGCGGGTCCTGGTGGGGCCCGACGACGTCCGGGACGAACTCTGGGTCGTCGACGGGAGGATCTCCTACGACCGCCCCGCCGGTGCCCGTGACGTGCGTACGGTCGAGGGCTGGGCGCTGCCGGGCCTGGTCGACGCGCACTGCCACGTCGGCCTCGACACCCACGGCCCCGTCCCCGACGACGTCTCCGAGAAGCAGGCCGTCACGGACCGCGACGCGGGCACCCTGCTGATCCGGGACGCCGGCTCGCCCTCCGACACCCGCTGGATCGACGACCGCGACGACCTCCCGAAGATCATCCGGGCGGGCCGGCACATCGCCCGCACCCGCCGCTACATCCGCGACTTCGCGCACGAGATCGAGCCGGACGAACTGGTCGCCTACGTCGCCCAGGAGGCCCGGCGCGGCGACGGCTGGGTCAAGCTGGTGGGCGACTGGATAGACCGGGACCTCGGCGACCTGTCCGCCTGCTGGCCCCGGGACGCCGTCGAGGCGGCGATCGCTCAGGCCCACCGCCTCGGCGCCCGCGTCACGGCCCACTGCTTCGCGACGGACTCCCTGAAGGACCTGGTCGAGTCGGGCATCGACTGCATCGAGCACGCGACGGGCCTCACCGAGGACCTGATCCCCCTCTTCGCCTCCCGCGGCGTCGCCATCGTCCCCACCCTGGTGAACATCGCGACGTTCCCGCGTCTCGCGCAGGGCGGCGAGCGGAAGTACCCGCGCTGGTCGGCGCACATGAGGCGGCTGCACGAACGCCGCTACGACACGGTGCGCTCCGCGTACGACGCCGGGATCCCGGTGTACGTCGGCACCGACGCCGGGGGCTCGCTCGCCCACGGGCTGGTGGCCGCGGAGGTCGCCGAACTGGTCACCGCGGGCATCCCGCCCGTCCAGGCCCTGTCGGCGACGGCGTGGGGCGCCCGCAGCTGGCTCGGCCGTCCCGGGCTGGACGAGGGGGCGCCCGCGGACCTGGTGGTCTACGACAGCGACCCGCGAGCCGACGTACGGGTGCTGGCGGCGCCGCGACGCGTGGTGCTGAACGGGAGGGTGGTCGGCTGAAAGGGTGCGCAGGTCGCCGGGCGGCGGTGACCGGGCCGTGGTAACCGGCCCGTGGTGGCCGGGGTGACTGTGGAGAACGTGCGTGCCAAGGGATTCGAAGGTGTGCACGGAAACGTCACGTAGGGGTGAACTCCCGTCAGATTGCTGACGGTTCACTCTCCGTCCGCGATTCTTGCGGGGTCCCGAAGCGATACTTCCCTGGGAGCCCACCCTTGAACGGCAACAACTTCCGCCTGCCCGCACGCCGTTGGGCCGCCACCGCGGCGGCCACGGTCATGACCGCCGGTCCCGCGGTCCTGGCCGGCGCGGGCGCCGCCCACGCGACCGAGGACCACGGTCGCGCGAGCGCCGTCGTGCTCCGCACCGGACTCGACGTGCACCTGGCGAACAAGACCGTGAACGTCCCCCTCGCGGTCTCGCTCAACGAGGTGCAGGCACCGGCGGACGCCGAGCGGAGCACGCTGAGCGCGCGGCTGGACGGGGTGGACGGAGGCCGCCCGTTCCGCGTGCTGCGCGCGGACGTGGCCACGGCGAAGGCGACGGAGTCCGCGACGGAGGCCGAGGGCCGCACCGACCTCGCGGGCGCGAAGATCCACGTTCCGGGTCTTCCGCTCCTCTCCCTGATCGAGCTGGAGAGCGTGACGTCCCGCGCGACGTGCGAGGCGGGCCGGAAGCCGGTGGCCGAGTCCGACGTGGCGGGCGCGGTGACGGTGCTCGGCAAGAAGGTCACGGTCTCCGCGGGCGGTACGACGGAGGTCAAGGTGCCGGGGGTCGGGGAGGTCACCCTCGACCTCTCCCGTACGGGGACCACGTCCCGTACGGCCGCCGCGACGGCCCTCGAACTCAAGGTGTCCATCAACCCGTTGAAGCTGAACGTGGCCGAGGTGGAGGGGACGGTCACGCTGGCGGGCGCGACCTGCGAGTCGCCGGCGGCGTCCTCGCCGTCCGACTCCGACTCCGACTCCGTGTCCGAGGTGAAGCCGCAGGGTGGCGGCTCCGGGTCCGACCTCGCGGAGACCGGGGGCAACTCGATGACGCCGTACATCGCCGGTGGGGCGGTCGCGCTGCTCGCGGTGGGTGGGGGAGCGGTGGCGGTGGCGCGGAGGGGGAAGGGCTGAGGGCGGGGGCCGGGGCGGGGGCCGGTTTTTCCTCGCCCCCGCCGCCCCTACCCGTCCCATCCTGTCCCTGGGGGCTGCGCCCCCAGACCCCCGCATCGGCCTGACGGCCTCGTCCTCAAACGCCGGACGGGCTGGATATGCCTGGCCTCGGCTGAAAACTCAAGCCCCAGCCGGAAAATCCCAGCCCCAGCCGGAAAACCCCAGCCCCAGCCGGAACCCCCAGCCCCAGCGGGAAATCCCAGCCCGGCCTCGCATGTGCCAGCGTGCCCCGCACGCTTCAGCCCGGCCTCGCATGTGCCAGCGCGCCCCGCACGCTTCAGCCCGGCCCCGCATGTGCAGCGCGCCCCGCACGCTTCAGCCCGGCCCCGCATGTGCAGCGCGCCCCGCACGCTTCAGCCCGGCCCCGCATGTGCAGCGCACCCCGCACGCTCCAGCCCGGCCCCGCATGTGCAGCGCACCCCGCACGCTTCAGCCCGGCCCCGCATGTGCAGCGCACCCCGCACGCTCCAGCCCGGCCTCGCATGTGCCAGCGCCGCCCGCACCATCCACCCTGCCGCCGCCATCCAGCCCCCGCATGCATCCAGCGCCGCCGCGCACCATCCAGCCCCTCCGGCGTTTGAGGAGCGGGGGTCCGGGGGCCGGCCCCCGAAACGGGGTCCGGGGCGGAGCCCCAGAGGGACGGGGGTCCAGGGGGCGCGGCCCCCTTGGCGGGGTCGAAGGGGCGGAGCCCCTGGGGATGGGACGGGTAGGGGCGGCGGGGGCGAGAACAACCCACCCCACCGAACCCCTCAGCGCCCCGCCAACGTCACCGCCCTGTCCAGCGCCTGCAGAAACCGGTTCACCGTCACCCGATCCCGCACCGCCACCCGCAGCCACTCCTCATCGAGCCCGGGAAACGTGTCCCCACGACGCACGGCGAAGCCGAGATCCCGAAGGTGGTGCCGTACACGCGCGGCACGCGGAAGCCGCACCAGCACGAACGGCCCCTCCGCGGGCTCGGCGAGCACAAGCCCGTCCGACGCGAACTCCCGCAGCCCGGCCACGAGATGGGCCCGGTCCAAGGCGATGCGCCGCGCCGCGGCAGCCGCCTCCGCCAGCGCCCCCGCCGACACACACGCCTCCGCCGCCGCGAGGGCGGGCGTCGACACTGGCCACAGCGGCTGGGCGCGCTCCAGCTCGGCTATCGTCTCCGGCGCCGCCAGTACGTAACCGATCCGCAGCCCCGCCAGCCCCCACGTCTTGGTGAGGCTGCGCAGAACGACGAGACCAGGTACGTCCGACCGCCCCGCCAGCGCCTCACGCTCGTCCGGCACGGCGTCCATGAACGCCTCGTCCACGACCAACGTCCGCCCCGGCCGGGCGAGTTCGCGGACGATCCCCGCCGGGTGCAGCACCGATGTCGGGTTCGTCGGGTTGCCGATCACCACCAGGTCCGCGTCCTCGGGCACGGCCCCCGGGTCCAGCCTGAACCCGTCCGACGCACGCAGCAGCACCCGGCCCACCGTATGTCCCGCATCCCGCAGCGCCGCCTCCGGCTCCGTGAACTGCGGGTGGACCACGACGGGGTGACGTACCTTCAGGGCCCGCGCCAGCAGCACGAACGCTTCCGCCGCGCCCGCCGTCAGCAGCACCCGCTCCACGGGCAGCCCGTGCCGCGCCGCCACCGCCGCCCGCGCGGCCCGGCCGTCCGGGTAGGCGGCGAGGCCCGTCCCGGCCAGCGACTCGGCGATGCGGTCCCGCAGCCACGCCGGAGGCGTGTCCGCGCGGACGTTCACCGCGAGATCGGTGAGCGCGGCCCCGTCGTCCCGGACCTCGGCGTCACCGTGGTGCCGCAGGTCGTGGCCGCCACCGGGGCCGGGGCGCCCGCCGTCGTGTTCAGTGCGCATGCGAGTGTGCGTGCCCCCCGTGGTGATGATGTCCGTGGTGGTGACCGTGGTGGTCGTGATGGCCGTCGTCGTCCGGGTGGTAGTGCGGCTGCTGCGGCACGCCCACCTTGTCCTCGAAGCCCGGCAGCGCGATCCGGTACACACACGAGTCGCAGTTCATGCGCAGGTCGCCCTTCACCGCCTCCTCGTACCGCTCCATCACCAGGTCGAGGAGTTCCGGCTCGGGACCGATGACGTCGGCCGAGAGCACCTCGACCTCGGGGTGGGCGGCCGCCCAGCCCTCGGTCTGCTGGCGCACCCGGTCCGGGAGGACGCCCGTGAACAGGAAGTAGGGCAGGACCACGATCCGCCGGGCGCCCAGCATCGCGCACCGGTCCAGGCCCGCCGGCACATCCGGCGCCGCCAGCGACACGAACGCCGTCTCCACACCGGCGTACCCGCGCCCCTCCCACAGCAGCCGCGCCGCCTTGTGCACCTCGGCGTTGGCGTCGGGGTCCGTGGACCCCCGCCCGACCAGCAGTACCGTCACATCGGCCCGGTCCCCCGGAGTACGGCCCTCGCCGCCCAGCGCCTCGTCCAGGCGCCGCTCCAGCACGTTCAGCAGCGACGGGTGCGGGCCCAGCGGGCGCCCGTACGCGTACGAGATCCCGGGGTGGCGCTCCTTCTCGCGGGCCAGCGCCGCCGGGATGTCCCCCTTGGCGTGCCCGGCGGACACCAGCATCAGCGGCACGGCGGCGAAACGGCGCACCCCGCGCTCCACCAGCTCGGCCACCGCCTCCCCGAGCGGCGGCGGGGACAGCTCGATGAACCCGCCCGCCACGGGCAGTTCGGGGTGCCGGAGCCCCAGCTCCCGTACGAAGGAACGGAACGCCTCGGCGCCCGCGTCGTCCCGGGTGCCGTGACCGGCGATGAGCAGGGCGGGGGACGGGGTGGTCACGACTTCTCCTTCGAGACGGGCGATACGGGGGATGTGAATGATGTGGTGGGTGACGATACGGGGTGGTACAGCAGGGCGTTCAACGCGGCTGCCGCGACCGCCGAACCACCCTTCTCGGAGACGTTGCTGACGGCGGGCAGCCCGCTCTCGCGCAGCGCTGCCTTGGACTCGGCCGCGCCCACGAAACCGACGGGCAGCCCGATGACGAGCGCCGGACGGGCGTCCAGGGTGAGCAGTTCCTCCAGAGCGGTGGGCGCACAGCCGATCACCCACAGCGCTCCGGGGCCCACCTCCTCGTACGCCAGCCGGACCGCGTGGGCCGAACGCGTCAGCCCCGGGCCGGACTTCGCGTCCTTGAGACGGCACACGGTCTCGCGGCGCGTGATGCCCGCCGCGACCATCTCCACGTCGACGACGACCGGCGCCCCGGCGTGCAGCGCGGCATGCGCCGTCTCCAGCGCGCCCTCGTCCATGACGAGGTCGGTCGCGTACTCGAGATCGGCCGCCGAGTGGATCACCCGCTCCACCACCGCGCGGGTCAGCGGCGGGAAGGGGGAGGTGTCCAGGCGGGCGCGCAGCCGCCGGAAGGACTCCGCCTCGATCGGGTGCACGACCCGGCCCTCGGGGAACACCTGGCTCACTGGGCCTCCTCCTGCCATCGGTAACCACGGGGCGTCACCATGCGCCCCGCGATCTCCCTGGTCGCCGTGTTGCCGACGGTCACGACCGTCATCATGTCGACGGTCGCCGGGTCCAGCGCCTCCAGCGTCGTCAGACGGCTGGACTCGTCGGGCCGTGAGGCGTTGCGGACGACACCGACCGGAGTCGTCGGCTCCCGGTGCTCCGCGAGGATCGCGAGCGCCTTCGGCAGCTGCCAGTCCCGGCCACGGCTGCGGGGGTTGTAGAACGTCACGACGATGTCGGCCTCCGCCGCGGCCCGCACCCGCCGCTCGATGACCTCCCACGGGGTGTGGAGGTCGGACAGGCTGATCGACACGTGGTCGTGGCCGAGGGGAGCGCCCAGGATCGCGCCGGCCGCGAGCGCCGCCGTGACACCGGGCACACCCACCACGTCGATGTCGTCGGACGCCTCCGCCAGCGCGGGCGACGCCATCGCGTACACCCCCGCGTCCCCGCTGCCGATCAGCGCGACCGCCTGCCCGCGCCGGGCCTCGGCGACCGCCGTACGCGCCCGCTCCTCCTCGGCGCCGAGCCCCGACTCCAGGATCCGGGTGCCGGGCCGGAGCAGGTCGCGGATCTGGTCGACGTACTGGTCGAGGCCCACGAGCACGGACGCGCGGCGCAGTTCGGCCCGGGCGCGGGGGGTGAGCAGGTCACGGGCGCCGGGACCGAGGCCGACGACGGCGAGCCGCCCGCGCCCCGGCCGCCGTACGACGGCACAGGTCGCCATGGCGGGACGGCCGTCCGCGCGCTCGGACTTCCGCTTCGGGACGAGGAGTTCACCACCGCGCACCAGGGCCGCGGCCTCGGCCACGGACGGCGTGCCGACGGCGGCGAGCGGCGCGTCCGACGGGTTGGGCACCTGGACGAGGGCCAACTCCTCAGCGGTGTACGTCACCACGGGCACCCCGAGCCGTTCGGCCGCCCCGACGATGCCGGGCTCACCGGCCTTGGCGTCCACGGTCGCGAGCTCGGCCACGCTGCGGACGGACAGCCCCGCGTCCCGCAGGGCGCCCTCGACGAGCCCGAGGACCTCCTCCACGGGAGCACCCCGGGAGGCGCCCACCCCGACGACGAGGGACGGCGGACGCAGGACGACCTCGTGCCGGGCGGGCTCGACGGCCCGGTCGGTGAGGCGGATGACGTACGAACCCCGGTCCGCCACCGTCAGCGGAGGCAACGGCCAGGCCACCTCGGTCTCCAGCACGACCGGCTCACCGTCCAGCAGAGCACGTGTCACCCCGGCGACATCGCCCTCCACGGGCCACCCGAGCGTGTCGAGCCCCGGCACGCCCACCGCGTCTGTCGCGGTCGTCACCACCGGCTCCGCACCGAGCAACTCGCCCACTTCCACGGCGAGTTCGTTGGCGCCGCCCCCGTGCCCGCCGACGAGGGACACGGCGAACCGCCCGGCCTCGTCCACGCACACCACCCCCGGATCGGACGCCTTGTCGCCGAGCAGCGGGGCGAGAAGCCGGACCACCGCGCCCGTCGCGAGGAAGCACACCAACTGCTCGCACTCCCCGAACGCCCGCCGCACGGCATCCCGTACGGGACCGTCGTACACGCGTGTGCGCTCCGGCCACGCAGCGGCCAGCCGGTCACGGGCGGCCGCGCCCGCCGCCGTGGCGGAAATCAGGCCGATCACTGGGCTACTCCTTCGGTACGTGCCGGAGGCCTCACGCCCCACAGCAGGAAGACGGGGTTGGTCGCCGCCAGCCGGGTCACGTCGCCCGGCAGCGGCGCCAGCCGCGACGACTGCAACAGGACGCCGTCACACGCGAATCCGGCGCCGGCGAGCGCCTCCCGCACTGCGGGAACCCGGTCGAGCGCCGCCATGGCGACCACCACGGTCCGCCGGGCGCGCCGGGCGCAGGCGGTGACGATGGCGGGCAGCTCGCGCCCCCCGCCGCCGACGAACACGGCGTCCGGATCGTCGAGATCGGACAGCACGGTGGGCGCCGCCCCGTGCACGACCTGGACGTCGACGCCGTGCGCGGCCGCGTTGGCGCGGACCCGCTCCACGCCGTCCGGCGTCTTCTCGACCGCGACCACGGCGGCCCCCAGCCGAGCGCACTCCACGGCCACGGAACCGGAGCCCGCGCCGATGTCCCAGACCAGGTCGCCGAGGCGCGGGCCGAGCCGGGCCAGCGCCAGCGCCCGCACCTCGAACTTGGTGATCATCGAGTCGCGGTGGGCGAACGCCTCCTCGTCCAGGGCCCATCCGGCGGGCCGGGGCGCGGGCCCGGCCACGGTGCGCGGCGGGGCGACCGTCCGCTTCTCGTCCAGGCACAGCACGACGTTCACCGCGGGGCCCCACCCGCGGCTCGCGGCCTCGGCCGGTGTGACCCGCTCGATCCGCTCCCGCCGGGGGTCGCCCAGCGCGGACGCCACCACGAGGACACGCCCGCTCGACCGGAGCCCCGCGCCCAGTTCGGCGGGCCCGGAGCCGGGCCCCGTCAGCACCGCCACCTTCGGCTGGGCCCGGCACACGTTCAGCGCGGTCCGCAGGTCACGTCCGTGCGCGCTCACCACCACCGCGTCGTCCCAGGTGAGCCCGGCCCGCGCGAAGGCGGTGGCGACGGACGACACACCCGGCCGCACGTCGAGGCGCCGCGACCCGAACCGCTGGGCCAGCACCCGGACGATCCCGAAGAAGCCGGGGTCGCCCGAGGCGAGGACGACGATCCGCCGCTCCTCGTCCTTCTCCAGGTGCTCCCGGATCGCGTCCAGGGCGGGCGCCAGCGGGCCGAGGACGACCCGCTCGACCGTGCTCGGCAGCGCCGAGGCCTCCAGATGCCTGCGCGCCCCCACGACCAGCGCCGCCCCGGCCAGCGCCTTCTTGGCGTCCGGGGTGAGGGGCGCCCCCGTCCCCGTACCGATGACGGTGATCACGGCGTGGCCCCTCGCCCGGCACCCTCGGCCGTGTCCCTTGCCGCGGTCTGCGTTGCCTCCGTGTCCCTTGCCGCCGTGTCCCGCCGCGCCTCACGCAGGGCCCTGCGCGCCGCGGGGTCGGCCTTCCGGTAGCCGTGGAAGTGGCCCGGGTGGTACAGGTGCGAACGCGTGCCGTGCGCGTCAAGGGCCGGGCCGACCAGGAACAGCGTGTGCTTCCACAGCTTGTGCTCCTTCACGGTCTCCTCCAGCGTCCCGATCGTGCACTTCACGACCAGTTCCTCGGGCCAGGTGGCCTGGTACGCGACGATCACCGGCGTGCCGGTCGGATAGCCGCCCTCAAGGAGCTCCCGCACCAGCTGGCCGCTGCGGGCCGCGGACAGGAAGACCGCCATGGTCGTGCCGTGCCGCGCGAACTCCCGCACCTCCTCACCCGGCGGCATGGGCGTCTTGCCGCCACCGAGCCGGGTCAGCACCACGGACTGGGCGACCTCGGGAACGGTCAGCTCCCGCTGGGCGAGCGCGGCCACGGCCGAGAAGGACGACACCCCGGGCACGACCTCGGTCGCGATCCCGATCCGGGCACACCGGTCGAGCTGCTCCTGCGTGCCGCCCCACAGGGCCGGGTCACCGGAGTGGATACGGGCGACCTTCAGCCCTTCCTCGCGGGCGCGCTCGTACACGGCGACGACGTCCTCCAGCGACATCGTCGCCGAGTCCAGGATCTGAGCACCCTCGCGCGCGTGGTCGAGGACCTCCGCCTGCACGAGGCTGGCCGCCCAGATCACGACGTCCGCCTCCGCGATCGCGCGTGCGGCACGGAACGTCAGCAGGTCGGCGGCGCCGGGGCCGGCACCGACGAAGGTCACCTTGCCGGCGGGGGCATCGGCCATGGGGATCGGTCCTCTCTGGGGTGGTGCTGGTACTGCTCGGGGGTGGTGCTGGGGGGGTGACGCCGGGCGCTGCTCGGGGTGGTGCCCGCTCTCGCCCTAGGGCGAGTGGCGGGTCGTGCGGGGCGCCGCGTACGTGAACGCCCGCCGATCGGATAGCAAGGGCACATGGCGGTCTTCGTCGCGCTCGGCGCGTTCCTGATGACGCTGGCCGGCGGCTGGACGGCACAGCGCGTGACGGACCGCCGTCACCTGGTGCTGGGCCTGGCCGGCGGCCTGATGCTGGGCGTGGTCGGCCTGGACCTGCTGCCGGAGGCACTGGAGGCGGCCGGCGAAGAGATCCACGGCGTACCGGCGGCCCTGCTGCTCTTCGTGGCCGGTTTCCTGCTGGCCCACATGGTGGAACGCCTGCTGGCGGCCCGTCAGGCGGCGCACGGGGCCGAGGAGAAGAACGGCCGCACTCCCGAGGTCGGTCTCACGGCCGCCGCCGCGATGGTCGGCCACAGCGCGATGGACGGCATCGCGATCGGCGCCGCCTTCCAGGTGGGCGGCGGCATGGGCGCGGCCGTGGCGCTCGCGGTGATCGCCCACGACTTCGCGGACGGCTTCAACACGTACACGATCACCAGCCTGTACGGGAACGCCCGCCGCCGGGCCCTCGTGATGCTGTTCGCGGACGCGGCGGCGCCCGTGGCCGGCGCGGCCTCGACCCTGCTGTTCACCATCCCCGAGCAGGCGCTCGGCTGCTACCTCGGCTTCTTCGGCGGGGCGTTGCTGTACCTCGCCGCCGCCGAGATCCTCCCCGAGGCACACCACGAGCACCCGGCGGGATCCACCCTGCTGGCGACGGTGACGGGCGCGGGCTTCATCTGGCTGGTGGTGGGAGTGGCGGGCTGACCCCGCTCTCGAACCGGTGCGGCTCACAACTTCCCGCCGCGTCCGCCGTCGCGCCGGGCGGGCGCGATGAGGGTGGAGAGGTAGGGAAGGGGGCCGTCGCCGAGCTCGCCGGCGGACCGGATGGACTCCTCGGGCAGCCCGAGCGCGGACCCCCACACGGCGCCCTCGGCCCGTCCGCTCTCCCGCAGCGCCTCGGCCACCTCCCGCGCCTGCCGCCCGAACTTGTACGCGACGACCGTGCCGGGCCCGCCCAGCGCCTCCTTCAGCGCGGCGGCTCCCGCGGTCACCGGCACGAGCGTCAGCGGTTCGGTTCCCTCGGTCAGGACGGCACCGGACCGGGCGGCGAGGTCCTGCATGGCGGTGATCCCGGGCACGGTCTCGACACCGACCCCGGGCACCAACTCCACGATCGTCTGCGCGAGATAGGTGAACGTCGAGTACACGTTCGGGTCACCGATGGTGGCGAAGGCGACGGAGGAGTACGTTCCGAGCAGCTCGGCCACCCGCCGCCCGGCGGCGTCCCACGCGGCCTCGCGCCGCTCCCGGTCGGTGCGCTCGTTGAGCGCGAACACGACCCGTACGACCTTCTCCTCCGGCACGTAGTGCAGCACGGTGGCCTCGGCCCGTCCGGGCTCACCGGTGTCCATGACGGGTACGACGACTACGCCGGCCGCCCGCAGGGCGTTGACTCCCTTGACGGTCACCAGCTCGGGATCACCGGGCCCGACCCCGACTCCGATCAGCCTGCTGCTCATGACGTCCGGCACCTCTCCACGAACCGACGGGCCACACCGGGCGAGGACGCCCAGTGGGTGTGCAGATAACTCGCGTGCACGCCTCGCTGCACGAAACCTTCGACGCGCCTGTCCGGCGCCCGCACGCCCCACGCGGGATCCGCCCCCGCCCCCGGCTCGACCACGGTCCGGTGGAACTCGTGCCCCCGCATCCGGGTCCCGGTGGGGGCGAGGACGCTGTCGCTCACGGCGACCGCGTCCCGGTACCCGAGCGTGAGCCGCTCGGACATCCGGGCCCCGGCGTCGAGCACCCCGCACATCGGCTGCCCGTCGAGTTCCCGGCACAGATACAGCAGCCCCGCGCACTCGGCGGCGACGGGAGCACCGCTCTCCGCGAGGGCGGCGACGGCTTTGCGCAGGGGTTCGTTGGCGGACAGCTCGGCGGCGTACACCTCGGGGAACCCGCCACCGATGACCAGCCCACGGGCGCCGTCGGGCAGTTGCTCGTCACGCAGGGGATCAAAGATGACGACGTCAGCGCCCGCGGCGGAGAGCAACTCGGCATGCTCGGCGTAGGAGAACGTGAAGGCGGGCCCACCGGCGAAGGCGACGACCGGCCTTTCGCCATCAGGCCGGTCCGCACCCCCCAGCCCGTCGTGGGGGTCCCCCCGCTCGAGCGAAGCCGAGAGTGGGGGAGTTTGAGGACGAGGCCGTTCAGGCCGATACGGGGGTTCGGAGGCGGAGCCCCCGAGGTCGGGAACGGGAAGGGGCGACGGGGGCGAAGAACCAAGCACCTCAGCCGCGTCCCAAGCCGCACCCGGCAACGCCCCCGCGGTCCGCGCCAGCGCAAGCAGCCCCTCCAGGTCGCACCCCGAAGCCACCTGCCCCGCCATGGCGTCCACGGCCTCGACAGCGGCAGCCCGCCGCTCCGCGACCGGCACCAGTCCCAGGTGCCGCGAAGGCGTACCCACCTGCTCGGCCCGCCGCAGCACCCCGAACACCGGCACTCCGACGGAGTCCAGCGCCTCCCGCAGCAAGACCTCGTGCCGGTCCGACCCCACCTTGTTCAGGATCACGCCCCCGACCCGCACCTGCGGATCCCACGACGCGAACCCGTGCACCAGCGCCGCCACCGACCGCGACTGCGACGACGCGTCGACGACCAGCACGACCGGCGCCCGCAGGAGCTTCGCGACGTGAGCGGTGGACGCGAGTTCGCCCTCGCCCGCGGCCCCGTCGTACAGCCCCATCACACCCTCGACGACCGCGAGATCACACCCGCGCGCCCCGTGCGCGAACAGCGGCCCGACCAGCTCCGGCCCGCACAGGTACGCGTCGAGGTTCCGCCCCGCCCGCCCGGTGGCGAGCGCGTGATACCCGGGATCGATGTAGTCCGGCCCCACCTTGTGCGGGGACACGGCGAGCCCCCGCGCGGCGAACGCGGCCATCAGCCCCGTGGCGACGGTGGTCTTGCCGCTGCCGGAGGCCGGCGCGGCGACGACCAGCCGGGGCACGGACGACGAGGACGTCACGAGAACATCACCACTCGATGCCCCTCTGGCCCTTCTGGCCCGCGTCCATCGGGTGCTTGACCTTGGACATGTCGGTCACGAGATCGGCGAAGTCGACGAGCTTCTCAGGCGCGTTCCGCCCGGTGATCACGACGTGCTGGGTCCCGGGCCGGTCGCGGAGCACGTCGACGACCTCGTCGGTGTCCACCCATCCCCAGTGCATCGGGTACGCGAACTCGTCGAGCACGTACAGCTTGTACGTCTCGGCCGCCAGATCCCGCTTGACCTGCTCCCAGCCCTCCCGGGCCTTCTCCTCGTTGTCCATCTGATCGTCGCGCTGGACCCACGACCAGCCCTCGCCCATCTTGTGCCAGTCGACGGACCCGCCCTCACCGGACGCGCCCAGTACGCGCAGCGCGTTCTCCTCGCCGACCTTCCACTTGGCCGACTTGACGAACTGGAACACCCCGATGGGCCACCCCTGGTTCCAGGCGCGCAGAGCGAGCCCGAAGGCAGCGGTCGACTTGCCCTTCCCGATTCCCGTGTGGACGACGACAAGAGGCCGGTTACGGCGCTGACGAGTCGTCAGACCGTCGTCCGGCACCACACTCGGCTGCCCCTGCGGCACTACGCGGCCCTCCTCGAACTTCCCTGAACTTCCTTCACCAGCCCGGCGATCGAGTCCGCCCGCAGCTCGTCGAGCGTCACCGCCGTACCGCCCAGCTCACCCGCGAGCTGCCCGGCCAGCCCCAGCCGCACCGGCCCCGACTCGCAGTCCACGACCACGGACGCGACACCCTCGGCCGCGAACAGCCGGGCCGCCTTCCCCGCGAGCGCGACAGGCTCCGGGCCGCCGGTGGCCCGCCCGTCCGTCACCACGACGACCAGCGCCCGCCGGGCCGGATCCCGCAGCCGCTCCACCCGAAGCACCTCGTGCGCACGAAGCAGCCCGGCCGCGAGCGGCGTCCGCCCACCCGTGGGCAGCGACTCCAGCCGGGCCGCCGCCGCGTCCACCGACGACGTGGGCGGCAGGGCGACCTCCGCCGCCGACCCCCGGAACGTCACCAGCCCCACCTTGTCCCGCCGCTGGTACGCGTCCAGCAGCAACGACAGCACAGCCCCCTTCACGGCGCTCATCCGCTGCCGTGCCGCCATCGACCCGGAGGCGTCCACGACGAACAGCACGAGGTTCCCCTCGCGCCCCTCACGCGTGGCCTGCCGCAGATCGTCCCGGCGCACGACCAGCCCGGGCCCCGACCGGCCCCGCGCCCGCTGATGGGGCGCGGCGGCCCGCACGGTCGCCGCCAGGTGCAGCTTCGTGAGCGCCCCCTGCGGCCGCCGGGCGCCCGTGGTCCGCCCGTGCTCGGTCCGCGCCCGCGAACGCCGCCCGGCGGCACCCTCGCCGAGGCCGGGCACGCTCAGCACCTTCGTACGAAAGGGCTCGGAGGCGCGTACGGGCTGCTGCTCGCCCGAACCGGCACCCGAGTTCTGCGGTTCCCCGCCCTCCCCGGTCTCGGGCCGTGCGCCCGTGTCGCCGCCTTCAGGACCGTCGGAGCCGTCCTGCGGCGGCTGGCCGCCATCGCCCGGACCGCCCCCGCCGGGCCCGTCGGGGTCCGGATCGTCGTCCTCCGGCTCCCCGAACTCCTCCAGGGTCTCGTCGAGCTTGTCCTCGTCGAGCCCCGGCGCGTCGAAGGGGTTCCGCCGCCGCCGGTGCGGCAGCGCGAGCAGCGCGGCCTGCCGTACGTCCTCGGCGAGCACGTCGGTCCGCCCGGCCCACGCGGCCAGCGCGGTCGCCGTACGGGCCATCACGATGTCGGCCCGCATGCCGTCCACCTCGAAGGCCGCACACGTCGCCGCGATCTGCCGCAGCGCCCCGTCGCCGAGCCGCACCGACGGCAGCAGCTCCCGCGCGGCCACGATCCGGGCCCGTACGGCGGCCTCCTCGTCGGCCCAGCGAGCGGCGAAACCGGCCGGGTCGTCGTCGTAGGCGAGCCGCCGCCGTACGACCTCCACCCGCTGCTCGGGCTCCCGCGAGGCCGCGACCTCCACGGTCAGCCCGAACCGGTCGAGCAGCTGCGGCCGCAGCTCGCCCTCCTCGGGGTTCATGGTCCCGACGAGCAGGAACCGCGCGGCATGCCGTACGGACACGCCCTCGCGTTCCACGTACGACGCGCCCATCGCGGCTGCGTCCAGCAGCAGGTCGACCAGGTGGTCGTGCAGCAGGTTGACCTCGTCGACGTAGAGGATCCCCCGGTGCGCGTCCGCGAGGAGCCCCGGCTCGAAGGCCTTCACGCCCTCGGAGAGCGCCCGCTCGATGTCCAGCGCGCCCACGAGCCGGTCCTCGGAGGCGCCGACGGGCAGCTCCACCATGCGGGCCGGACGGGACGCGCCCGCGCCCGTCTCGTGCGGCCCGTCCGGGCACGCGGGGTCCGGGGCCGCCGGGTCGCACGAGAAGCGGCACCCGGCGACGACGTCCACCTGAGGCATGAGCGCCGACAGGGCGCGCACCGCCGTGGACTTGGCGGTGCCCTTCTCACCCCGCACCAGCACGCCGCCCACCGCGGGCGACACCGCGTTCAGCAGCAGCGCGAGCCGCAGGTCGTCCTGGCCGACGACGGCCGTGAACGGAAACGGAACACTCACTTCTCGTCGCCCTCCAAGTCGCCCTCCAGCTCCAGGTAGGTGGCGCGCAGCCGCTCCAGCGTGTCCGCGTCCGGCTCCGCCCACAGCCCCCGGTCCGCCGCCTCCAGCAGCCGCTCGGTGATGCCGCGCAGCGCCCAGGGGTTGGACTTCTTCATGAAGTCCCGGTTCTCCGCGTCGAAGACGTACTCGGCGCTGAGCTTCTCGTACATCCAGTCGTCGACGACCCCGGCCGTGGCGTCGTACCCGAAGAGGTAGTCGACGGTCGCCGCCATCTCGAAGGCGCCCTTGTAGCCGTGGCGCCGCATCGCGGCCATCCAGCGCGGATTGACCACGCGGGCGCGGAAGACGCGGTGGGTCTCCTCGCCGAGCGTGCGGGTCTTCACCTGGTCTGGCGTGGCCGAGTCACCGACGTACGCCTCGGGGCTCGCGCCCGTCAGGTGCCGGACCATGGCCACCATGCCGCCGTGGTACTGGAAGTAGTCGTCCGCGTCGACGAGGTCGTGCTCGCGGGTGTCGACGTTCTTCGCGGCGACCGCGATCCTCCGGAACGCCGTCTCCATGTCCCCGCGCGCCGCCCGCCCGTCGAGCCCGCGCCCGTACGCGTAACCGCCCCACACCGCGTACACCTCGGCGAGGTCGGCGTCGGAGCGCCAGTTGCGGGCGTCGATCAGCGGCAGCAGACCGGCCCCGTACGCGCCCGGCTTGGACCCGAAGACCCGGGCCGTCGCGCGCCGCCGGTCGCCGTGCTCGGCGGTGTCCTCGTCGGCGTGGGCCTTCACGTAGTTCTGGCCGACGGGCTCGTCGAGCTCCGCCACCGCCCGCACCGCGTCGTCGATCAGGCCCACCACGTGCGGGAACGCGTCCCGGAAGAACCCGGAGATGCGGACCGTGACGTCGATGCGCGGCCGGCCGAGCTCCGCCAGCGGCACGACCTCGAACCCGGTCACCCGGCGCGAGGCGTCGTCCCAGACCGGGCGGCAGCCGAGCAGCGCCAGGATCTCCGCGATGTCGTCGCCCTGGGTGCGCATCGCGGACGTGCCCCAGACGGTGAGGCCGACGGACTTCGGGTACTCACCGGTGTCCTGCAGATAGCGGGCGACCAGCGAGTCCGCCAGCGACTGCCCGACCTCCCAGCTCAGCCGGGACGGAATGGCCTTGGGGTCGACCGAGTAGAAGTTGCGGCCGGTCGGCAGGACGTTGACGAGCCCGCGCGTGGGCGAGCCCGAGGGGCCCGCCGGGACATAACCACCGTCGAGGGCACGCAGGATGTGCCCGATCTCGTCGGTGGTCCTCTCCAGCCGCGGCACGACCTCGGTGCACGCGAACTCCAGCACGGCGACGGCGTCGGGGAGTTCGGTGCCGAGCACGTCCCGCACCAGGGACGGCACGGCCGCCGCGTCCCACCCGCGCTCCTCCATGCCCTCCGCGACCCGCCGGCACAGCTGCTCCAGCAGGTCCACGGCGTCGGCGGCCGTACGGGACGGGCCGTCCACCCGGTCCGTCAGCTCGACCGGCACCTTCACCGGAGCACCCGGCTCGGCGAGCAACTCCTTCTCCACCAGGCCGAAATGAGCGGCCAGCGAGGCGCGCAGCCCCGGCAGGGCGTTCGCCTGCCCGCCCCACACCTGGGAGGCGCGCAGCACGGCGAGCACGAGGTTGACGCGCGGCTCGCCCACCGGCCCGCCACCGAGGATGTGCAGGCCGTCGCGGATCTGCACGTCCTTGATCTCGCACAGATAGCCGTCGATGTGCATGACGAACTCGTCGAAGTCGTCGTCCTCGGGCTGCTCGTCGACGTGCAGGTCGTGGTGCAGCTCGGCCGCCTTGACCAGCGTCCAGATCTGCGCCCGGACGGCCGGGGCCTTCGCCGGGTCCAGGTCGGACACGAGCGCGTACTCGTCGAGGAGCTGTTCCAGCTTGGCGAGGTCGCCGTAGGTGTCGGCACGCGCCATGGGCGGGACGAGGTGGTCGACGACCGTGGCGTGCCCGCGGCGCTTGGCCTGGGTGCCCTCGCCGGGGTCGTTGACGATGAAGGGGTAGACCAGCGGCAGCTCGCCGAGCACGGCGTCCGGCGCGCAACTCCCGCTCAGCCCGAGCCCCTTGCCCGGCAGCCACTCCATCGTGCCGTGCTTGCCCATGTGCACGATCGCGTCCGCGCCGAAACTGTTCTCCAGCCACCGGTACGCCGCCATGTAGTGGTGTGAGGGCGGCATGTCGGGGTCGTGGTAGATCGCGATCGGGCTCTCGCCGAAGCCGCGCGGCGGCTGGATCATCACGACGACGTTCCCGAACTGCAGGGAGGCGAGCACGATTTCGTCCCCGTCGACGTACAGGCTGCCCGGCGGCTCGCCCCACGCCTCGGTCATCGCGTCCCGCAGCTCCGGGTCGAGCTTGTCGAACCACGCCCGGTAGTCGGCCAGCGGCACGCGCGCGGGCGCGGCGGCCAGCTGCTCCTCCGTCAGCCACTCGACGTCGTGACCGCCGGCCTCGATGAGGCGGTGGATGAGCTCGTCGCCGTTGTCGGGGTACTGGGTCAGGCCGTACCCGGCGTCCCGCAGCGCGTCGAGCACGCGTACCGCCGACGCGGGCGTGTCCAGCCCGACCGCGTTGCCGACCCGGGAGTGCTTGGTCGGATAGGCGGTGAAGACCAGCGCCAGCTTCTTCTCCGTGTTCGGCTTGTGCCTCAGCCGCGCGTGCCGTACGGCGATCCCGGCGACCCGCGCGGCCCGCTCGGGGTCGGCGACGTACACCGGGACGTCGTCGGGGCCCTGCTCCTTGAAGGAGAAGGGGACCGTGATCAGCCGCCCGTCGAACTCCGGGATCGCGACCTGCATCGCCGCGTCCATGGGGGAGAGGGCGGCGTCGGACTCGTCCCAGGCGGCGCGCGAGGAGGTGAGGCAGAGCCCCTGCAGCACCGGGATGTTCAGGTCGGCGAGCGCCCCGATGTCCCAGGACTCCTCGTCACCGCCCGCCGACGCCTGAGAGGCGTGCGTGCCGCCGGCCGCGAGCACGGTGGCGACGAGCGCGTCGGCCCGCCCGAGGAGCTCGTACAGCCCGGCGTCCGCGCCGCGCAGCGAACCGCAGTACACCGGCAGGGCGTTGGCGCCGCGCGCCTCGATGGCGTCGCACAGCGTGTCCACGAAGGCGGTGTTGCCGCTCAGCTCGTGGGCCCGGTAGAAGAGCACGCCCACGGTGGGGCGGCCCTCGGTGAGGGCCCGCTCGCCGTGCACGCCGTACTCCGGCATCTTCCGCGGCTCGTCGAAGCCCTCGCCGGTCAGCAGCACGGTGTCCGAGAGGAACCGGGCGAGCTCGGTGAGGTTGGCAGGCCCGCCCTCGACGAGGTACCGCAGCGCCTCCGCCACCACACCGGCCGGCACGGACGACTCGGCCATCAACTCCGCGTCGGGCACGGCCTCCCCGCCGAGCAGCACGGTCGGGACGCCGGACGCCCTGAGCGCGGCCAGTCCGTCCTCCCAGGCGCGCTTGCCGCCCAGCAGCCGTACGACGGCGACGTCCGCGCCCTCGATCAGCCCCGGCAGTTCCTCCGCGACATCGACCCGCGTCGGGTTGCCGATCCGGTAGGAGGCACCGGAGGCCCGGGCCGCCAGCAGATCGGTGTCGGCGGTCGACAACAACAACACTGTGCTCATGCGGGCGCTCCCGGTGGAATGAAAGGCAGTCCTTGCGGCGCGCCCGACTCGATGAGCCGCCACAGCGCGTCCGTGTCCGCGTGTTCCTCGATCAGGTCGCCGAGCCGGTCGAGCTGTTCCTCGCGCAGCGCGGCGAACGACGTGTCGGGGGCCGGTACGAAGCGGCGGCCCGCGGCGGCGGCCACCTCCCGCAGGAAGGCCCGCCGGAAACCGTCCGACTCCAGCGAGCCGTGCCAGTGCGTGCCCCAGGTCTGGCCGACCCGGCAGCCGTCCAGGAACGGCTCACCACCCACGACGTCGGCGACCCCGTGATGGATCTCGTACCCCTCGACCCGCTCGCCGAGGGCCTCCCCCTCCGGCCGGGTGAGGGTCTTCTCGCGGGCGAACCGCACCCGCACGGGCAGGATCCCCAGCCCGTCGACGCGGCCCAGACGGCTCTCGACCTCGTCCTCGATGTGCTCGCCGAGGATCTGGAAGCCGCCGCAGACGCCGAGGACCGGGCGTCCCTCCGCGGCCCTGCGGACCAGGGCGTCCGCGAGCCGGCGCTCCCTGAGCCACTGGAGGGCCCGTACGGTTCCGCGCGTACCCGGGACCACCACCAGGTCGGCGTCCGTCAGCTCCTCCGGCCGGTCCACGAAGCGCACGACGACACCCGGCTCGGCGGCCAGCGCGTCCACGTCGGTGAAGTTGGACATGAGGGGGATGGCGCAGACGGCGACCCGGAGCACGTCCTCACCCACCGGAGGGGCGACGTTCGACTCCCGTACCGTCCCCCGCAGGGAGACCCTCAGCCCGTCCTCCTCGTCGATCCCGAGCCCGTGCCGGAAGGGCAGGACGCCGTACGTGTGGCGGCCGGTGAGCCCGTGCAGCATGTCCAGGCCGGGTTCCAGCAGGGACACGTCCCCGCGGAACTTGTTGACGAGGAACCCGGCCACCAGGGCCTGGTCCTCGCGCGACAGCAGGGCGACGGTCCCGAAGAAGGACGCGAAGACGCCGCCCCGGTCGATGTCGCCGACGACGAGGACGGGAAGCCCGGCGTTGCGGGCGATGCCCATGTTCACGATGTCGGTCCGCCGCAGATTGATCTCGGCGGGAGAACCGGCGCCCTCACAGATCACCGCGTCATACGTGCCCCGCAACTCCGCGAGGCAGTCCAGCACGGTGCCGAGGAGCTGCTGCTGCCGCCCGCCGTGGTAGCCGCGCGCGCTCAGCTCGCCCACGGGCTTGCCGAGGAGCACGACCTGACTGCTCTGCTCCCCTCCCGGCTTCAGCAGCACGGGATTCATCAGCGCGGTCGGCTCGACCCGGCAGGCCTGGGCCTGCATGGCCTGCGCCCGCCCGATCTCGGCACCCTCGCGCGTCACGAACGAATTGAGGGACATGTTCTGCGCCTTGAACGGCGCGACCTTGACGCCCTGCCGGACCAGCCACCGGCAGATCCCGGCGGTGACGACGCTCTTGCCCGCGTCCGAGGTGGTGCCGGCGACGAGAAGACCCCCGCTCATGCCTTCCGCCCCCTCGCGACGAGCCTCACGGCGACGGCCGCCCCCAACGCGAGCCAGCTCACCCGCCGTGACAGGCGCACGGCCCGTTCGATGTCGCCCACCTCCACGGCACGCCCCTCCCCGTTCAGCACGGGCCGATGCTCCACACGTCCGCCGTACGACAGGGTCCCGCCCAGCCGCACCCCCAGGGCACCCGCGAACGAGGCCTCCACGGGACCGGCGTTGGGACTCGGGTGCCGGCCCGCGTCGGCTCGCCACGCCCGAACGGCCCCCCGGGGATCGGGGCCCGCCACGGCGGCGAGGACGGCGGTGAGCCGGGCCCCCGGCCACCCCGCGAGGTCGTCGAGCCGGGCGGAGGCCCAGCCGTAGCGCCGGTAGCGGGGCGACTTGTGGCCGACCATGGCGTCGAGGGTGTTGACGGCCCGGAACCCGAGCAGCCCCGGCACTCCCGCGACGGAACCCCACACCAGGGCTCCCACCACGGCGTCCGACGTGTTCTCGGCGACCGACTCGACGACGGCCCGGGCGATCCCGTCGGCGTCGAGGGCCTGCGGGTCCCGCCCGCACAGATGCGGCAGCCGCGTCCGGGCGCCCTCGACGTCCCCCGTCCGCAGGGCACGCCCGATGGTCCTGGCCTCGCGCGCCAGCGAAGTACCCCCGACGACGGCCCAGGTGGCCGCGCCGGTCAGAGCGACGGAGGCGGCGGACGACGTTCTCACGGCACCAGCGGCGGCGGCTCCGAACGTGACGGCGCCACCGGCGCACACGAGGGTGTGCAGCGCGCCCCACCCGCGGTGGTCCCGCCACAACACCCGCTCCACGGCACCCGCGGCCCGCCCGAACACGGCGACCGGGTGCCCCCGGCGGGGATCGCCCAGGAGCAGGTCACCGAGGAGCCCGGCGGCGGCGCCGTACGCGAACACGCGATCGGCACGCATCGGTTCAGCCGACCGCTGTGGCCGCGGGTTCCGGCAGGGCGGTGGTGCTGACACTCAATCGGCAGCCGAGCATGGCGATATGTCCTCACTCAGGGTGTCCACGCCCTGGTTCGACGAGACCGACGGCGAGAGTTCCTGACTCCCGGGGATGGCTACCCCGGTCACAGTGGCGGGACCGCGCCGGACTTCCACCGGCTTCCTCTTCTGCCGCCCGTACATGGCTCCGGCAGTCCACCACGGGGTTGGAAGGGGCGTCAACTTGCCGTTGACCTGCGAAGGGAGAGTGTGCTGAGGCCCACATACGAGTGGGGTGCGGGACGGTGATCCGTCCCGCACCCCACTGCTTGGCGTGTCTCTGTCGTGTGCCGGTGTCAGGCCACGATCAGATAGATCCCGTACGCCACCGCCGCCGCGCAGGCGGCGAAGCACGCGTACGCCGCCGTCGTGGCGAGAGCCGCCGAGTTGCCGGAGGCCGTGGCCGTCTCGCGCTTGGAGAGGCCGACGATGCCGAGGGTGAAGAGGCCGACGAGGGCCACGGTGACCACGAGGCTGACTCCGAACACGGAGCCGAGGGCTGCCCAGTCGATGTGCATGGTGGTGTGTTTCCCTTGCTCAGAGAGCGGGCGCCGACGACTTCGCCGGGGTGTCGGCGGAGACGGTGGCGGTGGCCGCGAGGTCGTCGGTGAGCGGGCCTGCCGGGGGCGGGGTGACCGCCGCGATGGCCGTGGTCACGACGCCGGCGGGCTCGTCGGTGTCGTTGACGTTGGTGTGGTCGACCACCTCGCGGCGCGAGAGCAGCCAGATGGCGGCGCTGGACGCGACGAGGAAGACGGCGACCAGCGTCGTGCCCCAGGTGCCGAAGGAGGTCACCCACTCGGCTCCGGCGCCGACCACGGCCGCGGCCGGGAGCGTCAGGCCCCAGGCGACGAACATGCGGGTGGCCGTGGACCAGCGGACCACACCGCCCTTGCGGCCGAGCCCCGCGCCCATCACCGCGCCGGAGACGGAGTGCGTGGTGGAGAGGGAGAAACCGAGGTGGGAGGAGGCCAGGATGACCGTCGCCGCGCTGGTCTGGGCGGCGAAGCCCTGCTGCGGCTGGAGGTCGGTCAGGCCTTTGCCCATCGTGCGGATGATGCGCCAGCCACCCAGGTAGGTGCCGAGCGCGATGGCGACACCGGCGGAGAGGATGACCCAGACCGGCGGGTCGGAGTCGGGGGCGATCGCGCCGCCGGCGACCAGGGCCAGGGTGATGATGCCCATCGTCTTCTGGGCGTCGTTCGTGCCGTGGGCCAGGGAGACCAGGCCGGCCGAGGTGATCTGGCCGGCGCGGTAGCCCTTGGACGTGGCCTTCTCGTGGGCGTTCTTGCCGAGGGTGTACGTCAGCCGTGAGGCGAGCATCGCGGCGATGCCCGCGACCAGCGGCGCCGCGACGGCGGGGATCAGTACCTTCGTGACGAGGACGTCACCGTGCACCGCGCCCAGGCCGGCCGAGGCGACGGTCGCGCCGATCAGACCGCCCATGAGGGCGTGCGACGAACTCGACGGCAGTCCGACGAGCCAGGTCAGCAGGTTCCAGAGGATGGCGCCGACCAACGCGGCGAAGATCACTTCTGGTCGTATACCGGTCTCGTCGACGAGACCTTTCGAGATCGTGTTGGCGACCTCGATGGAGAGGAACGCGCCGACAAGGTTGAGCACGGCGGACATGGCCACCGCGACCTTGGGCTTCATCGCGCCGGTCGAGATGGTGGTGGCCATCGCGTTGGCGGTGTCGTGGAAACCGTTCGTAAAATCGAACGCGAGCGCGGTGACGACCACGATCGCGAGGATCAGCGAGAAGTTTTCCATTTACCCGGGCTTCTTTCGGACGTCAGTGGCACGTTGACCGTAGGCAACCTGGGTGAACGGAAGATGAACTGGGCTGAACCGAGGGATGTATCGATCGCGGTGTCGGCATTCCGTTTGTGGCGAGGGGTGGGTGCCTGGGCTGCTGGGGTTCGAACGTATGCGGACTGTTCTGCTCCGCATACCCTCTGTATACCTTCCGGAGGCGGCGCCGCGCCCACGAAGGGGCGCGGCCGTGTCGATGTGCGGCTTCGCCGTCGCGCTTCCGGCGGAGCGCTACCCCTTCGCGAACCTCTTCAGCTGGGTCATCGACCCGTTGAACAGGTTCTGGTCACCCGGCAGGGCGCCGCTGTCGCTGTCGTGCTGCCAGATCGTCCAGAACGTCCAGTTCCCGGGCAGCTCGCCGGCCCCTGACGAGTTGTAGCGCGCGAGCCACAGGGCGTGGTCCGCGCCGAAGGCCCTGCTGTTGCCGGTGCACGTCTTCCACCAGTGCGTGGTCGTGTAGATCACCGGACGCCGGCCGGTGCGCCGCTTCACTTCGTCGCTGAAGGCCTTGATCCAGCTGACCATCCCGCTGCTGCTCAGGCCGTAGCACTTCCTCCGCCTGTCGTACGGGTGGTACTCGATGTCGAGCGCCGGCGGCAGCGTCCAGCCGTCCGCGCGCCAGGCCCCGCCGTTGCGCACGAAGTACGCGGCCTGGGTGCTGCCGGACGACTTGTCCGGTACCGCGAAGTGGTAGGCGCCGCGGATCAGCCCCACGTCGCGGGAGCCCTTGTACTGCCGGCCGAAGTACGGGTTGCGGTAGGTGTGGGACTCGGTCGCCTTGACGTAGACGAACCTGGCGCCCTTCGACTTCGCCTTCGGCCAGTTCACGTTCTTCTGGTGTGAGGAGACGTCGTGTCCCCTGGGGTTGCTCGCGGCCGCGACGGGAATCTCGGCGAGAGCGGTTCCCCCCAGCGCGAGCGTCGCCACCGAGGCCGCCACGAGGCGGGAACGGTGACGGGTCGATTTGCGGTCACAGGCCATGTTTCCCCCGGAATGGCGATGTGTGCGAAAAATCGTCCAGAGGCTACTGGAAGATCACCGGAATACGGGCGGTCACTGGCCATTCATGCCCGAAGGGGACCTGTCCCTATAAGGGCGCTGCCGGAGGCCGCCCTTCCGGCCTACACGCACCCCGCTCGGCGCCACCTCCGCCGTGCGACCTGTCAGGATCGGGGCATGGCCGATCAGGGGCGGGACTCGGGAGACGTACGGGACGCGCGGGGGAGCGAGGGGGGTGCGGGCGCCGCAGGGGGAGGCGGTGTGCCGGAACAGGTGGTGCGGGCGTGGGACGAACTCGTCGCGACGGCCCGCCGGACCGTGGCCGACGGTCTGGTCGTCGGCACGTCGGGCAACGTCTCCGTACGCGTCGGCGACACGATCCTGGCCACGCCCACGGGAGTGCCGTACGACCGGCTGTCGCCCGACGACGTCCTGGGCGTCGACCTCGACGGCCGCCAGGTCCTCGGCTCCCTCCGCCCGACGAGTGAACTCCCCATGCACCTGGCGGTCTACGGCGCCACCGGCGCCCGCGCCGTCGTCCACACCCACGCCGTCCACGCCACGGCCGTCTCCACGCTCGTACGGGAACTGCCGCTGATCCACTACATGTCCGCCGCCCTCGGGGGAGCGGTCCGGGTTGCCCCGTACGCGACCTACGGCACGCGGGAGTTGGCCGAGAACATGCTGCGGGCCCTGAAGGGCCGCACAGCGTGCCTCCTGCAGAACCACGGCACGCTCACCTACGGATCCACCCTCCTGGAGGCGTACGACCGCACGGCCCAACTCGAGTGGATGTGCCGCGTCTGGCTCACCGCGTCCTCCGTGCCGGGACTGACCCCGACGCTCCTGAGCCCCGAGCAGGTGGCCGAGGTGGGGGAGCGGTTGCGGGGGTACGGGCAGCCGGGGTGAAAGCGGACCGGTGAGGACGGGCGGGGAGGGTGGACGGGGAAGGGCGACCGGTGAGGACGGACGGGGAGGGCGGACGGGGAAGGGCGACCGGTGAGGGCGGACGGGGAAGGGCGGACGGGGTGTGAGGCGGTCCGGGAAGGGCACCCGCGGCGTTGACGGCGACGGCGGAACGGGCGGCGGGGACATGCCTGCCGGACGTCCGCCGGGCGCTCCCCGGATTTCCACCGGGGCCGTCACTCGAACCGTCCTCCCGCTGGCCGGGGGCTTTATCTGACAGGACACTGGAGGCGTGCGCACAGTCAAAGCCGCGGCCGCGGCCGCCACCGTCGCCCTCGCAGCCGGCGCGGCGAGCATCGCCGTCGGCCGGTTCGCCAGTGACGCCGCGCTGAAGGCGCCGGCGGGCGGTCGGCTGCCCACAGAACCCCGGCTGACCGTCCACGCGACGGCCGCGGGGCAGATCACGCTCACCCGGGACCTCGCCTCCCAGCGGCCCGGCAGGTACGGCCTCACGGGCAACGGCTCGCACGCGGTCGTCGGCCCGGTCCTGGACGCGGCCGACCACTCCGCCGACACCGTCGTCCGCCGCCTGGAGCGCGTCACCCACGGCACCCTCGAACCCGGCGACAAGGTGTGGTTCACCCCGAACCTCCACCTCGGTGACCCGGGCGCCGCCCTCGGCCTCCACCACACCGACGTCGAGGTGCCCGGCGAACTGGGCGCCATGCCCGCCTGGTTCGTGCCCGCCGCCCGCGACACCTGGGTCATCGCGGTGCACGGCCTGGGCGCCACCCGCGAACAGGCCCTGAACATCCTTCAGTTCCTCCACGACCGCCGGATCCCCGTCCTCGTTCCCGCCTACCGCGGCGACCCCGGGGCGCCCCGGTCCCCGGACGGACTGAACCACTTCGGCGAGACCGAGTGGCGCGACCTCGACGCGGCCATCCGCTACGCCGTGGACCACGGTGCCCAGCAGGTCGTCCTGCACGGCTGGTCCACCGGCGCCACCATGGCCCTGCGCGCCGCCGCCCACTCCGCCCTGCGCGAGCGCGTCACCGGCCTCGTGCTGGACTCGCCGGTCCTGAGCTGGGAGACCGCGCTGCGGGCCCTGGCGGCGGCCCGCCGTACTCCCGGCGCCCTGCTGCCGCTGGCCGTCCGCGCCGCCCAGGGCCGCACCGGCCTGCGCGGCGACCGCGTCCAGGCCGCCGCCCCCGACCAGTTCGAGGTGCCGGTCCTGATCTTCCACGGCCCCGACGACACGATCGCCCCCTGGTCCCTCTCCCGCGCCCTCGCCGACCGCACCCCGAACCAGGTCGCCCTGCGCACGGTCCCCAACGCCCCCCACGGGGCCATGTGGAACGCCGACCCGGCGGGCTACGAGGAGGCCCTGCGCCGCTTCCTGACGCCCTTGATGTAGACGCCCTTGATGTGTAGAGGATGGCGATGTAGCTGACGTGACCGGCGAGGCCCCTGAGGGCGGCGCGGCTGTGCTGCGCTGTGTGACGACGGGGACCACCGAGGCGCCGATACGCGCTCAGCCCCTGCCCACGCCCCCCGGTCCCCGCCCTCCCGTGGCGGCGGCGCTCATTCCGCTTCCGGGCCGGGCAAGGCGTCACTCACACGTGTCAAGCCCTTGTGGAGCCCGTGCGTTGGCCATCCCCGTCGCCCCGCGTGACATTCCGTTTGGGTTTTCGGACCGTCAACCGGAAGACTGCCCCCGTGACGTCCCGTAACCCGCGCGACTCCAGGCTCCGACTCGTCAGCCCGCGAAACCTGGCCGCCGCTCCACGAGCAGCAGTGACCCAGCGCCGCCGACCGGCCCCCCGCCCCCCGGAGGGCACCCCGCCGCCGGCGGAACTCGCCCGCATGGCCCGCGCCGGCCTGGCGGACGCGGCCCGCGTCGCCCGCTGGGCCGACGCCGCCCTCCGCCCCGGCCGCGGGGGCGCGAGCTCCGACGGCAAGGGCACCCTCTCCGCGGCGACCGCCGAACGGGCGGCCGCCGAGCTGGGGCTGACCCCGGATCAGGTCCGCCACGACTGGGACACGGCACGTCTCGCCGGGCTCGTCGAGGTGCACGGCGACACCGCCCGCCCCGGCTGGCGGCTGCGCGCCTGGAACCGCGACGACAGCGCCGTCCTGCGCGGCTGGGTCGCCCTCTTCGACGCCTGGTCGCTCGCCCACCCGGAACCCGCGGACCACGAGCCCGCCGCCGTCGCCGAGGTCGTCTCCGCGATGCCCCAGGTCCTCTCCTTCCTCCAGCTCTCCGCCGGCCCCGTCCCCGTCGAGCAGCTCCTCGACCTCCTTCAGCAGCGGGTCACCGAACTGCGCACCGAACGCTGTGAGATCCCCTTCGGGCCGCAGCCCGCCCCCGGCGCGGACGCCCAGGAGCCGGAGCCGGGCCCGGACGGCACCCCGCTCGCCCCCCTCCTCGACTGGGCCCTGCGCGCGCTCGCCTCCGTCGGCGCCCTCACCTACGGCGACGGACAGGCCACGCTCACCCCGCTCGGCAGCTGGGCCGTGTGGGTGAAGCTGGAGCAGATCTGCGTCGCCGCGCAGAGCCCCGCCGGGAACATCGAGGTCTCCGCCGAGGACATGCTCCGCGGTTGCGCCCAGCTCCGGCCAAACGCCGCCCGCGCCGAGTACCGCGCCTGGCTCGCCGCCCGCCCCGTCGGCAGCGCCGTCACCGAACTCCTCGACGCCGCCCGCGGCGAGGACGCCCTGCTGCGCGGCCTCGCCTTCGAGGCGCTCCGCGTCGTCGGCGCCCCCGCCGAGCCCGACGTACGCGCCGTGGTCGACGAGACGCCGCTGCGGCCCTACGCCCTGCTGTGGCTCGCCGAGCACGACGGCGCCGACCCCGAGGAAGCCCACGAGGTGCTCACCCGCGACGAGGCCACCTGGCTCTGGGTGGACACGGCCGCCGCCGTGGCCGACCACGGTGAGGCCCCGCTGCTCGTACGGCACCTGGAGTCCGCGGTCCAGGCCACCGTGCCCGCCCTCCTCGCCGAGGTCCGGGCCGTGGGGCACCCCCGCACCGTGCAGGTCCTGGTCGCCCTCGCCGCCGCACACCCCGACCCCGCCCTGGCCAAGGCAGTACGCCGCGCCGCCTTCCAGGTCCACACCGGCGGCGACTGACGCCCGGACGGCAGAGCTAGGGGCCTGTCTCAGGGGCGTACGTGCCGAAGCTCCACACATTGCCCTCCGCGTCCCGGGCCATGTAGTCGCGCGACCCGTAGTCCTGGTCGGTCGGGGGCATCAGGATCTCCGCGCCGTGCTCCACGGCCCGCCGGTGGTGTGCGTCGACGTCGTCCACCACGACGTACACCCCCGTGGTGCCGGCGCCTTTCATGGCGCTGTCGAAGACGCCGCCGCGGCCCTTGGAGCCGAGCATCACCACGCCGTTGCCCTGCGCCAGCTCGGCGTGCTGCACCGTGCCGTCCTCGCCCTCGTACACCGCCAGCGCCGTGAAGCCGAAGGCCTCCGTGAGCTGCCTGATCGCCGCCTTCGCGTCCGCGTACAGCAGCGTCGGACAGACGCTCGGACGCCCGCCGCCCGTTCCTGCCATGCCGATCACTTCCTCATGTCCCGGTGCCGGAATCCGCCGGAAATCCGGCCTGTTGCTCAGTCTCGCACCGGCCACTGACAACGCCCCTGGGAGCCGGGAACCGGCCCTCGCGCACCACTCTGGTACGACTCCACGGAGCGCGTCACCGGGCGGTGCTCCGTACGGGGGACGCGCCGCCGTGTCACACGGACGCCGGGGCACACACCCCCTACGCTGCGCCCCGCCACCGACCGCGTTCGCCGCCCGGCCCCCGCCGCCCTCGGTGACCGAGACCACGTGGGCCCGTGCGGTGGGGGCGGAAAACCGCTTGCCGCCCCCGTTAGAATCGGCCTCATGGCCATTCTCCTCGCGCATTAGACGGCGTGACCGCCCTCAGCCGCCCACCCCGCCGTCAACGACCCTGCCCTGGAGTCTGTCCGTGATCTCCGCCTCCGGTATCGAGCTGCGCGCCGGTGCCCGCGTCCTCATCGAGTCCGCTTCCTTCCGCATCACCAAGGGCGACCGCATCGGCCTCGTCGGCCGCAACGGCGCCGGCAAGACCACCCTGACCAAGGTCCTCGCGGGCGAGGGAATCCCCGCCGCGGGCACCGTCACCCGCTCCGGCGAGGTCGGCTACCTGCCGCAGGACCCGCGCACGGGCGACCTCGACGTGCTCGCCCGCGACCGCGTCCTGTCCGCGCGCGGCCTGGACGTACTGCTGCGCAAGATGCGCGAGAACGAACAGCGCATCGCCACCGGTAAGGGCTCCACCCGCGAGAAGGCGCTCAAGCAGTACGAGCGTCAGGAGACCGAGTTCCTCACCAAGGGCGGATACGCCGCCGAGGCCGAGGCCGCGACCATCGCCGCCGCGCTGAACCTGCCCGACCGGGTGCTCGGCCAGCCGCTCCACACGCTCTCCGGCGGTCAGCGCCGGCGTATCGAGCTGGCCCGCATCCTGTTCTCCGACGCGGACACGCTCCTGCTCGACGAGCCGACGAACCACCTCGACGCCGACTCGATCGTCTGGCTGCGCGACTACCTGAAGACCTACCGCGGCGGCTTCATCGTCATCTCCCACGACGTGGACCTCGTCGACACGGTGGTCAACAAGGTGTTCTACCTGGACGCCAACCGCGCGGCGATCGACATCTACAACATGGGCTGGAAGTTGTACCAGCAGCAGCGCGAGGCCGACGAGAAGCGCCGCAAGCGCGAGCGCGCCAACGCGGAGAAGAAGGCCGCCGCCCTGAACGCGCAGGCCGACAAGATGCGCGCCAAGGCCACCAAGACGGTCGCCGCGCAGAACATGGCCCGCCGCGCGGACAGGCTGCTGGCGGGTCTGGAGGCGGTGCGCCAGTCCGACAAGGTCGCCAAGCTGCGTTTCCCGGAGCCCGCCCCCTGCGGCAAGACCCCGCTCACGGCCGAGGGCCTGTCCAAGTCGTACGGCTCGCTGGAGATCTTCACCGACGTCGACCTGGCCATCGACAAGGGTTCCCGCGTGGTCATCCTCGGCCTCAACGGCGCGGGCAAGACGACCCTGCTCCGCCTCCTGGCCGGCGTGGAGAAGCCCGACACCGGCCAGGTGATCGAAGGCCACGGCCTGAAGCTCGGCTACTACGCGCAGGAGCACGAGACGCTCGACCCGGACCGCACGGTGCTGGAGAACATGCGCTCGGCCGCGCCCGACATGGACCTCGTCGAGGTGCGCAAGGTGCTCGGCTCGTTCCTGTTCTCCGGTGACGACGTCGACAAGCCGGCCGGGGTCCTCTCCGGCGGAGAGAAGACCCGTCTCGCGCTGGCGACTCTGGTCGTCTCCGCCGCGAACGTCCTCCTGCTCGACGAGCCGACCAACAACCTCGACCCGGCCAGCCGTGAGGAGATCCTCGGTGCCCTGCGCACCTACAAGGGCGCGGTCGTCCTGGTCACCCACGACGAGGGCGCGGTCGAGGCGCTGCAGCCCGAGCGGATCATCCTGCTGCCCGACGGCATCGAGGACCTCTGGGGTGCCGACTACGCCGATCTCGTCGCCCTGGCCTGACCACCGGACGTCACCAGGAAGCCACCGCGGGGTCATTTCCGCTTGATCGAATGACTGATCCACTGCGTATGGATCATTCGGCCGATCCGTGATCCATCATCTGTGTGAGATCTCCTCGTACCGAGGTGTGTCCTACATCGATTTCGCGGCCGAGCCCTCCCGAGCCGGGGGCTCGGCCGTCGCGCGCCCCTGACCTGCCGCTTCGCGGAACAACCCGTTCAGCCGTACGGACACGCTTGCGCGGAATTCCATATTCCGCTCGTGGGGATGTGCTCCTGTCGTCACAAGCTTGTCGCACGGACCTTGCCGAATGGGTGGCCATCACGCCCCGGAGGGGTGATCATGAGGAGACCAGAGCGCACTTCCCATGAGGAGGCACGGGTGGCCGAGACTCTGAAGAAGGGCAGCCGGGTGACCGGCGCCGCGCGCGACAAGCTCGCGGCAGACCTGAAGAAGAAGTACGACTCCGGTGCGAGCATCCGAGCGCTGGCCGAGGAAACCGGCCGCTCGTATGGCTTCGTCCACCGGATGCTCAGCGAGTCGGGCGTCACGCTGCGAGGACGCGGCGGGGCGACGCGGGGCAAGAAGGCCACGTCGGCCTGACGCCGGGCGGCTCATCGGCTTCGACGGTGACCACCCGGTCGATCAGATGACCGGCCGGGTGGTTACTGTGCAGTCACTTGAGGGCGCCGTCGTGCGACGACGTACGGCGTCCCGACCGACCGCACACACCGGAGGCGCCCATGACCTCGCTCGACAAGGACCTCGCTCCCGTACTCGACAAGGACGGCGTACGCCTCACCGTCGATGAGGCGCTCGCCACGGTGACGCTGACCAACCCGGCCAAGCGCAACGCCCAGAGCCCCGCTCTGTGGCGGGCCTTGGCCGAGGTCGGCCGGGCGCTCCCGGGCTCAGTCCGGGTGGTCGTGCTGCGCGCCGAGGGCAAGTCGTTCTCGGCGGGGCTCGACCGGCAGATGTTCACGCCCGAGGGAATCGAGGGAGAGCCGTCGTTCGTCGATCTCGCGCGGAGCGACGACGCCGAGCTCGACGCGATCATCGTCGCGTACCAGGAGGCGTTCACCTGGTGGCGGCGCAGCGACATCGTGTCCATCGCCGCAGTGCAGGGACACGCCATCGGTGCGGGCTTCCAGCTCGCGCTCGCCTGTGACCTGCGCGTCGTCGCGGACGACGTGCAGTTCGCCATGCGCGAGACCAGCCTCGGACTTGTGCCCGACCTGACGGGCACCCACCCCCTGGTGAGCCTGGTCGGGTACGGTCGCGCGCTCGAAATCTGCGTGACCGGGCGCTTCGTCCAGGCGGAGGAGGCGGTGCGGACGGGCCTCGCCAATCTCGCCGTGCCCGCCGACCAGCTCGACGACGCCGTGAGCGATCTCGCGTCCGCCGTTCTCGCCGCACCCCGCGACGCCGTCATCGAGACCAAGGCGCTGGTGCGCGGGGCACAGGACCGCACCTACGACGACCAGCGCGCGGCCGAACGCGCCGCGCAGACCCGCCGGCTGCGGGACCTGGCGGGGATCGGGGAGTAGACGGGGGCAGGGGGCGCGGGCCTGTGCTGAACATGCGGCTCCGCCGCGTGGGCGCGACCAGCCGCAGTGGGCCCGCAGCCGCGGGACAGCGTCAGCCACTCCGCCCGAGGCGCCCCCGCCCGCCAAGCATCGGCGCCGCCGCCCGCGGCGGCACGACCGAACCGCCGGACCCCGCGTCAGTCCACCGCCGTCACCACGACCGCCACCGACGGATGGCCGGGCAGAGCCTCCCCCACGGCCGCGCGCACCCCGCGCGCCACGTCGAGGACGCGTTCCCCGGTCGTGACCGCCACCTCCACGCGCACATGGCGGCGTGGCAGTGCGGGGCCGCTGTCGATGTGGACCGCGCGGTCCGGCCCGCCCAGGACCCCGGTCAGCCGGGTCACCCCCGGCACGGACAGCGCGGCAGCGGCCACGCGGGCCTCCTCGCCGTCGCCGGGCCGCTCGGGCGGGGGCTCACCGCCGGGCCGCTCCTCGTCGGGCGGGGCGGGCGCGGTGTCCTCGCCGGCGTCCAGCAGGTCCGTCACCCGCAGATGCACCTCCGTCACCGTCAGGCCGAGGTGGTCCTCCGCCGCGGTGGCCAGCGACGCCCGGAGCCGGGCCGCCGTCGCCGGCAGGGATTCGGTGGCGGGGGCCGTGGGGTCCGCCGACGCCCGGAAGTCCGCGTCGATCCGCAGCGGCCCCGGCGGCAGCGCGCTCGGGGGACGCGGCACCGCGGGGTCGTACGACGCGTCCGGATCAGTCGGTGAGATCCGCAGCCTGCCCAGCCGGACCCCGTGTGTCGAGTCACCCGCGCGGCGCAGGACCGAGCCGGCCGCCTTCTCCGTGATCCACGCGCCGTCGCGCGGGCCGCCCAGCGGGAGCAGTCTCCCGAGCGCGACCTGCTGCCGTACTGCTTTCGCCCATCCGTCCACCGTCATTGCTCCAGCCTGCCGCATCCCTGGCGCGAGACCACGCAACCCCACTTAATGTGGTCGGAGGAGGACAAACCGGAAGGGACGTACGGCATGACCGACATGACGCAGCGGAACCGGACGGGGGACCCCGAGAGCGAGACGGCGCCGGCACCGGGCGTCGGTACCCGCAAGGCCACCAGGCGTGGTGGGGGAGACCCCGCCACCCGGGGACGTACCACCATCGCCGACGGAGTGGTCGAGAAGATCGCCGGGCTCGCCGCACGGGACGTGGGCGGTGTGCACGCCATGGGCAGCGGCCTGTCACGGACCTTCGGGGCCGTGCGGGACCGGGTGCCCGGCGGATCGAAGGCGGTCACCCGGGGTGTGAAGGCCGAGGTCGGAGAGGTGCAGACCGCCCTCGACCTGGAGATCGTCGTCGACTACGGCGTGTCCATCGCCGACGTCGCCCGCGACGTGCGGGAGAACGTCGTCGCGGCGGTGGAGCGTATGACAGGCCTCGAAGTCGTCGAGGTGAACATCGCGGTCAGCGACGTGAAGCTGCCGGACGAGGAGGAAGAAGAAGAGGGCCGCCTTCAGTGAGCCCGATTCAGTGAGCCCGATTCAGTGAGCCCGGTTTCAGTGGGCCAGATTTCAGTGAGCCAACTCAGTGACGCGACTGCAGTGAGCCCGGCCTGAACGAACCGGCTTGAGCGAGCCACGGGAAACCACCGCTGGTGGGCCCGAAAGCCTCGCGCGAGTCGGGAATGGCGGCCGGGGAATGGTTTGAGCAAACCCCTGGCGATCCGGGAAATCGCCCGAGAGAGCCAGGGGAGCGCCCTGATACACCCGCACAAGCCCTAGGAGCACAGCATGAACTTGGCCGTGATCGGCATGATCGCCGGAATGGCACTGGGCTTCGCCGGGTACTTCGGCGGCTTCGGTGCCTTCGTGCTGGTGGCGGCGCTGGGTGCCATCGGCTTCGTCGTCGGCCGGCTCCTGGAGGGGGACATGGACCTCGGCGACTTCTTCCGCCCGCGTGGCGACCGGCGGCGGTGACCCCCGTGGACGGCAGCCGCTCCGACGAGGACCACCGGCCGGGCGCGGGCATCGCGCCGGCCGACCGGGGCGCCACCCGGATCGCCGACCGCGTCGTGGCGAAGATCGCCTCGCAGGCGGCGCGTGAGGCACTGCAAGCGCTGCCGCCCGGTGCCATGCCCCCGCACGCCAGCGCCGTCGTCCATCACGAGACCGCGCGCATCCGCGTCGGACTCGAACTCGACTACCCCTCCGACATCGGCGCCCGCTGCGCCGCCGTGCGTCGCCGGGTCACCCAGCGGGTAGAGGCGTTGGCGGGGATGGACGTACCCGAGGTGGCCGTCCTGGTCGAGCGGCTGCACCTCGCGCACGTTCCCGGCGCGGCACACGGGAGGACCCGATGAGCGAGTCGCAGGGCACCGAAGGCACGCACGGCACACAGCGGCTGCCGGTCATGGAGAAGGCGTCCGGCGACGACCCCGTCCAGTCCACGTCGGCGGCCGGGTACGACCCGCCGCCCGCCCTCGACAGCGAGAACGGCCACGAGAGGCGTTTCTGGTCCTCGCGCCGCATCCCCGCGGGCGTCGTCGCGCTGCTGCTCCTCGCAGGCTGCGGTCTCCTCCTGTACGACGTCGCCGCCGTCCGCGCCGACCGGCCCGCTATGCAGTGGCGCAAGACCCTCGCCCGGGAACTCGCCGAACGTCCCCTGGACGACGTGTGGGTGCTCGCCGGGGCCGCGGTCGCCGCGGCGCTCGGCCTCTGGCTGCTCGTTCTCGCCCTGACCCCCGGGCTGCGTGGCGTGCTGCCGATGCGGCGCGTACACCCCCACGTCCGGGCCGGACTGCACCGGGAGGCCGCGGCGACCGCGCTGCGTGACCGTGCCATGGAGGTCGCGGGCGTGCAGAGCGCCCGGGTCCGCGTGGGCCGCGGGAAGGTCGACGCCCGCGCGGTCGCGCACTTCCGCGAGCTCGACGAGGTGCGCGCCGACCTCGACGCCACGCTCGCCGACGGGATCCGGGGCCTCGGGCTGTCCCGGCCGCCCGCGCTGGCCGTACACGTCCGGCGTCCCGGACGGAAGGGGTGAGGTCCGGTGCTGAGGATCGTCAACCGGGTGCTGCTGGGCCTCGTCGGCCTGCTGCTCGTCGTGGCCGGAGGGTCCGTGCTCGCCGTCGGGCTCGGAGCCGACCCGCCGTCCTGGTGGGTGCACGACGGGCGGGACGACGTCCTGCTCAGCGACTCCGCCCGGACACGGTGGCGAGACGAGGGCTGGTGGTGGCCCGCCGTCATCGCCGTACTCGCGGTCCTGCTGCTGCTCGCCCTGTGGTGGCTGACCGCCGTGCTGCGGCGCCACCGGCTGGGCGAGGTGCTCGTCGACACCGGCGACGGCGAGGGCGCCCTGCTGCGGGGGCGCGCCCTGGAGGGCGTACTCGCCGGTGAGGCGGGGCAGCTGGACGGCGTGGAGCGCGCCCAGGCGCGGCTGACCGGACGGCGCCGCACCCCGGAGGCGCGGATGCGGCTGCTGCTCGCCTCGCACGCGGACCCCGGGGACGCCCTGAGCCGGCTGACGACCGAGGCCCTCGCACACGCCCGTGACTCGGCCGGGCTGGCCGCGCTCCCCGCCGAGGTCCGCCTGCGAGGCGTCAAGCACAGGGCCGAGCGGGTGAGCTGAGCGCGCAGGCCTCAGAAGCCGTGCCGTGCCCCGCCGTCCACCGGCAGCATGATGCCCGTCAGGTACGAGGCGGCGGGCGACAGCAGGAACGCCGCCGTGCGCCCGAACTCCTCCGGCGTGCCGTACCGGCGCAGCGGGATACGGGACTCGTGGCCCGCGCGGGTAGCCTCCGGGTCGGCCGAGAGACCGTCGAGCTCCCGTACGCGGTCGGTGTCGATACGGGCCGGCAGCAGACCGACCACACGGATACCGCGCGGACCGAGCTCGTCGGAGAGGGACTTGGCGAAGCCCGCGAGACCGGGGCGCAGCCCGTTGGAGATGGTCAGCCCCGGAATCGGCTCGTGCACGGAGCCGGACAGCACGAAACCGATGACACCGCCCTCACCGAGCTCCGCCGCCGCGGCCCGCGCCAGCCGGACCGCTCCCAGGAACACCGACTCGAACGCGGCCGTCCACTGCTCGTCCGTGTTGTCCGCGACGAACCCGGGCGCCGGACCGCCGACGCTGATCAGGATGCCGTCGAACCCGCCGAAGTGCTCGCGTGCGGCGGCGATGAGCCGGGCCGCGGCCTGCGGGTCGGCGTTGTCCGCGGCGACGCCCACGGCGTTCGGGCCGAGCGTGGCCGCCGCGTCGGCGGCGCTCTTCTCGTCCCGCCCGGTGATGATCACCTTGGCGCCGTCGGCGACGAGTTCCCGCGCGCTCGCGTTGCCGAGCCCGCGGGTCGCTCCGGTGACGACGTACACACGGTCCTTCACTCCAAGATCCATGGCCCCTATCCTCTCCCATCCGTTCCGTCCGTCTCCGGGCCCCCTCCCCGGGTCAGCCCGGACCCGTCCCCGCCACTGGACCTCCGCCGCCCGAGAAGATGACGCCGGGGTCGGACGGGGCCTGGTTCAGGACCCACAGGCCGATCAGTGTGGCGAGGGCGAAGACGACGGCGATCAGGACGGCGAGGACGAGCCGGCGCCGGCGTTCGCGGCGCAGCCAGTCGCCGCGGGCGGTGCGGTACGCGTCGGGAGCGGGCATGACCCCGCCGGCCAGCGCCTCCAGTGCCGCGCGCAGCTCCTGTTCGGTGCGGTCCTCGGCCGTAGGGTCCGAAAAGGCGCCCTCAGTAGTGTCCGGTGAGGTGTCGTTCATCGCCGGGCCTCCATCGCCTGGGTCAGCGCGGCGAGGCCGCGAGCCGTGTGGGTCTTGACCGAACCGCAGGAGATGCCCATCGCGGCGGCGATCTCGCTCTCCTTCAGCCCGAGCCAGTGGCGCAGGACGAGCGCCTCGCGCTGCCGGGCGGGCAGGTGCTGCAACGCGTCGATCAGCACGCGCTGGTCGTCGTGGAGCAGCGCGGTGCTCTCCGCGGAGGCGACGAGCTCGTCCGGCGGGGTCTCCACATGCTTGCGGGCGACCTGCAGGTGCCGTATCCGCATCCGCGTCAGGTTGCAGACCGTGGAGCGCAGGTACGCCTCGGCCGCCTCGACGTCCCGCAGCCGCCGCCACTTCCGGTAGATCTGGTAGTAGGCCTCGGCCACCACGTTCTCCGGGTCGTCGGCGCCGAGCAGCACGGCGAGGCGCAGCATCGACGAGTAGTGCAGCTCGAACAGCCGGGCGAGGCCCGCCTCGCGTTCCAGTTCCTCCGGATCACTCACCGCCGGGGCGAGCGGTTCGGCGGCGGGCCGCGGGACGAGCGGCTCGCGTACGGGAGCGGGGGGTGCGGCAGCCGCGGGTACGGGCGTAAAGGGTCTGCGTCTCACGGGTTGTTCGCTCCCGTCTCGGGGCGCCGCCTGACGGCCAGGCGGGACGGTAGGTCGGTCAGGTCGGCGCCGCGCGGGACGCCGAGCCGTTCGAGGACCGCGGTGCCCACCACGGTCACGGTCAGATTGAGGGCGAGGGCGGCCAGGCCCGCGTAGACCTCCAGCGGCCGGTCGGCGGGGCCGAACGGCACGATCGAGGAGAACCCCTCCCGCACCACCAGGAACGTCCCGGCCACCATGCCCACGGCCCACCCGGCGAGCAGCGCCCGGGGATGCAGCCGCCTTGTGAACAGCCCCACGGCCACCGCCGGGAAGATCTGCAGGATCCAGACGCCACCGAGGAGCTGCAGGTTGATGGCGTCCTGGTCGCGCAGCCCGAACACGAACGCCACAGCACCCACCTTCGCCGTCAGCGACACCGCCTTGGCGACGCGCACCTGGCGTTTCGGCGTGGCCGTCGGATGGACGTACTCGACGTAGACATTGCGTACGAAGCTCGTGGCGGCCGCGATCGACATCACCGCGGCCGGGACCAGCGCGCCCACGGTGATCGCGCCGAACACCAGCCCGGCCAGCGGCCCCGGCATCAGCCGGTCCACCAGCATCGGCACCGCGGCCTCGGCCCCGCCCTCGGGCGCCCGCACCCCCGTCGCGAGCGCCGCGATACCGAGGAAGCCGAAGAGAGCGAGCAGGCCCGTCCAGGCGGGCAGCGCCACCGTGGCCTTGCGCAGGGTGCGCGGACCGTCCGCGGCGAAACCGGCCGTCAGCACGTGCGGGTACATCAGCAGCGCCAGCGCCGAACCCAGGGCGAGCGTCGCGTAGGCGGGCTGCTGCTCGGGGGACAGCAGGAGAGCGGAGTCCGCCGGGCCGGTCCCGCCGAGCCGCTCCGCCGCGCCCTCGAAGACCGCGCCCGGACCGCCGAGCCGCTCCAGGACCAGCCAGCACACGGCGGTCAGCGACACGAACACGGCCACCGCCTTGAGCGCCGAGATCACGGTCGGCGCGCGCAGCCCGTGCCGGTAGGTGGCGACGGCCAGCCCCGCGAACAGCGCCACCATCACCAGGTCCCCGGCCGCGCCCCTCGGGTACAGGCCCCCGGCCGTCAGCACCGCGCGTATGCCCAGCAGCTGCAGCGCCAGATACGGCATCGTCGCGAGGATCCCGGTCAGCGCCACCACCAGCGCCAGCGGCGGCGAACCGTAGCGTCCGCGCACGAAGTCGGCGGCGGTGACGTACCCGTGGCGGCGGGCCACCGTCCACAGCCGGCTCAGCAGCACGAAGGCCAGCGGACAGACGATCACCGTGTACGGCACCGCGAAGAAGGCGGGCGCGCCGTTGCCGTACGCGAGGCCCGGGACCGCGGTGAACGTGTACGCGGTGAAGATCGTGCCGCCGAGCAGCAGCCAGGTCCACACCGGGCCGAGGCCGCGGTCGGCGAGCGCCCAGCCCTCCAGCGACGGCAGCCGGTCGACGGGGCGCAGACGGCGCGCGGTGACGGCGAGCAGCGACGCCCCGCCGATCACGGCGAGGAACGTCGCGGTCATGGCGCCATCCGCCATGGGTCACCGTCCTTGGTGTGCCTGGGCCCTCGCCTGTTGGTTGCGCGGGCGGCCGGTTCGGAGGACAGGGAACCGGCGGGAAATCTTCTGGAAATTCGCTGTCAACCAGGTGCAGCGGGTGGGCAACTCTTGCACAGACCGACAGCAAGCGGGAGAGGAGAGCAGCTCATGGCACGCACCGGACACCACCGGCTACGGCGCGTACGGCGCGTCGCCGCAACGCTGCTGCTCCTCGCGCCCGCGGCGGGGCTGCTGTGGGTCCCCTGGTACGCCGGTGCGAGTCCGCGACTGGCCGGGACGCCGTTCTTCTACTGGTACCAGCTCGCCTGGGTACCGGGGTGCGGCCTCTGCCTGCTCGCCGCGTACGCGCTGACCAGGCACGACCGGCGCCACGACCCCTGATCCGCGCACTGCCGCACGTCCCGTACGCCGTACACCCGTCTCTCGTACCGCCGTACCACCGACACCACCGCTCAGGTGAGGAGCCGCCATGCCCACATCAGTCATGCCCGAATCCGGCCGTCCGGCGCCGGACGGGCCACCGTCCGATCCGTCTCCGCGGTCCCGGCCGACCCCTCGCTCGATCATCCTGTGGACATCCGTCGCCCTGCTGGGCGCGGTCGGCTGGGGTGTCCTCGCGCTCTCCCGGGGCGAGGAGATCTCGGCCGTCTGGCTGGTGATGGCCGCCCTCGGCTCGTACGCCATCGCCTACCGCTTCTACTCGCGGTTCATCGCCCGCCGGGTCCTCCAGGTCGACGACACCCGCGCCACCCCCGCGGAACGGCTCGAGGACGGCGTCGACTACCACCCCACCGACAAGCGGGTCCTCTTCGGCCACCACTTCGCGGCGATCGCCGGCGCGGGCCCGCTGGTCGGCCCGGTGCTGGCCGCGCAGATGGGCTATCTGCCCGGCACGATCTGGATCATCGCGGGCGTCATCTTCGCCGGTGCCGTCCAGGACATGATCGTGCTGTTCCTCTCCATGCGCCGGGACGGCAAGAGCCTGGGCCAGATGGCCCGTGACGAGATCGGCAGGGTGGGCGGTGCCGCCGCGCTGATCGGCGTCTTCGCCATCATGATCATCCTGCTCGCGGTGCTGGCGATGGTCGTCGTCAACGCGCTCGCCGAGTCCGCGTGGGGCACCTTCTCGGTCACCATGACCATCCCCATCGCCCTCTTCATGGGCTTCTACCTGCGCTATCTGCGGCCGGGCCGGGTCGTGGAGACCAGCCTCATCGGTGTGGCCCTGCTGCTGCTCGCGATCCTCGGCGGCGGCTGGATCCAGGACTCCTCGCTCGCCGAGTACTTCGTCTGGAGCCCGGAGACCCTGGTCTTCTGCCTGGTCGGCTACGGCTTCGTGGCCTCCGTGCTCCCCGTGTGGATGCTGCTGGCCCCCCGTGACTACCTGTCCACCTTCATGAAGGTCGGCACCATCGCCCTGATGGCCGTCGGCGTCGTGGTGGCCGCTCCGGCGCTCAAGGCCGAGTCGGTGACCGAGTTCGCCTCGACGGGCGCGGGGCCGGTCTTCGCCGGGTCCCTGTTCCCCTTCCTGTTCATCACCATCGCCTGCGGCGCCCTGTCCGGCTTCCACGCCCTGGTCTCCTCCGGCACCACCCCCAAGCTGATCCAGAAGGAGTCCCAGGTCCGGCTGATCGGCTACGGCTCCATGCTCACGGAGTCCTTCGTCGCCGTCATGGCGCTCATCGCCGCCTGCGTCCTCGAACCCGGCCTGTACTACGCGATGAACTCCCCGGCGGCCCTGCTCGGCCCGACGGTGGAGAGCGCCTCGGAGGCCGTGAAGAACCTCGGCTTCTCCATCACACCGGACCAGCTGACCGCCGCCGCCAGGGCCGTCGAGGAGCAGACGCTGGTGGGCCGCTCCGGAGGCGCCCCCACCCTGGCCGTGGGCATGTCGGAGATCTTCTCCGGGGTGTTCGGCGGCGCCGGGATGAAGGCCTTCTGGTACCACTTCGCGATCATGTTCGAGGCCCTGTTCATCCTGACCACGGTGGACGCCGGCACCCGCGTGGGCCGCTTCATGCTGCAGGACATGCTGGGCAACGTCTGGAAGCCCATCGGCCGCGTCACCTGGAAGCCCGGCATCTGGATCACCAGCGCCCTGGTCGTGGGCGCCTGGGGCTACTTCCTCTACGCCGGGGTCACCGACCCACTGGGCGGCATCAAGCAGCTGTTCCCGCTGTTCGGCATCGCCAACCAGCTGCTGGCCGCCGTCGCCCTCGCCGTCACTACGACGATGCTCATCAAGGCGGGCAAACTGCGCTGGGCGTGGGTGACCGGAATCCCGCTGGCCTGGGACGTGGCCGTCACCTTCACGGCGGGCTGGCAGAAGATCTTCTCGGACGACCCGAAGATCGGCTTCTTCGCCGCGCGGGACCTCTACGCCGACGCCATCGACACCGGCAAGCTGCTGCCGGGCGCCACGAACACGGACGACATGCACACCATCGTCCTCAACAACACCGTCGACGGCGTGATCATGGCGATCTTCCTGCTGCTGGTCCTCGTCGTCCTGGTCAACTGCGCGGTGGTGTGCGTCCGCGCCCTGCGCTCCGCCGAACCCCTGCCGACGACCGAGGCGCCGTACGTCGAGTCCCGTATCGACGTGCCCGAGCAGCGCGACGGTGAGTCGCTGGTGGGGGCGGCAAGGGCCGGCTCATGACGGCCGCCCGGAGCGCCGTCCGCAAGGTGCTCGGCACCGTGCTCTGGTACGCGCGGGAACTGACCGGCGAGGCCGAGTACGACCGCTACTGCGCACGTCACCGCCGCCACCACCCGCGCGCCCCGGTACCCACCCGCCGGGAGTACCAGCGGATGCGCACCCTGCGGCGTGAGTGCGAGTCCCCCGGCCGCTGCTGCTGACCCCGGCACGGCGGTGACCCGCCGGGTGCGGGCGTGCCTTCTCAGCGTCCTACCGGCCCTGACGGCACGCCCGCCCCGCTCCACCAAGCGGCACGAAGCGACACCAAGCGACGGAAGCGACACCCCCGACACCCCCGAACGCCCCTGGCGGGACCCGAGATGCTCAGACGCCGCCCTTCCCTGCTGATCCGCCCCGAGCTCGACGACGACCCCCTGCACACGACCCTGACCGAACTCCTGCCCACCCAGCAGCTCCACGGCCTCGGCGCGGGCCGGACCCGTCCCCTCTGGGAGCCCGTGGCCGAACTGCTGCATGCCACGGGGCGCGACTGGGACCGCAGGGCCCACCGGGTCTCCGTCCTGGCGGCCTGCCTCCCGGCCGCGGTCTCGCAGCGGTGGGCCGCCGACCGGCCCGGCGACGGGGACGCCCTGGTCCTGCGGGCCCACGTCGAGGCGACCCGGGCGCCGGCCGAGGGACACGCCGCCGTTCGCCGCGCCGAACAGACATGCCTGCTCGCCGCCGGGGCCTGCCCCGAGGACCCGGTCCCCTGGCTGGCGCTGCTGTCCCTGATGCACTCCTGTGCCGTGCCGGTCAAGGACGCGGTTCCCGTGTGGACCGAGGCCGTCCACCGCGCGCCCTGGCTGCGGACGTCGTACCACCGGCTGCTGCGGTACCTGTCCCCGCGCGGACACGGCACGGTCCCCGACATGATGGACTTCGCCTGGCAGGCCGCCGCCCGTGCGCCGCACGGGTCGCCGGTCGCGCTGCTTCCGGTGGCGGCCCGCGTCGAACTGACGGCCCACCGCCAGGGGGCTTCGCCTCTCGCCGCGCTCGGCGCGAGCGGCGACTGGACGGAGCCCCGGGCGGGCCAGGAGATCGACGTGGCCCTGAGGGGCTGGTTCCACGCCGCCGCCGTGTCCCACGCCGAAGCCGTCACCGACCTCAACGTCCTGGCCTTCGCGCTGACCCGAGCGCACCTTCCCCGGGAGGCCGCCCCTGTCTTCCGGCGCATCGGCCGCCACATGACACGCCACCCGTGGGACCTGCTGCCCGAGCCGGAACGCACGTTCGTCTACTGGCGGGACCGGCTCACCGGCCGGCACCGGACGTGAGGGACGGCTACGCCGGTGCCGGGGCCGACTCCTGCTCCTTGGCGGGGGCGGAGGCCGCCGCCGCGCGGTCACGGCGTTCACGGCGGACCAGGATCACCCAGCCCACGGGGACACCCGCGGAGAACAGCCACCACTGGATGGCGTACGCGTAGTTCAGCGCCGCGTCCTCGTCGCCGGGCCTGCCGATCAGCTCCGGGGTGTCGCCCTTCGGCTCCGGTGCCGTCTGCGCGATGTACCCACCGAGCACCTCGGTGCCGAGGCGCTTGGCCTGCTCCTCGCTGTTGATCAGCATGATCTGCCGGTCCGGCAGCCCCTTGAGGTCCTTGATGCCGCTCGCCGCGGTCGTCTCGTCGGGCATGAGCCGCCCGGTGACGGTGATCTCGCCGCGGGGCGGTGCGGGGATCTTCGGGAAGGCGGTCTGGCTCGGGCCGTCCGAGGGGATCCAGCCCCGGTTGACGAGCAGGACCTTGCCGTCGTCGAGGACGAACGGGGTCAGGACGTGGTAGCCCACCTCGTCGTCGGAGTTGGTGCGGCGGCGGACGACGACCTCGTCGTCGGTGTCGAAGCGGCCCTTCGCGGTCACCGTGCGGTACCGCTCGTCACGGGTGACGGTGTGCCCGGGGGAGGTCATGTCCTCCACGGGCACCGGCTTGGCGCCCAGCGCGTCGGCGACCAGCTGGTTCCTGGCGGTGCGCTCCTCGTAGCGGTGCATCTGCCAGATGCCCAGCCTGATCATCGTGGGGATGAGGAGGAGGGCGACCAGCGTGAGGATCACCCACTGCCGGGACAACAGGAAGCGGTACACCCCACGACCGTACAACTCGGTCATGGGGTGCCTGCACGCGGGTGGGCGCCGAGGTCCGCGACAGCCCTCTCCGGTAGCTCAGACCCGGTCGACGATGCCCGCCTTTCCCTCCGCGCGGGCGCAGTGGGCGCCGCAGTACCAGTGGCCGTCCGCCTCGACGCCCTGCCCGATGATCTGGACGCGACAGTGCTCACAGATGGGTGCCATGCGGTGGATCGCGCAGGCGAAGCAGTCGAAGACGTGCACCGCGCCCTGGGCGTGCACCTCGAAGGTCATGCCGTAGTCGTTTCCGCAGACTTCGCAACGTGTCATGCGCCACAGGGTGCGGCGCCGACGCGGCGCGGGCGAGCGGGCGCGGGGCGAGTCGCCGGCCAATCACCCGTACGCCCGGGGCACCCGGACGCGCCGTCACCCCGCCGCCCCCTCCCCGGAGCCGCGGGGATCACCCCTCCGCCGGCTCCACGTCCCGCAGCAGCTGCCCGAACGCCGCCTCGTCGATCACCGGCGTCCCGTACTGCCGGGCCCTGGCCGCCTTCGACGTGCCGGAGTCCGGGTCGTTGGTGACGAGGAGGCTGGTCAGCCGGGACAGGCTTGTCGCGACGTGCAGCCCGGCCTCGACGGCGCGGTCCTCCAGCAGCTCGCGGTCGACCGAGGTGTCCCCCGAGAAGGCGACGCGCATGCCCTGCTTGAGCGGTTTGCCCTCCTCGTAGCGCCCCGGGTTCGGGTACGGGCACGGGGGCCGCTTGCGCGACGGGCGCCAACTCCCGGGCCCGTAGCCCCCGGAGGACTGCCGCCCGATGTGCGCGGAGCCGGACCACTCGGTCAGCGGCCTGCATTCGAGGAGCGGCAGCCGTACGCCCCGGCTCGCTGCCGTGTGCAGGCTCGGCCGGAACGCCTCGGCCAGCACGCGCGCGTCGTCCAGCGCGTGGTGCGCCCGCCGCTGCGCGACGCCGAAGTGGGCGGCCAGCGACTCCAGCTTGTGGTTGGGCAGCGGCAGCCCCAGCTCCTTGGAGAGCGTGATGGTGCACAGCCGCTGCCGCACCGGAGCCTCACGCTCCGCGCGCGCGTACTCCCGGGCGATCATCGACCAGTCGAAGACGGCGTTGTGCGCGACGAGCACACGGTCCGCCAGACGGGCGGAGAACTCCTCGGCGATGTCCTGGAAGAGCGGGGCTCCTTCGAGCATGTCGCTCGTCAGACCGTGGATCCACACCGGCCCGGGGTCACGCTCCGGGTTGACCATCGTGTACCAGTGGTCCTCGACCTCGCCGCGCGCGTCCAGCCGGTAGACGGCCGCCGAGATGATGCGGTCGTCCCGGGCCAGGCCCGTGGTCTCCACGTCGACGACCGCGTACCCCCGCGGGTACGCGGTCGGCCAAGGTGCGTCGGACGGCGCGGTCGTACGGTCTTCGAGCATGGTCACTGAGGATACGGGCCACGACTGACAGCCCGAACGCCCACCACCCCGAACGGGCCCTGACAGAGGGCGGTTGACCAAGTCCTCCCAGACGGGCGCGTGTTCGGGTGAGTGCCTACCGCCCTTGGCGGAGGTGGCCAAGAAGCAAGCGCGTACCACCGGTCATACTTGTGGGTAACAACGTCTAGCCGTCGCTGACCGGCGGTTCTACGGTGCCCACATGCCGAACCTGCCCGATGTCGTGCTGTGGTCGATACCCGCCTTCGTCCTGCTCACCGTGGTCGAGGTGGTGAGCGTGCGGATCCATCCCGATGACGACGCGGCGGGGTACGAGGCGAAGGACTCCGCGACGAGCGTCGGCATGGGGCTCGGCTCGCTCGTCTTCGACTTCCTCTGGAAGATCCCGATCGTCGCCGTCTACACGGCGGTCTACGAGTTGACGCCCCTGCGGGTGCCCGTGCTGTGGTGGACCGTCCCGCTGATGCTGCTCGCCCAGGACTTCCTCTACTACTGGTCGCACCGCGGCCACCACGTGGTCCGCATCCTGTGGGCCTGCCACGTCGTGCACCACTCCAGCCGGAAGTTCAACCTCACCACCGCCCTGCGCCAGCCGTGGACGACGTGGACCGTCTGGCCGTTCTACGTCCCGCTCGTCGCCCTCGGGGTGCATCCGGCCGCGCTCGCGTTCTGCTCCTCCGCGAACCTCGTGTACCAGTTCTGGATCCACACCGAGCGCATCGGCACGCTGCACCGGGCCTTCGAGTTCGTCTTCAACACGCCCTCGCACCACCGCGTCCACCACGCCTCCCAGGGCGGCTACCTGGACCGGAACTTCGGCGGCATCCTCATCGTCTGGGACCGGCTCTTCGGGTCGTTCACCGCGGAGACCGAGCGGCCGGTGTACGGGCTGACGAAGAACATCGACACGTACAACCCGCTGAGGGTCGCCACCCACGAGTACGCCGCCATCGCCAGGGACCTGCGGGCGGCCGGGAGTTGGGGCGAGCGGGCCGGGCGGGTGTTCCGAGGCCCTGGCTGGCGACCGGCGCGGCCGGACACGGGACAGGCGCAGGCGTCCGGCCCGACGGTCACGGAGCCCGTGGCGTGAGAGGCGGCAGGGCGCCGCTCGTCCTCTTCGCCCTCGCCGCCGCCGTCGACCTCGGGTCGCTCGCCGCCGGATTCACCCCGGGCCACGCCCTCGCCAAACCACTGCTGATGCCGCTGCTCGCCGCCCATGTCCACGTGCGAGGCGGCCCCGGGCTGCTGGTCGCCGCGCTGCTGTGCGGCTGGGGAGGGGACGTGCTGCTGCTGTCCGACGCGGAGCCCGCGTTCCTGGCCGGGATGGGGTGCTTCGCGGCCGGACACGTGTGCTACCTGCTGCTCTTCGGGCGATGCGGGCGGGCCGGGCGATCCGGAGGGTCCGGGCGCTCGGTGCTCGTGGCGGCCGGGTACGGCACGGTCCTCGTCGTCACCCTCGCCCTGCTGTGGCCCGGCCTGCCCGCCGAACTGCGCGTCCCCGTCGCCGGGTACAGCCTGCTGCTCACCGCCATGGCCCACCGGGCCGGGCGGGCCGGACCCGTCGCCGGGCTCGGAGGTGCGCTGTTCCTGCTGTCCGACACGCTCATCGCGACCGGTGTCGCCGACTGGCCGCAGCCTCCGCGCCCGGACCTGTGGATCATGCTCACCTATCTCGCGGCCCAGTATCTGCTGGTACGGGGCACGTCCGGCGTCACCAGCGGATCGGCACCGGCAGTGCCGTCAGCAGCGCCGACACCGCGACGGTCGCGCCCAGCACCACCACCTCCGCACGCGCGGGGGAGCAGGCGCTGAGCGGGTCGCTCGCGCGGGCCAGCCGGACGCGCGCCACCAGCGCGAGGACCGCGACGACGGCCACGAGGAGCACCTTGGCGAGCAGGGTGCGTCCGTACGCCGTCGCGGTCAGCTGCTCCATGACCGTGTCCGGCGGCATGCGGCGCAGTGTGCTCCACACCCCGGTGGCGGTGATGACGGCAAGGAGAACGGCCGCCACGCGCGCGTAGAGGCCCAGCAACGCGGCACCCGCCCCCGTGACGTCCGGCAGGCCCCACCGCCGGAACATCCGCAGGACGTGGAACAGTCCGCCCGCCCACAGGGTGGCGCACACCAGGTGAACCAGCGTCAGGCCGCTGCCGACCAGGGGATCGTGCTCGGTCGTCGGATGCGCGCGCAGGGCCTCCGCGACGGCGACCGCGACGAGCGGCCACGCCTGCGTCGCGGGGCGGCGCGAGAGGGCGCACAGGCCGGCCGCGGCGAACGCGTTCACCTCCAGGAGGGCGAGTGTGCCGTCCCGGGTCTCGTAGAGGCCCCCGATGTCGATGTCGGCGGGGCTCCGCGGCACCAGGTTGCCGGTCGCCACGACCGAGGCGAGGCCCAGCGCGGCGACGAAACCGGCGGCGGCCGCGTACGGCGACCAACTGCGCGGCGCCTCCGCCGGCGCCCCCGGCACCCGGCGCGCCAGCCACGCCGCGAACAACTCGCCCACCGGAACGCACAACGCGGCGAACAGCACGGTGCGCAGCACGGTGATGCCGCCGGCTCCCGGAGCCACCGCCTCGCCGGTGCCGTCCAGGGCGACACGCGGTCCGAGAAGCGGGAGCAGGGCGGCGCCGGCCACCAGGACGAGTACGGTGACGGCCCGCCCGACACCGGGACGCGCGGTGTCGGCTGTCGGTCTGGTCAAGCTCACCCCCAGAGCTTCCCCAGTTGTCACAGATCAGGGCAAGTCATGGAAAACAACTGGGCATACGGTATTCCGCCCATAGGTACGCTTCGGCCCGTCCCTCGATTCAAGCGCGCCACGCCTCACCGATGGTCGCGCCCCGGCCGCCCCTACCCGTCCCATCCCTGGGGGCTGCGCCCCCAGACCCCCGCCATCGGCCTGACGGCCTCGTCCTCAAACGCCGGACGGGCTGGGAATCCAAGCCCCGGCCGGGGCAATTCAGCCCCTTGGGGGCGCCTCCCAGCGGTAGCTGGGGGAGTTTGAGGAGCGAGGGCCCGGGGGCCGGCCCCCGAAAACGGGGCCCGGGGCGGAGCCCCGTGCGGGGTCGAAGGGGCGGAGCCCCTGGGGGTGGGACGGGTAGGGGCGGCGGGGCGAAACCAAGCAAGGCGCCGCAGCAGGGAGCCGCACCAAGGCGCCGCGCAACGAAAGGGAAAGCTCAGCGAAAGGGAAAGCTCAGCGAGAGGGCAAGCGCAGCGAGAGGGCAGTGGCGCCGGACAGACCGTCTTCCACGCGCACGCGCACGTCATCGGCGGGCGCGGGCTCGAATGGCCTCCCGGGTAAGTCGCCGTGTCCGTACGCGAACTGGTGGTCCTCGGTACCGCCAGCCAGGTCCCGACCCGCCACCGCAACCACAACGGGTACGTGCTCCGCTGGGACGGCTGCGCAGCGAGAGGGCAACCGCAGCGAGAGGGCAAGCGCAGCGAAAGGGCCGGGCGGTGCAACACCGCCCGGCCCGAATCCCTGCGCGCAGCCCTACTTCGTCACCGCGTCCAGCGCGTCAGCGGTACCCCAGCCGTAGAAGCCGTTGCGGTTCTTCGACCCCTCGCACACCGCGTCGACCTTGCCGTCGCCGTCGATGTCGTACGGGTCCGTGCACGCGGTGGCGTCCGCCTCGGCGTACAGCAGCGCCTTCACCAGGGCCGGCGGGGCGTACGGGTGCGTCGACTTGATGAGCGCGGCGACACCCGCGACGTGCGGCGACGCCATCGACGTACCGGCCATGTAGCCCCACTTGCCGCCGGGCAGCGTGCCCAGGATCAGGCCGCTGGTGGCGGGCGGGGCCGGGGTCTGGTAGCGGGTCGAGTCGCCGCCCGGGGCGGCGATATCGATCACGCCCAGGCCGTGGTTGGAGAAGGAGGACTTGATGCCCTTCGCGCCCGTCGCCGCGACCGTGACGACACCCGGCAACTGGGTCGGGATGTCGAGGCACTCCGACGGGTCGACCACACGGTCCGACGGCGTCGTGTCGTTCGGCGACGACGGGTCGGTGATCTCGTCGGAGGCGAGGTCGTAGTTCTCGTTGCCCGCCGCCGCGACGTTCACCGCGCCCTTGCGCTCCGCGTACCGGGACGCCCGGGTGATGGCCTCGACGAGCGCCTTCTGGTCCGGGTCGTCCTTGCAGTTGAAGTACCAGGGGTCCGTGTAATAGCTGTTGTTCGTCACGTCGACGCCGTGCTCGGCCGCCCACACGAACCCGCAGACCACGGCCTCGGTGTAGAAGAAGCCGGCCGGCGTGGACACCTTGATGCCGGACACCTTCACCCCGGGCGCCACACCGGTCATCCCGACACCGTTCTTCGCGGCCGCGATCTCGCCCGCGACATGGGTGCCGTGCGGGCTCTCGGACGCGCCGGGCCGCCAGGCCCCGTCGGTGGTGTCGGGCTTGCCCGTCACGCAGTTCACCGACGCCTCGCGGTCGAAGTTCGGCGCTATGTCGGGGTGCGTGTCGTCGACGCCCGTGTCGATGACGGCGACCGTGACCTTCCGGCTGCCGAGCGACTTCTCGTGCGCCTTGTCCGCCTTGATGGCGGGCAGGTCCCACTGCAACGGCTGCAGCGGGTCCTCGCCGGCCTCGGCGTCGGCGGCGGCCGCCTCCTTGGCGGTCAGCACCTTCGGCGTGTCCAGGTCGGCCGTCGACTGCGCGGGCAGCGGCGCGGTGCGCGTGGCACCGGCCGACTGCACCCCGCGCACCGTGCGGATCGCCGCGGCGAAGCCCGAGTCCGAGGAGTGCACGACGATGACGCCTATCTGGTCGTACGACGTCACGATCGTGCCGCCCGCCTTGACGATGGCCTTCTTCACGTACGAGGAAGTGCCGTACCCGGGGCGGACGTTGACCACGTAGCTGAGTGGGGTGGCGTCGGCGGCGGTCTCCTGGGAGGCCGCGGGCGAGGCCGACGCCGTCGAGTTCGGCAGGACGGCGAGTGCCGTCGCCAGGGCCATCCCCAGCGGGATCGCCACCACGCGGCGGGAGCGCTTGCGAAGCGCTGTCATGGTGTCTCCAGTTCGTTCGCGGTACGAGTCACGTGCGCGGTACGAGCGGTCCGGGCTGTGCCGGGGACCAAACAGCCCGGACCCGCGGCTACTTGACGGCCTTGAGCGCGTTGACGATGCCCGCCCCGTAGAAGCCGTTCAGCTTCGGGCCGCCCTCGCACACCGCGTCCTGGGTGCCGTCGCCGTCCTGGTCGTAGGAAGCGGGGCAGGCCGTCTTGTCCGCCTGCGCCTTCAGCAGCCGCTGCAGCTGGGTGCCGTTCGCCCACGGGTGGGTCGACTTCAGCAGCGCGGCGACACCCGCGACGTGCGGCGACGCCATCGAGGTGCCCTGCAGGAACGCGTACTGCCCGTTCGGCATGGTGGAGAGGATCCGGCCGTCCTTCGACGGGGTGTCCGGGAGCTGGTAGCGCCGGTCGCCACCGGGGGCGGCGACGTCGACGACGCCCTTGCCGTACGTCGAGTAGTACGACTTGAGGTTCTTCACGCCCGTCGCGCTGACCGTGACGACACCCGGCAGCTGGGTCGGCACGTCGAAGCACTCGCTCGGGTCGATGGTGCGCTCGACCGGGGTCGAGTCGTCGGGGCTCGAGTCGTCGACGATCGCGTCGGAGGCGAGGTCGTGGTTGGAGTTGCCCGCCGACGCCACGTTCAGCAGGCCCTTCTTCTGCGCGTACAGCTGGGCCCGGTTGACCGCGTCGACGATGGCCTTCTGGTCGGGGTCGTCCACGCAGTTGTAGAGCCACGGGTCGACGTAGTAGCTGTTGTTCGTGATCTCCACACCGTGGTCGGCGGCGAACACGAAGGCGCAGACGACGCTCTCCGGGTAGAACAGGCCGTTGTTCGGGTCGCTGACCTTGATGCCGGAGACCTTCACGCCCGGGGCGACACCGGCGACGCCGACGCCGTTGCGGGCCGCGGCTATCTCACCGGCCACGTGCGTGCCGTGGTAGTCCTCCGCCGTGTACGGGCGCCAGGCGCCCTCGCTGGTGTCCGCGACGCCGCCGACGCAGTTCGCCGACTGGGACGCGGAGAAGTTCGGGGCGAGGTCCGGGTGCGTGTCGTCGACGCCGGTGTCGATGACGGCGACGGTGACCTTCCTGCTGCCCGGGTTGATCTTCGCCGCCTTGTCGGCGCCGATCGCCCGCAGGTCCCACTGGTCGGCTTCCAGGGGCTCGCTCTCGGGGGCCTTCGCCGACGCGGCCTTCACCCTGGCGGCCTCCTCGGCCGTCAGGTAGTCCGCGGCGCCCTCGTCGGTCGTGCCCGCGGCGACCAGGGGAGTGGTCCGGGTGGCGCCCGCGGACTGCACACCGCGCACCGCCCGGATCTGCGCGCCGAAGCCGGGGTTGGCCGAGTGGACCACGATCACGCCGATCTTGGCGTACGTGATGACGACGGTCCCGCCGGCCGCGGCTATCGCCTTCTTGACGGAGGCGATGGTCCGCTTGTCCGCCTTCGTGTTGACGACGTACGCGAGGTTCGGGCCGTCCTCGGTCGCCGAGGCGGTCGAGGCGGCGGAGGCGGCCGAGGGCAGCGGCGCGGCCGAGGCGACGCCCGGCAGGAAGCCGAGGGAGGCGGTCAGCGAGAGGGCGACCGGAACCGCGAGTGCGATACGGCGTCTCGAGGGCAGATGAGCCATGGGGTCTCCACATCATCCGGAAACGAAACCCGCCCGCGACACGCGTGGTGCCCGGGCAGGTACATGACGGGTGGTGCAGGCCGAAGCTATCTCCCGCCGTCCTTGGCCAGCAACGACTTCCGGCGACGACGGCCGAAGTACAGGGAAACCCCTCGCCTGAGCCGAGCCTGTGACCAGTTGCGACCGCCTGTGAAAAGAACCGCACGGCATTTGAACCGGTTCCCGCGCGCCGCCGTGACGTTGAGCAGGGAGCCCGAGCACCATCGGGCCCCCTGCCGGATCACGCGCCGGGCACCTGACATCACCGGCCGGGGTGATCCACATCTACCTGAGGATCAGAGCCGTCATATGTCCGAAAACGACCCGTCCCCGTCGTCACCCCCGTCCACCGGGGCACCCGAAACCGCAACGCGAGGAGACTCCGTGGCAACCGACGCACCTCCCCCCTCGAAGACAGAGCACCAACTCCCCCCGACGGAGGAGTTCGTCCGGGTCCAGGAGAGCGCGGACTTCGGTGAACTGCGCCGCTCCCACCGCTCCTTCGCCTTCCCGCTGACCATCGCCTTCATCGCCTGGTACCTGCTGTACGTCCTGCTCTCCAACTACGCGGGCGACTTCATGGGCACCAAGCTGTTCGGCAACATCAACGTCGCCTTCGTCCTCGGCGTCGCCCAGTTCGTCACCACGTTCCTCATCGCCTGGTGGTACTCGCGGCACGCCGCCGCGAAGCTCGACCCCAAGGCCGAGGCCATCAAGTCCCGGATGGAGGGCGGCGCATGAGCCCCGTACAGCAGACCTTTCTCGCCGCGAACGAGGCCAGCGAGCACCGGCCGCTGATCATCACCCTGTTCGCACTGTTCGTCGTGGCGACGCTCGGCATCACCGTCTGGGCGGGTCGCCAGACGAAGGACGCCGCCGACTTCTACGCGGGCGGACGCCAGTTCAGCGCCTTCCAGAACGGACTCGCGGTCTCCGGCGACTACATGTCGGCCGCGTCGTTCCTCGGCATCGCGGGCGCCATCGCCCTCTTCGGGTACGACGGCTTCCTCTACTCCATCGGCTTCCTGGTCGCCTGGCTGGTGGCGCTGCTCCTGGTGGCCGAGCCGCTCAGGAACTCCGGCCGCTACACCATGGGCGACGTGCTCGCGTACCGCATGCGCCAGCGCCCGGTGCGCACGGCGGCGGGCACCTCCACGATCGTCGTGTCGATCTTCTATCTGCTGGCCCAGATGGCGGGCGCGGGCGTCCTGGTCTCGCTGCTCCTCGGCATCACCACCGACGCGGGCAAGATCGCCATCGTCGCCCTCGTCGGCATCCTGATGATCGTGTACGTCTCCATCGGCGGAATGAAGGGCACCACCTGGGTCCAGATGGTCAAGGCCGTGCTCCTCATCGGCGGCACCCTCCTGATCACCTTCCTGGTGCTGCTGAAGTTCAACTTCAACATCTCCGACCTGCTCGGTTCGGCCGCCGAGAACAGTGGCAAGGGCGCCGCCTTCCTGGAGCCCGGCCTGCAGTACGGCGCGACCGGTACCTCCAAGCTGGACTTCATCTCCCTCGGCATCGCCCTGGTCCTCGGCACCGCCGGTCTGCCGCACATCCTCATCCGCTTCTACACGGTGCCCAACGCCAAGGCCGCCCGGAAGTCCGTGAACTGGGCCATCGGCATCATCGGCGGCTTCTACCTGATGACCATCGCCCTCGGCTTCGGCGCCGCCGCGCTGATCTCCCAGAAGGAGATCATCGAGTCAAACCCGTCAGGCAACACGGCGGCACCGCTGCTCGCCCTGCACCTCGGCGGCGTCGACTCCGCCTGGGGCGCGATCCTGCTCGCCACGATCTCGGCGGTGGCCTTCGCGACGATCCTCGCCGTCGTCGCCGGCCTCACCCTCGCCTCGTCGTCGTCCTTCGCGCACGACATCTACGCCAACGTCATCAAGAAGGGCAAGGCCAGCGAGAAGGAGGAGATGCGGGCGGCCCGCTGGGCGACCGTCTTCATCGGCGTCGTCTCCATCGCCCTGGGCGCCCTCGCCCGCGACCTCAACGTGGCCGGCCTGGTCGCGCTGGCCTTCGCGGTCGCCGCGTCCGCCAACCTGCCGACCATCCTCTACAGCCTGTTCTGGAAGAAGTTCACCACCCAGGGCGCGCTGTGGTCGATCTACGGCGGTCTCATCGTCGCCGTCGGCCTGGTGCTGTTCTCGCCCGTCGTCTCCGGTGACCCGAAGGCGATGTTCCCCGACGTCGACTTCGCCTGGTTCCCGCTGAAGAACCCGGGCATCATCTCCATCCCGTTCGGTTTCTTCATGGGCTGGCTCGGCACGGTCCTGTCCAAGGAGGAGCCCGACACCGGCAAGTACGCCGAGCTCGAGGTGCGCTCCCTCACGGGCACCGGGGCCCACTGAGTTCCGGCACGGCCCGCGGGGCCGCCGTAGATCTCTACGGCGGCCCCGCGCCGCGTCCGTGAGAACAGGTCCGCGAGAACAGGTCCGCGAGAACGGGTCCGCAGAACGGGCCGCCCTGTTGTCAGTGGCGTCACGTAGGCTCGACAGGTATCGGAGAATGGGTGATCCGCTTCGAGGGAGGGGGCCCACGTGCTCATCGACACCTACGGCCGGCAGGCCACCGACCTGAGGGTCTCGCTGACGGACAGGTGCAACCTGCGCTGCACGTACTGCATGCCCGAGGAGGGCCTGCAGTGGCTGGCCAAGCCCGACCTGCTCACCGACGACGAGATCGTCCGCCTCATCGACATAGCGGTCCGGACCCTGGGCATCACCGAGGTCCGCTTCACCGGCGGCGAGCCGCTGCTGCGCCCCGGCCTGGTCGGCATCGTGGAGCGCGTCGCGGCTCTCGAACCCCGTCCCCAGACGTCCCTCACCACCAACGGCATCGGCCTCAGGCGCACGGCGACGGCGCTCAAAGCGGCGGGCCTGGACCGGGTGAACGTCTCGCTGGACACCCTCCGCCCCGACGTCTTCAAGACCCTCACCCGCCGGGACCGACACAAGGACGTCATCGAGGGCCTCCACGCCGCCCGCGAGGCCGGCCTGACCCCGGTCAAGGTCAACTCGGTCCTGATGCCCGGCCTGAACGAGGACGAGGCCCCGGACCTGCTGGCCTGGGCCGTGGAGCACGACTACGAGCTGCGGTTCATCGAGCAGATGCCCCTGGACGCCCAGCACGGCTGGAAGCGCGAGGGCATGGTCACCGCCGGTGACATCCTCGCCTCCCTGCGCACCCGCTTCGAGCTGACACCCGAGGGCGCCGACGAGCGCGGCTCCGCCCCCGCCGAGCGCTGGATCGTCGACGGCGGCCCCCACCGCGTCGGAGTGATCGCCTCGGTCACCCGCCCGTTCTGCGCGGCCTGCGACCGTACCCGACTGACGGCCGACGGCCAGATACGCACCTGTCTGTTCGCCCGTGAGGAGACCGACCTGCGCGCCGCGCTCCGCTCGGGCGCCCCCGACGAGGAGATCGCCCGCATCTGGCGGCTGGCGATGTGGGGCAAGAAGGCGGGCGCGGGCCTGGACGACCCGTCCTTCGTCCAGCCGGACCGGCCCATGTCGGCGATCGGCGGCTGACGATCCCCAGGACGTCCTCTGCCTAGCCCTCGCTGCCCTCGGGGGCGCTCCACTCCTCCAGCTTCACGACGTCCTTCAGGAACCCGCGCACGCCCAGGAACTGCGAAAGATGCTCACGATGCTCCTCGCACGCGAGCCACGTCTTGCGCCGCTCCGGCGTGTGCAGCTTCGGGTTGTTCCACGCCAGTACCCAGACCGCGTCGGCGCGGCAGCCCTTGGCGGAGCAGATCGGTGAGGACGGCTCGGAACCGGGGTCGTCGCCGGGGACGTTGAGAATCACATCCCGACCCTAACGCGCTCCGCGCCCACGCCCCGCACCACGGAAAAGCGCCGGGAAAAAGCGACGCCGAGCAGCCACGGGGGGAGCTGCCCGGCGTCGGTCTGTCGCTCCGACGGGGGATGCGGAGCGCGTACGAAGTATGTCACGGGTACCCCGTCGCCCGGCACCGGAACAACATGATTGATCTGAGCTTTTCCTGAGCTTGGCGGCCGGTTGGATTCCGCTTTCCCGCGAAATCCGGCGGTCAGGTCCGTTTCTGGTGTTCGCCGCCGAAGCCCGCCGCGGCGTCGGCCCCGACGTCCTCCGGGACGGATTCCGCGAAGTCCTTCCCATCCCCGTCACGGTCCTGGCCGCGGGCGTCGCTCTGCGGCGGCGCGATCATCGGCTTCAGAGGGACCGTGACGAACGTCGACGGCAACGAGGGCGCGTTCTCCCGGCCCGCGTTGGCGATCACCACGGCGATGTAGGGGAGAACCGCCCCGAGCACCAGTGCGACGATCGCGACGTGCCGCTCGACGTTCCACAGGACCGCGGCCGCGATCACCGACACCGTGCGGACCGACATCGAGATGACGTACCGCCGCTGCCTGCTGCGCACGTCGGCGGCGAGCCCCTGCCTGGCCCCGGTGATCCGGAAGACCTGGCCGTCGCTCCGCTTCCGCATCACGTTCCACCACCCGCCTGCGTCAGACGCTCCCCCGGCACGTACCCGGGTCCGGACCCGCTCTGGGACCAGGGCCCGAACAAGCCCAACGTTACGCCGCGTCTGCGTCACCTACGAGACCGGGGCACCCGTCAGGGGACGCACGGCCTGTGTCCCGGCGCGTACGGCCGCGCCCGGCATGCGCCGTACCCCGTACCGGCCGAGACTGGGTGTAGAGCTCACCGAGCCGTACGAGGAGGCAGCCATGGGCTGGTTGTGGGCGATCATCGTGGGCTTCGTCCTGGGCCTGCTGGCCAAGGCGATCATTCCGGGCAAGCAGCACAGCCCGCTCTGGCTGACGACCATCTTCGGCATGCTCGGCGCCGTCATCGGCAACGCGATGGCCCGGGGCTTCGGCATCGAGGAGACCGACGGCATCGACTGGGGCCGCCACATCTTCCAGCTCGCGGCGGCGATCGTGATCGTCCTGTTCGGCGACATGGCGTACACGTCGCTGCGGGGTCGCAGAGAGAGAGTGTGAGGGGGCAGAGCCCCGTAAGGGGCGCGGGGAACTGCGCGACCAGCCACATACGGCCTGTACACGGCGGCGTCGCTGAACCAGCCCCCCGCTCCCCGTGGCCTGCCCACACCGACGGAAGAATCAGACTCCGGTGACCTCAACCGCGGCCAGATTCTTCTTCCCCCGCCGCAGCACCAGCCACCGCCCGTGCAGCAGATCCTCCTTGCCCGGCACGGAGTCCTCCGAGGCGACCTTCACGTTGTTCACGTACGCCCCGCCCTCCTTCACCGTCCGCCGCGCGGCGGACTTGCTGGGCACCAGCCCGACCTCGGCGAAGAGGTCCACCACGGGACCGAGCTCGGCGACCTGGACGTGCGGCACCTCGGAGAGAGCCGCGGTCAGGGTCCTGTCGTCGAGGTCGGTCAGCTCACCCTGACCGAAGAGGGCCTTGGACGCGGCGATCACCGCGGCCGTCTGGTCGGCCCCGTGCACCAGCGTCGTCAGCTCCTCGGCCAGCGCGCGCTGCGCGGCCCGCGCCTGCGGACGCTCCTCGGTCTGCTTCTCCAGCTCCTCCAGCTCCTCGCGGGACTTGAAGGACAGAATCCGCATGTACGTGGAGATGTCCCGGTCGTCCGCGTTCAGCCAGAACTGGTAGAACGCGTACGGCGTCGTCATCTCCGGGTCGAGCCAGACGGCACCACCCTCGGTCTTGCCGAACTTGGTGCCGTCCGCCTTGGTCATCAGCGGCGTCGCGAGCGCGTGCACGCCCGCGTGCGGCTCCAGCTTGTGGATCAGGTCCAGACCAGCCGTGAGGTTGCCCCACTGGTCGCTGCCGCCCTGCTGGAGCGTGCAGCCGTACCGCCGGTACAGCTCCAGGAAGTCCATGCCCTGCAGCAGCTGGTAGCTGAACTCCGTGTAGCTGATGCCCTCCTCGGACTGCAGGCGACGGGCGACCGAGTCCTTGGTCAGCATCTTGTTGACGCGGAAGTGCTTGCCGATGTCCCGCAGGAACTCGATGGCCGACATTCCGGCCGTCCAGTCCAGGTTGTTCACCATGACGGCGGCGTTCTCGCCCTCGAAGGACAGGAACGGCTCGATCTGTCCGCGCAGGCGCGTCACCCAGTTCGCGACCGTCTCCGGGTCGTTCAGCGTGCGCTCGGCGGTCGGGCGCGGGTCGCCGATCTGGCCCGTCGCGCCGCCCACCAACGCCAGCGGGCGCAGGCCCGCCCGCTGCAGGCGGCGCATGGTGAGAACCTGGACCAGGTGGCCGACGTGCAGGCTGGCCGCGGTCGGGTCGAAACCGCAATAGAACGTGACGGGACCGTCCGCGAGCGCCTTGCGCAAAGCGTCCTCGTCAGTGGACAGGGCGATCACGCCGCGCCACTTCAGCTCGTCGACGATGTCCGTCACGGTTCTCGTATCTCCCTGAAAGATCCTCGGGCAGTCGGGTGACTACCGGCTACGAGGTTATACGCCCTGGCTGACAGAGCTCATATTGAAGTCCGGCACCCTCAGCGCGGGCATCGCAGCCCTGGTGAACCAGTCGCTCCACTCCCGCGGCAGCGTCTTTTCCGTGCGTCCGGCCTCGGTCGCCCGGCCCAGCAGGCCGACCGGCGACTCGTTGAACCGGAAGTTGTTCACCTCGCCGGTGACCTCGCCGTTCTCCACGAGGTACACACCGTCCCGGGTCAGCCCGGTCAGCAGCAGCGTCGCCGGGTCGACCTCGCGGATGTACCACAGGCACGTCAGCAGCAGCCCGCGCCCCGTGTCCGCGACCATGTCCTCCAGTGACCGGTCCTCGCCCCCGTCCAGGACCAGGTTCCCGATCGACGGCGTCACCGGCAGCCCGGTCAGGCCCGCGCTGTGCCGCGTGGTCGTCAGGTGCTTCAGCTCGCCTCCGCTGATCCACTCGGTGGCGGTCAGCGGCAGCCCGTTGTCGAACACCGACGCGTCGCCCCCGGAGGAGTGCGCGAGCACGAACGGCGACGACTCGAGCCCCGGCTGGTGCGGGTCGCTGAGCAGCGTCAGCGGCAGCTCGGTCAGCTTCTCGCCGATCCGCGTGCCCCCGCCCGGCCGGCTGAAGACCGTGCGGCCCTCGGCGGCGTCCCGTCCCGACGCCGACCACATCTGGTAGATCAGCAGATCCGCCACGGCCGTGGGCGGCAGCAGCGTCTCGTAGCGCCCGGCGGGCAGCTCCACGCGCCGCTCGGCCCAGCCGAGCCGTACGGCCAGCTCCGCGTCCAGGGCCGCCGGGTCCACGTCCTTGAAGTCCCGCGTCGACCTGCCGGCCCACGCCGAGCGCGTACGGTCCGGGGACTTCGCGTTCAGCTCCAGCGTGCCGTTCGGCTGGTCGTGCCTGAGGCGCAGCCCCGTCGACGTCCCCAGGTAGCTGGAGACGAGCTCGTGGTTGGCGAACCCGTACAGCTCGCGTCCGCCCTCCCGCGCGCGGGCGAACGACTCCCCGAGCGCCGGCGCGAAGTCCGCGAACACGGCGGACGAGGTCTCGGCGGGCGCGTCCGTGAACTCGGGCGACCCCGGCACGCCGGAGACGAGCGGCTGGGCGTCCTCCGCGGGCCCCGCACCGCGCGCGGCGGCCTCGGCGGCCCGAACCAGCGGCTCCAGCTCGTCGGCGGTGACGGCGGACCGCGACACGACACCGGACGCCGTGCCCTCCTTGCCGTCGACGGTGGCGATGACGGTGAGCGTGCGCCCGCGCGTGACGCCGTTCGTGGTGAGCGCGTTGCCCGCCCAGCGCAGATTGGCGGTCGAGTGCTCGTCGGCGATGACGACGCACCCGTCCGCCCGGGACAGCTCGAGGGCACGCTCGACGACCTCGTGCGGCTTGTTCTTGCGGGCGCTCATCGACCGGCCTCCTGCGTGGTGTTCAGAATGTTGACGCCCTTGAAGAGGGCGGACGGGCAGCCGTGCGAGACCGAGGCGACCTGTCCCGGCTGGGCCTTGCCGCAGTTGAAGGCGCCTCCGAGGACATACGTCTGCGGACCGCCCACCGCGGCCAGGGACCCCCAGAAGTCGGTGGTCGTCGCCTGGTACGCGACGTCCCGCAGCTGCCCGGCGATCCGCCCGTTCTCGATCCTGAAGAACCGCTGTCCGGTGAACTGGAAGTTGTACCGCTGCATGTCGATGGACCAGGACCGGTCACCGACGACGTAGATCCCGCGGTCGACGCCCCCGATCAGGTCCTCGGTGGACATCCCGGCCGGGTCCGGCTGGAGCGAGACGTTCGCCATGCGCTGCACGGGCACGTGGCCGGGGGAGTCGGCGTACGCGCAGCCGTTGGACCGGTCGAAGCCGGTGAGCCGGGCGATACGCCGGTCGAGCTGGTAGCCGACCAGGGTCCCGTCCTTCACCAGGTCCCAGGACTGACCTTCCACCCCCTCGTCGTCGTACCCGATGGTCGCGAGACCGTGCTCGGCGGTGCGGTCACCGGTGACGTTCATGAGCTCGGAGCCGTACCTCAGCTTGCCGAGTTGGTCGAAGGTGGCGAAGGACGTGCCGGCGTACGCGGCCTCGTAGCCGAGCGCGCGGTCCAGCTCCGTGGCGTGCCCGATGGACTCGTGGATGGTCAGCCACAGGTTGGACGGGTCCACGACCAGGTCGTACACGCCCGCCTCGACGCTCGGCGCCCGCATCTTCTCGGCGAGCAGCTCCGGGATCCGCGCCAGCTCGTCGTCCCAGTCCCAGCCGGTGCCGGTCAGGTACTCCCACCCGCGCCCGACGGGCGGCGCGAGCGTGCGCATGGAGTCGAACTCCCCGCTGGACTCGTCGACGGACACGGCGGTCAGCGACGGGTGCAGCCGCACCCGCTGCTGGGTGGTCACGGTCCCGGCCGTGTCCGCGTAGAACTTGTTCTCGTGCACCGTGAGCAGCGAGGCGTCCACATGGTTGACACCGTCGGCCGCGAGCAGCCGCGCGCTCCACTCGGTCATCAGCCCCGACTTCTCCTCGTCGGGCACGGTGAAGGGGTCGATCTCGTACGAGGACACCCACGTCTTCTCGGCGTGCACGGGCTCGTCGGCCAGCTCCACCCGCTCGTCGGAACCGGCGGCCCTGATCACCTGCGCGGAGAGCTTCGCCATGGCCACGGCCTGCGCGGCGACCTTCGCGGCCGCGTCCATGGTCAGGTCCACACCGGACGCGAACCCCCATGTCCCGCCGTGCACCACCCGCACCGCGTACCCGAGGTCGGTCGTGTCCGACGAGCCGGCCGGCTTGGCGTCCCGCAGCCGCCAGGCCGCGCTGCGCACCCGCTCGAACCGGAAGTCCGCGTGCTCGGCCCCGAGGGCACGCGCGCGTGCCAGCGCGGCGTCGGCGAGGGCCCGTAGGGGCAGTGCCGTGAAGGCTTCGTCGATGGAATGAGGCACCGAGTTCTCCCTGCTGTCGTCGCCTGTCGGGTCCGATCATGTCGCGCGCGCGGGCGCCGCGCCCACGTCTTTCCGGTTCGGCGGCCTTGGCGGTCGCCTCTTTCTGTAGGGATCCGACAGTGACTCCCGTGTGCCACTGTCGGTGCCCGATTGCCCGCCCGGCCGAACGGACCGATAGGTTTTCGGGGAAGCCGCTTGTCAGCCAGCTGTTCGGGCAGGCGGGCACACCGCTAATGAAAGGGTGATCCGTTGAGCCGCTCGGTTCTCGTCACCGGAGGCAACCGGGGCATCGGCCTCGCCATCGCCCGTGCGTTCGCCGACGCCGGCGACAAGGTCGCGATCACATACCGTTCCGGTGACCCGGAGGCCCTGCAGAAGGAAGGCTTCCTCGCCGTCAAGTGCGACATCACCGACAGCGAGCAGGTGGAGCAGGCATACAAGGAGATCGAGGGCGCCCACGGCCCGGTCGAGGTCCTCGTCGCCAACGCCGGCGTCACCAAGGACCAGCTCCTGATGCGCATGTCCGAGGAGGACTTCACCTCCGTCCTCGACACCAACCTCACCGGCACCTTCCGCGTCGTCAAGCGCGCCAACCGCGCCATGCTGCGCGCCAAGAAGGGCCGCGTCGTGCTCATCTCGTCGGTCGTCGGGCTGTACGGCGGTCCGGGGCAGGCGAACTACGCCGCGTCCAAGGCCGGCCTCGTCGGTTTCGCGCGTTCCCTGGCCCGTGAACTCGGTTCGCGCAACATCACCTTCAACGTCGTCGCACCCGGCTTCGTCGACACCGACATGACCAAGGTCCTCACCGACGAGCAGCGCGCGAACATCGTCGCGCAGGTGCCGCTCGGCCGGTACGCGCAGCCCGAGGAGGTCGCCGCGACGGTGCGGTTCCTCGCCTCGAACGACGCCTCGTACATCACTGGAGCCGTCATCCCCGTAGACGGCGGACTGGGAATGGGTCACTGAACCATGAGCGGAATCCTCGAGGGCAAGCGCGTCCTGATCACCGGTGTGCTGATGGAGTCCTCCATCGCCTTCCACACCGCCAAGCTGGCCCAGGAGCAGGGCGCCGAGATCATCCTCACCGCGTTCCCGCGGCCCACGCTGACCGAGCGCATCGCCAAGAAGCTCCCGAAGCCCACCAAGGTCGTCGAGCTCGACGTCACCAACGACGAGCACCTCGGGCGGCTGGCCGACATCGTCGGTGAGGAGCTCGGCGGCCTGGACGGTGTCGTGCACTCCATCGGCTTCGCGCCCCAGGACGCCCTCGGCGGCAACTTCCTCAACACGCCGTTCGAGTCCGTCGCCACCGCCATGCACGTCTCGGCGTACTCCCTGAAGTCGCTGACCATGGCCTGTCTGCCGCTGATGCAGAACGGCGGCTCGGTCGTCGGCCTCACCTTCGACGCGAAGTTCGCCTGGCCGCAGTACGACTGGATGGGCCCGGCCAAGGCCGCTCTGGAGGCCACCAGCCGCTATGTCGCCCGTGACCTGGGCAAGCAGAACATCCGCTGCAACCTCGTCTCCGCCGGCCCCCTCGCCTCCATGGCCGCCAAGTCCATCCCGGGCTTCAGCGAACTGGCCGCGGTGTGGGACAACCGCTCGCCCCTGGAGTGGGACCTCAAGGACCCCGAGCCGGCCGGCCGCGGCGTGGTCGCCCTGCTCAGCGACTGGTTCCCGAAGACCACTGGCGAGATCATCCACGTGGACGGCGGTCTGCACGCGATCGGTGCGTGACCGCTGCCGCTGAGGCCTCGACGACGACCGAGGGCCCGCTTCCGTCCTTGCGGATGCGGGCCCTCGACGTGTCCCCGAGTGCCCCGTGCGTCCCCCGTTCGGCCCATCCGGCCGGGCGGCGGAGGACGGCGACTCGCAGTCTGGATTACGCGTGACCACGTGCGTTCCCTCCCGAGCCCGGCCGAGGAGGTCACCCTTGTGCGCGTCTTCCTTGTGCGTCCGTCCCGCGGCTTCGCCCCGGTGACCGTGGCCGTCGCCGCCCTCCTGACGCTTCTGCCGTACGAGGCCGTACCCCACGCGCCGGCGCCCCTGGGCGGCCGACCGCCCGCCGAGGACGATCCGTTCGGGGCCGAGTGCCGTACGAACGTCACGGGCTCCCGCGTGGTGGCGTACTGCCACAACGCCTATGTGGACACCGACCGCGTACGCCTGCACATCGAGTGCGACCGCTGGTGGGACCTCGACAGCGACGGCTCCCCGGCGGAGGTGGGACCCGCGCGGACCGTGCGGCTCACCGGCCGCTGCTGGAAGGAAGTCCGCTCGGCGTGGGTCAGTCACCAGCGGGTGCGGCTCCCTCCGCACGACCCGGGCTCGGACGGCCGGGGCTCGGACGACCGGGGCTCGGACGACCGGGGCGGCACGTGAACGGATAGCTCGCGGCCTCCGCGGCGGCCGCCTCCCGGTCGCCCGCGCGGATCGCGTCGACGAGCCGGGTGTGCTCCATGTACGTCTCCGGGGTCAGCTCCTCGCCGACGTCCCAGCGCAGCCAGTCCCGCAGAACCTCGCTCAGATCGGCGTACACCGCCGTCATGGGGTCGTTGTGGGACGCGGCCACCACCGCCAGGTGGAAGGTCGCGTCCGCTGCCACGAAGGCCTCCGCGTCGCCCGACGCCCAGGCCTCCTCGCGCCGGACCAGCAGCGCGTCGAGCTGCTTGAGGTCCTTCTCGGTGCGACGGCCGGCGGCCAGCCGGGCGGCGCTCGACTCCAGCGCGGAGCGCAGCTCGGCGATGTGGTCCGGGTCGGAGTCCGCGAAGCGGCGGTGCATCACTCCGGCCAGCTCGCTGGTCGCGACGACGTACGTGCCCGAGCCCTGACGGATGTCCAGCAGGCCGTTGTGGGCGAGCGCGCGTACGGCCTCGCGGACCGTGTTGCGGGCCACGCCCAGCTGCTCGACCAGCTCGGGCTCGGTGGGGATGCGGGAACCGATCGGCCACTCGCCCGAGGTGATCTGGTTCCGCAGCGCTGCGATGACCTGCTCGGACAGTGCCGAACGGCGGGGATGGCTCAGCGGCATGGCGTTACCTTCGCACGGAGCCCGGGGAGTGGAGTACCGGGACTGGACAGCAAATCATCCTATGATTCTATGATGGGTCGCATGGCACGCGAGGGCATACGGACGACATCCCGACCGACGACCGAAACCCATGGAACCGGCTTCGGCGGCAGTGGAACCGACCGTCCTTCCGCGGGAGCCGAGGCCGGTTCCGCAGGAGCCGACGCCGGCTCCGCGGGGGCCGAGTCCCCTGGCGAAGCGGCCTCCACGCGCGCGTGGGCGACGCGTCTCGTGGTCGTCGGCATCGTGCTGACCGCGCTCAACCTGCGCCCCGCCATCACCAGCCTCGGCGCCCTCCTCGAAGAGGTGCGTGACGGGCTCGGCATGAGCGGCAGCGTCGCCGGACTCCTCACCTCCGTACCGCCCCTCTGTTTCGCGGTCTTCGGCGGTATGGCACCCCGCCTCGCCCGCCGCTTCGGACCGGGCGCCGTGGTCTGCTCCGGCATGGTCGCGATCGCCACCGGCCTCGCCGTTCGGCCCTACGCGGGGACCACGGCAGGCTTCCTGGCCGCCAGCGCGCTCGCCCTCATGGGCATCGCCGTCAGCAACATCCTGATGCCGGTGATCGTCAAGCGCTGGTTCCCGGACCGGGTGGGCTCCATGACCGGCCTGTACTCCATGGCCCTGGCGCTCGGCACCTCGGCCGCCGCGGCGATCACCGTCCCCATGACCGACGCCCTTGGCGGGAACTGGCAGTCGGGCCTCGCCTCGTGGGCACTGCTCGCGGCGGCGGCCGCGCTGCCGTGGCCCGCGGTGGCACGCGCGCGGAAGACCGGCCCTGCCGCCGACGCGGGCGACCGCGCCTCCAGGAGGGCGCAGTCCTCCCGCCAGGACCCCGACGCGCTGCGCATCACCCGGAGCCGTACGGCCTGGGCGCTCGCCGTGTTCTTCGGACTCCAGGCCACCGCCGCGTACATCACGATGGGCTGGATGGCGCAGATCTTCCGCGACGCGGGCGTCCCGGCCGGCACAGCGGGCCTGCTGCTCGCCGTCACGATGGCGATGGGCGTGCCCCTGGCCTTCCTGATCCCCCGGCTCGCCACGCGCCTTCCCCACCAGGGCCCGATCGTGGTGGCCCTGGGCGTGTGCGGGCTCGCCGGGTACGGGGGCCTGTACGTCGCTCCGGCGGGCGGCGCCTGGGCGTGGGCGCTGCTGCTAGGGATCTCGAACTGCGCCTTCCCGCTGGCTCTGACCATGGTCGGGATGCGGGCGAGGACCCCCGCGGGCGTCGCCAAGCTGTCCGCCTTCGCGCAGAGCACCGGCTACCTGATCTCGATCCCGGGCCCGCTCCTGGTCGGCGTCCTCTACCAGCACAGCGGCGGCTGGGGGCTGCCGCTCGCCCTCATGGCGGGCCTCATGGTCCCGCAGATCGTGATGGGCGTCCTGGCGGGCCGCGACCGGACCGTGGAGGACCAGGCCGTGCGCTGAGCAGGGGGAGGGTCTGGTTCCGCAAAGACACAGACCCACTGGCGGCCGGGCGGACGAAGGGTGCGAGACTGGCGCCATGCCCGTGCTCGACCCGAACCCCCAGAACGGCCAGAAGAAGCTGCTGCTCGTCTTCGGCACGTTCTTCGCCATCTTCGTGATCATCGCCGTCATCGCGACGATCGCCTCGCCCTGAGGACGCGCCCGGACCGTCGCCCGGCAGCCCATGGTGGGGCTGGCCCCCCATCCCCTAGGGGGTAAGGGTCAGGGTCAAGTGGGTGGATCACCGGATGGGCCGCCGCGCCCCCGTTCCGTAACTTCGAGATGTGGCCGCGAGGACGCGGTCCACGGACCACTCGAGGACCCACGGAGGCGGCATGTCGGCCCGTACGCGCACCCGGCCCCACCCGGCGACCACGGGCGGCGTCGACATCCGGTTGCCCTGGTGGGCCCTCGTCCTGCCCGCGGTCGCCTTCGTCTCCCTCCTGCTCCTGATCCTCAACCCCGCGGACGCCCACGCGGCGACCTCCGACCCCGCGCTCACCCAGATCTTCGAGCGGATACAGCAGGCACTGCTGCACGGCATACGGTGATGAGGGCACGGCGTACCGTGACAAGCCCCGTGCCGCGACACGGGGTGGCGTTACCCGGGAATTCCGGGGACGTCAGGCCTCGCGACGCCGCCGGAAAGACGGCGCGGGGCGGCGGAGGGGAGCGCGACCAGCGGCAACCGCTTCCGCGAGCCCCGGAGGCGCTCGCCAACTCCCTGCGCCCCGTGGCGTGTTTCATGCGAAGCTGGGACGCATGAGCGTCGCAGAACCCCGCAGGATTGTCCTCTTCCGGCATGCGAAGGCCGACTGGCCACAGGTCTCCGACCACGAGCGGCCGCTCGCTGACCGGGGCCGCAAGGACGCCCCCGTGGCCGGCCGCAAGCTGGCCGACTCCGGCATCCCCTTCGACCTGGCCCTCTGCTCCACCGCGGTCCGCACCCGCGAGACCTGGAAGCTCGCAGTCCAGGAGCTGCCCCATCGGCCGAAAACGGTCTATGAGGAGCGGATCTACGAGGCCTCACCCGGCGAGCTGATCGCCGTGCTCAACGAACTCCCCGACGACGCCCAGAACGTCCTCCTGATCGGCCACAACCCCGGCGTCCAGGGCCTGGCCGACATCCTGGCCGGCCACTCGGAGGGCGACGCCCGGGAGCGGATGAGCCGTCGCGGCTACCCCGCCGCGGCCTTCGCAGTGCTCTCCTTCGACGGCACCTGGAAGACCCTGGAGCCGGGCGTGGCCACACTGCTCGACTACTGGGCGCCCACGGAGTAAGGCCCACATCGCCACGACGAGGGCCCGGCACCATCGGTGCCGGGCCCCTCACACAGCCGTGCCGGGTCAGACGTCCTCGTTCATGTCCGCCGCCTCGACCTCTTCGCGGGTCACGCCCAGCAGGTAGAGGACCGTGTCGAGGAAGGGGAAGTTGACCGCGGTGTGCGCGGCCTCCCGCACCACCGGCTTGGCGTTGAAGGCGACGCCCAGACCGGCCGCGTTGAGCATGTCCAGGTCGTTCGCACCGTCACCGATCGCCACCGTCTGTGCCAGCGGCACGCCCGCCTCGGCCGCGAACCGCCGCAGCAGCCGCGCCTTGCCCGCCCGGTCCACGATCTCGCCGACGACCCGGCCCGTGAGCCTGCCGTCGATGATCTCCAGCGTGTTGGCCTGCGCGAAGTCGAGCCCGAGCCGCTCCTTGAGATCGTCCGTGACCTGGGTGAACCCACCCGAGACGACTCCGACCTGGAAGCCCAGCCGCTTCAGCGTACGGATCAGCGTGCGCGCCCCCGGAGTGAGCCGTACCTCGCTGCGCACCTTCTCCACCACGGAGGCGTCGAGCCCCTCGAGGAGCGCCACGCGCGCGTGCAGCGACTGCTCGAAGTCCAGCTCGCCGCGCATCGCGGCCGCCGTCACCTCGGCGACCTCCTTCTCGCATCCGGCGTGCGCGGCGAAGAGTTCGATCACCTCGTCCTGGATGAGCGTCGAGTCCACGTCCATGACCACCAGCCGCTGGGCCCGCCTGTGCAGCCCGGCCGCCACCACCGCCACGTCCACGCCCAGCGCAGCGGACTCGGTCACCAGGGCCGTTCGCAGGGTCTCCGGCTCCGTACCGGACACGGCGAACTCGACCGCCGTCACCGGGTACTTGGCGAGCCGGAAGATACGGTCGATGTTGCCGCCGGTCGCCGTGATCCGGGCCGCGATGCGGGCCGTCGACTCGGCGGTCAGCGGATGCCCGAGCACCGTGACGAGGGAGCGCCCGAGGCCTCGCGGGCGGTTGTCTCCGAGGCCGGAGATGATCTCCGCCTGCATCTTCATGGACTCGGCCCAGCCGTGGACGGTGGCCCGCAGATCACCCTCGCGCCCGCCGGGCGGCTCGGTCACGAGCGCGCACAGCACCATCCGGCCACGGGTGACGACCTGCTCGATGTCGACCACGTCGACGGAGTAGGCGGCGAGGGTGTCGAAGAGCCCGGCGGTGATACCCGGCCGGTCCTTGCCGAAGATCTTGACAAGGAGAGTGGGGACGTCAGAGGTCTGTGAAGCGCTCATGGTGTTCCCACCGTATCCGGCGCGCGGTGCCCACCGCCTCTGAGGTCCCCCCAGCGGGCGGCGAACAATGGGTTGCGCGCGGATGACGTACTCCTTGATCACCGACGACGTGCGCCTGGATCGGGGGCGCGCCGGAATCGGGGACGCGCCTGGATGGGTGGCGTACCCGGGTCGGCAGCGCCCGGACCGGTGGCGCGCTTGGACCGGTGGCGCGCCCGGATGGGCAGCGCGTCTGGACCGGTGCCGTGCCCGGACCGACGACGTCCGTCTGGATCGGTGGCGCGCCTGGACCGGTGCCGTGCCCGGACCGGTGGCGCACCCGGACCAGTGGCACCGCGGGCGTGGGTGGCCGCGTTCCCCGAGCCCTCGCCGCCTCAGCGCCCCACCGGTGGCGCGCCTGGGCTGGCAGCGCCCGGATCGGCAGCGCACCTGGACCGGCGGCGCCCGGACCGACGACGTCCGTCTGGATCGGTGGCACGTCTGGACCGGTGCCGTGCCCGGACCGGTGGCGCACCTGGACCGGCGGCGCGCCCGGACCAGTGGCACCGCGGGCGTGGGTGGCCGCGTTCCCCGAGCCCTCGCCGCCTCAGCGCCCCCACGGCCTCGGCGGTGGTGGCGGTGGCGGTGGTGGCGGTGGCGGCGGGGGCAGGTCGTCCGGCGGGGGTGGCGGCTCGGGCCAGTCCCGTGAACCCGACCGGGGACGCCGCGGAGGCCTCGGCGGTGGCGGTGTGACCGGCCGGTCGACCGTGGGCGCACCGTACACATCGGTCCCCTGCCCGGGCCCCGCGGCGCCCGGCGGTGGCGCACTGCCGGCACGCCCCCTGCTTCCCTGCTGCTCCCCGGCACCCTGCCGGGAGCCGTCGCCCCGTCCCCGCGTCTCGTCCGGCAGCCGCAAGTACGGGTTGGTGTCCGGGTTCGGCGGCCGGAACGGCGCACTCGGCGTGTAGGGCCCCGACGAGTGCTGGGCGCCCCCCGTCTCACCAGGCCCCTTCAGCCCTCCAGCTCCGTGCGACCCCACGTCTCCCCGCGCCCACCCCGACGCACTGCGTCCCGCCGCTCCGCTCGCGCACGCCAGCAACGCCCCGGCGGCCCCGGCCCCCGCCCCCCACAGCGCGCCCAGGAGCAGCGCCATCCCCAGATTCCCGTGGAGCTCTATGCCGGCCCCGAACGCGTCGAAGCCGAGCACCGACAGCGAGGCGTCCACGGACACCTCGGTCAGCCAGGCCAGCAGAGGCAGTGCCAGTGCCGTCGCGATGCTCAGCCGAAGTGCGCAGAGCCCCGCGAACCCGAGTGCACCCCCGCCCGGTCCATCCGCACCGGTCCGCCTCCCCACAACTGCCCCGCGCGATACCCGTACAAAAGGCGTACGTGCGGCGGTCAGTACCCCCGCGAGCAGCATCATGAGGGCCGCCGCAACTCCCAGCAGCCAGACCCTGCTGTCCAGTTCGGCCAGCCGGCCCAGCGTGACGGGCTGGTCCGAGTCAGCGGCTAGCAGCTCGTCGAGCGGGTCGGGCAGCAGGCCCGCCAGTTCACCGGTGGCCCTGCCGTTCCACGGCACGAAGAGGCCGATCGGGATGCCCAGCCAGACCCCGTTGGGCGCACCGACCAGGGCCGCGCCCGCGATCCGCCGGGGGTTGTCGTCACCGATCGCCGCGTACGCCGCTGCCGCGAACCCCGCGAGGACCGCCATGAGCAACACGCTGACCAGGGCAGACGCGGCGGGTCGTACCACCCGGTGCACCGCGCCCCAGCCCGGCGGCAGGGGAGTGCGGCGCGAGGCCAGCAGAGCGATCACCAGGACGCCGACGCACCAGGCCAGGCCGCCGAGCAGCGTGGGCGCGGTGTCCACCGTGAAGCCGACCTTCGCCTCGGCGTCCATGAGGTCGCCCAGCCGGTCCGGCAGCAGCCCGCCGACGTCGCCGAGTCCGGGCACCTCGACGCCGCCCAGTCCGTCCCCACCGGGCATGTCGTCGAGCCCCAGCGAACCGCCGTCGAGGGTGATGACGCTGTGCCCGGCCCAGGCGAGCCCACCCAGCATGGCGACGAACAGGACGACCACCGCGCCCGCGCGTGCGAGGAGTTCGGCGGGGGCGATCACAACTCCCGCCCCGCGCAGGGAGCGCAGGAAGAACCACGACAGCAGGAGCGCTCCCACGAGCCCCACCCCGAGTGGCGAGATCTGTATGGCGGTGGTCGCCTCCATTCCTTCCAGGCCAAAGACGGAGACATCACCGGACGGCGTGACCGAACCACCCGCACCAAGCGCCACAGCCGCGGCGGTCATCGGCCCGAGCGAGCCCGCCGAGTCCGCTTCGAGCAGATGCAGACCGAGCGCGGCTGTCCCCGCCATACCGATCAACGCCCAGCTCACAGCGGCGATCGCGGAGAGCAGGACGTCCCCCCAGGGGACGCCCTCGGCCTGCTGCGAGGTACCGCTGCTCATGGTCAGACCCCCCGATCCGCTCCGCGGTGTTCCACCGCGGATGTCCCCCTCGCGTCGGATTACCACTCTCCGGCCCGTTTTCAACCCCGTCAACGGGACCAGTCGACGCCCTCGTCCGCTCGCTTCACAAGGTCCGACTTTCAGTCAGCGGGCTGAGCCTGAAATAGTTCCCCCCGATGTTCGACATCCCTAGACTCCCTGTGTTGGGGGTATCTCGGGGGACAACTCAGTGGGGCGTGGAGTGCCGGAACTCGTACTCGAATCGAATGGACAAACCTGGACGCTCGACCCGTCCAGGGCATACACGCTCGGGCGTGATCCGCAGGGCGACATCGTGTTCGATGACGCCAGAGTTTCCTGGCGTCACGCCACGATCAGCTTCGCTGGCCGGGGTTGGGTCATCGAGGACCACGGCAGCACCAACGGCACCTTCGTGCAGGGCCACCGGATCCACCACCTGGAGATCGGCCCCGGCTCGGCCGTACACCTCGGCAACGCGACCGACGGCCCGCGCCTGAGCCTGACCGGCACGGCCGCCCCCGTCGCCACACCGCAGGCACAGCCGCGGCAGCAGCCCTACGCGGCTCAGGGCGCGAACCCGGGGTGGGCGGCCCAGCAGTCCGCACCGCAGCAGGCCGCATCACAGCAGTCCGCACCCCAACAGGCCTGGCCGCAGCCGCAGCAGGCGCAGGTACCCCACCAGCAGGCCCGGGCGGCCGACGGCTACGGACATGAGGGACCCGGTGGTGCCGCGGGGGCGCCGCCGGTCTACGGCGACCGCAGCCCGACCACGTTCCACCAGTTCGCCCTCGGCCGCGTCATGCGTATCGGCCGCGCCCTGGACAACGACCTGGTCGTCTCCGACCTCCAGGTCTCCCGCCACCACGCCGAGTTCCACGCCACCCCCGACGGCCGGATGGAGATCCGTGACCTCGGCTCGCACAACGGCACGTACGTCAACGGTATGCCGATCGCCAAGAGCGGCTCGGCGATGCTCGGCCCGAACGACATCGTCGGCGTGGGCCACTCGACGTTCCGCGTCGTCGGCGACCGCCTCGAGGAGTTCGTCGACACGGGTGAGGTCTCCTTCTCCGCCCGCCATCTGACCGTCACGGTCGACGGCGGCAAGCAGATCCTGAAGGACGTCTCCTTCGGCGTCCCCGAGAAGTCGCTGATCGCGGTCATCGGCCCGTCCGGCTCCGGCAAGTCGACCCTGCTGAAGGCCCTCACCGGTTACCGCCCGGCCAACCAGGGCGACGTCCTGTACGACAACAGGAACCTGTACAAGCAGTTCGCCGAGCTGCGCCAGCGCATCGGTCTGGTCCCGCAGGACGACATCCTGCACAAGGAGCTGACCGTCAAGAAGGCGCTGAAGTACGCGGCCAAGCTGCGCTTCCCCGCCGACACCACGGCCGCCGAGCGCGAGGCCCGCATCGACGAGGTGCTGCGCGAGCTCAAGCTGGACATCCACAAGGACAAGAAGGTCACGTCCCTGTCCGGCGGCCAGCGCAAGCGCGTCTCCGTGGCCCTGGAGCTGCTCACCAAGCCGTCGCTGATCTTCCTGGACGAGCCGACCTCCGGCCTCGACCCGGGCATGGACCGCGACGTGATGCAGCTGCTGCGCGGTCTCGCCGACGACGGCCGTACGGTCCTCGTCGTCACCCACTCGGTGGCCGAGCTGGCGCTGTGCGACAAGCTGCTCGTGATGGCGCCCGGCGGTGCCGTCGCCTACTTCGGCCCGCCGGAGGAGGCCCTCAACTTCTTCGGCTACGACAGCTGGGCCGACGTCTTCTCCGCCTTCGAGAACTACCGCGACTACGACTGGGCGGGCCGCTGGAAGGGCTCGCAGCACTACCAGATGTACGCCGCGGACATCGACGCGGTCGCCCCCCAGTCCGTCCACATGCCTCCGCCGCAGCAGATGCGCCCGCCCAAGCCACAGGGCTGGGGCTCCCAGCTGCTCACCCTCGTCCGGAGATACGTGTCGGTCATCGCGTCCGACAAGGGCTTCATGGCCCTGATGCTGATCCTGCCCGCCGTGCTCGGCGCGGTCAGCCTGCTCATCGACTCCGGCAACACCCTGCTGCCCAACGAGCCGCGCGCCAACGGCCTGCGGATCCCCAACGGCACCGCCACCACCGTCCTGCTGATCATCGCCGTCGGCGCCTGTTTCGCCGGTGCGGCCAACTCCGTCCGTGAGCTGATCAAGGAACGGGTGATCTACGAACGGGAGCGTGCGACCGGTCTGTCCCGCTCCGCCTATCTGATGTCCAAGGTCATCGTGCTCGGCATGATCACCATGGTCCAGGGCCTGATCGTCGGTGGGATCGGCTTCGGCGCGCGTGAGGTCCCCGAGGAGGGTCTGGTCCTCGGCAGCCTCACCAAGCTGGAACTCTGCCTGCCGGTCATGGCGCTCGGCTTCACCTCGATGATGTTCGGCCTGGTGATCTCCGCGCTGGTCAAGACGGCGGAGAAGACCATGCCGCTGCTGGTGATGTTCGCGATCATCCAGGTCGTCTTCACCGGCTGCCTGTTCATCCTGACCGGCTCCGTCGGCGCGAACGAGTTCTCGTACCTGATGCCGTCCCGCTGGGCGGTGGCCGCCGCCGGCGCCACGCTGGACTTCAACCTGGTCAACCCGAACAAGGACGACCCGACCGCGACCGACCCGCTGTGGGATCACACGGTCGGTGTCTGGGCGCTGGACATGGCCGCCCTGATCGCCCTCGGCGTGGTCTGCGGCATCCTCGTGGCCCGGTTCCTGCGCCGCCACGAGCCGGAGGTCATGCGCAAGTAGTCGACTCCGTCAGCAGTCGTCTCCGTCAGCAGTCGTCTCCGTCAGCAGCCGTCTCCGTCAGCAGTCGACTTTGTACGGCCCATGAAGTGGCCCGAAAGGGCGGCACCCGTCAGGAGGGTGCCGCCCTTTCGGCGTTCGTGTTCCGCGTGCGCGCGGAGCGAGGTCCTCGCCGGCGTCAGTACGCGCTGTTGACGTTGTCCATGGAGCCGTACCGGTCGGCCGCGTAGTTGCAGGCGGCGGTGATGTTGGCGACCGGGTCGTAGATGTCCCAGGAGGTGCCCTCGACGTGGTAGGCCTTGAAGGTCGGCGGGATGACCTGCAGCAGGCCCTTCGACGGGATGCCGTTCTGGGCGTTGATGTCCCAGTTGTTGATGGCCTTGGGGTTGCCGGATGACTCACGCAGGATGTTGCGCTTGATGCCGTCGTAGGAACCCGGGATCTTGTGCTTCTTCATGACGTCCAGCGACTCGCGGATCCACCCGTCGAGGTTGTCAGGGTAGGTCTTCGCCGCGATCGCCTTCACAGGGACGCGCTGGGCGGACCGGCTCGCGGCCTCCTTCTTCGCGCGCTCCTGCTCGGCCTTCTTCTTGGCGGCTTCCTCGGCGGCCTTCTTCTTGGCGGCTTCCTCGGCCTTGACGTCCTTGGCCTGCTGCTGGCTGGACACCACCTGGGCGGCGGGTGCGGCCGTGTCTGCCGCCGTGGCCTGCCCGCCACCCGGCAGCAGGGTGAGGGCGACGGAGGCGGCACCGAGGCCCGCGACACCCGCAAGCGACAGCTTGTGGGCCTTGGGCAGGGCACGACTACGACCGACGATGGTGGTGAACTTGGGCATGCTGATTGACCTCTTCGAATAGCTCGGGGAGGTCGCTCTGAGGCCGGTGGGGACACGGTGTTTCCAGCACAAGCGCCGCGGGAAAAACCGCGGCGCCGAGCGACGAGAGCAATTCTTAGCGGCCGCAAAATGCCGTGGCAAAGGTGTGACGTACGACCCTGCATAGTGGAGCGGGGAACGACAAAACGGGACAGATAGGTACGTCTGTCCCGCTCATATGCCCCTTTTGCTCCTCCTAGGGAACTTCGTACGTGATGCGCGCCCTATGTGCGGCCTCACATCGCCCTGGTGATCGTCTCACCATCAGTTGCTGCCGCAATGCGCTATGTGAGGCCTTGAAGCCGGGAGAACGAGGTGCACGTCTCCGAACTCGTGCCACAGATAGCGCTCGCGCAGCGCCTCCCCGTACGCCCGGTCGACCGCCGCGCGGCCCGCGACCGCCTCCAGCATCAGCAGGTGCGAGGCCTCCGGCTCATGCAGTCCGGTCAGCAGCCCGTCCACCACCCTCACCCCGCGCTCCGGGGTCACGACAAGACCGGTCCAGCCCTCCGCTGCCCGCACCACCCCGTCGGGCCCGGCCGCCGACTCCACGGCCCGCACGGCCGTCGTACCCACCGCGATGATCCGCCCGCCCTCCCGTCTCCCACCTCCACCCTTCCAAGGAAGCGCTTCGCGCCTTGCTCGCTCTGCCCTCGCCGCGTTGACCAGCCGAGCCGACGCCTCCGGCACGGCGAACCGCTCCGGATACGGCGGCTCGTGCGCCTCCGCGGACGCCACCCCCGTGTGCAGCGTGACCGGAGCGAACTGCACGCCCCGGCTCACCAGCTCCGCCACCACACGCCCGGTGAAGGGCCGCGCGGCACTCGGCATCTCCGCACTGCCCGCACCGTCGTCCGACGGCAACGCGAACACCGTCTGGTACGCCGACAGCGGCTGGTCCCGCTCCGTGTACGCGTACCGGATGGGCCGCCCGTGCTCCCGCAGCAACCGCGGAACGTCCCCCACCGGCACGCGCCCCCACCACAGCCGGGCACCGCGCGCGCTCAGCGGCTCCTCCAGAACGAGCCGTACGTCCCCCGGCAGGCGCACCTCCGTTCCCGCGGGCCCACCCGCCCGCGCGCGCGTGGTGCCCCTCCCGTCCGGATCCCGCAGCTCGACGGCCCACCGCCCGTCGTCGCCCCGCGTCGAGAAGTGCACCACCACGCGCGCGTGCCCGACGTGACCATCCACGGCGGCCGCCAGCGTGGGTGAGGTGTTGACCACGAGCAGGTCCCCGGCCCGCAACAACCGCGGCAGCTCCACGAACGTGTGATGCGACACCTCCGTACCGCGCGAGACGAGCAGCCGTACCGCGTCCCGCTCCAGACCGGGACCGCGCTGCTCGGCCGGCACCCGCGCCGAGAGCTCCTCCGGAACGCTCACCGCGGTCGTCATCGACCCTCCAGCAGGGAGGGCGCACCGTAGCGGCCACTGGCCGGACGCTCGTCGACCAGGCGCAGGAAGGCCGGTACGACACTGGCCGGCTCCGGCCGCGGACCGTCGTCGTCCGGCACGGCCGCCGCGTACAGGTCCGTACCCATGTCCCCGGGATCGACCGCCCACACCCGCAGCCCGGGCTCCTCCTCGGCGAGCACCGCCGACAGATGGTCAAGCGCCGCCTTCGACGCCCCGTACCCGCCCCACGTCTCGTACGCCTCGGCGGCCGCGTCGGAGCTGACGGAGATCACCGCGCCCGCCCCGGAGGCCCGCAGCAGCGGCAGCGCCTCCTGGACGAGACCCAGTGCGGCGACCACGTTCACCTCCAGCGCACGCCGCAGCCCCTCCAGCGGCAGCTCGTCCAGCCGTACGAGCGGCTCGGCGCCCAGGGCGCTCGCGTTGTTCACCAGCAGGTCGACACCGCCGAGCCGGCGCGCCGCCGCCACCAGGCCGGCCCGGTGCCCGGCGTCCGCGACATCCCCCGCGAGGGCCTCCACGCGGGTCCCGTACGCCGCGGACAGTTCCTTCGCCGTCCCCTGGAGGACATCCGCGGTCCTGGCGTCGAGCACCAGGTCCCAGCCGCGCTCCGCCAGACCGGTGGCGAGCGCCCGCCCCAGTCCCTTCGAAGCCCCCGTGATGACCGCTACCGGCATGACATCCGTCCCCTCGTCCCGTGACCACCGCTCCCGGCGGGGCCTTCGGACCGCCGACCCCCCCACGGGCGCCGACGGCCGTCCGCTCTCGTCGGACGCCTTCACCGTAGGAACCGGGCCGTCCGGGTCACCTCGTACGCGGGCCGCAAGGGACCAGGGCCCTTCGCCCTAGGTCCCGCGGCCCAGGCGGAGGCCGCCACAGGCCCGATCCGCGATGTCACAGCCCGCCGGTACCGTGAGGTCATGAGCCAAGGTCCACGGTCCGGCCTCGCCGCGGTGAGTTCCGCGCTGCTGGCCATGAGCAGGCACCTGGAGGTGCGCGACGTCCTCAAGACGATCGTGGCCTCCGCCCGCGAGCTGCTCGACGCGGAGTACGCGGCGCTGGGCGTCCCCGACGACCACGGCGGCTTCGCCCAGTTCGTCGTCGACGGAGTGAGCGACGAGCAGTGGAAGGCCATCGGCCCGCTCCCGCGCCAGCACGGCATCCTGGCCGCGATGCTGCGCGGGGCGAAGGCGGAGCGCCTCGCCGACGTGCGCAAGGACCCCCGGTTCGAAGGCTGGCCCAGCGCCCACCCCGAGCTGGCCGACTTCCTGGGCCTGCCCATCCGGGACGGCGACGAGATCATCGGCGCTCTCTTCCTCGCCAACAAGAGGTGCCCGAAGCCGGAAGGCGGCTGCGGCTTCACCGCGGAGGACGAGGACCTGCTGTCGATCCTCGCCCAGCACGCCGCGATCGCCCTGACGAACGCGAGGCTCTACGAGCGCAGCCGCGAGCTCACCATCGCCGAGGAGCGCTCCCGCCTCGCCCACGAACTGCACGACGCGGTCAGCCAGAAACTGTTCTCCCTGCGCCTGACCGCCCAGGCCGCGGCCGCCCTGGTCGACCGGGACCCCGGCCGCGCCAAGGGAGAGCTCCAGCAGGTGGCCGCGCTCGCCGCCGAGGCCGCGGACGAACTGCGCGCCGCCGTGGTCGAGCTGCGCCCCGCGGGCCTCGACGAGGACGGCCTCGTCGCCACCCTGCGCACACAGGTCCAGGTCCTCGACCGCGCCCACGACGCGCGCGTGACCTTCACCAGCCGCGGCGTCCGCGCCCTGCCCGCGGCGCAGGAGGAAGCGATGCTGCGCGTCGCCCAGGAGGCCCTGCACAACGCGCTGCGTCACTCGGGGGCCGAGCGGGTCGAGGTCGCACTGGAACGGCACGACGGCGCGGCGGTCCTGCGCGTCACCGACGACGGCAGCGGTTTCGACCCCGCGTCCATACGCCGCGCGGGACGCCACCTCGGCCTGGTCTCCATGCGTGACCGGGCGAGTGGGGTCGGCGGCCGCCTGACCGTGGAATCGGCGCCCGGGAAGGGCACCACGATCGAGATGGAGGTTCCCGGTGGCTGACGCAATCAAGGTGCTGCTCGTCGACGACCACCAGGTGGTCCGCCGCGGCCTGCGCACCTTCCTGGAGGTGCAGGACGACATAGAGGTCGTGGGGGAGGCCTCCGACGGCGCGGAGGGCGTCGCCCGCGCCCAGGAGCTGAAGCCCGACATCGTCCTCATGGACGTCAAGATGCCGGGCATGGACGGCATCGAGGCCCTGCGCGAACTGCGCGCGCTCGACAACCCCGCGCGGGTACTGATCGTCACCAGCTTCACCGAGCAGCGCACGGTGGTCCCGGCCCTGCGCGCCGGAGCCGCCGGGTACGTCTACAAGGACGTGGACCCCGACGCGCTCGCCGGCGCCATCCGCTCGGTGCACGCCGGGCACATCCTTCTCCAGCCCGAGGTCGCCGGCGCGCTCCTCTCCCAGGAGGAGACCAACTCGGGCCAGGGCAGAGGCGGTTCACTCACCGAGCGGGAGCGCGAGGTGCTCGGCCTGATCGCCGACGGACGCTCGAACCGCGAGATCGCCCGCGCCCTCGTCCTCTCCGAGAAGACGGTCAAGACCCATGTCTCGAACATCCTGATGAAGCTGGACCTGGCCGACCGCACCCAGGCCGCGCTGTGGGCGGTGCGTCACGGTGCGACGAGGTGACCAGTGGGATTGATGCGATGAGCGGCAATTCAGAAAGTTACGGTCCAGGCCGAGATTCATACCGTCGTGTGTATGTCACCCGGATGGCGCATCCTGTTCCGGGCCCCGGCCGTTCTTCAGTGCGTGCTGCGGCGCTTGCCGCAGTGATCGCCAAGGAGGACTGAAGAAGTGAAGAACCTGAAGAAGGCCGCTGCTGTCACCCTCGTGGCCGGTGGCCTGGTTGCCGCCGGTGCCGGTATGGCTTCCGCCACCGAAGGCGGGGCGCACGCGAGCGGCAAGGCCATCGGCTCGCCGGGCGTGGCCTCCGGCAACCTCGTCCAGGCTCCGGTCCACGTTCCCGTGAACGCCGTCGGCAACTCCGTCAACGTCATCGGCGTCCTGAACCCGGCCTTCGGCAACCTGGGCGTCAACCACTGAGGCCCACCCCACCCACCACGACCACCGGCCCCCAGAACACCTCCCGGGGGCCGGTCAGTCATGAGTAGCCCGTCCGGCGCTTGAGGACGAGTCCGCCAGGCCGAGAGGGGCGCGGGGAACTGCGCGCCCAGCCACGCACAGTCCGCACGAACTCACCCACCCCATGCCGCCCCAGCGTGGGTCTGGGGGCGCAGCCCCCAGGGAGAGCGCCCCCACGCCGGGCACCCAAAGACGTCAGCGCACCCCCCGCTCCCGCTCCTCCACAACGGAGTTGTACGCGGCGACAAGCGCCCGCCGAGCCGTCCGCTCCACCGGCCGCAAGGCATCCGCCCGAGCCGCCATCTCGGACGCACTCACCGCACCCCCATGCCCCCGCTCATACGCCACCGAGACCAGCAACCCCACCCGCTGAGCCAACTCCAGCACCCGCACCGCCCGCGGCGGATACCCCGGCGCCAACACCTCACGCCCCCGCTCGGCCCGCGCCCGGTACGCGTCGATCGCCGCCTCCGCCACAGGCCCCGAGCCCGCCACGTCCAGCCGCGACAGCACCTCCGTCGCCTCCCGCAGAGCCTCCGCGAGCTCCCGCTCGGCCTCCCCGAGGGACGGCACATCGGCCGGCGGAGCCTCTCGCACGGCCAGACAGTGCCAGACGACCTCCACGTGCACATCACCCTCGGGCCCGGCCTCGCACACCTCCGGCACCAGCCCGAGCGCCGCCCCGTGACAGATCACCGCCTCCTCCGCGTCCAGCGCCCGCGCATTGAACTCCGGCGGCCCGCTCAGCCCCAGCGGATGCCCCGGCGCGGGCAGCGCCACCCGCAGCCCGGTCGCACCCAACGACCGCAGCCGCCCAAGCGCCAGCGTCAGACCGACCGGCGCCGACTCCCCGGGCAGCCCGTCGACCCGGTGCACGGCGTCCTCACCGACGATCGCGTCCACCGCGTCGTCCGGCGGGACAAGTCCAGCCAAGAGGGCATTTCCCCATGAAGCGAGAAGTCCTGAGCGTGGTTCCGAGAGCATGCCCACCACCCTAAGGACCGACCGAGGGGATGGACCGCCCGGCCGGTGGCGTAGATTTCCTTGGGGGCCGCGCACCACAGGCGAGGGCGGCGCCCACCGGCGTACGCGACAGCCGAGCCAAGGCCGACAGCCGAGACAGGCGACACTGCAAGGGGAGACAGCGCGCTCATGAGCGATGTTCTGGAGCTGGAGGACGTATCCGTGGTCCGGGAGGGCCGGGCTCTGGTGGACCAGGTCTCCTGGTCGGTCAAGGAGGGCGAGCGCTGGGTCATCCTCGGCCCCAACGGCGCAGGGAAGACGACCCTCCTCAACCTCGCCTCCAGCTACCTCTTCCCCAGCAAGGGCACCGCCACCATCCTCGGCGACACCCTCGGCAAGGTCGACGTCTTCGACCTGCGCCCGCGCATCGGCATGGCCGGCATCGCGATGACCGAGAAGCTCCCCAAGCGCCAGACCGTCCTGCAGACCGTGCTGACCGCCGCCTACGGTATGACGGCCACCTGGAACGAGGACTACGAGGAGGTCGACGAGCAGCGCGCCCGAGCCTTCCTCGACCGCCTCGGCATGACCGAGTACGTGGACCGCAAGTTCGGCACCCTTTCCGAGGGAGAGCGCAAGCGCACCCTCATCGCCCGTGCACTGATGGTCGACCCCGAGCTGCTGCTCCTCGACGAGCCCGCCGCCGGCCTCGACCTCGGCGGCCGCGAGGACCTCGTACGCCGTCTCGGCCGTCTCGCCCGCGACCCGATCGCGCCCTCCATGATCATGGTCACGCACCACGTCGAGGAGATCCCGCCCGGCTTCACCCACGTCCTCATGATCCGCCAGGGCAAGGTCCTCGCCGCGGGCCCGCTGGAGCTGGAGCTCACCTCGCGCAACCTCTCCCTCTGCTTCGGCCTCCCGCTGGTCGTCGAACAGGTCGGCGACCGCTGGACCGCCCAGGGCCTGCCGCTGACCTGAGCGTCAAGGCCTCTTTTCCGCCCGAGAGTTGGGCCCTCCGGCCCCCCAACCCGGGACGGACGGCCTCAACTTGATCACGCGCTCTGTCGGCGGAACCAACACGGTCCTACCATGACGGTGTGGACAGCATCGACGCATGGGTGTGGTGGCTGGTCGGCGCGGCCGGGCTCGGGGTCGCGCTCGTTGTGACCGCGATGCCGGAACTGGGCATGCTCGCCGTGGGCGCCGTCGCCGGCGCCGCGGCCGCGGGACTCGGTGCCGGTATCGTGCTCCAAGTCGTCGTCTTCGCCGTCGTCTCCACGGCACTCATCGCCGTCGTACGCCCCATCGCGGCCCGGCACCGCTCCCAGCGGCCCCAACTCGCCACCGGCGTCGACGCTTTGAAGGGCAAGCACGCCGTCGTACTGGAAACGGTCGACGGCAGAGGCGGCCGGATAAAGCTCGCCGGAGAAGTGTGGTCGGCACGCGCTCTCGACGCCGGACAGACCTACGAAGTGGGCCAGGAAGTGGACGTCGTGGACATCGAGGGAGCCACGGCGATCATCATGTGACCTCGTACAACGCAACTCGGCCGAACGCTCGACCTGGCAGTCCGCGTTCTGTCAGACTCGACCAGCAAGATCTTCAACAGGCATAAGATCCTCCGGAAGTACCGAGGCGGAGAAGGGTACGGGGAACACGATGGGACCGGTCGTCATCGTCCTGATCATTCTGGTGGTGTTGGTCTTCATCGCGTTGATCAAAACCATCCAGGTCATCCCGCAGGCCAGCGCCGCCATCGTCGAGCGCTTCGGCCGTTACACGCGGACACTCAACGCGGGCCTGAACATCGTGGTCCCGTTCATCGACACCATCCGCAACCGCATCGACCTGCGTGAACAGGTCGTCCCCTTCCCGCCCCAACCGGTGATCACCCAGGACAACCTGGTCGTGAACATCGACACCGTCATCTACTACCAGGTGACCGACGCCCGGGCCGCCACATACGAGGTCGCCAGCTACATCCAGGCGATCGAGCAGCTCACCGTGACCACCCTCCGCAACATCATCGGTGGCATGGACCTGGAGCGGACCCTCACCTCCCGCGAGGAGATCAACGCTGCCCTGCGCGGAGTCCTCGACGAGGCCACCGGCAAGTGGGGCATCCGCGTCAACCGTGTGGAACTCAAGGCCATCGAGCCCCCGACGTCCATCCAGGACTCGATGGAGAAGCAGATGCGCGCCGACCGTGACAAGCGCGCCGCGATCCTCACCGCCGAAGGTATCCGCCAGTCGCAGATCCTCACCGCCGAGGGTGAGAAGCAGTCCGCGATCCTGCGCGCCGAGGGTGAGGCCAAGGCCGCGGCCCTCAAGGCAGAGGGCGAAGCCCAGGCGATCCGTACGGTCTTCGAGTCCATCCACGCCGGAGACCCGGACCAGAAGCTGCTCTCGTACCAGTACCTGCAGATGCTCCCGAAGATCGCCGAGGGCGACGCCAACAAGCTGTGGATCGTCCCCAGCGAAATCGGCGACGCCCTCAAGGGCCTCTCCGGCGCCATCGGCAACTTCGGCCCGATGACCGGCGGTTCAGGCGGCGCGGGCACCGTCCCCGGCCAGGCCACGGGCACGGAGCGCCGAGAGAAGCCGTCGATTACTGACTGATGAGGTCGTTTACGGGCGCGGGTGCGGAACCTGCGCCCTGAAGGGGCGCGGGGAACTGCGCGACCAGCCACAGCCGGCCCGCAGTTCCCCAAAGACCCTCAGCCCCCTACGCCGCGGGCTGCGCAAGCCACCCCGGCAGCGCCTCGAAGTCGTCCTGGCCCAGCGCCAGCAACATCGCATCGGCCGGAGTCGGCTCGAACGGCTGCCGCAGCAGCGGCATGCCCGCCTCCTCCGGCGTTCGGTTCGCCTTGCGGTGATTGTCCTCCGCGCACGACGCCACCGTGTTCAGCCAGGTGTCCTGACCGCCCTGCGACCGCGGCACCACATGGTCCACGGTCGTCGCCCGCCTGCCGCAGTACGCGCACCTGTGCCGGTCACGCACCAGGACACCCCGCCTCGACCACGGAGCTTGTCTTCGGAACGGCACCCGTACGTACCTGCAGAGTCTGATCACCCTGGGCGCCGGTATGTCGACCGCGGCTCCGCGCATGCGCAGCTCGGGGTGGGCCTGCTCCACGACGGCCTTGTCCTGCAGCACCAGCACGACGGCTCGGTTCAGCGTCACCGTCGACAGCGGCTCGAAGCTCGCGTTCAGTACCAGCGTGTCCCGCATTCCAGCCCACCTCCCGTGCAATCGGCCCACCCCCTGGCGGGCTTGGATCAACTCTGGCCGGGCACGCCGAGATGGACAACGCAATAAAAAATGCCCGCCTCTGATCAATTCCAAGACCAGAGGCGGGCAAACGTTCAATGAACGTCAGTCTGCTGCGATCCGCATCAGCTCAGCTGTCGGCGACAGCCGCGTACTCACCGATCAGCTGAGCTCGCGCCAGCGTGTGGAACCGCAGATTGAAGCCCACCACCGCGGGCGAGGCGTCCGAATCCGGGCCGAGCTTCTCCTGGTCCACGGCGTACACCGTGAACACATAGCGGTGCGCCGGGTCCCCGGGGGGCGGTGCGGCACCGCCGAAGTCCTTCGTCCCGTAGTCGTTGCGCGCGTGCACCGCGCCTTCCGGAAGCCCCTCGAACGTGCCCGTGCCCGCACCCGTCGGCAACTCGGTGACCGAGGCCGGGATGTCGAACACCACCCAGTGCCAGAACCCACTGCCCGTGGGGGCGTCAGGGTCGTAGCACGTCACGGCGAAACTCTTGGTCTCCGGCGGGAAGCCCTCCCAGCGCAGCTGCGGCGAAGTGTTCCCCTCCGCGTAGACCTGAGCGTCCTGCAGCGTCGCTCCCGGCGCGACCTCCTTGCTCGTGACCGTGAACGACGGCACGACCGGATGGAAGTCATGGGGAAGCGGCGGCCTGTTGGGCTCGGTCACCTCGGTACCTCCTGATGGGTTGGAATCGCTCGCTGACGAGCCTAGAACCAGTTGCGCTTGCTGCCGACCTCGGACAGCCACTGGTTCAGGTACCCGGCCCAGTCGGTTCCCTGGAAGTCGTTCAGCCCCACCTTGAAGGAGCGGAAGGTGTCGCTGCCCTCGCCGAACAGACCCGGCTTCTTGTCCATCTCCAGCACGACGTCCATCTCGTGCTCGTCCGCCACGAAGCTCAGCTCGACCTGGTTCAGGCCGCGGTACTGCTGCGGCGGGAAGAACTCGATCTCCTGGTAGAACGGCAGCTTCTGCCGCGTCCCCCGGATGTGCCCGCGCTCCAGGTCCGCGTTCTTGAAGCGGAAGCCCAACTGGATGAAGGCGTCCAGGAGCGCCTGCTGCGCCGGCAGCGGGTGCACGTTGATCGGGTCCAGGTCACCGGAGTCGACGGCCCGCGCGATCTCCAGCTCGGTCGTCACACCGATGTTCATCCCGCGCAGGGCCTGACCGTCGATCATCGTGATCGGCGTCTCCCACGGGATCTCCAGGCCGAACGGCACCGCGTGGACCGCCTCGGCCTTCAGCTCGAAGGCCCCACCGAGCCGCGCCTTCGTGAACTCGATGTCCTGCTTGTACTCCGTGTCCTGGCCCTCGACCTCGACCTTGGCCTGCAGCCCGACCGACAGCGCCTCGATCTGCTGGTCCACCGAGCCGCCCTGGATACGCACCTCACCCTGGACGACACCACCCGGAACGACGTTGACCTCGGTCAGCACCGTCTCGACCGAAGCACCACCGGCTCCCAGACTCGCGAGCAGCCGCTTGAACCCCATGTCTCTTCCTCCCCAGGCAACGCCTGTCCTGTATGTGAAGCCCTGTCCGTACGGATCCTTGATCCCTACAAACGCGATCCAGCCGTGACCGGTTCCGCGCCCTCACCCTTCCAAGCCGGGCGCCGCCTGGCCACCCATCGGAACCCACCCATCTGGACTACGCTCGTACGCCATGATCGCGACCCCCGACCGTACGCCCCTCACCCGCGACTTCTTCGACCGACCCGTGCTCGAGGTCGCACCGGACCTCCTGGGCCGTGTCCTCGTACGCAGCACCCCTGACGGTCCGATCGAACTCCGCCTCACCGAGGTCGAGGCGTACGACGGTGAGAACGACCCCGGCTCCCACGCCTATCGCGGCCGCACACCCCGCAACGGCGTGATGTTCGGTCCGCCCGGCCATGTGTACGTCTACTTCACCTACGGGATGTGGCACTGCATGAACCTGGTGTGCGGCCCGGAGGGGCGAGCGAGCGCGGTTCTGCTCCGGGCCGGCGAAGTCATAGTGGGCGCTGAGCTCGCTCGCAAACATCGCGTCTCGGCCCGTAACGACAAGGAACTGGCCAAAGGCCCGGCCCGCCTGGCCACGGCCCTGAGCGTGGACCGGGCCCTCGACGGCGCGGACGCCTGTGCGGGCCCCGACAGCCCCTTCAGCATCCTGATCGGCACTCCCGTCGCCCCCGACCAGGTACGCAGCGGCCCCAGGACCGGAGTCGCCGGCGACGGAGGGGTCCACCCCTGGCGCTACTGGATCGCCAACGACCCCACGGTGAGCCCGTATCGGGCCCACACCCCCCGTCGCCGCCGAACTTGACGCGTCCCCGTGAGATCCGTAATGTAGCCCGAGCCGCTTGAGCCGGTACTGCGTTCAGTCAGCAGCCGGAAGCGGCCAACCCACTACCTACGACTTCCCTCAGCAGGGGCGAATTCGGTGTGCCCGCATGCCTGAATTCGAGGCCTGCGGAACTCGATTATGAGTTTCGCGAGGGAATCGGCTAACGTAGTGGACGTCGAAAGGGAAACCCCCCGCCGACGAAAACCCCTCCGACGGGGAATCGGGCCCGAAAGGATCTGATAGAGTCGGAAACACCGAAGGGAAGCGCCCGGAGGAAAGCCGCGAGAGAGTCTCTCGGG